>CAWKEM010000005.1:0-233896 GCA_963848535.1 uncultured Actinomycetota bacterium
CGCCGAGGAGTCGCGCGCGGCCCGAGTACATCACCTCATCTAGCGCAAACCGACGAACCGTCTCAGTGCGGACCTCGCGGGCCAGCAGCTCGGAAGCACCTTTAGTGCAATGGATTTCGACGGCCTCCATGACATCGCCGTCGTACAGGAACCGCGTTCGCGCACCTACCCTCACACCGGCAAATTTCATCGCGCCACCTCCAATACCGTCGAAGGACGCAACGGCTCGGCCAACTCAACCTCGTAGTCGCGACACCACAGCAGATGCAGAACTGCCGGCCGCACAAGCTGTTTCGGATAGCCAGACACGCTCGCCTCAGCTTCGGCGATCGACATTCCCGCCAGCCCGCCCGGCCGTGAGCGAAAACCACCAAGGATTTCCCGATTGATCAACCATTCCCGCCGATAACCAGCAAGAAACCGCACATTGCCAAGTCGAATGGGATCCGGCTCGTTGACCACCACATACGACCAACCCATGAACTCGACGATCAACCGGGTCCATGCGCACAACAGCGCGATCCCCGGACGCTCCATCCGTTGGGTACGAACCACATCAACCACTACCGGTCCATCGTCGGTACCCAATAAGTAGTCAACAATGTGCCTGCGCACCTGGCCCTGCACTTCAGCACGAAACATGAACGGCTGAGCGACAATTCGCCGGACCTTCGAATCGAAGTCTGCCAGCACCAAATTGGCCAGCTCCAATCGCGACTCATAGATCACATGGTCGCGCTGCGTTGAGGACCAGTACGTGCCCGAATAGTGGCGCTGACCGAAATACCACCGGAACGTCCGCCACGGCGCCGCCCGGAGCAGCGCCTCGCTCGAAACCTTACGTGTCGGTGACGACCGCTCTTCACCTGCCGCTGGCCTATACGAAACGACCGCGGACTCGAGCTCAACGTCGACCGAAACCACCACTGCCTGCTCCACACAGTGGAACCACCGCTATTTCAGCGTCCCACCTCGCGGCGCATAAGGGAAGCCGATCATGCGGTCGAAGGTGAGCAACCGTTTAGTGAGGCTAACCAGATTCTCAAGTTCATGAGATTTTGGCCGAATCGATCTCACCTAAATGAGAAACATCTCATCACGGATGAGAACCTACAGAGGCGGCGGTCTCACCTCGCCATGTTGGCAAAGCGCGACAAGTGCAGTTGATGCGCGACGGTGACCGTCTTGGTCGGACCGTTACGGTGTTTGGCGAGAATGAAATCCGCCTCTCCCCCACGCGGATCGTCCCGCTCGAACGCGTCCGGACGGTGCAGCAGAATGACAACGTCAGCATCTTGTTCGAGACTGTTGTGGGCCGAGATGCCATTCGCCACGAAATTATGTGTGCCGCTTACGGTTCCGTCGTAAACGTCTTGTTGCCCAAGACTGGTGATCTCAACAACCGTGTCCCAATAGACATCACTAGTTGCTAGCGTGTGAACGTCTCGATCATCAAGCACCACCGCCGCACGGTGCAGCCTAGACCGACTCGGCGCGTGCTTCCACGTCGTCGATCCGCAGAACTGACTATCCATGGCCGAAGCAAACTTGCGGTGCGTTATCCCTTTGGCTGACAGCAGATTCCGGACTCGCGACCATACCTCCTTCGGCACGGTGTCCAGGTTCGTATTGCGCACCACGTTCTCGAGATGAGACAGCACCTCTTGTACTGCTACCGCCTTCGCACCGTGGACCCCGACGTGGCGTAAAAACCTGGCCTGATTCTCCGCACCGTAGATGTACAGGTGCCACGAGTCGCGATAGCCAACCTTCGCTACGCGCTTGATCCTCGCAAAAACGCCAACCCGAAGCAGCAATTGAGCGACATCGTCGATGAGACGCCGACTGGTTGACGCATAGTAGATCCGCGCCTGGCCGACCTTGGCATCCCACCGGACAGACCCGTCCGTAGCCCACAGGTGACGCAGGAACAACGCCACCTGATCATTGGGAGCGCGAAATACGGCTTCCGGCACGAACTTCTCATGACTCCACCGCCCGAACAACCCCAGGCCGTCGAGCCAGGCCGCGATCGGGTTGCGTCGACCGCGCGCCAGCCGGTCCGGAGACGGCAACCGCAGCGTCGTCACTCGCGCTGCCGGATAGTCGTCTCGCACCGCGGTCACGCCGAAATGCGCGGCTGAGACCGTCACCGCGACCAGGTTGGCCTCGTCCACTGATGCATACCGGATCGGCTGGCGCTTCACACACGACCCATCGCGGATCATGTGGGCGAGCAGAATAACCTCGGAATCGTCCATCCGGTGGGTGTCGACAGGCTCTGGTACGCGCCGCGGCGTCGCGATTCGATCACCAATCTCCAGCTGCTCTAGCGGAGTCCAGCCATCAAGCTTCATGAAGGGATGGTTGCCGGTGGCCTCAACCTCGCGGCCTGAGGCCAACCGAAGCCGGAACACTTCCTTGCGGCCGCTCGGGAACACGTTCGTCATCGGCCGGGCGACCATCCGCAGCTGCTCGTCCAGCGACCACACCAGTGGGCGCTCGCCGGTCCGCATCAGCTCGCCAAACGTGACTTCAGTACCGGTGTCGGCGCGCAAGATTCGCGTCGCGGCGGTCAGACATCCCGACTCGCGAAGATCAGACAGCATCGGCTTTTTGTCGGTGCGCTGCTCGGGACCCCGGTTGAGCTGGCTGATCGCCACCACCGGAACCTCAAGCTCTTTGGCCAACAACTTGAGATGGCGGGAGAACTCCGACACTTCCACCTGCCGCGATTCGTGCTTCTTGCCCGATGTCATCAGCTGCATATAGTCGATCACGATCAGGCGCAGGTTGGCTTTCTGCCGCAGCCGGCGTGCTTTGGCGCGGATCTCCATCATGGTCAGGTTGGGCGAATCGTCGATATACAGTGGCGCCTCACTGATTTCGCTCATCCGCCGCGCCAGCCGTGTCCAGTCGTCATCGCTCATCCGGCCCGAACGCATGTCGGCGAGTTTGATTTTCGCCTCCGCCGAAAGCAACCGCATGACAATCTCGGACTTGCTCATCTCCAGCGAGAAAATGACGCTGGCCAGGCGGTGCTTGATCGAGCACGATCGCAGGAAGTCCAGCCCCAGGGTGGACTTACCTACACCCGGTCGGGCCGCCACGATGATCATCTGTCCGGGATGCAGACCGTTGGTCACCTCGTCGAGTTCGGTGAAACCGGTCAGCACGCCCCGCGACAGGCCGCCGCTGGAGGCGATGGCGTCGATCTCGTCCATCGTCGGCTGCAGGAGATCCTCGAGCGCAACGAAGTCCTCGGACATCCGGCGCTCGGCGACGTCGTAGATTTCCGCCTGTGCGCGGTCGACCACCTCGGCCACATCGGCGCCCTCAGCGCCGGCGTAACCGTATTGCACCACCCGCGTCCCGGCCTCCACCAGCCGGCGCAGCAGCGCCTTCTCGGCCACGATGCCCGCGTAGTAACCCGCATTGGCGGCGGTCGGCACCGTCGCGATCAGCGTGTGCAGATACGGTGCCCCGCCAATCCGGCGCAGCAACCCGCGGCGATCCAGTTCTGCGGCTACCGTCACCGCGTCGGCCGGCTCGCCACGTCCGTAGAGGTCGAGGATCGCGTCGTAGACATTCTGGTGTGCGGGGCGGTAGAAGTCCCCGGGCCGCAGCCGTTCCAACACGTCGGCGATGGCGTCCTTGCTCAGCAGCATCCCACCCAGCACCGCCTGCTCGGCCGCCAGATCCTGCGGCGGCTGGCGACCGAAGTCTTCACGGGGCGACGACGAATCCATGCCTGGCGCCAGGTCATCGACGACCGCCACGGACTCTCCTTCTCTGACAACGCACCCGAACACACATTCGATAACCGATATCCAGAGCGTAAGTCAAGGCACCGACGCCCCGCCCCATGCACTCGCACGCCTTGCGCCGGGACGACGTTAGACGTTGCTGGCTAGTAGGTGAAAGGGGCGCTGTTCATGAAGCTGTGCATGATGTGTGCATATCCATCGACAGCTGTGTTGAGTGGGGTGTGGACAACCTGTGGATCAATCCCGGGCGTTGCGGCATCATTGCACCTAAGCGCCATACAACGCGAAAAAATCGGTGTGGACAAGAATCTCTACGGCGTGTCGGGCCAGGTTACCGCGTCGGGCGTGTTGGCTTTCGGCCATATTTTCGCCGCGTTACACGCAGGTAACGAGCACCGCCAGAAGACCCCGCAGAAAAAGTTCGCCAGAACTCGCGTCGGCGACCAGCCTCAAACGCGCCCCAAGGGGCTGCTCGCAGCACAACTAACCCCGGCTATCCGGTTTATCCGTGGCCGCCGGCAATGAGCATCTGTAGCCCGCTCAGCTCTCCGCGACGACCTCGAGTGCAAGCTCGACATCGATCTCCGGGTGCAGGTGCACCGACACCGCGTGCGTACCGACGGCCTTGATGTGCGTTTTAGGCACGCGCACGATCCGCTTGTCCAGGTTCGGCCCGCCGGCCTTCTTGATGGCCGCGACGACGTCGCCGGCGGTCACCGATCCGAACAACTTCCCGGAGTCGGCCGCGGTCTTCACCGGCAGCGAGACCGGGCCCAGCGCCTGGATCGCCGCCTTGATTTCTTTGGCGTGCTCGAGGTCTCGCACCGACTTGCTCTCGCGGGACCGGCGAATCTCGTCGGCCTGCTGCTGGGCGCCCCGCGAGGCCACGATCGCCAGGCCGCGCGGCAGCAGGAAGTTGCGGGCGTACCCGTCCTTGACCTCCACAGTGTCGCCGACGGTACCGAGGTGGTCGACGTCGGACGTCAGAATCAGCTTCATCGTTTCGTACTTTCGGTTGGCGTCCGGCGGCTATCGCGCCGAGGAAGTAAACGGCAGCAGAGCCACCTCGCGGGCATTCTTCACCGCGAGCGCGATGTCGCGTTGGTGCTGAACGCAGTTGCCGGTGACACGACGCGCCCGGATCTTGCCGCGTTCACTGATGTACGTGCGCAGCAGCGTGGTGTCCTTGTAGTCGATCGCTTGTCCCTTCTTGGCGCAGAAGACACATTTCCGGGTCTTGACCGGCTTTTCCGGAGCCGGACGCCGCTTACTGGACTTGGCCATATCTGTCTTTCTTGTCGTTCCTACTTTGAAGTTCTTCGATCAGAACGGCGGTTCGTCGTCGCCGCCGCCGAACGATCCCGACGCCGGAGCACTGCCCCACGGGTCGTCACCGGGTCCGTCGCTCGCCTGCGCCTGCGCCGGCGCCGGGCGGGACCCGCCGCCTCCTCCGAAGCCGCCGCCGCCGCCCCCACTGCGGCTGGCTTTATTGACCTTGGCAGTCGCGTAGCGAAGCGAGGGCCCGATCTCTTCGACCTCGACCTCCATGACGGTGCGCTTCTCGCCTTCGCGGGTCTCGAAGGAACGCTGCTTGAGCCGGCCGGTGACGATTACCCGGGCGCCACGAGTGAGGCTTTCCGCGACGTTCTCCGCAGCCTCCCGCCAGATATTGCACCGCAGAAACAGCGCCTCGCCGTCTTTCCATTCCCCGCTCTGACGGTCATAGATCCGAGGTGTCGACGCCACGGTGAAATTCGCGACGGCGGCACCCGAGGGAGTGAACCGCAGTTCGGGGTCCGCGGTCAGGTTTCCGACAACGGTGATAGTGGTGTCACCAGCCACAATTTCCTCCTGGGTCCGCCTGCTTCGACGGATATCATGAGCGTAGTTTTGCTGAGCTCCGAACAGCCTAAGCAAGTGCACCGACGCCGGACGCGCAGCGCCGCCACAATTGTTAGTGCTTGTCGGTGCGCATCACCTTGGTGCGCAAGACCGACTCGTTGAGGCTCAGCTGGCGGTCGAGCTCGGACACCGTCGCCGGTGCGGCCTTCAGGTCGATGACGACGTAGATGCCTTCGGCGTGCTTGGCGATCTCGTAAGCCAACCGGCGTCGGCCCCAGATGTCGACCTTGTCCACGGTTCCACCATCCTTGCGGACGACGTTGAGGAATGCCTCCAAGGACGGGGCGACGGTACGTTCGTCGAGCGTGGGGTCGAGAATGACCATGATTTCATAAGGACGCATGGAAACCTCACCACCTCCTCTGGTCTATGCGGCCACGGTCGATCCGTGGCAGAAGGGTCGCCTGCGTCGGCAACCGCCCCAGGCTACCGGACGCCGGGCCGACAGTAAAAATGCGGACGATCAAGCAGCCCGCTTACTGCCGGGCGTGCAGGTATTCGTTGGCCCTGGCCACCGTCGCCCGGTCGGCCTTGGCGAGGGCGCCGCTATCGAATGGCGGCTGCGGGTCGTATTCGATGAGCAGCTGAGCGGCTTGGGCGGCCTGTCGGTCGACTAGAAGCTCAACCAGCCGCAAGGCCATGTCGATGCCGCTGGACACGCCCGCGGCGGTGATGACTCGCTGCGGCAGGTGCTCGACGACCCGCTCGGGCACATAGAGGGCGCCCAACTCGGTGAGCAGGTCCGCGGCCCGCCAGTGGGTCGTGGCGGTGAGACCGTCCAGTAGGCCCGCGGCGGCCAGCAACAGCGCACCGGTGCACACCGAAGTGGTGAATGTGGTGTCCGGGTGCACCGATTGCAGCCACCCGCGGACGACGTCATCGTGGACCAGCTGACGGGTTCCGATACCGCCGGGAAAGACCACCACATCCGGTGCGCCGACCTCATCGAAGGTGGCGTCGCAGCTGATGCCGAGCATGCTGTTTTCGGTGCGCACCTCACCCCGGCGGTGCCCGACGAAGACTACATCGATCGACGGAATACGTTGCAGCACTTCGTAGGGGCCCACGGCGTCAAGCGCGGTGACGCGCGGGAATAGCGGGATGGCGACCAGGGTCATGGCTGTCTGTCTCCGGTCGCCGCGACGGCTGCGGTTTCGTCGTCGGTGTCGGAGACCGGTGCGGGCGAGCGGCGCAATCCCGCCGGACGCAACCAGTCCGGCAGCCAGCCGGGCGGGGCATCGGGGGCGCGGTCGAAGGGGCCACCTGCCGGATCGTCTATCCGTCCGCCCCACCGCACCAGATCCTCGTCGGGCCGGTAGATCTGCCGGATCACCAGCGCGCACAACGCCACGACCGCGATATCACGCAGCAATACCGTCGTGGTGAAGAACTGCACTGGAAGCGAGCGGTTCGGGTTGCCGTACAGGTAATACATCCGGGGCACCCACACCAGCGCGTCAATCGTCATCCACGCCAGCAGTATCCGCCGATGCGGCAAAGCCAGCACTGCCAGCGGTACCAGCCACAGCGAAAACTGCGGGCTCCATACCTTGTTGATCAACAGGAACGCCGCCACCACCAAGAACGCCAGCTGCGCCACCCGCGGCCGTTGCGGAGCGGTGAGAACGACGTACGCGATTGCCGCACAACACCCCAGGAACGACACGGTGACCACCGTGTTGAGTACGGTGGGCGACTCCCAGAATCCCAGCTTGGGGTCGAAACCGTGCCAGCCGGTGAATGATTTCACGACGTTGTACAACGAATCGATGTCGTCGCCGCGCCGGGTGTTCAGCCGGAAGAACTCCGACCAGCCCCGCGGAAAGAGCAGCATCACCGGCAGATTCACCAACAACCAGGTTGCTGCCGCCGTCACCGTGGTGCGGGCCAGCGCACCGAGACGTCCGGTCCGGATTCCCACGACCAGCATCGGGCCCAGGAATAGCAGCGGGTACAGCTTGGCCGCGGCGCCCACTCCGATCAGCACACCGGCAAGCACCGGTTTACGCCGCCCCCATGCCAGCAGTCCGGCCATCGCGAATCCTGTTGCCAGCGCGTCGAAGTTGGTGAATATCTGAAAGATCACCAACGGCGAGGCGGCCACCAGGGCCGCATCCCAGATCCGGCGGCCGGCCAAGCCCGCAGTCGCCCAAACGGTCGCCAGCCAGGCCAGCGCCAGCCCGAACGCCGCCACATCGAAGAACATCACCACCTCGGCGACCACCGGCAGCGGGGCGAGCTTGCTCACCGCGGTGTAGGTCTTGGCCACCGCCATGGACGCGTACTGGTAAATCCCGGTCAGCACCGGATATTCCATGTATCGCACGGCGGGCCGTCCGTCGTAGCGGGTCTGCGGGGCGCCGCCGGAGTCGGTCTCGATCCAGCTCGACTTGTAGGGAAACTTGCCCTGGCTCAACAACTCCGCGCCGTAGAGCGGCACCGTATCGGAGTAACACAACTCGTAGTAGGCACGCTGGTTGTCCCAGTTGGCGACCCGCTGATCGGCTGACCCGGTGCCAGTGCTCTGCAGACAGGCCGCCTTCGTCGACCAGCCCAGCGCCAGGAATACCAGCGCGATCACAAACATCACCCGCAGCGGGGTCATCACCCGAGTGCGGCCGATCAGCGCGTGCCGGCCCACCGGTCCTCCGACGACGTCCGCCAGAGCGGCACCCAAAAAGTCGTTGCGGCTAGGGCAATCGCGGTTGTCGACGCTACGCAGATCGGCGGCCAGCGGCTGCGGTGAAATGGTGACGCTCTGCTGCCGGGCTCCGGTCACGGTGGCGGCGAGGGAGCTTGGGGACCGCCCGGCGGGACACCATCCGGCGGACCGCCCGGCGCGGGGCCGCCCGGCGCGAGGGTGATCGTCGTCGGCGGGCCGATCGGGATGGTGATGCCCGGCGCCACTTCGACGGTGGGCTGGATGACGGTCTCCGACGGCGGCGGCGGAGGAGGTGGCGGCGGCGGCGCCGGCACGCCCGCGTAGCCACCGATCGCGGTCGGCTTGGGGAAGGACTCGTTCGAGGTGCCCTTCAGTGCGCCGTCCATGGTCGTCTTCCAGATGTCCGACGGCAGGCCCGAGCCGTAAACCGGCGCACCCGAGGCGGTTACCAGCGACTCGTCGTCTTTGACCGTGCCGACCCACACGGCCGTCGACAGCGACGGGGTGTATCCGACCATCCAGGCGTCCTTGTTCGAGGTGGTGTCACCCAACTGCGTGGTGCCGGTCTTGGCTGCCGATGACCTGCCGCCGGCCAAGTTGTGGCCACGCGAGTAGCCGGCGATCGGTTCCATGGCCGCGGTGACGTTATCGGCAACAGCCCTGTCGATGCGCTGCTCGCCGCTGTTGTTCGCGTTGCCGGCATCGAAAAGTACCTGGCCATCGGAGTTGACGACCTTTTGCACGAAATGCGGTCGGTGATACACACCGGAGGCGGCCAGGGTGGCGTATGCCGAGGCCATGTCGATCACCCGGGTTTGATACTGGCCCAGCACAATCCCGTTGTTGGGTGGTCCGCCCTTGCCGTCCTCGGACAGCGTGTGCTCCACGCCGGGGAAACTGCTCGCGACGCCGGCTTGGTGCGCGGCGTCCGCAACAGCCTGCGGTCCGCCCTTGAGTTTCAGCATCAGCCGGTAATAGGAAGTGTTCAGCGATTGCTTGAGCGCCTGAGCGATGTTGCAAGTCCCGCAGTTCTCGCCATCGACGTTGGTGATCTTGATGCCGTCGACCGTCAGGGGTGAGCTGTCGACCTGATAGCCCAGGCCGATCCCTTGTTCGAGCGCGGCGATCAGGCAGAACACCTTGAACGACGAACCGGTCTGCAGCCCGGCCTGAGCGAAGTCGAAACCATTGGCGTCAGAACCGCCGTAGTAGGCGCGGATGGCGCCGTTGTGCGGGTCGATCGACACCACGGCGGCCCGCATGTCGGGGTCTTGCCCGTCGAGGTATTTCGCCACCGCCTTCTCCGCCGCCCGTTGGGCTTTCGGATCGATGGTGGTGGTGACCTGCAGTCCCTGGGTGTTCAGAGTCTGCTCGTCGATGTTGAACAGCTCCATCAGCTCTTTGGTTACCTGGCGCTCGATCAGCCCATTGGGGCCGGTCGTCTGGTTCTGCGCGCGGGCCTGATCGGGCGACACGGTCGGTGGAAACACCTCAGCGGCGCGGTCACTCGGTGACAGGGCCTTGGTTTCCACCATGCCGTCGAGCACCCAGTTCCAGCGGGCCAGCGCGCCCTTGGGATCGACCGCCGGGTCCAGCGAGGACGGCCGCCGGATCAACGCTGCCAGTAGGGCCCCTTCGGAGACGGTGAGCTGCTCGACTGGCTTGTCGAAATAGGCCTTGGCAGCGGCGGAAATTCCGTAGGCGCCCCGGCCGAAGTAGATGATGTTCAGATAGGCCTGCAGCACATCGTCTTTGGACCACTCCCCCGACATCTTGGTGGCGATGACCAATTCCTTGGCCTTGCGCATCAGACCGCTGAAACCGTGTTGCGCCGAACCGACCAGCGCGTTCTTCACATATTGCTGGGTGATGGTCGACCCACCCTGCAGGTCACCGCCGCCGAAGAGGTTGTTGTCCACTGCCCGCGCGAAGCCGCGGAACGAAAAGCCCGGGTTCGAGTAGAAGTTGCGGTCTTCCGCTGCGATCACCGCCTGGCGCACGTGCACGGGCACTTGATTGAGACTGACGTCGACCCGATTGCCTTCGGGCGGAATGATTTTGGCGATCTCCGAGCCATCGCTGGCCAGGATGGTCGAAACCTGATTGGTACGGATGTCACCCGGTTTGGGGATGTCGACGATGAAGTAGGCCATCGCGAAAGTGACGATCGGCAACAGCACCAGCACCGCAGCGGCGAGATAGGCCGCCCGCCGCACCCACCGCCAGTTGACCTGCTGCGGCCAGTCGGCTTTTCGTCCGGGAGGCTCCTGGCCGGTCCCGTCCGCACCGCCGGGCCGCCGGGGCGGGAATGGCGGTCCGTCCGGTGGGCGGCCACCGGACATCGGTCGGTCGCGCCGCGAAGACGTTGCCGCGCGCCCGTCCAGCGCCGCCTTGACTTCGTCGATCGCATCCCGTGGCAACGGCGTCGACGGAGGGCCGTCCAACGCCGCCTTGACTTCGTCGATGGGGTCGGCGCCCCGAGGCGACCGGTCGTCGACGACGGGCGGGAGGATGGTGGTCAACCGGTCGTCGGGTGGCACCTGACGGCGTGGGCCGGGCCCGCCGGGTGTGCCCGGGCGCTTGGCATCCGGATGATCGGCACTTTCCTGCTTGCCCACATGCTCAGTCGCCGGCGCGGGCGCGTTACTGGACGACGGATCGTGGTGTTCTTCGTTATTCAATGGCCGTGCGGGCGCCATTGCGCGCCGTCCGTGTTCGGCGGGTGCCCTTGGGCGGGCGTGCCGCGCCGAGCACGTACGACTTGACTAGGTGATTCCAGCTGCAGGTTCGGCATACCTCCACCACGTGGACCGCAAACTCGTCGTAGCGGGTGGCCAGCAAGACCAACTCTTCGGCCGTGCGCGCTGAGCCCGATACCGGACCCAGGTGATCGCCGAACACCCACGACACCAGCGTCAGCTGCTCCTTGCGGCAGATCGGGCACATGACCTGGCTGGGTTTCCCGTGAAACTTCGCGGCGCGCAGCAAATATGGATTCGCGTCACACACCTCGGACACGCCCGTGCGGCCGGAGTACACCTCGGCCAGCAGGGAGCGCCGCCGGAGCGCGTAGTCCACCACTTGTCGCTGCAGTCGCACGCCCACCAGAGTACGTCGCCGTCTGCGCCACCGACACGCAACCAAAGCTGTTGCGATTCGCCCCGACCGCTCCGACGACCGCCCGGTGCTGAGCTGCACCTCGCGCGGCGGATGGGGCCGGTTCGGCAAAGAGCAGTGCCGACGATGCCCTTATAGAACCGAGCAAGTTCGACGTGACCACGACGGTCGGCATCGTGCGGGGCGCGGAAACCCTCGGGATGGAGCGGTCCGTCGTAATGCTCCGGCCTGGTCGAATAGCGCACCAACCGAAGTTGGTGTTGTGGCGAATATATCGAACCGATACGATGACGCGAGGCGTCGGACCGTCGTAGCCGGGCATGCAAAGGAGGTGTCTCGATGCTGGAGCTTGCCATCCTGGGTCTCCTCATCGAATCGCCTATGCACGGCTACGAGTTGCGCAAGCGTCTGACCGGTCTACTCGGCGCGTTCCGGGCGTTTTCGTACGGTTCGCTCTACCCGGCGCTACGGCGCATGCAGGCCGACGGGTTGATCGCCGAGAATGCCGCCCCGGCCGGAATGCCGGTCCGGCGGGCCCGCCGGGTCTACCAGCTGACCGACAAGGGCCGTCAGCGCTTCGGTGAGCTGGTGGCTGACACCGGTCCGCATAACTACACCGACGACGGCTTCGGGGTACACCTGGCGTTTTTCAACAGGACCCCGGCAGAAGCACGGATGCGCATCCTGGAAGGTCGCCGCCGTCAGGTCGAAGAACGGCGGGAAGGCCTGCGTGATGCCGTGGCGAGGGCCAGCAGCTCGTTCGACCGCTACACCCGCCAGCTTCATCAACTGGGTCTCGAGTCCAGCGAGCGCGAAGTGAAGTGGCTCAACGATCTCATCGCCGCGGAGCGGGCCATGCCCGGCCTCTCCGAACAGACGTAAGACCCCTGCACAATCCCACACCAAACAACAGCCGAGACGAAACAGACGGTTATGAGGTTAGGAGAACGCCCGATGACTGAGCACAACGCGCGACAGGCGTCGACGGAGATACGAGTCGCCATTGTCGGCGTCGGAAACTGCGCGTCGTCGCTGGTCCAGGGCGTCGAGTACTACCAGAACGCCGACGCGACAGCAACGGTGCCCGGCCTGATGCACGTGCGGTTCGGTCCCTACCATGTTCGCGACGTCAAATTCGTAGCGGCTTTCGACGTGGACGCCAAGAAGGTGGGCTTCGACCTGTCTGACGCGATCTTCGCCTCGGAGAACAACACGATCAAGATCGCCGACGTGGCGCCCACCAATGTGGTGGTGCAGCGCGGCCCCACCCTGGACGGCATCGGCAAGTACTACGCCGACACCATCGAGCTGTCGGACGTCGAACCGGTCGACGTGGTGCAGGTGCTGAACGACGCGAAGGTCGACGTGCTGGTGTCCTACCTGCCGGTCGGCTCCGAAGAAGCCGACAAGTTCTACGCCCAGTGCTGCATCGACGCCGGCGTGGCGTTCGTCAACGCGTTGCCGGTGTTCATCGCCTCCGACCCGGTCTGGGCCAAGAAGTTCGCCGACGCCGGCGTGCCGATCGTCGGTGACGACATCAAGAGCCAGGTCGGCGCCACCATCACGCACCGGGTGATGGCCAAGCTGTTCGAGGACCGCGGCGTGCAGCTGGACCGCACCATGCAGCTCAACGTGGGCGGCAACATGGACTTCCTCAACATGCTCGAGCGCGAGCGGCTGGAGTCCAAGAAGATCTCCAAGACTCAGGCGGTCACCTCCAACGTGCATCGCGAGTTCAACGCCAAAGACGTCCACATTGGTCCGTCCGACCACGTCGGCTGGCTGGATGACCGCAAGTGGGCCTACGTGCGGCTGGAGGGCCGCGCCTTCGGCGACGTGCCGCTGAGCCTGGAATACAAGCTCGAGGTGTGGGATTCGCCCAACTCGGCGGGCGTCATCATCGACGCGGTGCGCGCGGCCAAGATCGCCAAAGACCGCGGGATCGGCGGACCGGTGGTCCCCGCGTCGGCGTACCTGATGAAGAGCCCGCCGCAGCAATTGCCCGACGACGTTGCGCGTACCCAGCTCGAAGAGTTCATCATCGGCGCGTAACACCGTTCATCGAGTGTGGGGTGAGGTCACGTTGTGCGGTCTTAGCCCATATTCGTCTTGTGTGCGCCGAGGGTTTCGAGTGTGCGCTAGGGGTTGAAATATCTGTACATTTGCGCCCCGGACGCACAGTCGGAGCCGAGACCGCACACTGATTCGTCGACATAATGCTGTGGCGGCGATTCCACGGCATCCGGCGTCGGTACGTCCGGGAGACGCCAGCGCTAGGGTCAAAGATCGTGACCGAGATTTCTGAAGACGCACTGGCGGGATTGTCTGAGTTCTCGCTGCTGGCCGAGAATGCCGAGCAGGCCGGTGTTGCCGGTCCGCTGCCCGACGTGGAGCGCGTCGAGGCGGGCACCGGCGAAGGCCGGATCAGCGCGCTGCGCTGGGGCGCTGCCTCGCCGCAAAGTCCGCCGCGGATCATCTTTTTGCACGGCGGCGGGCAGAACGCGCACACGTGGGACACCGTCATCGTCGGTGTCGGTGAACCCGCACTGGCGGTGGACCTTCCGGGTCACGGCCATTCCGCCTGGCGCCAGGACGGCGACTACTCGCCGCAGAACAACGCCGCCGCGCTGGTGCCGGCGCTGCGCGAGCTCGCACCGGACGCCGACCTCGTGGTGGGCATGTCCCTGGGCGGGTTGACCGCCATCCGGCTCGCGGCCGCCGCACCCGATCTGGTGAACGAACTCGTCCTCATCGACGTCACCCCGTCGGCGTTAAAGCGGCACGCCGAACTGACCGCCGAACAGCAGGGCACGGTGGCGCTGATGCACGGCGAGCGCGAATTCCCCAGCTTTCAGACCATGCTGGACCTGACCATCGCCGCGGCGCCGCACCGAGAGGTGAAGGCGCTGCGCCGCGGTGTGTTCCACAACTCCCGCCGGCTCGACAACGGCAGTTGGACATGGCGCTACGACGCCATCCGTGCCGTTCCCGACTTCGCCGCTTTGTGGAATGACGTCGACGCTTTGTCAGCGCCCATCACCTTGGTGCGCGGCGGTAACTCGGGCTTTGTCAGCGACGACGACGCGGCTGAAATCTCCCGTCGCGCAAGGTATTTCCGCACGGCGCACGTCGTAGAAAATTCCGGGCACTCGGTGCAAAGCGACCAGCCCCGCGCGCTGATCGAGATCCTGCGCGAGGTGCGTGCCAACCGCTGAGCCTACGGTTGCGGTATGCCTCGCGCCGACGACGATGCAGAGCGAAGCGATGAGGAGGAGCGGCGCCCATGACTCCCGACCAACACATCCGTATCGGTGTGCAGTTGCAGCCGCAGCACGCCCCGCATTACCGCGACATCCGCGACGCGGTGCACCGCTGCGAGGACATCGGGGTTGACATCGCCTTCAACTGGGACCACTTCTTCCCGCTCTACGGCGACCCCGAAGGCGCACATTTCGAATGTTGGACCATGCTCGGCGCCTGGGCCGAGCAGACGTCGCGCATCCAGATCGGTGCGCTGGTGACGTGCAACTCCTACCGCAATCCGGAACTGCTGGCCGACATGGCCCGTACCGTCGACCACATCTCCGACGGCCGACTCGTGCTGGGAATCGGATCCGGCTGGAAACAAAAGGACTACGACGAGTACGGCTACGAATTCGGCACCGCCGGCAGCCGGCTGGACGACCTGGCGGCTGCGCTGCCCCGAATCAAGGCGCGGCTGGCCAAACTGAACCCACCGCCGACCCGCGACATCCCCGTCCTGATCGGCGGCGGGGGTGAGCGCAAGACCCTGCGGCTGGTCGCCGAGTACGCCGACGTTTGGCACAGCTTCACCTCCACCGACGAGTTCCCGGCGAAGTTGGCCGTCCTCGGCCGGCATTGCGCCGACGTTGGTCGGGACCCGGCCGGCATCGAAAGCTCGGCCGCGGTCGAAAACGGCGGGAAGCTGATCGCCAACGCCGAAGCCCTCGTCGGCCTCGGGGTCACGCTGCTCACCGTGGCGTGCGATGGTCCCGGATACGACCTGAGCGCCGCCGAAGCGCTGTGCAAGTGGCGCGATGGCCGTTAGCCGGCCATCTGGGGTTTGCCTTTGCGCCAGTTCATGAGAAACTTCTCAGCGCCAGGTGGCCGAAGCCGGTTGAAAGAGACGCAAAAAACGATGCCGAAGAAATACGGGATCAAAGAAAAAGATCTGGTTGTTTCGCACCTCCTAAATCTCTTTTTGACCGGGAAGCTACGCAGCGGCGACCGTGTCGACCGCAACGAGATTGCGCTGGTCCTGGGAGTCAGCCGCGTCCCGATTCAAGAGGCGCTGGTCCAACTCGAACACGACGGCATAGTGTCCACCCGCTATCACCGTGGCGCGTTCGTAGAGCGGTTCGACGAAGCCACCGTCCTCGAGCACCACGAACTCGACGGCCTTCTCAATGGGATTGCGTCGGCGCGCGCGGCAACCCACCCCACCCCGCGAATCCTGGGAGAACTCGGTGCGCTGATGCGATCGTTGCGTACCGCCAAGGATTCACGGGCGTTCTCTGACACTGCTGCCGAGTACCGGCGCACCATCAACGACGAGTACGCCGGACCGCGGTTGCACGCCACGATCCGCGCCTCGCAAAATCTCATCCCCCGCGTGTTCTGGATGACCTACCAGGGCAGCCGCCAGGAGATGTTGCCGTTCTACGAGGACGAGACCTCCGCGATCCACCGGCGTGACCCCCAAGCCGCGCGCGCCGCCTGCGTCGGTCGCTCCTATGTGATGGCCCAGACCATGCTCGCTGAACTGTTTCGGCGCGGAGTATTCACGGCACCTGACAACGCCGGCCGAGTTGCTCCCGGCCCTCTTCGGGTACTCGGCGGCGCCGATGCGGTGTGCGACGAGCCGTCGCTGGTGCTCTGAACGGGCTCTGAACGGGCCGGGCCGCCGGTCGGTCGATACGGTGGCGGTGATGAGTTTGCGCGTTCGCCGGCGCACCAAGCGCCGCGGAAAGCTGCTTGGGCTGGCCGCGACAATCCTTTTGGTGTGCGGCCCGACAGCATTGGCGGCGCCCGCGGCTGCCGACAGGAATCAATGCGCGCCGGCCGGCTTGGACAGCGCGACCGCCTTGCCCGCCGATCTGACGCTCAGCGGCGCCATGGGTCAGCAAGACCAGGACACGACGCCGGGCGTGGAGCCGCTGAGCGCGGTGAACGTCGGCGCATTGGGACTGGGCACGCCGGGGATGTTGACCGTCGGCACGCTGTCGGATGCCCCGCCGAACGTCTGCATCACTCCCACTGGGCAATTCAGCGGCTTCGACAACCAGCTGTTGCGGGCGATCGCCGGCAAGCTGGGCCTGCAGGTCCGCTTGGTCGGCACCGACTTCGCCGGGCTGCTCGCGCAAGTGGCGGCGCGGCGTTTCGACGTCGGCTCAGCGTCGATCAAAGCCACCGACGAACGTCGGCGCACCGTCGCCTTCACCAACGGCTACGACTTCGGCTACTACTCGCTGATCGTGCCCCCCGGCTCCGTGATCAAGAACTTCAGCGACCTGGCCGCCGGCCAGCGTATCGGCGTGGTCCAGGGCACCGTGGCAGAGTCGTATGTCGTCGACACCCTGCACCTGCAGCCGGTGAAGTATCCCGACTTCGTCACCGTGTACGCCAGCCTCGAGAGCCGCCAGATCGACGCGTGGGTGGCGCCGGCGGGGCAGGCGGCGAACACGATGCGACCCGGCGACCCGGCGGTGCGGGTGGCCAACGCCTTGAGCCCGGGCAATTTCGTGGCCTATGCGGTGGCGAAAGACAATCAGCCGCTGGTCGACGCGCTCAACTCCGGGCTGGACGCCGCGATCGCCGACGGCAGCTGGGCGAACCTGTACTCCCAGTGGGTGCCGCGGAGCCTGCCGCCGGGCTGGAAACCCGGGTCCAGAGCCGCCCCGGCGCCGACTCTGCCGGACTTCGCCGCGATCGCGGCGAAATACCACCACAAGCCGGTAGGCCCGGCCGCGCCGAAATCCACTTTGGCCCAGTTGCGTGATTCGTTTCTCGACTGGGACATGTATCGACAAGCCATTCCCACCTTGTTCCGCACGGGGTTGCCCAACACGTTGATCCTGACCAGCAGTGCCAGCGTGATCGGTCTGGTGCTCGGTATGGCACTGGCAGTCGCCGGAATCTCGCATTCGCGCGGGCTTCGCTGGCCGGCGCGGGTATACACCGATGTTTTCCGCGGCCTGCCCGAAGTGGTGATCATCCTGATCATCGGGTTGGGAATTGGGCCATTGGTGGGCGGTCTGACGAACAACAATCCCTACCCGCTCGGCATTACCGCACTGGGATTGATGGCCGCCGCCTACATCGGCGAAATTCTGCGCTCGGGTATCCAAAGCGTGGACCCCGGCCAGCTGGAAGCCTCCCGTGCGCTGGGGTTCAGCTATTCGGCCGCGATGCGGCTGGTGGTGGTGCCGCAGGGGGTCCGACGGGTGCTGCCGGCGCTGGTCAATCAATTCATCGCGCTGTTGAAGGCCTCAGCGCTGGTGTACTTCCTGGGCCTGGTCGCGCAACAGCGAGAGCTGTTTCAGGTGGGGCGGGACCTCAACGCGCAGACCGGCAACTTGTCGCCGCTGGTCGCCGCCGGTGTCTTCTACCTGATGCTGACGGTCCCGTTAACGCATTTGGTGAACTACATCGACAACCGGCTCCGCCGCGGCCGTGTCGCAATCAAGCCGGAAGAGCATGCTGACATGCTCACTTCCACGTTCGGCCAGGAGATGACGTGACCGTCGACACCACGAATCGTGCGTCAGTATCGTTGGCGGCCAACGGCATTCACAAAACCCTCGGCGGGACACCGGTGCTGCGCGGCGTCGATATCGAGGCCCCCGCCGGCAGCACGGCAGCGGTTATCGGGCCGTCCGGCTCGGGCAAGTCCACGCTACTGCGCACCCTGAACCGCCTCTATGAGCCCGATAGCGGCGACATCCTGCTGGACGGCCGATCGGTGTTGCGCGATGACCCCGACGAACTCCGTCAGCGCATCGGCATGGTGTTCCAACATTTCAATCTTTTCCCGCACCGCAGCGTGCTGGACAACGTTGCGCTGGCGCCGCGAAAGTTACGGCGGCTGCCCGCGGACGAGGCTCGCGCGCTGGCTCTGGCTCAGCTGGACCGAGTTGGCCTGAAGCACAAGGCCGGTGCGCGCCCCGGCACGTTGTCCGGCGGCCAACAGCAACGTGTCGCGATCGCCCGTGCGCTGGCAATGGCCCCACAGGTGATGTTCTTCGACGAGGCGACCTCTGCGCTGGATCCTGAAATGGTCAAGGGAATCCTGCAACTGATTGCCGACCTCGGCGCCGACGGCATGACCATGGTCGTGGTCACCCACGAAATGGGTTTCGCCCGGTCGGCATCCGACACGGTCGTCTTCATGGATCGCGGCAAGGTCGTGGAATCGGGGCCCCCCGAGCAGATATTCGAAGCCGCGCAGACCGAGCGCCTACAGCGGTTCTTGTCCCAAGTGCTTTGACGGCCGCAAACTCGTCGGCACTAGCTACCTGTAAGCACCTGGTATCGGGCTAGACTGCCGATTTATGGCGGACAGCGAATCCACCGCGGCCGGGGTGACGGAGCTTGCGGAAGGTTTGCACCGGGCGCTGTCCAAATTATTTGCGATTCTGCGTCGCGGGGACCCCAGCGGGGCGGCGGCGGGAGACTTGACCTTGGCGCAGCTGTCGATCCTGGTCACGTTGCTCGATCAGGGCCCCATCCGGATGACGGACCTGGCGGCCCATGAACGGGTGCGCACTCCCACCACCACCGTGGCGATCCGCCGGCTGGAGAAGATCGGGCTGGTGAAACGTTCGCGCGATCCGTCCGACCTCCGCGCGGTGCTGGTCGACATCACCCCGCGAGGGCGGGCCGTTCACGGCGAGTCCCTGGCCAACCGGCGCGCCGCCCTGGCCGCGATGCTCAGTCAGCTGCCCGCATCCGACCTTGACGCCCTGCTGAAGGCCCTGGCGCCGCTGGAACGGCTGGCCTCCGGTGAGCCGACGTCCGGCCCCGCGGGAGAGCCACCGGCGCGTAAAGAGGCGTGAAAGCACCTACTTTTCAACGGGATTCGTAGCGCCCGATAAGCTGAAATACATGCCAACTGCACTCATCACCGGCGCCGGCGGCGGTATCGGTTCCGCGATTGCCACGGCGCTGGCGCCGACACACACCCTGCTGTTGGCCGGTCGCCCCTCTGACCGGCTCGACGCCGTCGCGGAGCGACTCGGCGCCACAACGTTCCCGCTGGACCTGACCGATACCGACGAGATCGAGGCCGCCTGCGAAATCGTGGACGAACTCGACGTGCTGGTGCACAACGCGGGGGTGTCCGTCCCCGGCCATGTCGCCGAGTCGAACGTCGACGAGTGGCGCGCCACCTTCGCCGTGAATATCTTTGGCCCAGTGGAACTTACGCTGGCCCTGTTGCCGGCGCTGCGACGTGCCCGCGGCCAGGTGGTGTTCATCAACTCCGGGGCGGGGCGCAACGTTTCGCCGGGTATGGCCTCTTATTCGGCCAGCAAATTCGCGTTGCGCGCCTTCGCGGACTCGCTGCGCGCCGACGAGCCGGAGCTGCGGGTGACCACGATCTATCCGGGCCGCACCGACACCGACATGCAGCGCGAACTCGTCGCGTTCGAGGGTGGCGCGTACGACCCAGCCAACTTCCTGAAGCCCGAAACCGTCGCGGCCATGGTCGCCAATGCGGTGGCTACGCCGCCTGACGGTCATGTCCACGAGGTGGTAATCCGGCCCGGACGTCGATCATCCGGGGTGCGGACGAGTCTCAGACGACCAAGTTGACCAACCGGCCGGGGACCACGATCACCTTGCGCGGGGTGGCACCGGCCAGGAATCCCTGGACCTTTTCGTCAGCCAGCGCCGCGGCTTTGAGGGTGCCCTCATCGGCGTCGGCGGCGACCACCACTCGCCCACGTACCTTGCCGTTCACCTGCACCGGGTATTCCACGGTGTCGTCGACGAGGTAGCCGGGATCGGCCTGCGGGAACGGACCATGAGCCAACGAGGTGGTGTGGCCCAGTCGCAGCCACAGCTCCTCGGCCATATGTGGAGCCAATGGCGCCAACATCAGCACCAGCGCCTCGACCGCCGCGCGGGGCACCGAGTCGCGGTGCTCCTTGGTGAGGTGGTTGGCGTACTCGATCAACTTGGCTGCTGCGGTGTTATTGCGCAGTGCGGCATAGTCTTCCGACACCCCGGCGATGGTGCGGTGTAGCGACCGCAATGTGTTGGCGTCCAGCTCCGGTTGGCCCGCCCCGTCGACCACACGTGTTTCGCCGGTGTGCTCGTCGACCACCAGTCGCCATACTCGTTGCAAAAAGCGGTGCGCGCCGACGACGTCTTTGGTGGCCCATGGCCGGGAGGCCTCCAGCGGGCCCATCGACATCTCGTACACCCGCAGCGTGTCCGCACCGTGTTCGTCGCAGATTTCGTCCGGAGATATCGAATTCTTCAGGCTCTTACCTATTTTCCCGAATTCCTGAAAGACTTCGATTTCGCCCTCGGACCCCGGATAGAAGAACCGGTCGCCGCGTTCGATCACTTCGTCCGCCGGCACGTACGAGCCGCGCGAGTCGGTGTAGGCGAAGGCCTGAATGTAGCCCTGGTTGATCAGTCTGCGGTAGGGCTCGCGAGAACTGACGTGCCCCAAGTCGTACAAGACCTTGTGCCAGAACCGGGAATACAGCAGATGAAGCACTGCGTGTTCGACGCCGCCGACGTACAAGTCGACACCGCCCGGATCCTGCCGTCCGTGCTCGGCCGGCCGCGGGCCCATCCAGTAAGCCTCATTTTCCTTGGCGCAGAACCGTTCTGAGTTATGTGGATCGGTATAGCGCAGTTCATACCAGGAGCTGCCGGCCCACTGCGGCATCACGTTGGTGTCGCGGGTGTAGGGCTTCAGGCCGTCGCCCAGGTCGAGCTCGACGTGCACCCACTCGGTGGCCTTGGCCAGTGGTGGCGACGGCTCGCTGTCGGCGTCGTCGGGGTCGAACAGCGCCGGTGAATAGTCCGGCATATCCGGCAGCTCGACCGGCAAAGCGGCCTCGTCGAGCCCATGCGGGTGTCCGTCGCTGTCGTAGACGATCGGGAACGGCTCACCCCAATAGCGCTGCCGGGCGAAAAGCCAGTCGCGCAGCTTGAATTCGATGCGCGCCCGGCCGCGGCCCTCGGCCTCCAAGCGGGCGGTGATCGCTTCCTTGGCCGTCGCCACGTCCATTCCGTCCAGGTAGCCGGAGTTGACCAGCACACCGTCGCCCGTGTACGCAGCGTCCGAAATATCTCCGCCGGCAATGACTTCCACGATTGGCAGGTGTAGCTCGTGGGCGAATTCCCAGTCACGCTGGTCGTGGCCTGGGACGGCCATGATCGCCCCGGTGCCGTATCCGGCCAACACGTAGTCGGCAATGAAGATGGGCACCGGTTTGCCGTTGGCTGGGTTGGTCGCGTAACTGCCTAAGAAGACGCCGGTCTTCTGTTTGCTCTCCTGGCGCTCGAGGTCTGACTTCGCAGCGATCGAGCGTCGGTACGCGGCGACGGCCTCGAGCGGCGTGGCGGCACCGTAGGTCCAACCCGGGTCTGTGCCTTCCGGCCAGGCGGTGGTGACCAACCCGTCGACCAAGTCGTGTTCGGGCGCCAACACCAGGTAGGTGGCGCCGAACATGGTGTCAGGCCGGGTGGTGAACACTTCGATGTCGACTTCTCTGTCGGCAATATCACCGCGCGCCCTGGTCGCCGAGAACAGCGCCTTGGTGCCGGTGGAGCGGCCGATCCAGTTGCGCTGCATGGTTTTGACCTTCTCCGGCCAGTCCAGCAGGTCGAGGTCGTCGAGGAGCCGATCGGCATAAGCGGTGATGCGCATCATCCACTGCCGCAACCGTTTCCGAAACACCGGGAAGTTGCCGCGGTCGCTGCGGCCGTCGGCGGTGACCTCTTCGTTGGCCAGGACGGTGCCCAGCCCGGGACACCAATTCACCATCGAGTCGGCCCGGTAGACCAGTCGCCAGCTGTCGATCACGTCGGCCCGCTCCCCCGCCGACAACTCGGCCCAGTCCCGCCCGCCTTCGAGACGCCTTGCACCGGAATCGAATTCGGCGATCAGTTCGGCGATCGGACGAGCCTTGTTGGCCGCGGTGTCGAACCAGGCGTTGTAGATCTGCAGGAAGATCCACTGGGTCCACTTGTAGAACCCGACATCGGTGGTCGAGAAGCTGCGCCGGCTGTCGTGGCCAAGACCCAGGCGGCCCAGCTGACGCCGGAAGTTCACGACGTTGGCCTCGGTCCGGGTGCGCGGGTGGGTACCGGTTTGCATGGCGTACTGCTCGGCGGGTAGCCCGAAGGAGTCAAAGCCCAATGCGTGCAGCACATTATGGCCGGTCATCCGGAAATAACGGGCGTATACGTCGGTGGCGATGTAGCCCAGCGGGTGGCCTACGTGCAGTCCCTCACCAGAGGGATAGGGGAACATGTCCTGCACGAACAACTTGTCATGGGGGACCGGGCTTCCGTCGGCCGGAGCCAGTGAACCGACCGGGTTGGGCACGTTGAACGTCCCGAGCTTCGCCCAGTTCTGCTGCCACGTGCTTTCGATGCGGCCCGCCAGCGCCGCGGTGTAACGGTACGGCGGCGCATCGGGGTCCGCCGGAACGGCACCAGAGTTGCTCCCAGGCGCGGTGGTCGGGGATTCGGTCACGTGAACAGGGTATAAGGGCCGCCGCGGCGGGTTCGCCGGCCACAGGTTGGTCTCGGTTCCGTTGCGCACCGATCAGAGCTTCATCCCAGCTCTATGTCGGGCCTGTCCATGGCGTTCGACTACTGGTTACAGTCAGCCCCTAACGACGGGCGCCGCCAGTACCCGCGTCATTGGGAAGGACCGACGCAGATGATTCAGATCGCCTCCACCCACCGGGCATTCTTCGGGGGCATGGTCGCTGGCCTCGTCGGCGTTGCGGTTTTCGCGGGCGCCAGGGCGTCGGCAGATCCTGTGGTTCCAGCGCCACCACCTGCCCCCGCCGTCACCGCGCCAGCGCCGCAGAACGTCACGACCGCCCCCGGACAGGTCTCCAATAGGTTCCTCGCCACCCCGCCGGCGTCAAATCCGTTCGTGCCGCCGGCCCCCGCCACTCCGGGAGCCGCTGCGGCCACGCCGCCGACCCCGACCCCCGCGGTCTCGGGGACGCTGCGCGAATACCTCGAGTCGAAGGGAGTCAAGCTCGAGGCGCAAAAACCCCAGGGATTCAAGCCGCTGGACATCACACTGCCGGTGCCCACTCGCTGGACTCAGGTGCCCGATCCCAACGTGCCCGATGCGTTCGCGGTGATCGCCGACCGGCACGGCAACAGCATTTACACCTCGAACGCCCAGGTGGTGGTGTACAAGCTGGTCGGTAAGTTCGACCCCAAAGAAGCCATCACGCACGGCTACGGCGACAGCCAGAAACTGCTCGCATGGCAGACCACAAACGCTTCCATGGCTGATTTCGGAGGCTTCCCGTCGTCGATCATCGGGGGCACTTACCGCGACGGCGATGTGATGCTGAACACCGCGCGCCGCCACGTCATCGCCACGTCGGGGCGCGACAAGTACCTGGTGTCGCTATCGGTGACCACCGACCTTGCGCAGGCGGCCGCCGACGCACCCGCCACCAACGCCATCCTCAGCGGATTCCGGGTGGCCGCGCCGGGGGCTGCGGCACCGGCGCCCGTGCAGGCGCCCAGTAAGGCGCCGGTCGGGCTTCCCGGGCAGACGCCCGCCACGGCCGCGCCGCCCACCCAGGCACCCGGTGCCGCACCCGTCGGACTCCCGGTCCAGACACCCGGGGCCGCGCCGGTCGGTCTCCCTGTGCAGGCACCCGCGCCGAACCAGCAGCCCACGCCGAACCTGTTGGCGCTGGTGCCCGGCCTGCCGCCGCTACCGAATTTTTCGTTCCTCCAGCACTGAATCGGCGCCGGCGCCCGCGGAGCCGGCCGGGCGGATCGGTGGCCGGCCTCGTAGTGTGAGGCAATGCTGATTGCGGGCGTGCTGTGCTTGGGTGCGGCGGTGGCCTCCGCCGGGTTCGGGACCTGGTGGCTTGGGCGCAACCGGGATCGGGGCCCCGCTGCGCTGGCGCTGCGCGCCATGGCGCCCACCCAGTTGGCGGCCGCGGTGATGCTGGCCGCCGGCGGCGCTGTGGCGCTGGTTGCAGCTCCGCGCACCGCGCTGGTCGTGGTGATCGCCTGTGTCGCCGGCGCCCTCGGGACGCTGGCCGCCGGCTCATGGCAGAGTGCGCGCTACGCGCTACGCCGGGAAGTGGCAGCGTCCGGCTGCGGTAACGACTGCGCCGTCTGCCCGCAGTCCTGCCACTGAGCCGGTTGTTTCGATCCCGGTGGTGGGGGAGCAGCCCTAGTTTCGGCTGACGTCGATGGGGTGGGTGGCAAGCAATGAAAGCGGCAGCGGCTGGCGACGCAGCACCTGCCCCCACAAGTCGGCCCTCGGGCCGACCAGAACGTCAGATGGCAACGCCGACAACACGATCCAGTCGTCGCGCTCAATCTCGCCTTCAAGCTGACCGATGGTCCAGCCGGAGTATCCCGCGAAGATTCGCACCCCCTCCACCAGCGGTGCGATCGCGTCGGGCTCAGCGTCCAGATCGACCATCACCACCCGACCGGTGACATGCCGCAAGCCGGGCGTGTCTTGTGGGTCGGCGCCGACCCGCAACGTCGCCAGACACAGGGCCGCGTCACGCTTCACCGGCCCGCCGATGAACATCGTCTTCGGCTTGGCCGCCAGTTTCGCCCACTGCGGCAACACGTTGTAGACCGCGGTCTCGCTGGCCCGGTTCAGCACGACACCCAGCGTGCCGCCATCGTTGTGCTCGACGATGTAGATCACGGTGCGCCGAAACGTCGGCTCCAGAAGATCGGTGTTGGCAAGCAGTAAAGTACCCGCACGCACCCGCTGTGCGGCGGGCGCGACATAGTCCTCTGGATCCTCGGGCGGCACCTCACCATCATGGCATCTCGGCGCATCGTCGCCCGGGGCAATCGAGCGTGGCTCGCGGAGATTTGTACTGTTGGTGGGGCGGCTTGAGCCGCGGCCAGCCTGCCAACCTCCATCGTAGAAGTCGGTTTCTGTGATTCCATCGCGAATGCGCTCACGCGCACACGTCGACCTTTGGCGGTCGGTGCGCAGCTTGCCCGATTTCTGGCGACTTCTGCAGGTGCGCATGGCGAGTCAGTTCGGTGATGGTCTCTTTCAGGCGGGGATGGCCGGGGCGCTGCTGTTCAACCCGGATCGCGCGGCAGATCCCATGGCCATTGCGCGTGCGTTCACCGTGCTGTTTTTGCCCTACTCGCTGCTGGCGCCGTTCGCCGGCGCACTGTTGGACCGGTGGGATCGACGGCTGGTCATCGTCGCCGCCACCGTGGGCCGCCTGATTCTTATCGCCGGGATCGGCACGATCCTGGCGATCAGAGCCGGCGACATGCCGCTGTTGCTGGCTGCGCTATTGGCCAACGGCCTGGCCCGGTTTGTCGCCTCCGGGCTGTCGGCGTCGCTGCCCCACGTGGTGCCGCGCGAACAGGTGGTGACGATGAACTCGGTGGCCACCGCGGCCGGGGCCATCGCGGCTTTCCTGGGCGCCAACTTCATGCTGGTGCCCCGCTTCGTCGTCGGTGCCGACGATAGCGGTGCATCGACAATCATTTTCCTTACCGGGATTCCCTTATCGATCGCGTTACTGCTGTCGTTGCGGTTCGGCTCTCGCGTCCTGGGCCCGGACCACACCAAGCGTGCGATCCACGGACCGGCCATCTACGCGGTGGTCACCGGCTGGCTGCACGGCGCGCGGACGGTGGCGCAGCGCCCGACGGTCGCTGCCACACTGTCCGGCTTGGCCGCCCACCGGATGGTGGTCGGCATCAATTCGCTGCTGATGCTGGTGCTGGTCCATCAGATGACCCATCCCGAAACTGGTGGTTTCGGTACCGCATTGCTGTTTTTCGCCGCCGCGGGGTTAGGAGCCTTCCTGGCCAACGTGCTGACACCGTCCATGGTGCGGCGCTGGGGCCGGTACGCCACAGCAAATGGGGCCCTGGCGACGGCAGCGGTCATTCAGCTCGCCGGCGCCGGACTACTGATTCCCGTAATGGTGGGGTGCGGCTTCTTCCTTGGTGTGGCCGGCCAAGTGGTCAAGCTGTGCGCCGACTCCGCGATGCAAATGGACGTCGACGACGCTCTTCGCGGGCACGTGTTCGCCGTGCAGGATGCGCTGTTCTGGGTCGCGTTCATCGTCTCGATCACGGTGGCTGCGACGTTGATTCCCGACAACGGGCACGCACCCGCGGTCGCACTGTTCGGATCGGTGCTCTATCTGGCCGGGCTGGCGATGCACAGCATCATCGGCCGCCGCGGCGAGCCGGCGAACAATCGCTAGGGTACATACGTGATTTCCCCGGCGGCTGCAGCCGACAGTCGGAGGCGATGATGGCCGGTCCCGGGCCGATCGTGGCCGACCTGCGTGCCGAAAGCGACGACCTCGACGCGTTGGTGGCACCCCTTCCAGCGCACCGCTGGGCCGATCCGACGCCTGCGCCGGGCTGGACCATCGCCCACCAGATCGGGCACCTGTTGTGGACCGACCGGGTCGCACTGACCGCGGTCACCGATGAGGCCGGGTTCGCCCAACTGCTCGATGCCGCTTCAGCCAACCCGACCGGCTTCGTCGACGCGGGTGCCGAAGAGTTGGCGGCCCTTCCGCCGGCCGAGCTGCTCACCGACTGGCGGGTCACCCGCGGGCGGCTGCATGAGGAGCTGCTCACGGTTCCCGACGGCCGCAAACTGCCGTGGTTCGGGCCACCGATGAGTGCGGCGTCGATGGCTACCGCGCGCTTGATGGAGACGTGGGCGCACGGGCTCGACGTCGCCGACGCCCTGGGCGTCACACGGCCCGCCACCGAGCGACTGCGGTCGATCGCGCATCTGGGGGTGCGAACCCGCGATTACGCCTTCTTCGTCAACAACCTGGCGGCTCCGGCCGAGCCCTTCCTGGTCGAGCTGCGTGGACCCGGTGGCGACACCTGGTCTTGGGGACCACCAGACGCCGCGCAGCGGGTCACCGGCTCCGCCGAGGATTTCTGCTACCTGGCCACCCAGCGGCGCCCGCTCAGCACGCTGGACCTCACCGCGCACGGTCCCGACGCGCAGCGCTGGCTGGAGATCGCTCAAGCCTTCGCCGGCCCACCTGGCCGGGGTCGATGAGCGCGGGTGAGCGCTAGCGGGGCCGCGCCGTCACTGCAGCTGCCCACCGTAACTTGCCCGGTTCTCGGCCTCGGCCTCTTCGCGGAGCGCTGCAATCGCGAGGTTCAACCGGTCAGCCAACTCTCCGTGGGCATACCCGGTCATCACGCCGGGGTGCAAAGTCAATGTGAGCAACCTGCCGTCGGAATTCGCAACGGCGTAAATGTCACCGAGATCGACGCTGTAGGTGACGGCTTCAGCCTGCGCGACGAGGGCTTCCCACTTATCGGCCGCCTCGCTCAGTTCCCGAAGAACGGATTCGACGAGGTCCTTGTCGCTGAGATTCGCGCGACCGCCCGCCCCCGACACGATGACAGTATCGTCGACCCCTCCGACCAGCGTCAATTCATATTCGCGGGTCAGCTGCCGCCCGGTGACGCGGCGAGTTTCCGATACCAGACGAAGTGATAATTCGCGGATATCGGGTCGCCGCTGACGATCCTCTCGGTGGTAGCCAACAACAGGCAGTTGAGTAGAAGCGTGGGATTTATGTCCGGATACTGCGCCAGAAGCCGGTAACGCGCGGTATCGAGATGCACCCGCAGTACATCGACTTCTTGTTCGACGATGCCGCCTGCGGCGGCGTCCTTTGCCAACTTGTGCACGATTCGGGGCAATCCGTCGCGCCAGCGCGTGGCCTCGCTCAGTGCCGGGCCCAAATCCTCGACGGCAGGCAGCTCGCGCGGCTGCAGCGAGGATTTCGTCGCCGCGAAACCAGCCGAGCGGCGCAGCGAATCGCCGGGGGTGTAGGTCACGACGCGAATCGTGTCGCCGATTAGTGCCGAGGTTCTGCCGGTGCGCCGCTCGGGTTCCAACAACCGCACACCTGCGGGCAAGGTGATACCTGACGGTATCCACCCGTGGGCGAGGTCGGTGACCAAGACCGTCGTACCGTCCACATGATCCCCGACCGCCCAGTTCAGCCGCGGTTCTTGCCGGACCACAAACGCCAGGAGCCGGTTCAACCGGACGATGTCGGATTCCGTTCCGGCTCGGGCTTCCGCCGTTGGTGGCTTGGCGTCGGCCACCGCCACGTTGTCATCGGCAGCACCCGGATGCCGGACCGCCGCCGGTTCGGGTTCGTCCTCGCCGAATACCGGCCCCGCCGCCGCACGATGGCGACCGCTCCCGGTGACCTGCCGACGCGGCTCGGGCGCACCCTCGGCAGGCACGCCGCCGAGGCCTTCCACCTCGGTGACGGCGGGTATGACTTGCGTCTTGTCGAGATCTGGCCCGATAGGCCCGGCCAGCGGTGGGCGTGAGTATCCCGCGGCGGCCTGTGCCTTCACCGCGTGCAAATGACGAACCGTCGATTCGACTCGTCGCGCAGCGCGGGCGCGGGCCTCATCGATGACTCGGGTCCCGTCTTCCTGCCGGGCCAAATCAGCCATTCCGGCTCGCCTGATCATCTTCAGCTCTTCGTTGGCACTATCGGCGATCCGTTGCAGGTCGGCCTTGAGATGCTCTGCGAGCGTAGCGGTTTCGGTGGTGATCGTCGACAGCTCGGCAGGCCAGAGCCCGCCTATCACCCAGGGGGTGCAATCGACAGGAGAGCTGAAAGCCGGAATCGCCAGTGATTCCCGGGTAGCTCTCCGCAGGCGCTGGCGCGCCGTTATCCGGCCGAAGATCGCCACCGGCTAAGCGTACCGGCAGCCGACGGATGCGTTATGCAGTCAGTGAATTGTGCAGCTGCGACAGTCTCGGTAGCGTAGGGACATGGCTGATTCTGCGCTGCAGCAGCAACTCGACGAAGTGCGCGCCCTGCTCGCCCGTGCGCGAGAGTTGTTCGGCCCCAACCCTATAGAGCCTCCGACTGATATCGCTCCCGATCCCGATGCGGCCAAGACCTGGCTACTGTAGGCCGTCTTTGCGGGCGCTGTCGCGGCGGCGCAGTTTATGCGCCAGTAGCTTCTCGATCGCCGCATCAAGATCTTGAGGGGTTGGAACCCCTGCAGACGGGGTGTGCCCGGCTGCCACGATCTCGTCGCGAATTTCCAACAATGCTTTGAGGCAGGACACATCGGCGGTCAAGAGGATGCCCTGTGCCAGGGTCTCGGCGTCGGTATGCATGGCCTCTTCGCTCAGCGCGACGCTGTGCATGTAGCCGCCGCGGCAGGAGCGGACAAGGATATGCCCACTCGGGTGGACGGTGTCGAAAGCGGGATTGGCGTCTGTCATCGACCTCCGTCAACGATGCCACCGAAGTTACGGGCCGCATCCTGCTCGTGCTGTTCCCACATCGTCGCCGAAGTATTCAGTTTGTCTGCCAAATCGGCGTGATCATCGGCTTGTTGCTCATAGCACTGGCGTCTGAGCTCAAGCAGTTCACGTCCGGCATCGCGCAGTTCGCTGAAGACCGGCCCCAGCGAGTCCAGACTCTCCTGAATCGCGGCATGCGATGACGAGACGGTGCGCAAGTAGTCGGAGGTCTCCTGGTGATGCGCAGCGGCTTCCCGAAGGTGCGCGGGCACTACACGGATCGAATCTGCCATCAGCCGTCTCCTGTTCATCACCGCCGGCCGGGCCGGCGAGTTCACTATTGCCGGGTGGTCGACGTGCTCGCCGGCCGAGTCGGTGTCGGTGTGTCGGGCCTGGCCGGCCCGGTCACGGTTGCGGTCGCCGCCGGCGGATGCTCCCAGCCTAGAAAGCCGGGCCCGCTCACGGTGCCGATGTGCTGGATCTGGCCGTCGAGGAGGGCTTTGCCGGGGCCGAGGGCAAGCGTGTGACGATCGACGAAGATGCCGATATCTCCCGGAGTCACCTGCTGCGGGTCGATCGGGTTGGTGACCGGCGTTCCCGGTGGGGGAATGGTGATTCCCTGCTGACGGAAGGCGTCGGCGATCGGCGCTCCGCCGACGGCGGCTTTGATGGCAGCGGCCAGCTGCGGGCTGGCCGCCGTCACCGTCTCGCCGTCGGGCAGGGTCACCGCTGTCGGACCCGCCGGCAGCGCTTCGCGCGTATCGGCTGACGCACTCGCATCGTGGTCCTTGTCCTCGTCGCGGCCATCGCCGCCGAGGTCGTCCGGCGAGGCATGAGTCTCGGGCTCCGCGCCGTGGGATCCCGGCAGCCTTTCGTCGGCGAGCAGTGCCGGATCAGTCGGGTGGGCCCCCAGCATCCCGGGAAGCGGTAACCCACTCGGCGAATTCAGACCCGGTAGTGGCCCCATTCCGACGTTGGGAATCGTTGGCATCACTGGCGCCATCGGCGTTGCCGGAGCCGGAACGCCCTCCGTGGGACCCTGCCCCGACGAACCCTCGGCCATCAGGCCGGGATCGTCAGCCAACAGCGAATCCAGGAGCGGATCCCATCCGGTACCCGGATCGTCCGCCGGCTGTCCGACGGTGCCGCGCGCGGGTGCGCCGGCGGGCATCGCCGATGCCGGCGGGTGGTCGCCGGGAACGTCGGGTCCGCTCTTGGAGGCGTCGTACAGCGATGTCCAAGCCGCCATCAGCGCCGACTTCGACGTGTCATCCAGACTCGCGCTCAGGACTACCTCGCGAATGTCTCTGAGCTTGCCGATAAGAAACCGTCGGAAATCGCGCGCTCCGGCCGGAGTGTCCAGATCAGACCGCGTTTGTACCGCGGCTTCGGTTTCCCGCTGCAACTTGGCCAGCGCTTCTCTGCCCTCGACAGCGGTGAGGTGTGCGTTCAGGATTGCCGAAATGACTTGCATGTCAAGTTGTGAGCTGGCTGAATTCTGTTGTGCCAGAGCAGCTTCAGCCTTCGCGATAGCTTCGGCAGCGTCGCCCTTCTCCCGATCCGACGGCGTTGCAGGTATATCCGATGGCCGCCGAGTAGGCGGGCCGTCCAGCATCGCGGCGCCGAACAGGTCCGGATGTTGTTGGCGGATCTTGGACAAGATCACGTCGAGTTGCTCGGAACGCGTCGTCGGGGTGATCACCGCCGCCACCTCGTTCGGCGCCAAACCTGTCTGCCACGCGTTCGGATCGCCGGTGCAGTCCCGGATGTGTTTGGCCGCGACAAGCAACTCCTCATACGACGACATCGTCTAGGCGAACCGCGCTGCAGCCCACCGCAGGCCCCGCTGCGGGACGTGTCGCGACCCCTCCATGTCCGGCGACAGTACTCAGCCACGATCCTGGCGACAATTCACCGGACGGGTGGCTGTGGACGACCGCCACAATTGGAGCGTTGTTAGCTCGCAGAGACGCCGTACTGTTCCCGCAGGCTATACAGCACAGCCTTTTTCGCGCGACTGAGCTCACGAGCCTCCTCCACGACAGCGGCGACCTCGCGTTGCTTGGCAACCAGAAACTTCTGGAACTCCCGCGCGCCGACGGGCGTATCGACGGCAAGGTCTACCTGATGCAGGGCGACGCGGTCGATCTCCTCGGCGATCGCGTCCAGTCGCCCAATGCTCTCGCGCATCGCGGCATGAGCGCCGGCCAGCACCTCTGCCAGCACACGATCGGCGTCGGCGACCGTGCCGTGCCGGCTCACCAGTGCTGCCTGCCGCGCCTGAATGGCGGCTACCGAAGGTCCGGCGTGTTCCGACATCGGTTCAACCTATTCGCCGAGCCCAGGTGACTGGGCAGTCATTGTTGTCATAGCGGCCGCCGAATCGCAACGTTGTTGCCCAGCGGGCTGATTCGCACCGACGCACCCGAGTAGGGCGCTTCGACGACCAGATTGTTGCCGATGGCCAGCTGTACGTGTCCAGGGTGCGGAAAGACGAGATCGCCTGGCCGCACGTGCGAACGGGGCACCGGGATCCCGTCGTTTATCTGCTGATAAGTCGTGCGGTCCAGGTGAATGCCCGCCCGCGCGTAGCACCACTGGACCAGCCCGGAACAGTCGAACTGGTCGGGGCCGGTCGCGCCCCAGACGTATGGGCGTCCCAGTCGTGACAGCGCGGCGCGCACCGCGATCGCGGCGCGGCCGTTCGGCGACGGCACCCGCAATCCGCCGTGGTGGATTTGATAACGCAGCGCCCGCAGCGCCGCGACGTGCCGGTGCGCCCGCACGCGGGCCGACACGACGTGCGCCCGTTGCGCCCGTAGCCGCGCCGCGCGACGGCGCATCGCCTCGCGCTGGGCCATCGGCGTAAGCGGGATAACGGCGGCGTCGGCGCGGGCTTCGTCGAGCACGCCCTTGGTGAGATCGCGGGCCTGCGCGTGATCGCGGTGGGCGCGGGCAACGACGCCCGCGGCGGCGTCATCCGTGGTGGCTGCCGATTGGAGCCGTTGCCGGTTGTGGTCCACCGCAAGCTGATAGCCGTCGTGTGCCAGCCCGTTATTCAGTCCGGCCGCCCGCTGCAGCAGGCTGCGGTACGGCGCGGTGCCCGCGTCCAGCGTCGGGTGCCACGTGGTGCCGGTAAACATCTGATGGGCACGGCTCAACGCCTCAACGTCGCTTTGCATCACTGCGCCCCCTCGCCGCTGTCCTGATCGGTCTTGTCTTGGGCCGTTGCCTCGACCGCATCGGTGAAGGCGCGAACGCGGGGGAGTGCTCCTGGGGCGATAACCCCTCTGTTCCGGATGTCCCAGATTTCGTCGACGCCGACGCCGACCAGCGCCGCGATGATCGTCTCCGGTAGCGACGACTGTGCGCATGCGCGATCGAAACGCGCGCTCAAGCTGGTGGGCATCCGCTTCAACAGGGCCCTGCGCGTCGCCTCGAGCGCCTGTAGATGCTCCATCATCCGGCCCGTCGAGTCGGCGCCGGCGTTGACGGCCACCCGCCAGGAGCCGGCGGCCAGCATCTCTGCCTTCACGCATTGCGCGATCACAGAGAGAATATACGTCTCGTATTCGTTTGATGTCGTCGCAGGCAGTCGATCGATGACGGATTTGAGGGCATCGAGTTGGGCTTCGGCATAGCCTTCCAGCACGTCAGTGTCGCTGTGGCGGTAGACCACCACCGGACCGCTACGCCTCGCGGGCATGGCGTCAGATGGCTGCGCGGCGATCAATCGGGCCAGCTCGGCATCCGGATCGGCGGCCACCAACAACCGAGAGTAGGTGCCCGGCGGCAAGCCAAGCCCGTTTTCGACCTTCTGAACTGTGCTTTTGTGCGGCTTGCGGGCGCCGCGCTCCAGGAAGCTCAGTCCCATGATGCTGACGCCGGTCGCAGCGGCAAGATCCGCCAGCGACCAATCGCGCGACTCGCGCAACGCGCGGATAGCCGCGCCGGCCGATTCACGGCTCACCGCACACTCCGGCCATAGGCCGGATATTACACAGACTGATCCCCGATCCAGAGGATATACGTTTTTGTCACGTTTCTCTTGCGCGGGTGGGCGATAGCGATATACGCTTTTGCCTACGTTTCACGACCGATGAGGAGATCGACATGGGGCACCCTTGCGCAGCGAACCCGGAACTATGGTTCGGCTATCCCGATGACGACGGTGGTGACGGCGCGGCGAAGGCGCGCGCGTACGAGCGGTCGGCCACCGAGGCACGGATCCAGTGCCTGCGCCGCTGCCCGTTGGCGCAGCAGCGTCGGTGCGCCCAACACGCCATCACCCACCGCGAGGAGTATGGCGTCTGGGCCGGCGTCAAATTGCCCGGCGGCCAGTACCGGAAGCGCGAACAGCTCGCCCGGGCCCACGAAGTGCTGCGGCGCATCGCCACCGGCGAGATCAACCCCCGACAGCTGCCCGAAAACGCGGCTCTGCTGGCCCGTCGCGAGGATGACGCCGTTCCGGTGGCCGCCGTGGTGTTGCATCTGCCGACCGCCCCAGTTGGGCCTCGTTCGGCTGCCTGACGACCGCTGAGGCGTCGCGGCCGTCAGTTTGCTGCAACGGCCGGCGGGGTAGTCGGGCGCCTTCGAGCAGACCCTCCCGATAGTCGCCGCCCAGACAATCGGGTTCGCCCGCGCCGCATTGGAATACGCGACGGCGTATACCACCGAGCGCGAGGCGTTCGGCCGACCAATCATCGACAACCAGGGCATCTCATTTCCGCTGGCGGACCTGGCCACCCAGATCGACGCAGCCCGGCTACTGACCTGGCGGGCCTCGTGGATGGCGGTCAACGGGGTGCCCTTTGAGCGGGGAGAGGGCTCGATGTCGAAACTGGCCGCCAGCGAGGTGGCCATCAAGGCGACCGAACGCGCCATCCAGACCATGGGCGGCTGGGGCTACATCACTGATCACCCGGTGGAGAAGTGGTATCGGGATGCCAAGCTGTACAACATCTTTGAAGGCACCAGCGAGATTCAGCGGATGGTTGTGTCGAACGCGCTGGGCGCGGCTGTGGGCACTCCGCCGCCGCATGTGGTGCTCGAGCCGTCGGGGGGACCGCTGAACCGGGTTTTCGGTCGCGGCACCCCATTGCGGTCCCGCGCCGCCGACGCTGCGCTGTCAATGCAGGACCGGGTTCCCGAGCCGGTCATGCGACTGGCCATGAAGGTGCTGTGCCCGCCCGGCAGGTGAGCCGGCCGGGGTACGGTCGCGTCTATCCACGCGGCGCAAAGAGGGGACCACCAGATGCCTGCCGACAAGACCGGCGCCGAGGCCACCATCAGCGCGGAGGGCGGCAGATACACGATTGCCGTCGAGGGCCAGATCGTCGGCCACGCCTTATACGCCGACCGCGACAATCAGCGCGTCTTCCACCACACCGAGATCCGTCCTCAATTCGGCGGACGTGGCTTGGCGACCATCCTGGTCGAGAAGGCGCTGAACGAGGCTCGGGATGAGGGCAAGCGCGTCGTTCCCGTGTGCTCCATGATCGTCACGGTGCTCAGGAAACATCCCGAATTCGACGACATCACTGATCCTGTTACTGCAGACATCCTGCGGTGGGCGCAGACGCAGCCAAGCAGCTGAGGCTCGGCCCCTCGAACGCAGCGCCGGCGATCCGAGCCAAACTCACCCATTCCAGCCGAGCCGCCGATAACAGCCCACGCTATTTATTATCTGGCAACCACTTTTACACAACCCTGCTGAAAACTGTCTTTCCACAGAGCCGTTTTCTTCGGGTGGCCTAATGATTCGGGATTGCGTGCCCCGCCGGACTGGTGAAAAACGCGCCCGAGCAGTGGATTCAACCTCATCAAGCGGTACTGACGGTTTGTAAGTTTGCAAAATTTGATCTACGTAATACCCTCCGCGATCATATCTTCAATCTCATCGATCGATTTCGACATCAGATGACTGAATATAGTGGCGTAAGGTTCCATCAAAATTGCGCTCCCGCTACCTGACCGTATTTCAGCAATACCCTCGGTTATAGGGGTCACGTCGACATCTGGACTATAACCTAGGGAGTATAAGCCAGGTCCCAGGCGCTGTAGGCCAATAATTCCGCGGGCGCTCGAAGCCCAATCCCATACTAGGTACTTCTCAGCGAGCTCAAAGGTGGATAGCTTAGCTGTTTCGTTATGGCGTTGTCCGCGATCGCTGACGGTGTCAATTATCCACCACACACCGTCATAACGAAGATGGAACGCGTAATCGCTAGAATTGAACATGATCTCGCAATCATCGCAATCCGTGGAGACTGATACGTTCGCGAGGTGCGCAAGCCCCGACCATTTAAACCAGTCTGCCGATAACCTGGAAAAATCTACCATTAGTTACGTACCTCCCTTAGGTATCCGGACTCGAGCAAGGCATCCACTGAGGCGTCTTTACCGTCTGGCGCGATCACTCGATATTGCGTCCCGCCACCAGGCTGCTGAAACCAAGGTGCCGCTTGTGATTGTTCGATGTGGTAACCGGGCGGCAGCGCTCCGGGATTTTCTACTATGTATCGAAAGTAAGGTTTGAGAGCACTGCCTGGTGGGAGCGACAACTCGGCGAAAGGGGTCCCCTCCTGGGCTAGATAAGCACCGCCAGGGTAGCCGAACCGGCCGAGAACAGTGCCCGGTCGCAGATTTGCGTCGGGAATGACGGTGCCAGGCACCGCGTACGGTTTGCTGGCGAGGCTGTCGTCGGGATAGATGGGACTGCCGTCGGCGTTGGTGAATCCTGGGCCCGGTTCGATCGGGCAGTAGCCGTGGAATAGCGGCGAATCCGGGGGTAGCGGCTGTGGTGGCTGGTGGAGGACCGCCGGTGGGCTGTCAGGTACCGCAGGCACGTGGTGTTCGCCAGGGGCCGTGGGGATGTCGGCCGGGGCTGGTGGGTGGTGGTCGACCAGCGTGGGCGGGACAGGCTGGGTCCCGGGAACAGGTTGTCCGCTCGTGCCGGGTAGCGGGGTGTGCGGCGCGAGGTTCTGCTCCGCCATTTCGGCACGTAGCTGTGCTCCGGCAAAAGCGCGGCCCAAGACGTTTTCGGGCCCCAGACCCTGCATGGCTTCACGACTGAAGAGCGTTTTGAGGCCTTGCCAGGCAGCCGCGCCACCTGCCTTGAGTTCGGGTGCCCCGACGGCCAGAGTGATGGCGCTCCACAGCGGTTCGGATGTGGCTTCCACCCGGCCGGGATCCGGTGTGCGCATGCCGGCCAACTTGCCGTCTTTGAAGGTGTAGGTGGTGCCGGTGGCCTGGTCGAAGAATTCACCGGTGCCGTTCTTGAGCTGTCCGACGACCTGCACGGGCTGGCCGTCGACGTTGTAGGTGAAGACGAAATGGCCGTCGGGGGTGGTGCTTATCGAGGCGGGGTCGATGCTGTTGTAGTCGGGTATCTTGCCCAGGTCGTCGAGGGCGTTGGCCAAGTCCGCCTTGAGCTTGGGCACGCTGGCGGCTGCAGCCTCTCCTTCCGGAGAACCCGGCCCGTCGGTATAGATCTCGGCCAGGGCCTTATCCAGAGCCTGTTGTGCAGCGCGCACCTTGGCCATCTGATCTATCACGGCCTGGTTGGTGACTTGGCGGATGTCGGCCAGCTCGCCGCTCTGGAGCCCAGACGGTTCCGGTGCGGCGTCGGCGTCGAGCCCGTGGACCGCAGCGGGATCGTATCCGTCGGTTCGAAGGTTATTCAGCGATTTCTGCAGGCAATCCGAGTAGCCGCCGCGAGTTGACTGCAGCTTCCCCGGGTGGCCCTGGTGTCATCGATGGCGGCATCTTCGCAGGCACTGATGAGGACATTGAGTTCGTCTCTGGCCTCTGGGGCGAGGTTGGCGTCTTTCTCTTGTTCCAGGGCTTGGCCGATTACGCCATCGAGTTGCTGCAACTGACCTTCGAGCGTTGCGATGTGTCCACTCGCGGTGCATTGCGCCTCGGCCAAGGCGGCGGCGATGTTTTCCAGGTCGACCCCGATCTTGGGTAACTGCAGGGACTGCGCACCCAGCGGCTTGGTCACGCGCTGCACTTCAGCGGAAGAGTTGATCGGGTAATCGGCATCCTGATGGTTCCAGGCCGCGTCAAAGCGCCGACGGGATTGCTCGAATGCGGTGTTGGCCTCGGTGGTGCATCGGCTTGCTGCGTGAAAGGCCTCGGCCAGGTCGGAAATCTGCGCCGGCCGACCCGCTTGCAGACTTTTGTTGATCGCCCACGGATCACCGCACGCTTCGGCGACAAGCAGCGCGATGCTTATGTACCGGAGCTGCATCGCACGGCCTTGGCAAGCGCTCCCGCCGAACGCAGGGTTCCCGCGACGACGAACATTCCCGACCCTTCCTGCGCTGGTCGTCAGGTTACTAACGCGCACGCGCCCGTCAATTCACTGCGTGATGGCGCATCGATGCAGCGATAGGCGCGTTCCCCGCGATGTGCTATTACATGCAGCTGCGACGCGTTCGGCCCGGTGACCGCAACTGACGCACCTTCAGTCGGGGCATAGCGGCAGGTCTGGGCGCGGCCACGGAAGGCATCTCTGCGACAAGCCGCCAAACACAAAGGCCACGAACCCTTTCAGTTCGTGGCCTTTGGTCCCGCTGTTCACAAAAGTGCAGAAAAGTGGGCGAAGGGGGACTTGAACCCCCACGTCCCGAAGGACACTGGCACCTGAAGCCAGCGCGTCTGCCATTCCGCCACTCGCCCGGAAAACAACCGATGGACCATACCACTGTAATAGCCGTGTCCCCCAACCGCCCCGGAGGGGCTGTGGGCCTTTGCACAAAGGGACGCTGTTGCAGCCAAACGGCTCTGAACTGCGCGGATGAAGTTCTCAGAATTCCCGAGGTGCCGCAGCGTCGCCGTGTCTCGATACCATGCTTGGGTGATCCGTCACGCGAGCGAGTCGTTTGCCGTGCACCGGCGATATACCAAGACAAGTGCTGGCGAGCGCTAGAACATGGATAGCCAGCGGGGGTTTGTCGCGCGGATGGAGCGCAAACTCGAGGCGACCGTAGACAATGCGTTTGCCCGGGTGTTCGGGGGGTCGATCGTTCCGGAAGAGGTCGAAGCCCTGTTGCGCCGGGAAGCTCACGACGGCGTCCGGGCGCTTCGGGGAAATCTCCTTTTGGCCCCCAACGAATACATCATTACCCTCGGTAGGCACGACTTCGAGAAGGTGGGCGGCGACCCGGATCTCACCACGGGCACTTTCGCCAGGTACTTGGCTGACTATATCCATGAAGAGGGGTGGCAAACGTATGGTGATGTGGTCGTCCGGTTCGAGCAGTCGTCGAACCTGCGTACCGGCCAGTACCGCGCCCGTGGTGCTGTCAACCCCGATGTCCAGCCCCGCCCGACGCTCGACGATCCCGTCCGGCCACAATCAAATAACACGTTCGGCGCAGAACGAGGAGTAGCACCAATGACTGACAATTCGAGCTACCGCGGGGCTCAGGGGCCGGGGCGGCCCGGTGATGAGTACTACGACGACCGCTACGAGCGTCCCCAAGACGATCCGCACGGTGGCCCGGACCAGCAGGCCGGATCCGACCCCCGCGGCGGATATCCGCCAGAGCAGGGCGGCTACCCGCCCCAGCAGGGATATCCGCCACCCCGTCAGCCAGACCAGGGTGGCTACCCGGATCAGGGCGGCTACCCGCCCCAGCAGGGGTACCCAGACCAGCGCGGCTACCAGGATCAGGGCAGCTACCCCGACGGCAGGCGGCAGCCAGGCGGCTACCCCGACCAGGGGCAGGGCGGCTACCCGCCGTCGTATGAGCAACGTCCTCCCGCGCCTGCCGGCTACGGCGGGCAAGGCTACGACCAGGGCTACCGCCCGGGCGCCGGTTACGGCCAGCCGGGCGGCGGCCCGCAAGGGCACGGCGGGTACCCCGATTACGGTCGCGGGCCGACCCCCCAGGACGAAGGTGGCTACGCGCCTCCGGAACAACGACCGCCTTACCCGGAGCAGGGTGGGTACGACCAGGGTTACCGGCAGGGCGGGGGATACGGCCAGCAGGACTACGGGCGAGGCGAGTACACGCAGTACGCCGAACACGTTCCGGGCGGGGAGTACGCCGGTCAAGCCGGCGGGTACCCCGAGACCGTCAACCGCGAATACGACTACGGCCAGCCCGGTGAGTACGCCCCGCCGGCTGACTACGCCCAGCCGGCTGAGTACGGACAGCAAGCGGGCGGCTACGGCGGTTATGGCCAGGCTGGTGGCTACGGGCCCGTCGGAACCATGGTCACCTTGCAGCTCGATGACGGCAGCGGCCGCACCTACCAGCTGCGCGAAGGCTCCAACATCGTGGGGCGCGGACAAGACGCCCAGTTCCGGTTGCCCGACACCGGCGTGTCGCGGCGTCACCTGGAGATCCGCTGGGACGGACAGGCCGCGCTGCTCTCCGACCTGAATTCGACTAACGGCACCACCGTCAACAACGCACCGGTACAGGAGTGGCAGTTGGCTGATGGCGACGTGATCCGCTTGGGCCACTCGGAGATCATCGTCCGCATTCACTAGGTCCACTGGGCCCCACGCCGCCATACGTCGCCCCGCGTCGGCCACCGTCCAAGTATCGTGACGTTGCCGATGTGCTGGGTGTCACGGCGCTAGGGAAAGCGATGCCCAGACGGAAAGGACGCCGGATGCAGGGACTGGTACTGCAACTGACGCGTGCCGGATTTTTATTGTTGCTGTGGGTATTCATCTGGTCCGTGCTGCGGATTTTGCGGACCGATATCTACGCGCCCACCGGTGCTGTGATGGTGCGCCGCGGTTTGGCGTTGCGCGGCACGCTGCTGTCCTCGCGCCAACGCCGGCACACTGCCCGCTACCTCGTGGTGACCGAGGGGTCGCTGGCGGGTGCGCGCATCACGCTCAGCGGACAGCCGATGCTGATCGGACGAGCTGACGACTCGACCCTGGTGCTGACCGACGACTATGCCTCGACGCGGCACGCGCGGCTATCCCAGCGCGGCTCGGAATGGTACGTCGAGGATCTAGGATCGACCAACGGCACTTACCTCGACAGGGCAAAGGTGACGACTGCGGTACGAGTTCCACTGGCAACGCCGATTCGGATCGGCAAAACGGCGATCGAGTTGCGCCCGTGACCCTTGTTCTGCGATATGCCGCCCGCAGCGACCGCGGCCTGGTACGTGCCAACAACGAAGACTCGGTCTACGCCGGCGCGCGGCTGCTGGCCCTTGCCGACGGGATGGGCGGCCACGCCGCCGGCGAGGTCGCGTCCCAGTTGGTGATCGCCGCACTGGCCCATCTCGACGACGACGAACCCGGTGGCGACCTGCTCGCCAAGCTCGACACCGCGGTACGCTCCGGCAACGCGGCCATCGCCGCGCAGGTCGAGGCCGAACCCGACCTCGAAGGGATGGGCACCACACTTACCGCGATCCTGTTCGCGGGCGACCGGATTGGACTGGTCCACATCGGCGACTCGCGCGGCTATCTGCTGCGCGACGGTGAGCTGACCCAGATCACCAAAGACGACACCTTCGTCCAAACCTTGGTCGACGAAGGGCGGATCACTCGGGAAGAGGCGCATAGCCACCCGCAGCGATCGTTGATCATGCGGGCGCTGACCGGTCACGAGGTCGAACCCACCTTGACCATGCGAGAAGCACGAGCCGGTGATCGCTATCTGCTGTGCTCGGACGGACTGTCCGACCCGGTCAGCGACGAAACCATCCTCGAGGCCCTGCAGATCCCCGACGTGGCCGAGGCCGCCTACCGCCTCATCGAGTTGGCGCTGCGCGGCGGCGGTCCCGACAACGTGACCGTCGTGGTCGCCGATGTCGTCGACTACGACTACGGCCAGACCCAGCCGATTCTCGCCGGCGCGGTATCAGGTGAAGACGACCAGCTGACCCTGCCCAACACCTCCGCCGGCCGCGCCTCGGCGATCAGGCCCCGCGAAGAAGTCGCCAAACGCGTTGCGCCACAAACGGAAAACTCGAGCCGGCCGCGGTGGTCACGGCAGCGGGCGGGCATCGCTGCCACACTAGTGCTGCTGGTGATTTTTGCGGGCCTAGCCGTCGGGTGGTGGATCATCCAGCGCAACTACTACATCACCGAATACGACGGCAAAGTGTCCATCGTGCGGGGAATTCAAGGGTCGCTGTTAGGGGTGCCGTTGCAGCGGCCCTATTTGGTGGGCTGCCTCAGCGCACGCAACGACCTTTCCCTGATCAGTTATGGCCAATCCGGAGGGCACTCCAACTGTCAGCTGATGACACTGCAGGACCTGCGCCGCCCCGGACAGGTCCAGGTTCAGGCCGGGCTTCCGGGAGGCAGCCTGGATCAGGCTGAATCGCAGCTACGGAAATTGTTGGCCGACTCTTTGCTGCCAACCTGTCCACCGCCGCGCGCCACGTCTCCGCCCGGTCCGTCGACCCCGACCACCTCGGGCGCGACACCAGAGCCAAGTATCGCAGCATCGCCACCGACCACCACCTCTTCCCCCAGCCCCTCATCCAATTCACCGGCAGGGCCTGCGGCCACCTCGCCGACGACCACCCCGCAGACGGTAACCGCGCTTCCACCACCCCCACTTCAGCCGGGGATCGACTGCCGGGCGGTGGCATGACGACACAACTTCAGCCGCCGGTCGCGGTCACGCCTCCGCTGCCCACTCGGCGCAACGCCGAACTGCTGCTGTTGTGCTTTGCCGCCCTGATCACCGTCACTGCCTTGCTGATCGTCGAGGCCAACCAGCAGCGCGGCTTGCGCTGGAACCTGACCGGCTACGCGCTGGCGTTCCTGATCGTGTTCGGGTCGGCGCATCTGGCCATTAGGCGCTTCGCCCCCTACACCGATCCGCTGCTGTTGCCGATAGTGGCGCTGCTCAACGGACTTGGCCTGGTGATGATCCACCGGCTCGACCTTGTCAACAGCCAGCTGAGCGGCCGCCAGCATCCCAGCGCAATCCAGCAGATGCTGTGGACGCTGGTCGGGGTGTCGGTGTTCGCGTTCGTGGTCACCTTCTTGAAAGACCATCGGCAACTTGCCCGTTACGGCTACATCTGTGGACTCACTGGTCTGGTTTTCCTGGTGATTCCCGCGCTGCTGCCGGCAGCATGGTCCGAGCAGAACGGCGCCAAAATCTGGATCCGCTTCCCGGGCTTTTCAATCCAGCCCGCCGAATTTTCCAAAATCTTGCTGCTGATCTTCTTCTCAGCGGTGCTGATCGCCAAACGCGGCCTGTTCACCAGCGTCGGAAAGCATTTCATGGGCATGACCCTGCCCCGCCCCCGAGACCTCGCGCCCTTGCTGGCGGCCTGGGTGATCTCGGTGGGTGTCATGGCCTTCGAAAAGGATCTCGGCACTTCGCTGCTGCTCTACGCGTCGTTTCTGGTGGTGGTTTACCTCGCCACCCAGCGTTTCAGCTGGGTCGTCATCGGCTTAGTGCTGTTCGCCGCGGGAAGCGTTGTGGCGTATTTCATTTTCGGACACGTCCGGATTCGGGTGCAGACGTGGTGGGAACCGTTCGCCGACCCCGACGGCAGCGGCTATCAGATCGTGCAGTCACTGTTCAGTTTCGCCACCGGCGGCATCTTCGGTACCGGGCTCGGTAACGGTCAGCCCGACACGGTGCCGGCCGCGTCGACCGATTTCATCGTCGCCGCGTTCGGCGAAGAGCTGGGCCTGGTCGGGCTGGCAGCCATTTTGATGCTCTACACGATCGTCATCGTCCGAGGCTTGCGCACGGCGATCGCGACGCGCGACAGCTTCGGCAAGCTGCTGGCCGCCGGCCTGGCATCAACGCTGGCCATCCAGCTGTTCATCGTCGTCGGCGGCGTGACGCAGCTCATTCCGCTGACCGGGTTGACCACACCGTGGATGTCTTACGGCGGTTCGTCATTGCTGGCGAACTATGTGCTGCTGGCCATCCTGGCGCGCATCTCGCACGGTGCCCGACGTCCCTTGCGCACCCGCGCACGCAACAAGCCACCGATCGCGGCGACCAACACCGAGGTGATCGAGCGGGTATGAACGCCTCTCTCCGCCGGATCTCGGTGACCGTGATGGCGTTGATCGTGTTGCTGTTGCTCAACGCCACGATGACGCAGGTCTTCGCCGCTGACGCGCTGCGTGCCGACCCGCGCAACCAGCGAGTCCTGCTCGACGAGTATTCACGTCAACGCGGCCAAATCATCGCGGGCGGCCAGCTGTTGGCCTACTCGGTAGCCACCGACAGCCGTTTCCGTTTCCTGCGGGTTTATCCCAACCCGGAGGTGTACGCGCCGGTCACCGGCTTCTACTCGCTGCGCTATTCCAGCTCGGGCCTGGAACGCGCCGAGGACCCGGTGCTGAACGGGTCCGACGAACGACTGTTCGGGCGTCGGCTCGCCGACTTCTTCACCGGTCGCGACCCGCGGGGCGGCAACGTCGACACCACGATCAAACCGCGGGTCCAGCAGGCCGGCTGGGACGCGATGCAGCAGGGCTGCGGTGGGCCGCCGTGCAAGGGAGCTGTCGTTGCTCTCGAGCCGTCCACCGGCAAGATTCTGGCGATGGTGTCGTCGCCATCCTTTGACCCCAACCTGCTGGCGTCGCACGATCCCGAGGTGCAGGCGCGGGCCTGGCAGCGGCTTCGCGACGACCCCGGCAACCCGCTGACCAACCGTGCCATCTCCGAGACCTACCCGCCCGGGTCGACGTTCAAGGTGATCACCACGGCGGCAGCCCTGCAGGCCGGCGCCACCGACACCGAGCAGTTGACCGCGGCGCCCTCGATTCCGCTGCCCGGCAGCACCGCCACTTTGCAGAACTACGGCGGCGCGCCGTGCGGCAGCGAGCCCACGGTGTCCCTGAGCCAGGCCTTCGCCCTGTCGTGTAACACCGCATTCGTCCAGCTCGGCTTGCTGACCGGAGCCGAAGCGCTGCGCGGCATGGCGCAGTCGTTCGGCCTGGACAGCACCCCGAGCATCATTCCGCTGCAGGTCGCCGAATCAACTGTCGGGATCATCCCGGACGCCGCCGCGCTGGGGATGTCTAGCATCGGGCAGAAGGACGTCGCATTGACACCGCTGCAAAACGCCGAGATCGCCGCGACCATCGCGAACGACGGCGTGACCATGCAGCCCTACCTGATCGACAGCCTGAAAGGGCCGGACTTGGCCAACATCAGCACCACCGCCCCCTATCAGCAGCGTCGCGCGGTGTCGCCGCAGGTCGCCGCTAAGCTGACAGAGCTGATGGTCGGCGCCGAGAAAGTCGCGCAACAGAAAGGGGCCATTCCCGGCGTGCAGATCGCATCCAAGACCGGTACCGCAGAGCATGGCACCGATCCGCGCAACACCCCACCGCATGCGTGGTACATCGCCTTCGCGCCCGCGCAGACGCCGAAGGTTGCCGTCGCGGTACTGGTGGAGAATGGCGCCGACCGCCTGTCCGCGACGGGGGGTGCACTGGCCGCGCCGATCGGACGGGCGGTGATCCAGGCCGCGCTACAGGGAGGACCATGAGCCCGCGAGTTGGTGTGACGCTGTCCGGCAGATACCGCCTGCAGCGCCTGATCGCCACCGGCGGCATGGGCCAGGTGTGGGAGGCGGTGGACAGCCGGCTGGGCCGGCGCGTGGCGGTCAAGGTCCTCAAACAGGAGTTTTCCCAGGACCCGGAGTTCATCGAGCGGTTCCGCGCCGAGGCGCGCACCACCGCGATGCTCAACCACCCTGGAATCGCAGCCGTCCACGACTACGGCGAAAGCCAGCTGGACGGGGAGGGACGCACCGCGTACCTGGTGATGGAGCTGGTCAACGGCGAGCCGCTGAACTCGGTGCTCAAGCGCACCGGCCGGCTGTCGCTGCGGCACGCGCTGGACATGCTCGAGCAGACCGGCCGGGCTCTTCAAGTCGCGCACTCCGCCGGCCTGGTACACCGCGACGTCAAACCGGGCAACATCTTGATCACGCCCACCGGCCAGGTGAAGATCACCGACTTCGGTATCGCCAAGGCCGTCGACGCCGCGCCGGTGACCCAGACCGGGATGGTGATGGGTACCGCCCAATACATCGCCCCCGAACAAGCCCTGGGCCACGAGGCAACCCCGTCCAGCGATGTCTATTCGCTGGGAGTCGTTGGGTACGAGGTTGTTTCGGGTAAACGGCCGTTCACCGGTGACGGCGCTCTGACGGTGGCGATGAAGCACATCAAGGAACCGCCGCCGCCGTTGCCTGCCGAGCTCCCGCCCAACGTGCGGGAACTCATCGAGATCACGCTGGTCAAGAATCCCGCGATGCGTTACCGCAGCGGGGGACCGTTCGCCGACGCCGTCGCCGCGGTGCGGGCCGGCCGGCGTCCTCCGCGGCCAAGCCAGTCGCCGCCTCCCGGCCGGGCGTCGCCGGCAGCCATTCCGTCTGGCCCGCAGACCAGGGTCGCACCGGTATCCAGCGGCCGAAGCGCCGCGCCGCGGCGATCCGCGCCGTCCACCGGTGGGCGCCGCCAGCCCCCGGCCCGGCGCACGTTCTCATCCGGCCAGCGCGCGTTGCTATGGGCCGCGGGAGTGCTCGGAGCGTTGGCGATCATCATCGCGGTGCTCATCGTCATCAATTCCCGCGCGGAAAGCGGGCAGCAGCCACCGACGGTCACCGAGACCCCACCGTCTTCGGCCGGCCCGTCGTCGGCGACGCAGACTCCCAGCGGCTCCGGGACCGGGACCGGCCCGGGGCTGCGACTTAATTGGACGGATCGTGGGACGACAGGTCATTCTGGACTGGAGAGCGGGCCGGCCGAGTCCAGTTGGGTTCTCCCCTTAACGCCCAGCACGTCGCCGGCCCGATACGAGACAACACAATGACCACCCCTCAGCACCTGTCCGACCGCTACGAAGTGGGTGAAATCCTTGGCTTCGGGGGGATGTCCGAGGTTCACCTGGCCCGCGACGTCCGTCTGCACCGCGATGTCGCGGTTAAGGTGCTGCGTGCGGATCTGGCCCGTGATCCCAGCTTTTACCTGCGCTTCCGGCGCGAGGCGCAAAACGCCGCGGCGCTGAATCACCCGTCCATCGTCGCGGTGTACGACACCGGCGAGGCCGAAACCCCCTCCGGCCCGCTGCCCTACATCGTCATGGAGTACGTCGACGGCGTCACGTTGCGCGACATCGTGCACACCGAGGGCCCCTTGCCACCCCGGCGAGCCATCGAGATCATCGCCGACGCCTGCCAGGCGCTGAACTTCAGTCATCAGAACGGCATCATTCACCGTGACGTCAAGCCGGCGAACATCATGATCAGCAGCACCAACGCGGTCAAGGTGATGGACTTCGGCATCGCACGCGCGATCGCCGACAGCGGCAACAGCGTCACCCAGACCGCAGCCGTGATCGGGACCGCCCAATATCTGTCACCCGAACAAGCCCGCGGTGATAACGTCGACGCCCGGTCCGATGTCTATTCGTTGGGCTGTGTTCTTTACGAAATCCTCACCGGCGAACCACCTTTCACCGGGGACTCACCCGTATCGGTTGCCTACCAACATGTCCGTGAAGACCCGGTTCCGCCGTCGGAACGGCACGAGGGCATCTCCGCTGACCTTAATGCCGTCGTTCTCAAGGCGCTGGCCAAGAATCCGGACAACCGCTATCAAACCGCGGCGGAAATGCGCGCCGATCTGGTTCGGGTGCACAACGGTGAAACACCCGAGGCGCCGAAAGTGCTCACCGACGCCGAACGGACCTCGCTGCTGTCGCCCACGGCCGGAAGCGTCGGGAGCTCGCGCACCGACCCGCTACCTCGCCAGGCTCTCGACGACACCGACCGCGATGCCAGCGGTGGTTCGGTCGGTCGCTGGATTGTGGCGGTCGCCGTGCTGGCGGTCCTGACGATCGTCGTCGTCATCGCCTTCAACACGTTCGGCGGTGCGACCCGCGATGTTCAAGTGCCCGACATGCGGGGCCAGGTGTCCGCCGATGCTGTTGCCGCACTGCAAAACCGGGGTTTCAAGACCCGCACCCTGCAAAAGCCCGACTCGACGATCCCGCCCGACCACGTCATCAATACCGACCCCGGCGCCAACGCTTCGGTGAGTGCGGGCGACGAGATCACCATCAACGTCTCCACCGGCCCCGAACAGCGCGAAGTGCCCGATGTCTCGTCACTGAGTTACGCCGACGCGGTTACCAAGCTCAAAGCCGCAGGATTCACCAAGTTCAAGCAGGCGAACTCGCCGTCGACCCCGGACTTGCTGGGCAAGGTGATCCAAACCAACCCGCCGGCCAACCAGACGTCGGCGATCACCAACGTGATCACCGTCATCGTCGGTTCCGGGCCGGAGACCAAGCAGCTCCCCGACGTCGCGGGCCAGACCGTCGAGCTCGCAGAAAAGAACCTCAACGTCTACGGCTTCACCAAGTTCAGCCAGGCCGCGGTGGACAGCCCCCGGCCGGCCGGTGAGGTCATCGGCACCAATCCACCCAAGGACATGACCGTTCCGGTCGACTCGGTGATCGAGCTGCAGGTGTCCAAGGGCAACCAATTCGTGATGCCCGACCTGAGCGGCATGTTCTGGACCGACGCCGAACCGCGGTTGCGTGCGCTGGGCTGGACCGGCGTGCTGGACAAGGGCCCCGACGTCGATGCCGGTGGCTCCCAGCGCAACCGGGTGGTGTATCAGAACCCTCCGGCCGGGGCCGGGGTCAACCGGGACGGGGTTATTACGCTGAAGTTCGGTCAGTAGCCGTCGGATCTGCGGGGAAATACGGACGCACCGCGGTGCGCACCTCGTTTTCGAGCCGGCGAACCAGCGTGTCGTTGCGCACCCAGCCGCAATAGGCCAGCCAGTTCGCCAGCATTCGATGCCCGCCCTCGGTCAGGATCGACTCCGGATGGAACTGGACACCGTGGATCGGCAGCTCGGTGTGACGCACCGCCATGATGACGCCGCTGCGGGTGCGGGCGGTGACCTCCAGCACCGTCGGCAGTGACTCCGGCAGGATGGTCAGCGAGTGGTATCGGGTCGCCGTGAACGGATCCGGAAGCCCTTGCAGCACACCGACATTGGTGTGAAATACGCTGCTGGTCTTGCCGTGCAGCAACTCGGGCGCGCGGTCCACCGTGGCACCGAATGCGACACCGATGGCTTGGTGCCCCAGGCAGACCCCGAGCAGGGGCGTGCGCTCGCCGGCACACGCATGAACCAGACGGATCGAGACGCCGGCGCGCTCCGGAGTGCCCGGTCCGGGGCTGAGCAGAACACCGTCGAACTGCTTGGCGATGGCGGCCTCATCGGAGAGCCGGGGGTCGTCGTTGCGCCACACATCAGCCTCGACACCGAGCTGGCCGAGGTATTGCACCAGGTTGAACACGAAGCTGTCGTAGTTGTCGACAACCAGGATCCGCATCGTGTCAGGTTACCGTCTGCCGTGATTCGCCGATCCTGCTCAGTACCCCACCGGGCCCGCGGGCTGCGCGAAGTGCATCCGGACCGGTTCGGAGTGACCGACGATCTGCACGTCGGGCTTGGCCTCTTCGCGATAGCCGAGGCCGAATCGGACCACGTACTGCTTGTAGAGGATCACCAGGGGAGCGGCGGCCAGGGCGGCTTGCATGGCCGCCGCATTGCCGATCGCGGTGATCGTGTAGGGCGGGCTGTAGGTACGCCCGTTGAGCAGGAGCGTGTTGCCGACGCAGCGCGGCACCGAGGTTGCGATGATGCGCTGGTCCTGCATCTGGATCGCCTCAGCGCCGGCACTCCACAACGCGTTGATGACGGCCTGGATGTCTTGCTGATGCACCACCAGGTCGTCGGGGGAGGCGTCGCGCGGGAAACGGCCATTGGCGTCGCGTTGTGCATCCTCGAGGGTCACCGCCAGGCCCGGCCCGTGGACTGGTTCCATGTCCGCCTCGGCAGCCAGCTCGGCAGAGCGCCGCTGCATCGCCATCAATGCCGTATCGGAAGACCGGCCGTGCACCGAGTCGACCTTGCTCGCCAGCTCATCGCGTTGGGCGTTGAGACGATTCACCGACGACTGGGCCTCGCGGACCAGATCCACCAGCCGCGGGGCGTCACTCCGGCGAATCTCGGTGCCGCCGGATACGCCGTGTGTGGTGGCGAGCAGCAAGCCGGCCAACAGGCACACCAGAGGGACACCGAAGCGCCAGGGCGAACGGCGCGTGTCCATCATCGACTCTCCATTTCCCGGTCACCGTGCCAGGTGAGTTAGTCTCGTTCCCAAGCTATGCGTGCAGCTGCAGTCGTATCGTCGCATCCCCGCCCCGCTCACCGTGTTGTTGAGGTAATCCCGAGGTAATCATGCCCAAGTCCAAGGTCCGCAAGAAGAACGACTTCACCGTCAGCGCGGTCAGCCGCACCCCGGTGAAAGTGAAGGTCGGACCGTCGAGTGTGTGGTTCGTTGCGTTGTTTGTCGGGCTGATGCTCATCGGGCTCGTCTGGTTGATGGTGTTTCAGTTGGCCGCCGTCGGGACCCAGGCTCCGGCCGCCCTTAACTGGATGGCGCAACTCGGGCCCTGGAACTATGCCATCGCGTTCGCTTTCATGATCACCGGCTTGTTGCTCACGATGCGCTGGCACTGACCGATGTCCACGCCAAAATGAATTCATCTTGGGCGTGATTTGGCCCTGCGTCAGCAACTTAGCGGCCACCCAATCACACGCGTGTTATTTATCCCCACTGTTGATAGCGCTTGTGGATAACTACATAGGCAGTGGTGGGAGGGGCTAGGTAGCGCATGCAGCAAACCCAATGGGAGCCGCGCGCGACGGGAATCGCTGGTTGTGGGGCTGGCGGCGTTTTCATGGCTATCGCCAGTGTGACCCTTATCACAGACCTGCCGGGGCGCCTCATCGCCGGCGTTGCCGCGGTGGGTCTGCTCGTGTTTGCGGGCATGACGTGGCGTGCGCGTCCCAAGCTGGCAATTACCCCCGGCGGCCTGGCGCTTCGCGGCTGGTTCCGGACGCAGGTATTACAGCACTCCGATATCAAGGTCATCCGGATCACCGAGTTCCGCCGCCATGGGCACAACGTACGGCTGCTCGAGGTCGAAACGGTCGACGGTGGGCTGACGCTGTTGTCCCGCTGGGACCTCGGGACCGACCCGCTGCAGGTGCTCGACGCGCTCACGGCGGCCGGCTACGCGGGCCGTAGACAACCCTGAGCAAGCCGGCCGCTGAAAAGCTTCGCGCCCGCCTAGGAGATCGTGATCGACTCGATGACGACCGGCTCGACAGGGCGATCGTTGCCGTCGGTGGATGTGGTCGCGATCGCGTCAACGACCCCCTGCGACTCGGGGTCGATCACTTCGCCGAAGATCGTGTGCCTCCGGTTCAAGTGCGGAGTCTTGTCCACCGTGATGAAGAACTGGGAGCCGTTGGTGCCCGGCCCGGCATTCGCCATCGCCAGCAGGTAAGGCCTGTCGAATTGCAGTTCGGGGTGGAACTCGTCGGCGAACTTGTAACCCGGGCCGCCGCGACCCGTTCCGGTCGGGTCACCACCCTGGATCATGAAGCCCCCGATCACCCGGTGAAAGGCCGCACCATCGTAAAACGGCCCGGAGGAACCACCCGATGCGTTCTGGGTCGAGTACTCCTTGGTGCCCTGCGCCAGGCCAACGAAGTTGGCGACGGTCTTGGGCGCGTGGTTTCCGAACAGGGCAACCTTGATGTCACCGCGGTTGGTGTGGAGCGTGGCGGTAGCGGTCTGAATGGGGCTATTAGTCACGGCATCAGAGTCTGCCACTACCCGCGGGCATGCCCGCATCCGGTGTCACCCGATCCCAACCGCCGCCAAAGACACGGCGTACGTGCAACGGGCCCGGCGGCATCCCCTATGGTGGCAGTCTGTTCAGGTACCCGACTCGCTCGGGGCTGGCTTCAGGACAGGCTCCAGCAGCAGCACAGAAAGGCGGCAGATGAGCGCGAAGACGGAATCCCGCTTGACCCCCCGGGAGCGACTGGCCCGCGGCCTGACTTACTCGGCGGTGGGACCCGTAGACGTCACACGCGGAGTTGTCGGCCTGAGTGTCCAGTCCGCGCAGTCGACCGCGTCGCAGCTCCGTCGCCGCTACCAGGAGGGCCGCCTGGCCCGCGAAATCGCTGCGGCCCAAGAAACACTCGCCCAGGAGCTGGCCGCCGCCCAGGAAGTGGTCGCCGGGCTGCCTCAGGCGCTGCAGGACGCGCGGCGCGCCCAGCGTCGCAGCAAGCGGCCCTGGGTGATCGCAGGCGTCGCCGTCGTGGTCCTCGCCGGTGGGGCTGTCGCATTCAGCGTTGTCCGGCGCTCATCGCGCCCGGAACGCCAGGAACCCTCGCCCCGGCCACCCAGCGTCGACGTGCAACCGCGTCCATAAACGAGCTTGTGGAGCCTAGGGGAATCGAACCCCTGACTTGACCAGGCAAAATGCCTATTGACCTGCGGTTTCGCTCCGTCTCGGTCCGATTCGTTCCCGCTCGTTACCTGCGGTTTTGTTTTCGCGTCTTGACGGCGTCAAGGGTCATCGTCCGCCAACCCCTACTCCAGAGCGGAGCTGCACTCAAAGCGGCATCGCGGAGACCGGCACCGGACTAACCTCCACCGTCATGAGGATCAACGACGACAACCCGGATGAGGCGGTCGCCGCTGAGTCGTCTGACAGCGACAGCACCGCCGCATGGGACGGCGCGGGCGGTGATGCGACCGAAGTCGTCCCTGGCATCACGCAGGCCGCGCCGGAGTTTGCGTGTGAGCCGCCATCCCTGAGCCGGAGCCTGTGGCCGAGGATTACTCGGGAAGGTCCGAGAGAAACTGGTGGATTTCACCAGTATTCACCGGTTGCGGCGCATCCGGCGGCGCGGCGAGCACGTTACTGACTCTGAGGCCGAGTCCAACGCGCGCGGCTACGTCGGAACCACGGTTGCCGAACGGGTGAGCGAGGTCTTGTCGCTTCGGCGGCCTGTGACCTTGTGGTCAGCGTTGTTAGCCAACGATAGTCTGTGGTCTGATGGAAAGGCTTAACGCCCGTAGCTGAGGGCGAACGATGCCAGCACCTTGCGGGAGGCTGATGATGAACCAGCATGCCGTGAGGGTCACTCACGGTGGTCTGTCAAAACGAGAGCAGCACCGTCGCCCGACGAGATGGCGTGCGTCGTGAGTCGCTTGGCGGTGTGGTGGCGCCAACCCGACCATTACGACTGGCTCACGGGCTATCTGGCGTCGCGGGATTTGCAGAAGTTCGTCCGTTTGTTCGTCGCCGCAACAACCGCCATGCTCTGTGCGATCACACTGGCCATGACGTGGAGTCCCGCTGGTCCTGACCGCGCGGTGACGTACATCGCAGTGCTGCTGTCAGTGGCGTGGTGCATGGCGATGGCTTTGCTCTGGGCGCGCCGGTGGCCGACGCGACGGCAATCGATCTGTTATGCCATTACTGCCGTTGCCTGTACGGCCGTTGTCTGCCTGAGTTACTCTGACGCGTTATTCGGCCTGATCGCATGTATGACGTTTGCCGTGCTGGCTGGATATGTTGCCTTCTGCCATAGGGCTACTCTTCTGCTCCTGACCCTGGCCGCCGCAACAGCCACGACACTGGCCTTGGCGATCAAACTGTCCGCCGGTAGCGGCGACGTTGTTGGAGCCGCCTGCGTCTTTGTGGGAATTACTGTCGCAATGGTGTCTGTGCCGTTCGTCAGCCATACGCTGGTGCATTTCCTCGGTATCGACGTGATGGACTCCGATGTCGACCCTCTGTGCGGAGTGCTCAATCGGCGCGGGTTTTATCGGTCGGCCGGTCATCTGGTGGCCGCACACACACTTGCCGCCGACCGGTGTCTCGCCGTGACGATGGTCGATCTGGACCACTTCAAGAATGTCAATGACACATATGGCCACGCGTTAGGCGACAGGGCGCTGATCGCGGTTGGCAATGTCCTTCGTCACCACAGTGGCGACAGTGCGATCGTCGCGCGCGTGGGGGGTGAGGAATTCTGCATCGCCGATATCGTCAGCGGCGATCAGATCAACGGGTGGGCCGAAGCTGTGCGAAACGCCGTCGCGGCCACGCCGTTCGGCATCACCGCCAGCCTGGGAGTCGCCCGCCTTCCTCTGAAGTCCGTCTCAGTCCTTGGCTGCGAGACGATCGACGATCTGATCGCCATCGCCGATGCCGCAATGTATGACGCGAAACGGTCCGGCGGCAACCAGATCCGGGAGGTTACCGCGACGTAGCATCGAGACGCGGCCGGAACATGCGGTTGCTGCCAGGCCGGGTCTATCCGGCTCGATAGAAATGGATTCGCGTGGGCAACTTGTCCGCGTGGGCGACAAGTTAGCGACAGGAATCAGGTGTCGGTCGAAACTTTGTCGCGGTCGAAACGCCCTGACCAGGGCCGAGATTGGAGCCGAGGGCGGGAATCGAACCCGCGGTCTCAGTTTGGGAAGTTGATTCTCCATATCCTTCGTTGGCATCTATGCAGGTTCAGGATCACCCAAACGGAACATGATTGCTGCGCTCGTCAATTGCGGCCAGGCCGAACACGTTGCGCCTATTGCGACGAGACTCGGCACAAGTCTGTTGCTTTCTTAGCGGGGGCCCCACCGCCCGAAGCTGGTGACCTGCGACTTAGAAGTCCCAGTCCTCGTCCTCGGTGACGACGGCCTTGCCGATCACGTATGACGAGCCCGACCCGTAGAAAAGTCGTGCTTCTGCTCGCCTACCTGATCAGGGGGTCGAAAACGGCACCACCTGCACAAACACATCCCGCTGAATCACAAGAGATATCTGTAACTGTGGGCAGATTGTGGGCAATATGTGGGCACGCTGCACGGCTCAAAGGGATACAGACTACCGCCGTCATGGCATCGCCTCGGCCCACTTCATGTGTCCTTCGAAGCCAAGCTCCGTGGCCAGAGATTTTTCCCGCGCGCGCCGCGCACAACGTTGAATGGGTTTGCCCCCGGTATCCAAATTGTGGCCACGTTCGAGACCGGTCCGCGCGTGTCCAGGGACCGATGCGCCCGACGGTCCCCCCACAATCGACGCCATGCCGCTTCAGATTCACATTCAGCCAGACCCGGACCATTTCTGCGAAACGTGCGGAGGTCCATCAGAACTTATCTCGCAGACCATCACCTTATGGGACGGCAACGAGACGATGGCCCGTGAAGTGTCGCCGTGGACACCACGGTGTGCAGACCCGGGGTGCCGGAGCCGCAGACCACGGCATCGAAGATGAGCGACACGCGCGTCTGCGGGCACTGAGCCGGTCGGTCGGTACCGCTGACGGGGTGCCCGGTCACGGGTCGGTGTCGGTTGCTTGTCAATTGTGCTGTCAGTCGCGGCGCGGGCTGGCCAAGTCGGCGCACCAGCCGCACACTGCCGGGTGTCTGCAACTTCACAGCCAGACCACGGGGAGCGACCACCATGCAGACAGACGCACACAACATGGGCCGCCAAGAGCGCCGCGCGCTGCTTGAGCAGCGGCGCGCAGCCATCGCACGCCAATTGCGGCGTCTGGCAATCGAATTAACGGACCTCGACAGACAGCTTGACGAGATCGAGCAGTCGGAGCATTGACTAAAGTGCAATCTGGGTTCTGCACGCTGGCTGGCACCCTATTGTCCGATAGCGCCGCCGCAACTGGACAAGATGGTCGCCCGACGGTGGGTAAACCGCGGCAGCTAAAACTACTCGGCGACCAACTGGTCGCTGTCGACGAAAACCAAACCGCCGGTGTCGAGCGCCACCGCCCATCTGCGCGCGGGGTCAGCTATATGGTTCTCACCGATATCCACTGCGTGCCCCGCCAGATCGCCGAAATCCTCGACCACAGCGCCACGGACCTCAGCGTCGGTCCCCGGATATACACGCACCCGCACATTCACCGCCACGCGGCTATCGCCGGTATCGCCAGCCGTCCCGCTAGCGCCTTTCATCCGTCTTTTCATACGTCGTCACCCTAGGTTGTGCGCGTGAAAATAATGACGCAATTAGAGCACGACCAGCTAACGCCGTCCGGGCTTATGGTCCATGACCACCACCCCGCCGACCCGGAGCCTGGCCACGCTCTACCTGATCGTGCGCCTGCTGCAAGATCGTCCTGCACGCCGACACCTTCACGCGATTTCACCCGATTTGGGGCAAACGAGCAGGTACGGGGTGGGGAGGCTTCACCGCTGAGCGACGGTCATCTGCAACCTCGCGATGGTTTCCGCGAGCGTTTGAGCATCCCGTCCGGCCCGCCTCGCCCATCGAGCCCGTATGTCGCCGGGCAGCGCTTCAGCGGAGTTGACCGCTATGTCAATGATGTCGCCATCCGGTGAAACGGTGACTTGGCCGACCAGGCGAAGGATCTTCGTAGCGCGAAATGTTGATGGGACTGTTGACGTGAAAGAAAACTGGCCAGAACTTATGGCTCTGACCAATACCTTCTCAGTGGAGCTGCCGGGAATCGAACCCGCCCCAAAAAATGGCGTGAGCTGCGGAAACGCAGAATTCAAGCACGCGAAACGACGTAAACCGACGCGAAATGACCTGCGGATACACCGAAAGGTGTTGATGGCATCAATGCTCTCCCTAACGCCCCAGTCGCGGCGTTCCGCAAGCGCCTCGGGTTTGATCCCGGTTTCTGGTGACCCTGCGTTGCGGGCGCTTGATCCTCGGCGTCTAAATCGGCTCACCCAACGACGAAGTTCAACCCACCTGAAATCGACGCCTATTCCTGTAGGAAGTTGATACCTACGCGGTAATCACCACCGAGGTAAATGGGTCCCTGACGCCGCGAACGATTCTCGGGGTGAGGCTGTGGAGCCTGCCGGAGGGCACCATCGACGACGGCATTGTCTGGGCAGGGATCAGGCCAAGGTATTTGCCGTGATCCGGTCTGATACAGGGACTGATGCCGCCTAGCTGCTGCCGGGCTTCTTTGACCGGCATGAGGTGCCGCATATGTTTCTTGTTGCACCACGGGCACAGATCAAACTCTTCCTCTGGCACCTTGGGACGTTCAACTACTCAAGCAGGCGGCGGTGTTGTTGCGCGCTCCCGCTCGACGGCTGCCTGTACGGCCTCGTTGATCACGTCGCGCAGTGCCTGGGCGAGCCGGTCGACGGCGTCACTCATCGCTGCAGTCTCGGATCGTCGGTGCGCTGAAAGGTGTTGCTTTCTAACCATTCCAAGACGTCGGACCACCCGCCCATATGGCTTCGTACCGAGCCACTCATATGGCGACCAGTGAACGCGGCATCCCGGGAAGTTTCCTAGTGAGAGTTCCCGAAAACACGGCAGGTTCGAATCCTGCCGGGGGCACGGGCATTTGCGCAGTTCAGAGGGCGTTTTTGAGGATCACCGGAAGCCTCTGACGATCTGTTGTACCATTCCGTTGCCGCAGGTCAGGGTCGCTGCCGCCGCTCAGGACTGTAGCTCAGGGTCTTTTGCCGACCGGCCTTAGCCCCTCCGGCCCTCGCAGGCGCAGCGGCGGATCGATCCCGCGCCCATGGACGTTCGTCGCCGCCCCTCCCCCCGTGACCCAGCCGGGCTAACGGCGGGGCCTGTGGATGCTGCCTGTGTGCGGCGTGTTGCCGACCGGCGGCGGCATCGCCATCAGGGCGTTGTAGTCGTCCATCACTGCCCCCGGTTTACGATTCGCCCATGACATTGGCCCCCGGTGATGTCTTTGCGGGCTACCGCATCGTGCGCCTGCTGGGGTCCGGAGGGATGGGTGAGGTTTACCTGGCCCAGCACCCGAGACTGCCGCGCCGCGACGCGTTAAAGATTCTGTCTTCGGCTGTGTCAGCGGACACCGTATTCCGGGAGCGGTTCAGCCGCGAAGCCGACATCGCCGCAACTCTCTCGCACCCGCACATCGTTGGTGTACACGACCGGGGCGAGTTTGAGGGGCAGCTGTGGATCTCGATGGAGTACGTCGACGGTACGGACGCCGCCCGCCTGATTCGGGACCGTTATCCAACTGGCATGCCGGGAGATGAGGCGGTCGAGATCATTACTGCCGTCGCTGGGGCACTCGATTACGCCCATCAGCAGGGCCTCTTGCACCGTGACGTCAAGCCCGCCAACATCCTGCTGAGCCAGCCAAACGACGACGGTGAACGACGAGTGTTTCTGGCGGACTTCGGAATAGCCCGACAACTGGCTGGCATCAGCGGACTTACCGCCACCAATATGACGGTGGGAACGGTGGCTTACTGCGCGCCTGAGCAGTTGATGGGCGGCGACATCGACGGGCGCGCCGATCAATATGCCTTGGCCGCTACCGCTTTTCAATTGCTCACCGGTGCGCCGCCGTATCAGCATTCCAACCCAGTCGCCGTCATCGGTCAGCACCTCAACGCAGCCGTTCCTAAGCTCAGCGATCACTGCCCGGATTTGGTTGGCTTCGACCACGCGTTGTCGACCGCTTTGGCCAAGAATCCCGACCAACGCTTCAGCAGTTGCCGGGATTTCGCCAAGGCGCTGCGCGAACATGTGGCCGCTGCGCCGGTCGGCGAACAGACAACGCAGGCAGCCGCCATCGTGTCCGCTCCCAACGCTGCACCAATCCCCGCCGGTGCTCACGTGGATGCGCGTCGACGCCCCCGAATCTCGGTCCGCGCATTCATCTTGGCGCTCATCGCTGTGGCAGGAGTCGGCGTGGTTACCACGGTGGCCCTGCTGTTCACGGGCCTTCGTGGAAACCCACCGGCTCGCCCGCCCAACACCGTAGGCCCGAGCGCAGCCGCGCCGCCCGCCCCTGCCCCATCAACCAGCCAACCGCCACCGGTGGTTGTTGCCCCACCGCTTGACGGCACCTACCGCCTCGACCACGACTACTCGAAAGAGACCATCAACGGCCAACTTTTGGCGCACCCGCCCGACAACACCTCAGACGACTGGATGGGGTTCCGGTCTTCATGTACATCGGCGGGATGTGTCGCCACTGGCACGGCGCTCGATAGCAAGAACCTTCAAGCACCAATGACACCCGCCATCAACTATGTGCTGCATTGGATTAACGGGCGGTGGCAGAGCGACGACCGGACCTATCGCAGCGTCTGCTACATCGTCGGTGCGTCCTATCACGAAACGGGAATCATGACGCTGTCGTTGCAGCCGCAACCCGACGGCACCTACCACGGCACGACTGCGTGGACCATCCAGACCAATGAATGCGGCGATCAGGGGAGCGTACACGTGGTCCCGATCGTTCTGTGGCGGACAGGTCCCGTCCCGCCAGGCGTTGTTGCGGACCCCCCCACGATGTCTGCCCTCCCACAGCCAACATCCGCGCAGCAGACGCCGGGGCCAACGCCTGGGCGATGATGCCCGGTGCGCCAGTGCGGCGCTCGCTCCGACTCATCGAGCAATCCCATGCGGACCACACCCGGCTCCTCACCTCCAGGCCGGTTGGCGAACATGGGCGCGAACGCTTCGCGAGCGGTCACCGGACCACCTCCCGCTGTGCTGCCTGTGTGGCGGCCTCCTGGGCCGCCGCGAAAGCCGCTGCCTATCCAGCGCGTTTCAGCTTCGTGTTGCATTGCTCGCATATGAACGTCGGCTGGCTTAGCGGCACCGCTTGCACATGTTGGCACTTGTAACACTTCACATTCGTGGACTGCCTGGGAGCTAGTTTCTGCGGGGCATCTAGCGCGATAGGGGTGCTTTGAGGCGGCGTCCCCCGGTCTCCAATCTCATTGCCACGGTCAACCGTTCGCACACTCATAGCCAGCGCGATCACCCAGCCGATCAGTGTCCAGCCCAGAAACAGATTCACCACAAACACCGATCCGGCATTACGCACCTTACGGGTCGTGGCGACAATGGTGGGGATGAAGTACAGAATTGCGCCGAAAATGAACATGAATATGGCAAATATGGCGGCACCGGCACCGCCGCCAGTCTCATCGCCATCAGCGGCAAGCGGTGACGCCACTGCGTTGGCCAGCAATTCATAGAGCATTGCGAAACCTTCTCTCGTTACACAGTTTTCATCTGTTCCGGGGGATAACCTGCGGGCAGTAGGCCGCTCGTCGGGGTAGTCGTATCGCGGTGATCCGACTCGCAAGCCTGTTCTAGATCCATCGGCGCAACATAGATCCGCGCACCGCTAGCGGCATAGGGCAGATTGGCCTTATTGCTGGCCCCCCAGAGCCGTGCTGGCAGCCGAACAGCGCCACCCTGGTGTAGATTTGTAGGGGTCGAGCGCTGCGGCAGCCGGGGGCCGCACCCGCCACCCCGCGACGATTCGGCACCTGGGGAGTAGCCGCCAGCCGCTGATCGGCACCCTGGCCCCTTCTAGCCCGCGCCAACGGAATTCAGATTCCGGCTGCGTTCTTTAACAAGCTCGATACCAGCACGCCGAAAGGCCACGAGATATCGGTAGCGTGGCACGCCGCGCTAAACGATCTGTGCCTGGACGCGATGTAAGGCCGGTGGGGGCGCGAGTACCAGCCAGTGAATGGGCCTAGCCCGGCCTAGCCCGACTGCTTCTCGTGCTCCTCGTCGATGGCCGCATTCTGAATGGTCTGGCGGATCATCAGCGAGCCGATGAATGCCGTCACCGCACCAGCCCCCGCGACATAGACGGCAATGCCCAGTGCCGAAACGACACCCGGCTGGCTGGTGTCGATCTCACCGTTGAAGCCAACGGGATACAGGGTCCGCAGGCTTTTTTTGGTGGCGATTAGGAGGACCCAAAGCGCCGCGCCGACGCTTAAGAGGGTCGGTTGCCACCACTTCGTCGACAGGCCCTGACCGACCCGGTAGCCGGTCACGACGATGCCCAGGGCAAGTGCGATTAGAACCCAGCCGCTCGGATTCTGGATCAGGGTGTTCTGCTCGATCTCCCGAAATCGGGGCGACTCCTGAAATGGCAGGAATGTGCCGAGGGCTATCGCCAGCGCCCCGGTGATTACCAGTCCGAGCCCGAGAGGGTTGCGCGTCTTCATAGGCCGGGATAGTAGGCTCGGCGGCCGTCTTCGGGGTGAATTGCGCCAAAGAAAACCCCGTCGTCTGAGCGCCCGCTCAGCGCCGGGGATGAGGGGCTGACGGCTCGTGCGGCGGCGGCGCAGGCCGCAACCGCTCAGTCTCGTCCAGCGTCTCGTGCCGGACCTCGACGTGCTGCAGGACGAAAGTTAGTGCTTACGGGCGGCGGTCGGTCACCGGACCCTCACCGGCCTCGGCCTCAGTGTGATCACGTCGGAGGGGTCGACCGTGACTGAGCGCTGGCAGCCCTGATGAGGCCACTGCTCAAACGGCGACACAAGCCCCGGCGGAAGCATGTAGCTCTGAACGTGAAGCGGCTGTCCCCTGCGCTGCTCGATCAACTCGGCAACCCGTTCCGCAAGCTGGCACCGTGCCGCCTCCACTGCCGCCGGATCGTCGGTGTCCAGAAGCCCAGGCGCACGGCCACGAGCCAACGCTTCATCGAGCGCTTTCTCGGCGGCGCACTCCCGCAGAACGGCTTCGTACGCGCCGGGCACGTGAATGCTGCAGTGCCCGTTGGTCGTCGGCGCTGCGCCACCGCTTCTAACCGGCATTGCGTCTACGCCCCGCCGTTAGCGGCACGTACGCGCTCCCAGCGCGAGTTAGAAGCCTTCTGCGCCTTCAACGAAACAACCGACATCGGTGCGGGTACGTCCGTTCGTATTCTGCGGAGCATTCGCTCCACCCCGGCCTCTAGAAGTCTGATCTCGGTCGACAGCGCGATGCGCGTCCGCACCTGGTCAGGCCCGCATTCATCATACGCCGCCTGTAATTCCTCACGTCTGTCAACGTGATTCGAAACCAACTCCAGCACAGCCCAATTCCGCCGCCGACCACTCCAACGCCTCACCCGCCGCCTGCCCATTCCGGGCCAGTTCGGCGTCAAGCTCGCGTCGAAGCTGCAGTGCCGCCGCAGATCTCGCCATGACAATCACCTCTCCCTGTGCTGGTGAGTGTACCGCCGCCGGGGCCGCGATTGCCCTGAGCCTGCGTTTCTGCGTGCCCGTGCCAATCGCCTGTTTCGGCCATGTGCCGCGCCGGGGTGGGCGAGGGGGTCCCCGCCGGGGGGTGTGCCCGTCTGGTGGTGTGAAGGGGTGGTTGCATGGTGGAGAGGCACTGCGCCAGATCCCTCAGGCAACGCGGGATCGGGTGGTGGCGGGAAGTTCCGGGGTAGTGTTGGGAATGCTGGGGTGGTGCGGGGTGGTGGAAATATCGTTGTGTCACAGTCCCGTTGGGAAGGCTGGGATGGTGGAGTGCGGGAAGTGCCTGCGTGCCTGGATGGTGACCGCTGGGGTGGGTACTGGTCGGCTCTTCCCTGGCGGCAGTGCGGGATGATTGGATTGCCTGGCAGTGCGAGATGGCAGCGTGATGCCGGATGGTTGTGCCTGGTGCGCTGGGACCGGTCGAGCATCTGACCCTGACGCGCTGGGGTCAGCTCGTGCCCCAATGCTCATGGCCATAGGTCAAAAGCTCTCTCCTGGCTGCCTCCATCGTCTCTGATTGCCTTCGAATTTCGGGGGTAAATTCCTCTGCCGGTCGCGGAGCGGCTTGGCCGGGCTGTGCAAGCATTGCCTCCAATGCGCTCTGTTGCGCCCTCGCCGCTTCAATGATTTGAACGACCGGTTGGGTAATGGCGTCATCGTTCGTGGTCATCATTATTGTGACGGCGTGAGCATTGATCCGCAGATAGGTACCTGAAACCTCCTGGCCCAAAATGGCGTTGACGCCAGTCCGGTAACGTAGCCGCCTGACGTTCGGGTCTACTTCACCAATGATCGACCTGGTGAGTTCGGTGGACCGCTCGACGGCTATGAAGATCTTGTGGCGAATTTCGTTAACTGCGGCGGTCAGATTTGCAATCTCGGTTCTCAGCTTGTCGTCGCGAGCGTCTAGTCGCTGCTGCTGAAACTGAGCTGCGTTACGTCGCAGGCTAACGATGCTGACAATGATCGCGGTCACGGCAACTGCAAGAGTTGCGAGGGTGCCCCAGTGCCAACTGATCAGCCAGGCAGCTACTGAGTGCAGGAAGTGCCATATGTGTGGCCAGTACTGGCTGGCCAAGGATCTTGACCACTGAGCCAGAGTCCCTGGGGGTTGCACATGTCGCCCGATCACCAGGGCGAGGGCGAGGGCGATGCCGCACAGCAAGCCGATGGCCAATCGCCGCTCGTCGCGTCCCACGGGTGGTTATCTTGCCCCGCAGACGCGCACAAGACTATGAGGACTCCTAATCCCATCGGAATGAGCCACCACCTCGTCGACTGTCGGCTGCCAGGTGAAAGGGACCACTTCAGAGCTGGTTTTGCCGTGAGCATGGGACCACCTGTTTGCCCTCGGGTTCTAGCGATGGTTGCAACACCTGAACTTTCAGGAGTTGTAGGTGACGGATTCGTCTCAACGTCAAAAACCCGGGCCTGGCAAACCGTTGACGGCCCAGCGCGAGCTCTACTTTCGCCTGATGAAACAGGGGCTGAACAATTCCGAAGCATGTCGGCTGGTCGGGATTCATCGCAAGACCGGTCAGCGATGGCGACACGGGCGTCGTCACCGCGCCAGGGGCCGCGAGTACTACTACCGGCCCATCACCGCGCCGCCGCCCACAGTCTCGGCGAGGTTTTTATCCGAGGACGAACGCATCCGCATCGCTGACCTGCATCGCCTGGGCTGGTCGAAACGGGCGATCGCCCGCAAGCTGGGCCGCGACCCGTCCACGATCAGCCGCGAACTTCGCCGCAACGCCGATCCGGTCACCGGCTCCTATCGGCCCTTCACTGCACACCGGCGCGCCCTGGGCCGCCGGCCGCGACCACGACCGGCCAAGTTGGCTGCCGATGTGGAGCTGCGCACAATGGTGCAACAGCTGCTGGACCGGTGGTGGAGTCCCGAGCAGATCAGCCACGAGCTGCGCAACCGCTTCCCAGACCAGCCGGAGAGGCATCTGGTGCCCGAAACCATCTATCAGGCCATCTATGTGCAAGGACGCGGCGGATTGCGCCGTGACTGACCGCGCCCTGCGCCCGGCCGGGCTATGCGCCGACCACGACGCGGCGCAACCGCGTGCCGGCCGGCAAGATTCCCGGATGGCGGATTGCGCCGTGAACTGCACCGCGCCCTGCGCACCGGCCGGGCTATGCGCCGACCACGACGCGGCGCAACCGCGTTGCCGGCCGGCAAGATTCCCGGGATGGTCATGATCAGCGAGCGCCCCGCCGAAGCCGCCGACCGGGCCGTGCCCGGCCACTGGGAGGGAGATCTTATCGTCGGCGCCAGCCATGGTTCGGTGATCGGCACCCTGGTGGAACGCTCGACCCGTTACGTGATGCTGCTGCACCTACCCGACGGCGGCAACGCCACCGCCGTCCGTGATGCGCTGATCACCACCCTGGGCACGCTGCCGACGCAGCTGCGGCGCTCATTGACCTGGGATCAGGGTAAGGAACTGGCCCGCCACCGCGAATTCAGCCTCGCCACCGACATCCAGGTCTACTTCTGCGATCCGCACTCACCATGGCAACGCGGATCGAATGAGAACACCAACGGCCTGCTGCGCCAGTACTTTCCCAAGGGCACCGACCTGTCGGTACACACCGCCGGCGATCTCACCGCCGTCGCGGCCGCACTCAACACCCGACCCCGCAAAACACTGGACTGGCAAACACCGGCCCAACGCCTCGATAAGCTACTCGCACAAGCTCATTGACCACCAGTGTTGCAACGACCGCTAAAATTCGCCGCCAATGATGGGACCACCTGACTGGCTGTTTTGCCAGTTATGGGACCGCCCCGGCGTGGCGTGGGTTCTTCCGGTTGTTGGGCCGCTGTATTGGCCTGATGAGCTACCGGGAGGTATCGGTGATCGAGATCGTGGAAATGCTGCGGCTGTGGCTGCAGGGGTTGGGGTTGCGGGAGGTGGCCCGGCTCTCGGGCACCGATCGTAAAACGGTGCGACGCTACGTCGACCGGGCACGGGCCTGCGGGCTCGACCGTGACGGCGGAGACAGTCAGCTCACCGATGAGCTGCTCGCGGCGGTGATCGCCGAGGTTCGCCCGCACCGGCCGACCGGCAAGAGCCTTGCCTGGGAGACGATCGCCGCTGAGCATGAGCAGATCAAGGCGTGGCTCAAAGACGGGTTGACGTTGACCAAGATCCACACGCTGCTTGGCCGCCGGGGTGTGGTGGTGTCGTATCGGACATTGCACCGTTACGCCACAACTGAATTGGGATTCGGGCGGCGCCAAGCCACGGTGCCGGTGGCCGACTGCGAACCCGGTGCGGAGGTGCAGGTCGACTTCGGCCGCCTCGGTCTGCTCATCGATGCTGGTGATGGGCGGCGCCGGGTGGTGCACGGGTTGATCTTCACCGCGGTGTATTCGCGGCACATGTTCGTCTGGCCCACCTACCGCCAGACCCTTAACGATGTGATCGCCGGGTTCGAAGCGGCGTGGGTGTTCTTCGGCGGGGTGTTCGCGGTGGTGATCCCCGACAACATGAAAGCCATCGTCACCACCGCACACGCGACCGAACCCCGGCTCAATGACGCGTTCCGGGAGTATGCCCAGGCCCGCGGGTTCGCTGTTGACCCGACGCGGGTCCGCAGCCCCAAAGATAAGGGCTTGGCTTCATAGTGCACCTCCTGGGGCGGGTGGGGTGTGAACTCGCTTTCTAAGCGGGCTGCCTTGTCGGGTGGTGAGGCGGGGGTCGCCGGGTGTGGGTGGTTGGTAGAGGCGCTCGTTCTTGTCGTTTGCCTTGTGGGAGTTGAGGATTCCGGCTCGGGTCCAGTTCTTGATGGTGGTGCGGTGCACGTAGAGATGTTGCGCGAGTTCGTTGGCGGTGAGCAAGCCTTGGGCGCGGAGCCGATCGGCGTGGCTAGGTAGATGGTACTTGCGGCGGATGTGAACGACGATGCCTGCGGTGAACGGCTTGCCTTCGCCGGAATGGTGTCCGTCGGCGTTGAGTGCTTCGGCGGTTTCGGCGTCGGTGTGGGTGTCGAGGAGCCGGTCGAGCTCGGCGAGGGTGTCGGGGCGGGTTTGGCGGGCTTGCCAGGATGGGGGTGGGATCGCAACGACAAGGCTGTGGGTCTGCCCGCCACGCAGGCGCACGTGCAGGTGGATGCTGTCGGTCTTGTGCAGGGTGACGTCGTCGACCAGGAGGCGGACCATGCGTTTGCGGTTGCGCTGTTGGGTATTTGGGTTGGACCAGAGGGCGGGGAAATCTGTTGCCAGCGAACGGATTCGGTCCTTCAGCTCGTCGGTGAGGGTGGCCGTGGCGGCGGCGCTGGCGCGTTCGTAGTCCTCGTGCGCGGTCTGCAGGGCTCGTAGCGCGTCGTTCCAGTCGGCTTCGAGGCTGTCGGCGACCAGCCGGTTGTCCGGGTCGACGGCCAGGTAGCGGCGACGAGCCAGGTCGGCGCGGTGGCGGGCGCGTTCGACGTGCCCGCGGCGCAGTGCGTCGGCTTCGGCCGCGCGGGTGTCTAGTTCGGCCTGCACGGTCAGGGCGACCTCGAGCGCGTGCGGGGTGAGGGTGTCGAGCAGCAGGCCGCCGACGGCGGCGTCGACGGTGCCGCCGGGGATGGTTTGGCAGCGTTGCGCACCGTCTTGGATGCAGCGATTCATGCATTGGTAGTCGGGGACTTCGACGCCGCGGCGGGTGTGGTAGCGCACGGTCATCCGGCGTCCGCAGCGCCCGCAGATGGCCAGGCCCTGTAGCAGCGCGGTTCCCTCGCGGGCGGGGCCGGCGGCGCGGTCCTGGCCGTGCGCGGTCGCATTGCCCAGCAGCAGCTTCTGGTTGGTCTCGTACTGGTCCCAGCTGATGTAGCCGGGGTGGGCGTCGCGGATCAGCGCGGTCCACTGCTCGCGCGGCACGAGTTGGTAGCTCTTCTTGCCGTTGCCAGCGAGGCGTTCGCGGCGGCGGCCGTAGGCGAACGCGCCGGCGTAGCGGGGGTTGTGCAGGGTGCGCAGCACCCGCCAGTGCTGCAGCGGCATCCAGGCCAGCTCGCCCTTGTGGGCACCGGTGCGCACCCGTACCGGGAACAGCAGCCCGTCGGCGTTGAACTGCTGCACGGTCGCCCGTGCCGAGCCGGTGCGGGCGAACAGGGTGAACACGTGCCGGATGGCTTGTTGAACACCGGTATCGGGGTCGAGCACGACCTTGCCGGTGGGATCGTAGACCAGGCCGACGGGCAGGCCCATCTGCAGTTCGCCGCGGCGGGCCTTGGACAGCTGGCCGCCGATGAGGCGGGCCCGGATGAAGTGCAGTTCGGCCTCGCTCATGGTGCCCTTGAGCCCGAGCAGCAGCCGGTCATTGAAGTCGGTCGGGTCATACAGCCCGTCCTCGTCGCAGATCAACGTGGCCGACATGGCGCAGATCTCGAGCAGTCGGTGCCAGTCGGCGTTGTTGCGCGCCAGCCGCGACACCTCCAGACCCAACACGATCCCGGCCCGACCCATGCCGACCTCGGCGACCAGATGCTGGAAGCCTTCCCGGTCGGCGGCGCTGGCGCCGGACTGGCCCTGGTCGGTGTCGATGGTGACGATCGCCTCGGCTTGCCAGCCCAGTGCGATCGCTTTCTGCCGCAATGCGTATTGGCGGGTGGCGGATTCGGTGTTGGTCAGCACCTGCCGCAGTGTCGATTGGCGCACATACAGGTAGGCGGTGCGGGCCAGGTGCGCGCCGGTCACCTTCGCCGCGGTCTGCTCGCTCACCGCCGGTTATCCCTGTGTGGCAACGGCGAGCGCCATCGAGGCCAGCAGCCCGACCAGCTCGGCCTCAACACCCCCGGCAAGGCGCGACGCTGCCCGGGTGGGCGGGGGCGGTGAGACCGTCGGGACGGTCGCCTGGCGGACCCGCAGCCATGCCGCAACACCACGCTGCTGCAGCACCCCCAGCCCCAACCGCCACCCATCGGCATCGCCGCGCAGCGCGCGCACGCGCAGCTGCTCATACCCGTCCACAACGTCGGAGCCATCACCGCCCGTATCGTCGATGTCATTGCCCGCCTCCACTTTTGGGACTCTCAGCGCGGGCTAGGGCCCGCTCCACCGACCGCGGGTGCACCCTGATCGCGAATTTGGCCGCGATCGCATCAGCCAGCTGCGCCGACCCGATGCCGGGATCCTGCTCGCGCAGCCGCAGGGCGTAGGCGATGACCTCGTCGGTGAGCTTGTGCGCGCGCCGCGGGCCGGGCTTGGCCGGCACCAGCGCGCCCAGCCCGTGGCGGTCCACCGCGGCGGCGGCCTCGTAGTACGACGGCCGGGAGAACCCGAACGTGGCCGCCGCGGCCGTGACCGGGGCGCCGTCGACCCGTACTCGGCGCACCATCTCGTATTTGACCTGCACCAGATCGCGGGCATCGAAGAACTCCGAGGACGCGAACTGTTCGTCGCGCACTGCCTCCGGGCGGGGATTCAGCGTCCGCGTCTCGGCTAACGCCGCCTCCTTCGCATCCGGCTTACGCTTCCGCGCCACAACGCACCTCCCAACTCTTGTGTAAGAACGATTATGCCGCCACATGTTGACGAATCGATGTCCGACACGCCCAGCACGCCGCGAAATCACAGTTATGTAACTCAACAACTGCGGCAATTACAGATCAGCCAATGGCATCCCCACGCTTCTGGCGGCATAATCTACCTAACATCGGCGGCATAATTCTGTTTACAGTCGTTCAGTCGGATAGCCCGTCGATCAACCGCCGCAGTTCGACCAGATCGGCGAACCGGAACGGCGACCGGCCCGCGGCCATCGTGACGAACGCGTCCGGCTCGGCTGCATCCGTCCAGCCCACCGGCAGCGAGAACTGCCGGCCGTCCTCGTCGAGGAAGAACACCCGATCCTCCGACCACGTCTGCCGAACCGCCAGAAACACAAACTCCCGCCCGGACCACGGATGAAACGGGTGCGTCACCCGAACAGTTCGCTGATCACCGACCGGATCGAGCGCAGTTGATAACGTGGAACAAGCCGCGGGTAGAACGCATGGTGCAGTACGTGCGGTCGAATTTCTATGCCGGAGAACACTTCCGGGATCTCCGGGATTGCCGGGAACGGGCGCGGCTGTGGTGTGCGCAGACCGCCGGGTTGCGGATTCATGGCACCACCCGGCTGCGCCCGGCCGAGGTGTTCGCCGCCGAGGAACTCCCTGCGCTGGGACCGGTGCCTGAGGATGTGTTCGACATCCCGGTCTGGACGTATCCCAAGGTCGCCCCAGACCGGCATGTGCAGATCGCCAAAGCGCTCTACAGCGTGCCCGGCGAGTTGGTCGGCAAGCGGATCGAGGCCCGCACGGATGCGCACGCGGTGAAGCTGTACTGGCGTGGTGAGTTGATCAAGGTCCACCCCGTCATGGCCCCGGGCCGGCGGCACACCGACCCCGCTGATCTGCCCGCGCACGTGTCGGTCTATGCGATGCGCGACATCAATGCGCTGCAGCGCAAGGCTGCTGCCCACGGCACCCACGTCGGCACCTACGCCGCCGCCGTGTTGGAACACCCGCTGCCGTGGACCAAGATGCGCCAGGTCTACCGGCTGCTGGGGCTGGTGCGCCGCCACAGCGCCGCCGCCGTGGAGGACGCCTGCCGGCGTGCCTTGGATGCCGAAGTCATCGACGTCGGACTGATCGAGCGGATCGTGACCCGCGGCGGCGGTGAACAGATGCCCCTGATACCGAAACCACCCGGGGCGGCGTCCAGGTTCGTGCGGGATGGCTCCGACTTCTCGGTCCGCAGACCCTCATGAGCCCGGCCCGCCCCGATGCCGCACCGGCGGTCAAACCGATCGAGGTCTCCGGCGAGCTCAAAGCGTTGATGCGCCGCCTCAAACTCGGTCAGCTGCTCGACACCCTCCCGGAGCGGCTGGCGCTGGCCCGCACCAACCGGCTGCCGCACCACGACTTTTTGGAGCTGTTGTTCGCTGATGAGGTCACCCGCCAAGGCTGCCCACCTCGATCCTGCGATGCAACTCCAAGCCTGGGACGACTCCACCGCCGTGGCGTTCGATCAGCAATTGTGGGCCGAGCTGATCTCGCTGCGGTTCCTCGCCGATGCCTACAACGTGCTCGTCATGGGCCCGGTCGGCGTGGGAAAGACGTTCCTGGCCAACGCCTTAGGCCACATCGCGGTACGACGGCTTCACAGCGTGCACACCGAACGGGCCGACAAACTGTTCAAACGCCTGCGTGGAGCACGCCTGGACGGCAGCTACGAAGACGAGATGCGCAAACTGCACCGCGTCGAGCTATTGATCATCGACGATCTGGCACTGCACCGCCTGGAAGCCACCGAGACCACCGACTTCTACGAGATCATCGTCGAACGCCACCGCAAGGCTTCGACGATCATCACCAGCAACCGCGAACCGCCCGAGATCCTGACCATGATGGCCGATCCTCTGCTGGCTCAATCCGCGATGGACCGCCTGCAATCAGCGGCCTACGAACTCGTCGTCGAAGGCCAGTCCTACCGGCAACGCCAAAAGCCCCGACCGGAAAAGCCGGCCCCTCCGACTCCGTCGGATTGACCGGCAACCACCCCATCGGTCACCATCAACGCACGGCCTAGAACCGGAACAACCCGGTCCCATGCTGATGGCAAACCAGAGGTCCCATCACCCTGGCAGGCGACAGTCGACTTCGCCATCCCAGGAATTAGCTTCGCCAGACCACCAATAATATCGACCAACGTTTAACCTCTTCAGATGAACGCGCTCAGATTAATATCCTGCAAGTGCGTGAGTCAGTCTAGGTCGCAGGCGATGCCAGCCGGTGACAGCCGTGACAGCGACACAGCACCGGCAGGAGCCTTCAGCGGTCGACTCTGAGGCGGATCGCATACAGGTAACACACGTTTGCTAGCATTGAGCCGAAAACCGGCTCTGACCAGCCTAGACGTCGGTCGGGCTGACAGGATTTGAACCTGCGACCACTTGACCCCCAGACAAACGAAGTACGTTCGCACATGTGTGTGGGTGTCCGGTTATCGCAGGCCAGAGCCATTTGCGGACGTCGGCGAACAGTCACATACCCTCGCGAAATTGGCCGGGTTGCTATCCACGAGGGCTCGTCAGCGCCCACCCCGTCCGCTCTGGTGGGCGGGATGATAAACACGCTCTCGTGATCAAAATGACGCTGATCTTGGTCCCGGAATCGACAACCTCGCTGGACGGGGTGTGGAACGAGGCCCTACCGGCAGTCATCGATGAGCTGGAGGCCGGCGGCTATACCGTCGACCGAGACGAGCTGCTCGAAGCCGCCGCAGAACACGGATGGCTGCAGAAATTTGGCGTAGAACCCGGTCCGGCCACACTGACTGCCGCTGCCAACACCAGCGGTGGCGGCAGCATCGTGTTCGACCTTAAAGGGGAGAAGTTTGGCCAGAAAGGGCTTCGCTACGGCAATCACGACGAGGTGCTGTGGGACAGGCTTGAAGCACTGGGGAACCAGCTCAGTGCCGCTCACACCGTTGTCGCGACCATCGGAGACCCTGATTTTGTGGCGGGTGGACCTGGCGCTCCCGGAACATTCTTGCCCGGTCGTGCCGCGGACGAAGAAGACCAAGCGGAAGAAGACGGCCAATGAGCACTGCGCGACGTTCGACAACTTCGCCGGCGTAAGCAGGGTCCGCGGGTGGAAAGTCGAAGAATGAGTGCGATGGACTGGATGCCGCTGGGCGACTACGAACCGTTCCGACACTGGTCGGGGTGGCCGCGATCGTGGTACCGCTGGCCAACGTGGCGTTAGTCCTCGTCGCTTTCGGCCAGATAGCGGTAGAGGGTGGTCCGGGCTATTCCGAGCGTCCGGCAGATGGTGGCGGCGGTTTCCCCGTTGCCCTTCATCCGGCGAGCGAGGGCCGCCTGGTCGGCATTGAGCTTGGCGGGGCGACCGAACTTGCGGCCCGACTTGCGGACGTGTTCGAGCTTGAGGGCGGTGCGTTCCCGGACGCCCGTTATGGCCTGGGTCGTCCCGGATGGCGCGACGACGTGCGCCGCGGCCCGGTCATGGCCCGCAGCACCGACCCGCTGTCCTACGCCATGGTGGTCACCTACCTCTACGTCCCCGGAATACCGTACGGCGTGCTGAGGCCCGACGATTCCGCAGTGCGCGAGATCGAGGATGCCCTACAGATTGCCGAACGATCCAGTGATGACCTCGCCTTGGCCATCACCCAGATGGCGCTGGGCCTTGCGCTCGTGCACCGCCACACGGCTGCCGAGCATGACCGCGGACAGACGCTCCTGGCCGACGTCGGCGACGTGTTCATACGCCCGGGACACAACCTGTGCGATTTACCGATCGTCAAGGTCTACTCGGCGCGTGAGAGGGCTCGGCGCGGCGATCGCGATGACGCCATACCACTGATGCGCGCGGCGGTCGACGATCTGTTCCGCGAGGGACAGCTGCTGGCGTGGGGCGTTCCCGCGACGGGTGTTCTGGTGGAGACACTGCTCGATCGCAGCGCCGACGGTGATGTGGCCGAAGCCGAGGCCGCGATCGAGCGGTTGGCCGCAGCGCCGACCGATGACGGCTTGGTTGTAGGAGAAGTCACCCTGCTGCGGCTGCGCGCTCTGCTGGCCCGCGCCCGCGGTGACGAGGCCCGCTATCGCGAATACAGGGATCACTACCGCGACATGGCCAAAACGCTTGGCTTCGAGGGGCATATCGCCTGGGCCGAAGCGATGTCATGACGGCGACCGAGTCGTCATCAGTGCGTCATGCTCGCGGCGTTGTTTGAGTCAACCGGCGCCGGGGAGGGATCGTGGCCGACACGCAGGAGCCGTCTCCTGCGACCCTGCTCGACCAACTGGCGAGCCTCGATCCTCATGAACGCCGCGAACTATCCACAACCCTCCACCGCCTGTCAGAGACCCTCGCCGAGGTGCCGGACGGCAAGATGACCTCACACGTGCTCGGTGTGCTTGCCCACCTGCTCGACTCGACGGGACCCGGGTGACCTGAACCGAAAGAGGTGCGATTTCAGGGCAAACAGCCTGCGCGTTGCAGGGTGTACTGCGCCCTACTTCGGTTTGTCGCGGCACAAGTCGGCATAGGCCAATCTCGGTTCGCTGGCCCTGCCGGTACTGGACGATGATCTGCTCAGCGGCTGATGCGGAAACGCTTGAGCCGCGACGTCGCTCCGGACACCAATTCCACTCGGCTTCTTGGCAATTGAAGGTGGGCAGCCAGCAGCCGGATGACTGCGTTGTTTGCTTTGCCATCGACTGCTGGCTCACGCACGTAGATTGTCAGCTCACCATCGGAACCGACCTCGACAAAAGGTCCCTTGCGGCTGCCGGGCTTGACCTTGACGACGACGGTGTCGGCCATGCCGCATAAGGCTAGCGCGCCGCCCGAACTCTGCGAGTCCTTCCGTGCCGTCCTTGAGGGGTCGGTAGCCGAGTTCGCGGCGTGCCTTGCTGATGTCAATCGTGCACGCCTGCGATGACCGATCCAGTAGGCGAAGCGGTGAGCGGTGGCTGGCCGGTTCTCGGCGTGACTCCCGCGCTGCGAGCCGTACCGGATCAGTTAACGTGGTCACCGACTCCCGGCACTTCTGATCGAGTGGGAGTGCCTCTCGGGTGAGCAGCTCTTAGCGCCACCGCTGCCGCCAAACGAGTTAACCGCCACGGCTGCAGCGGATCTGGGCAAGCGAGCGAAGGCGCGTTGGCCCCCCTTTTAGTTGCCCGCGAACCAAGCGGTGGTCACCGATCGCACTTGGATCTGAAACCCGGGTTGCTCGAACGTCACCGTCCACGAAGGCTTCGAGCGATTGATCGGGTCACTTTGGCTGCCTCCGCAGTACTTGCTCAGATCCGAAATAGCGTGGCGAGGAACAGGATAGTCATACCGGCAGCCATCATTGCCTGACCTAGGTTTCCCAGCGACCTGCACCGGGCCGCCTCGTGCTGCCGCTCTATGACGTACCTGTATGTCCAGAAAACCGCCGCGACCGCGAAGCTGACGGTACCGAACCAGTTCACTGCGCTGAACCATATGGGCGACCCGCTGCTTACCGGCATGTTCACCGCCGGCATGTCCATGCCCGGCATCGACATATCCGGCTGAGTGCGGTGCTGGGTGCTCGATTGGACGGGGAGCAGATGACCATTCATGATGGCATACATCCAGGCCGTCGCCAGCATCATCAGGCCGTGATATCCGTTCAACCCTCGCAGGGCGGTCGTTCGGGCCGCAACGACGGCCATCGTCACGAACCACCCGGCCGCCAGCAGGAAAAACACTGCAGCCCCTGTCGTCGGAAGCGGAGCGCTCCACGGCCAGGCCATCGCCACCATCGCAACTGCCATTACAACGTGCAACGCGTGGCTGACGACCAACGTCCACGGTCGGCGTTTGGTGACGACCGCTAGACCAAATTCGGCGGCGGACAGCACGAACAGTCCGGTGACCACCCACCGAAGTATCAGGTGATGGATCATGCGATACCGGGGCGTTCAGATCGGGAAAAGTCATGCCGTGCGGAATCCATGGTGGTATGAGCCCCTGTCATGCGATCGCGGCCGAAGCGGCGTAGCCGCAATGAGTTAGTCACCACACTGACTGAGGAGAATCCCATCGCCGCGCCCGCAACAACGGGGTTCAGCAAGCCGAGTGCGGCAAGGGGGATGGCGGCGGTGTTGTAGCCGAAGGCCCAGCCAAGGTTCTGATAGATCGTGCGCAGGGTCTGCCTGGAAAGCTCGATCGCAAACACGACACCGTCGAGCCGGCCAGACATCAGGGTGATATCGGAGGCTTCGATGGCCACGTCGGTCCCGGTGCCGATCGCAATGCCCAGATCGGCCTGCACCAGCGCGGGCGCGTCGTTGACGCCATCGCCGACCATCGCGACCACCCGGCCTTCGTCCTGGAGACGGCGAACCTCGGTGACCTTGTCCTCCGGCAGCACCTCGGCCAGCACCCGGTCGATGCCGACCTGCTTAGCGATCGCGGCAGCCGTGCGGGCGTTATCGCCGGTGATCATGGCGACCTGCAGCCCCATGGCGTGCAGCTGATGGACCACGTCGACGGCGTCGTCTTTGACCGTGTCAGCTACCGCGAGCACACCCACAACCTGGCCGTCGCGGCCGACGAACACCGCGGTGCGGCCCTGCCCTTCCAGCTCGGCGGCCGCCGCAGCAAGGTGGTCGGGCAAAACCACATCGTGCTCGTCGATGAGCTTGCGCCGCCCGACCAGCACGGGCTGGCCGTCAACGTCTGCCCGCACTCCGTGCCCGGCGAGGTTGGCGAACGCGCTGGCAGCCGGAATGTCTAATCCCCGCTCGCGTGCACCGGCGACGATGGCCGCGCCGATGGGGTGTTCGGAGCCCGACTCGACTGCGGCGGCGATCCGCAGCACCAAATCGGGCTGCTGGCGCTTGCCGGCAATAACGTCGGTGAGCTTCATCTGGGCGCGGGTGAGGGTGCCGGTCTTGTCGAACACCACGGTGTCGATCTTCTTCGACGCTTCCAGCACCTCGCCGCCTTTGACCAGGATCCCCATGTCAGCGCCGCGGCCGGTGCCGACCATGATCGCCGTGGGGGTGGCCAGGCCCAGCGCACACGGGCAAGCGATGACCAGCACCGAGACCGCGGCGGTCATGCCGGCGATCGGGTTGGCGGCGATCAGCGTCCACCCCGCAAATGTCGCGACGGCAACGCCAATGACGGCCGGCACGAATACCGCCGAGACCCGATCGGCCAGCCGCTGCACTGGGGCCTTGCCGCCTTGTGCCTGCTCGACCAGGCGCACAATCTGGGCAAGCGCGGTATCGGCCCCCACGGCGGTGGCGCGCACGGTCAGCAGCCCGTCGGTGTTGACGGTTGCCCCTACAACACGATCACCCACCGCTTTTTCGACGGGGATGGATTCGCCGGTGAGCATCGACTCATCCACGGCGGCTCGCCCATCGATCACCTCGCCGTCGACCGGGATCTTCTCCCCGGGCCGGACCCGCACCACGTCTCCGGCTTGGACCTGATCAACCGGCACGAGGCGCTCTTCGCCGTCGACGAGCAGCCGGGCTTCCTTGGCGCCCATCTCCAGCAGCTTGCTAATCGCCTCCCGCGTCTTGCCGTGGGCTCTGGCCTCGAAATAGCGGCCCAACACCACAAACGCGATGATCAACGCCGCGGTGTCAAAAAACAGTGGCCCCCCAGCCAACAGCTGATAGGTGGAGTAGATAAACGCGGTCAGCGTGCCCAGCGCGATCAGCGTGTTCATGTTCGCGGACCGTGCCCGCGCCTGCTGTACGGCCCCGACGAGGAACGGCCACCCGGCTATGAATTGCACAGGTATCGTCGCGGCAAACGCCAACCACCCTGCCCACGCGGAAGCGCCAAAGAACATCGTCAAGCCAGATGCCAGCAGCCCTAATGGCCACGCTAACCACACCCGCCGCAACCAGAAGCGGATCCCGCTCCTGGCCTCCTCGCGCGGCGAGAGCTGGGTCGCGGTGACCGGCTCGAGCGAGTAGCCGATACGGTCCAGCGCCGCCCGCAGCCTCTCGATCTCTGGCGGGCGGTCTTGCTCGTCGCCGCGCAGACCTAACAACGTTCGGGCGATCCCGCCGACAACTTTCCCCACGAGGCCGCCGTTGCCGCTATCAGTCGAGTGCGCGGCACGTGCGGGTACCGGCGCTGCAGGGGCGTGGTCCGCATCGGCGATCGCCGACAGAATCGCAGCGGTATCGCAGTGGGTGGGTGAATACCAGATCACCACCGATGCCGTTCGCGGATAGGCGCGCACGGCGCGCACACCGGTCACTTTGCCGACTGATTCCTCAATCACGACGGCCCGGGCCGCGTCGAACTCAAACCCGGTGGCGTGCACCCGCATCCGCCCGGCCGCGGAAGATACAACGGCCAACGTGACGGTGGCGTCGGGGCGAGCCTCAGCGGTCAGCATCATCACCCTCGGTCGTCGTCAGCGCCGAGTCCGCCACTGTCGGCGGTGGAACTTCCTCCCCAATCCGCTCTACCGCCTCGGCGAGCACGTCGGCCACCGCCAGTCGAGCCTTCTCGGCGGTCTCCTTGGTCTTGCGCTCGGTCGTGCGCGCAACGCGCAGACCCAAAGCAGTAGCGGTAACCGTTGCCTGCCTCCACGGAGCCTTCGCCAAAGCCTCGTACGCCGCAACCCCCACCACGCCGGTCACCACCGAAGGCACCGCCTTCGCCAGCAATCCATGCCATAACGTCATCTCGAACGCTCCCTTCCTCAACTTTGTTGCCTCATCGCAGGGTTGCGGACAGTCACAGTCCTGGCCGCCACGTCTACCTCTGGACCGCAGCCCATCCCAGCCGCTATGACATCTCGATCAGTTGCTGCACGTGTCTCAACTAATGGCTGGCACCGAGAATCTAGTGGTCGTCATACCGTGCGCCCTGCCGGCACCGGCCCGTCATCAGTCGGTTCGCCAACCGCGGCACCGCTCAGCTGTGCCTGCGGACCGGTCAGTGCAGGTGTGAACTTGACCGCATCAATCAGCTCGTCAATGGCCGCTTGCCCGCGGCCATCCAGCACTGCCGCAGAAAAGCACGTCTCCAAGTGGTTGTGCAACATCACCCGGTTTGCCCGCTCCAGCGAGGACTGAACCGCTGAGATCTGCTTCATCACGTCCACGCAGTACGCGTCGGACTCCACCATCCGAATGATCCCGTCGAGGTGCCCCCGCACCGTCTTCAGCCGGTTCAGCGCCGCCCGCTTCTTCGCCGTCAATTCCTCGTTCATAGCTCCCACCAACACCACATCGGTCCGCGATCTCCCACCCCACCTGGGGTGGGATAGACGATAGTCAGCGCACCCCCGACAGTCAATGCAACCCCGAGCCCAAGGATGGCGCGCAGCCGCTGGCTCCGCTATTTAATGGCCGGGCGGAGTCGGAGAACACCGCCCAGCTGGGCGCCCACTGGCGCGTGTAACGGCAGAATTACCGAGCGTCAGACCGCATCGACATCAAAGACAGAGCCATGGCCGACACCGAGAGGACTCCCAGGACGTTGCTCGACGAGTTGGTCGCCTTAGACCGGGAGCGACGGCGTGAGGTGGCCGAGAAATTGCGCAAGGTGGCCGAGACCTTCGCCGAAGTGCCCGACGGTCGGTCCATCTACCACGCACTCGGGCTGTTGGCCCGCTGGCTCGACCCGCCCTGAACCGCATCTCCGCCTGTACCGAAAACGGTCTTGAGCTCAACCAGTCAGCGCATCACTGCAGGCCGATGATGATGTGCTGGTGGAGTGGAGGTCGGGATGAGTGCGGGTCCGGTTGGGTTTGACGTCGAACAGCAAGCTCTGATTTGGGCGATGTGGCGGCGTGGTGATGCGATTCGCGAGATGGAGCGCTCGCTGGGTGAGACGCTGCCGCGGATCCGGCGGTACTTGCGTGAATCAGGCGGGATGCCGCCGATCCCGCGGCGGCGCAGAGTCGGTCATCTGTCCCTCGACGAACGTGAGGAGATCTCACGCGGGATCGCCGCCGGCCTGTCGGCACGAGCGATCGCTGGGCGCATTAACCGACCGTCGTCGACGGTGTCGCGGGAGATTGCCCGCAATGGTGGCCGCGATGCGTACCGGGCATTGGTCGCCGACACGGCCGCGTTCGAGCGGGCGCGGCGCCCGAAGTCGAGCAAGCTTGCCGCCAATCCGGAACTACGGGGTGTGGTCGCCGACAAGCTCGACGACGATTGGTCACCGCAGCAGATCGCCCAGTGGCTGCGGCGGGAGTTTCGCGGTGACGCGGCGATGCGGATCTCTCACGAATCGATCTATCGTGACCTATATATGCCGTCGCGGAAAGTATTTGACGCCAGTATGTTTCACTGTCTGCGGAGCGAGCGTCCGATCCGACGGCCGCGCGGAAAGAAGCGCTCGCACGGTCGCGGCCAGATCCGAAGCATGGTCTCCATCCGCGAGCGACCGACTGAGGCCGACGCCCGGCAGGTGGCCGGCCATTGGGAGGGCGATCTCGTGTTTGGAGCGCGCCCGTCGGCGGTCGCCACCCTCGTTGACCGCGCCACCCGCTACGCGATGGTCGTCGCGCTGCCCGACGGGAACAAGGCCGACGCGGTGGCGCGCGCGCTGATCGACCACATGGGACGGCTGCCTACACACCTGCGGCGCTCGTTGACCTGGGACCGCGGCAGCGAGATGGCGCAGCATTCGGCAATCACCGCGGCGCTGGAACTGCCGGTGTTCTTCTGCGACCCGCACCACCCATGGCAGCGCGGCACCAACGAGAACACGAACCGACTGCTGCGCCAATACCTACACAGGAACGCCGATCTGGCCACGTTCACTCAGGACGAGCTCAACGCTGTCGCTGCGAAACTCAACCACCGCCCGCGTCGAGTACTTGGTTGGGCCACCCCGGCCGAGTCGTTCGGCGTTGCCGAGCCGAAACCGATGCTGCTTTCGCCTGCCTAGCCGGGGCGGTTTGACGGCTGCGATCATGACTAGGTGGCTGCTGGCGGACTTCCTGAGCTCGACGTCGCCCGCGTGCAGCACTGGTGCGCGGGCCAGGTTCCCGAGCACGTTCGCGACGAAGTTCGCGTCGAATGCGACGTCGCTCCAAGACATCTGACCATTTGTGAATGCCGACCGCCCTGGCGCGAAGACGTCGACACCGACTGGACCCGATTCCCGATCGCCCGGCTGCACTACACCAAGACCACCGGACTATGGACGCTGTACTGGCGCGACCGGAACCTGAAATACCACCGCTACGACCCACTCGACCCCAGCCCACGAGTCCAGGACCTGCTCGACTACCTCGACGACCGAGCGGACCCCATCTTTTGGGGCTAACGAGCGGCTAATCTAGCCCAACCGATGCGTTGACCGGCTGAGCTCAAGGTCGATTGCGGGACAGGGCGGGGTCGCCTCTCGGCGGTTCTGTTTCCCACGACGGACTGTCCCGAAAGTACGTTCCGATAGTCTTTGTTCGGAAACGCCGATCATTCCACACTTTCGGTACAGTAGAGGTGTGAGTGTTGCCTCCTCATCCACTACTGCCTCCACGGTGATCGGCTATGCGCGGGTGTCGACCATCGGCCAGACCCTTGAGCAGCAGACCGAGGCGCTGACGGCTGCCGGGGCGGGGAAGATTTTCCACGACGTCATGTCCGGTGCCCGCGACGACCGTCCGGGCTTCGCCGAGTGCCTGCAGTACCTGCGGGAGGGCGACACGCTGGTCGTCTGGCGACTGGACCGGCTGGGCCGAAACATGCGCGGCATCGTCAACACCCTGCACGAGTTGACCCAGCGCGGGGTGACGGTGCGGTCGTTGCATGACGGTGTTGATACCTCGACCAGCACCGGGCGGATGGTGGCGGGGATTCTGATGTCGATCGCGGAGTATGAGCGCGAGCTGGTCCGGGAACGCACCGCCCTCAAGCTCGAACACGTCCGCAAGTCGGGCCGCAAGTTCGGTCGCCCCGCCAAGCTCAATGCCGACCAGGCGGCCCTCGCTCGCCGGATGAAGGGCAACGGGGAAACCGCCGCCACCATCTGCCGGACGCTCGGAATAGCCCGGACCACCCTCTACCGCTATCTGGCCGAAAGCGACGAGGACTAACGCCACGTTGGCCAGCGGTACCACGATCGCGGCCACCCCGACCAGTGTCGGAACGGTTCGTAGTCGCCCAGCGGCATCCAGTCCATCGCACTCATTCTTCGACTTTCCACCCGCGGACCCTGCTTACGCCGCCGAAGTTGTCGAACGTCGCGCAGTGCTCATTGGCCGTCTTCTTCCGCTTGGTCTTCTTCGTCCGCGGCACGACCGGGCAAGAATGTTCCGGGAGCGCCAGGTCCACCCGCCACAAAATCAGGGTCTCCGATGGTCGCGACAACGGTGTGAGCGGCACTGAGCTGGTTCCCCAGTGCTTCAAGCCTGTCCCACAGCACCTCGTCGTGATTGCCGTAGCGAAGCCCTTTCTGGCCAAACTTCTCCCCTTTAAGGTCGAACACGATGCTGCCGCCACCGCTGGTGTTGGCAGCGGCAGTCAGTGTGGCCGGACCGGGTTCTACGCCAAATTTCTGCAGCCATCCGTGTTCTGCGGCGGCTTCGAGCAGCTCGTCTCGGTCGACGGTATAGCCGCCGGCCTCCAGCTCATCGATGACTGCCGGTAGGGCCTCGTTCCACACCCCGTCCAGCGAGGTTGTCGATTCCGGGACCAAGATCAGCGTCATTTTGATCACGAGAGCGTGTTTATCATCCCGCCCACCAGAGCGGACGGGGTGGGCGCTGACGAGCCCTCGTGGATAGCAACCCGGCCAATTTCGCGAGGGTATGTGACTGTTCGCCGACGTCCGCAAATGGCTCTGGCCTGCGATAACCGGACACCCACACACATGTGCGAACGTACTTCGTTTGTCTGGGGGTCAAGTGGTCGCAGGTTCAAATCCTGTCAGCCCGACAACACGTAAACATCGGTCTACTAGCACGGATGCTGTTTGTGGCAAACTTTCGCTGAGCCCTGCTTGGGGACCATTTTGGGACCACAGATGGTTCGAATGCGGCTCTTGGGCTCCCGTAATGGACTGCCGATCGAGTTGAAAACAACGTTGCTTGGTGGTCGGCCTTTCGTGGCCTTCAGTCAAACCAACCTGCCGTGAACTGGATAAATAAAGCGCGTCGGGGATGTGCTGCGTCCCATACAGACCTCCACGCCGACGTCGATTCTTGGCGCCCGACTTGACCGCTGGTCAAGTGGTCCTCAACGTTGGCGCAGCGACCAGCGGGGCGGTGTCAACGCTGAGCCGAGTGAGCGGAAGTATGGTCGCCTGTCGTACGGCTGTATCGCTGTGCCACCGGGCGGCACAGCGATACGCAGCTTCTGCGCGTTCACGCGATTCCTCGACATCCCCGACACCGACCGCCCCGAGGCACGACGATACGAGCCGGCCAACACCACGAAGAACCCGTTGCCGCGCGGCCCCATCCCGCGCGGGGACCGGGTGATCGGCGGGTTTCGATGCTGATCGCCAGGGCTCTGCGGCGCAAGCTGCGGCCAGGACGGCAGCGCGGAAGGTGTCGCACTCGGCGACCGGACCCGGTTGGCCCTTTCCAGTTGCGATCCACCGAAATGTTCACGCCCGCCGGACTTCCGACAAGGTCCGGTCAACTCGCCCGACGACCGGTGATCCAATGCCTGAGGTCGGCACCGGACGTCGGATCTGTTCGCAGCCAACGTTTGTGAACTCGGGCGCGTACTCTTAGTGACCGTGGCAGGCGGTGAACCGGGTGGTCAACCGATGCGGGGAGTCAAACGATGCGGGAAGCGCGGGCCTAGGAGTTCGGCGGCGTGACTGCTCAGCTGGTCGACCTCATTCGTCTCACGAACACCGCGATGAGCCGCGCGACGGCCGCCCTGTTCAGCACTGATCGTTCCGCGGCTGAAAGCATTGCTGCCGCCTATCAGGCAGTGTCCGTGCTGCGTGATGAGCTCGAGGACCACGCAGCAGTGCTTTTGGCACTTCGGGCCCGGTCGGGGGTGCCGGAGCTTCCGGCAACCATCGCCGCCGTCCACATCAACGCCGAAGCCGAGCACATGGGGCAATTGGCGCGGGAGGTCGCCGATATCGCCCGGACCCGGCGCGCCTGGGCATCGATACCGGCCCCGCTTCTGGACGTGCTTCGTGAGCTGAGCGAGGTTTGCTTCGACACAGGTGCGAAGGCAGCCGATGTCGTGGAGTCGCACACGACCATCGGTGCGGCGGAGCTGACCGGGGGTGACGACAACGTGAATCGGTTGCGGCAGATGCTGTATCAGCAGCTGTTGTCAAACCCCGGTGTGATCGACGTCGACGCGGCGATCGACCTCACGTTGGCCGCACGCTGTTACGAGCGTTTTGCGGAGCATACAAAAACGATCGCGCGTTGTGGTGCGCTACTCGCGGTGGCGGCACCAAGCGGCTGAGGCAGTACGGCGACCGCGGTCTCGGCGGTAATCGGGTTACCCAACTGCGCCGTTCGGGCACGTGGCCGGTCGTGGTGAACTCATCGGCGGCCGGGCGGTTCACCTGCTCGCCGATAAGTTGGTGCACTATGAAAGGGAGTCCTGGTGGCTGGTGCGGGGTGGCAGTTTTGGGTCGACCGGGGCGGCACCTTCACCGACATCGTGGCGCGCGGGCCGGGTGGGCGCCTGCTGACGTACAAGCTGCTGTCGGAGAACCCTGCTCGGTACCACGATGCGGCGGTGGCCGGCATCCGTGCGCTGCTCAGGATCGCCGACGACGTGGAGTTCCCGGTTACACAGGTGGAGGCGGTGCGGATGGGCACCACCGTGGCGACCAACGCGCTGCTTGAACGCAAGGGAGAGCGCACGCTGCTGGTGATCACCCGCGGTTTCGGCGACGCGCTGCGGATCGCCTACCAAAATCGCCCGCGCATCTTCGACCGGCACATCGTGCTGCCGGAGATGCTCTATGAGCGGGTCATCGAGGTTGACGAGCGAATCACCGCCGACGGCTCCGTGCTGCAGGCGCCCGATCTCGAGACGCTGGGCGACCAGCTGCGGCAGGCCCACGCCGACGGGATCCGCGCGGTGGCGGTCGTGTGCCTGCACAGTTACCTTTACCCGGCACACGAACGGGAGATCGGCAAGCTGGCCGAGCAGATCGGTTTCGCCCAGACTTCGCTGTCGTCCGAGGTCAGCCCGCTGATGAAAGTGGTCCCACGGGGGGACACCACCGTGGTCGACGCTTACTTGTCCCCGGTGCTACGCCGCTATGTCAACCAGGTAGCAGACCAGATGAATGGCGTGCGGCTGATGTTTATGCAATCCAACGGGGGGCTGGCCGAGGCGGGGCACTTTCGCGGCAAGGATGCGATCCTGTCCGGCCCGGCCGGGGGCATCGTCGGGATGGTGCAGATGTCGGAGCAGGCGGGGTTCGACCATGTCATTGGCTTCGACATGGGTGGCACGTCGACGGACGTATCGCACTATGCCGGCGAGTATGAGCGCGTGTTCATGACCCAGGTTGCCGGGGTCCGGCTGCGCGCTCCGATGCTCGATATCCACACAGTGGCCGCGGGCGGCGGATCGATCCTGTATTTCGACGGCAGCCGCTACCGCGTGGGCCCGGACTCTGCCGGCGCCGACCCGGGCCCGGCTTGCTACCGCGGCGGCGGACCGCTGGCCGTCACGGACGCTAACGTGATGCTCGGCCGCATCCAGCCCGCGCACTTCCCGGCTGTATTCGGTTCCAGCGGCGACCAGCCGCTCGACGACGAGATCGTGCGACGCAAGTTCAACGAACTGGCCGCCGACATCCAAAAGGCAACCGGTGATGACCGTTCTCCCGAGCAAGTCGCCGAGGGGTTTCTGGAGATAGCGGTGGCGAATATGGCCAACGCGGTCAAGAAGATCTCTGTGCAAAAGGGACACGACGTGACCCGGTACGTGCTGACCACATTCGGTGGCGCCGGCGGGCAGCACGCTTGTGCGGTCGCGGACGCGCTCGGCATCCGCACGGTGCTCGTTCCGCCGATGGCCGGTGTGCTGTCCGCGCTCGGGATCGGCCTAGCCGATACCACAGCGATGCGGGAGCAGTCCGTCGAGATCCCGCTCGAGTCCGCGTTGGAGAAGTTGGCCACCGTCGCGGACTCGCTCGAGCAGGCCGCCCGTGCCGAGCTGCTCGACGAGGGCGTCCCGGCCGAGCGGATTAGGGTGGTTCGCCGGGTGCATCTGCGTTACGAGGGAACCGATACCGCCATTGCGGTCGAACTGGACGAGTTCGACGCGATGACCAACGCATTCGAAACCAGCCATCGTGCAACGTATTCGTTTCTGATGGACCGTCCGCTGATCGCCGAAGCGATGTCGGTCGAGGCGACCGGGCTTACGGAGCGACCCGACCTGTCTCATGTGGCTGAACAGGTTGACAACAGGGTCGAACACCCGGAAATGGTCCGGATCTACTCGGGCGGATCGTGGCGCGACGCCCCGCTGCGTCAGCGGGAGCAGATGCAGCCGGAAGATTCAGTAACCGGCCCGGCGATCATCGCCGAGGCCAACGCCACCACCGTCATCGACGAAGGATGGCAGGCAACGATGACTCCATCCGGGCACCTGCTCGCCGAACGAGTGGTCGCTCCCGCGAAGCCCGACGCGGGCACCGAGGCCGACCCGGTTCTGCTGGAGATATTCAACAACCTGTTCATGTCGATCGCCGAGCAAATGGGCTTCCGGCTGGAATCTACCGCCCAGTCGGTGAATATCCGTGAGCGACTGGACTTCTCGTGCGCGCTGTTCGATCCGGACGGCGACCTCGTTGCCAATGCACCGCATATACCGGTGCATCTCGGCTCGATGGGCACCACCATTAAGGAGGTGATCCGACGGCGCGACGTGATAAGGCCGGGAGACGTGTATGCGGTCAACGACCCGTACCACGGCGGCACCCACCTGCCGGACATCACCGTCATAACACCCGTCTTCGCCGACGCGGGCGAGGACGTTCTCTTCTTCGTCGCGTCGCGTGGACATCATGCTGAAATCGGCGGGATCACCCCTGGCTCGATGCCCGCCAACAGCCGCGAAATCGAAGAAGAGGGTGTGCTTTTCGACAACTGGTTGCTCGCGGAGAACGGGAAGTTCCGCGAAGCGGAAACCAGGCGCCTACTCACCAAGGGGCCCTACGGTTCCCGCAATCCCGAAACCAACCTCGCGGACCTCCGCGCGCAGATGGCCGCCAACCGGAAGGGCGTCGACGAGGTCCGAAAAATGATCGACCACTTCGGCCTCGACGTTGTGCAGGCCTACATGCGCCATGTCCAGGACAACGCCGAAGAAGCGGTCCGGCGTGTCATCGACAGACTGGAAGATGGCGAATACTGTTACCAAATGGATTCCGGCGCAAAGATTTCCGTGCACATCACCGTCGACCGCGCCACCCGCAGCGCGACCATCGACTTCACCGGTAGCTCGCCCCAGCTGGCGTCCAACTTCAACGCACCCTCGTCGGTTGCGACCGCCTCCGTGCTCTACGTGTTCCGGACTCTGGTCGCCGCGGAGATCCCGCTCAATGATGGCTGCCTGCGTCCGCTGCGCATCGTCATTCCGGACGGGTCGATGCTCGCCCCGTCCCACCCGGCAGCGGTTGTCGCTGGCAACGTCGAAACGTCACAGGCAATCACCGGGGCGCTCTTCGGCGCGTTGGGCGTGCAGGCCGAAGGAGCCGGGACGATGAATAATGTCACCTTCGGCAACGAGCGGTACCAGTACTACGAGACCGTGGGGTCCGGTTCGGGGGCCGGCGACGGGTTTGACGGGGCGTCGGTCGTGCAGACACACATGACGAACTCCCGGCTCACCGATCCCGAAGTGCTGGAACGCCGTTTCCCCGTGTTATTGCGCGAATTCGCGGTCCGACGCGGCAGCGGTGGTGCCGGACGATGGCACGGCGGTGACGGCGCTGTGCGCCGAATCGAATTCACTGAGCCGATGACCGTGAGCACGCTGTCCGGGCATCGGCGAGTCGCGCCGTACGGTATGGCCGGCGGCTCACCCGGGGAGCTGGGGCGCAACCGCGTGGAACGCGCCGACGGCAGCACCGTCGAGCTGGCCGGGTGCGACTCGGCCGACGTCCAGCCCGGCGACACCCTGGTGATCGAAACGCCTGGAGGTGGCGGGTACGGCACACCCTGATCGCGTAGATCACATGGGTTTCGATGAGCACGGTCCGGCGCAGTGTGCGCCAGGAAGAAAGCGTGACCGATAGCCGCAATTTGACCGACACGGGCATCCGCCGCTGATGTTTGGGTGCAGAATGCGTTCACCGAAGCTGAAGGACGTTCCGCAGGCTGGGCATCAGTGTTCTGGGCGAGTCACACGACGAGACCGGGCATGCTGACCGCGCGTAGCGGTGACCACTTCGCAGGTTGCAGACGATCTCGGCCGCGAAGGGTAGGGTGTTCGTCAGGGGCACCAGGGTCGGGCCCGGAAAGCTCGATCGAGCAGTTGGTTGCAGCGGTGGTCCCACCATCGTGATGGCGGGGCTCAACGACACACTATTCACCCCAAGCTGGCACCAATTGCGTTTCGCCGCAGCATATTTCGTAGTCTAGGCGCCCAATTTGCACCTACCGGCGATGGAACAGTTTGTTGCCAGCCAGACCACGGGATCCCATTTCTGGTACGCCACTCGTCCTTCATCGGGATCAGCACATTGTGGTCTGGATGTGCTCCGGGCCTCGCGCAGCGTGCGGCCATCCTACCGCCGGCGTGGCCGCGACCAACGCAAGCGTACCTGCTGACCGGTGCGGATCTGTGCCACCCGGTCGATGTCGTGATCGGTAACCACCCCGATCACCGGGTAGCTGCCGGTCACCGGATGATCGGGGCCGAGGATTACCGGCAACCCGTTAGGCGGCACCTGGATCGCGCCGCGGGTCGTACCCTCTATGGGCAGCTGGCGATCCGACCAGCGGTGCTGCAGCGGCCGCCCGACCAGCCGCATGCCAACTCTGTCGCTGCGATCGGAGGCCACCCACTCGCTGTGCACCAGTGCGTCGGGATCGGTGAACCAGTCGTCGCGCGGCCCGGGCACCACGTTGAGCTCGATCGGATCCTCGGCGAACGACGCCACCGGCGCCTGGTCGAGTTCGGGAAAGTTCGCGGTGTGCTCACCGACGGGCAGCACGTCGCCGGGCTGCAGCGGCTGCGGACCGATCCCCGACAACACGTCAGAACTGCGCGAGCCGAGCACGGGCTCGACATCGATTCCGCCGCGCACCGCCAAGTACGTACGCAGCCCGTAGCATGGCAGGCCCAGCGAGATCACCTGGCCGTCATGTGCATAGTGAATGCTGTTGATGCCGAAAGGAATTCCGTTCACGGAGGGGTTGGTGTCGGCACCAGTCACAGCGATTGCGATGTCGCCGCCGCGCACCCGCGCAGTCAGCCCGCCGAAGGTCACCTCGATCGTGGCCCGGTCGGCGGGGTTGGCCACCAGCCGGTTGGCCAGCGCATGCGAGCGCCTATCCGCGGCGCCGGAGCGGGTGACCCCAAGATGGGCCAGGCCGGGCCGGCCGAGGTCTTCGACGAGCGCCAGCGGCCCGGTGCGCAGGATTTCCAGCGTCGGCGGACGCGAGCGAAGCGACTCGGTGGTGAACTCGGTCGCCATCGCGCCTCCCAGAATCGCACCCACTTGCGCGGCGTCAGCAGGGTCGGATCGAGGCGGTGGACGCCCCACACCCACTGCATCGGCGTGCCCGATCAGCTGCAAGCCGCCGGGGGCCGCGCGGCGGCGGACCATGCACTGCCCCCGACGTCGACCGAACCAGCTCGCCGACCGCAGCCATACAACACTAGGCGCCGCCGGTCGCCAGCGGTAGTCTTGACGCCTTCGGCGTCGCGGCGGTTGGCACAGCAGATGGAGCTCGATAGTGGTCGCCGCACCAACGGCCCCCGCGATGCAGGGGACGCCGTCGTCAGACCCCTCGACTCAAGGTCCTCGACGACCACGCTCGTCTCGCGGTGACCAGCACCGCGCGATCGACCATGACCGGCCCTAAGGGCGGAAACCTGCAAGCTTGTGGCCACATTTTGGCCACACTCTGTCGCCACCGGTACGAGTCAGGAGCTTGGGACCATTTGGGGACCACACGTTGCGCACGATGGTGAACGACCTGCGCGTCTATGAACGTCATGCACGGCTACAACGCGCCACCTATGGGCGGCGACCTGCGGAAATGTATAACCGCTATTTATTGGCGCCTCTCTAATAGAGGCATATGCCATCATCCGGGCGCCGTGGCATTAGTCCCTGCCCGCCAATCGCTTTTCCGGATCGCGGACGAATGCCGTCACAGTCCTCTATGGTCCGTCTCAAGCGTTTGATTGGGCACCGGCGGAAGGAACACGCCGTGAGGACGTTAGAGGGCGTTCTGGCTAAGCATCCGTTCTTTAGCCAGATAGACCCGCGTTATCATCAACTGGTAGTCGGATGTGCGTCGAACGTCCGCTTCAACGCGGGTGAGTTCATCTTTCAAGAAGGCAGAGAAGCCAATACCTTCTATCTCATCCGCGAAGGAAAAGTCGCGCTCGAAGTCGTTGCTCCTGGTCACGGCAGCTTGACAATTGAAACTTTGGGCGGCGGCGACATGCTCGGATGGTCGTGGTTAATCCCCCCCTATCGCTGGCGGTTCGACGCGCGCGCGGTGGAGACGACCCGAGCGATCGCGCTGGATGGCAAGTGCCTGCGCGCAAAATGCGAAGAGGATCACGAGCTGGGATACGAGCTGGTAAAGGAAGTGGCTTCGACTCTGGGCCAGCGTCTCGATGCGACACGATTTCGACTCCTGGATATTTACGGCCTCGTCTAACAACCTGATCGGGTGTGCGGGGACTCGCCGGAGCGGCCAAAATCTCACTACCACAAGTCTTCTCGAGAATCGAGAACTGTCCCTTGCGCTGGACACCACGATCGCGCCGGACCTTATTGCCGCCGTGGAATCCACCTTCGACGCTGACTACGCCGCCGCGCCTGCGCAGTAGCCAAAGAACGCGGAGCCCAAGGGCTTGACCAAACTTAGACAGTCTTTTGAGACACCTTAGGTGAGACGGATTTTCGAGATTTCGCCAACTGGGAGAACGGGCTGTTTGGTCATGGACGGTTGCTGTCTCGTATGAGCTCAAGGTCTATTTCGGGACACCGTGATAGCTCATTGGCCCGACCGCCGTCAGGGCATCGCCTCGGCCCACTTCATATGCCCCTCGTAGCCAAGGTCGTTCGCCATTGTGCGGTATCGGTCCCGATAGTCCCGATAACCGGCGTCGTCCCCATGGGCCTGCGCGAGTAGCGCCCGCAGGCGCAGCAGCCAGATGTCGCGCATCACGAGACCCTCATCGACTGGCGCGGTCGCTAACCGCTCGATGGCGGCCTCGGCTTCGGCCACGTCGGCGTCGGGCCCCGCGATCGAGCAGTGTCTCCACCAGAGCACCGGTCGCTGGAATGCAGTGCGCCAGCAGCCGTCCCTCGCGGGAACAGATGATTGACGGCGACGCGGATGAGCGATATGGCCTCATCGTGATCTCCACGCCAAGCGGCTCTGGCTGCATTTTCCGGATTCGTCTAAGGCAGTGCTGCGCTTGCAGCAGCGCCTCACCCGCCCCGTAGGCCGGGTCTGTGGCCGGGGCAATTCACAACACGAAGCGGCAATCGCCGCCGTCGACCAGAAGGTAGATAGCGGCCCCGCGCAGCATGACGACCTCCTACCCGACGTGCTGAATCAACTTGCGCCTATCGACGTGCTCAATCATCTTGCGCCTGTCGTCCGGATCGAGCGCCATCAGCCGGATGCTATGCGTCCCACGCTTCCGGCCTCCAGGGACCATCGGCTCCCTCCTCTGTGACCTTCGCCCTTATTGGCCAACCGCCAGGGCGATTAGCGTTCGCAGTCAGTGAGGTTTGAGCCACCCCTCGATCCATTCCCACAAAAAAGAAGGAGCAGACACACTGTGAGCGATACGGATAAGGCGAAGAACAAGATCCAAGATCTTGGCGGTCAGGCCAAGGAAGCGCTCGGCAAGGTTACCGGCGACAAGAGCACTGAACATGAGGGCCAGCGCGAACAGACGAAGTCTCACCTCAAAGACGCCGGCGAGAAGGTTAAAGAGGCCGGCGAGAAGCTTAAGGAAGCCGGCGAGAAGGTCATTGACGTCTTCCACAAGAAGTAAGCGCCGCATCACGAAGTAAATCGGGTGACGGCGGACCCTTACGCGTGCCCTCGATCGCCTGCGCCACCCCACAAGTCCCTTCGATGAGCAGAATTGCCGCGACCGCGACAACGACAATCAAAACGATAGTGCTGGTAGCCATCTCGGCTCCTTGATTTGGTGGAGCGTGGTCGATGGGTTGATCGCTGGCGGAGCGGCTGCGGTCACGGCCACCCCGTCATTGGGGAGCGACCCAGGGGTTATGAGCTGGGTTGGGGCACATGGCAGTTCGTGACCTTGGGGTTGACGCCGAAGTAATTCAGGGGTCCGGCGATCACGGTCACCGCGATGGTCCCGGCGCTGGCACAGTTTTGTGCGGCGTGGGTGAAATACCCGCGTTGGCCGGCCGCGACGGCGCCGTCAAGCGAGGAGTACTTCCTCAGAGTCTCCTGGACGAGTTTTAGGCGCTTTTCATAAGGCGAGCGGAATGTTGATCCAGATTTCACGGTTTCTTTCCTATTCAGTCGAGTGTGTTCGCTCAAAGGAAAGACGCTCGACGTTGCCAACTTTACCCCGTGGATGGGCTGCCGGCGCTGATCGTCTTCGCCCAGCTCAGGCTCATCGCGCACGAACCGAACCCTGCCCAACCACGTTCTGCTTCAGGGCAAATCCGACGCTGCGCTGCGCCACGATATGCCAACGACAGCTCCGCCATACGCATTTCGGTGCCGCCGCGCTCATTGAAGCCGCCGACGAACTCGACCGACTCCGCCTGCTCCACCTGGATCAACGAGCCGGGGTAATGGCAAGGACCTTTGGCACTTGTGAGCGTGATGCCCGCAGCCGCATGGTGAAACAAGTAGTCGAGATTGCGCGGGTATCCCCGCGTCGAGTCGGTTGTCCCTGCGGTGGTGGTGCAGAACCGGATTGACCGCGAATTTCATCTTTGAGGAGAAGACATGAACGTCGTCGTCGCCGTCGTCATTGCGGTGGTCATCGTGGCGCTGATTGTGCTGGCGCTGTCGATTCGGGTGGTGACCCAGTATGAGAAGGGTGTGTGGTTCAGGCTCGGGCGGGTCATTGGTGTCAGGGAACCCGGCCTGAGGTTCATCATCCCGGTCATCGATCGGTTGTGGAAGGTGTCGCTGCGCATCGTCACGATGCCGGTCCAGTCGCAGGGGATCATCACTCGCGACAATGTCAGTGTCGACATTGCCGCTGTTGCGTATTTCCGGGTCGTGGATGCGGTGAAGTCGGTGGTCGTCATCGAGAATGTGTACGACGCGATCGGTCAGATCGCCCAAACCACGTTGCGCGAGGTCGTCGGCCAGCACACCCTCGATGAGGCGTTGGCGGAGACCAAGGTCATCAACGCCAACATCCGGGAGATCCTGGATGTGACCACCCTGGAGTGGGGTGTCGAGGTGACTCTGGTCGAGCTCAAGGACATCCAGCTGCCCGACAGCATGAAGCGGGCGATGGCCCGCCAAGCCGAGGCTGAGCGGGAAAAGCGCGCCAAAATCATTGCGGCGGAAGGTGAATCGATGGCCGCTGCGGCCCTCGGGGAGGCGTCGGACACGATGATGGCCCATCCCCTGGCGTTGCAGTTGCGTAATCTGCAGACGCTGGTCGAACTCGGCGTGGACAAGAACACCACGGTGGTGTTCCCGGCGCCGTTGATGAGCGCGATCGGCGAACTCGGCAATTTCCTCGCCCGCGAAACCGCCGCAGCGACGGCACTGGTCCCCCCGGCGGTGTCGCAACCCGGGTCCACGCCGATTGCCAACGGCTCCCCCGAGGTCGTTGGCCCCCCCGGGGTCGTTCGCACGTCGAATTGACGCACAGCCCGCCCCGCCGGGTCTGGCGCGCTGACACCATCGCGGGGACTGTGATAACAAACGTTCTCGGGCAATCCCGCCGCTCGGCAACCCAATAGCTGCCGACAGCACCGTCAGGCTGGCCCATCGGCTCCTATCCGACCTATGCCAAGGCTTAGCAGGCGGTCCAATATTTGTCTGCCGCAGAGTTCCCCGTTCAAGACGTGACGATAGTTCGGTGTCGATGTCGTTCAGGTCGACAGGATCTTGGGCCGCTGAACTGGCACGAGGTGATGCTCGGCGGTGTCGCGCCCGGAAGCGGGGCTCGCGCTTGGTGATGGTGGAGTGGTGTGCAGTCAATTGAACACCGAAAGGACATCTGTCATGCCACACAAGCTGAGCCCGTCGCCGTCGATCTCTCCCGCCTACACCGGGCGGCTGTCCACCGCGCCTGTGCCCGCGTTGAGGCTGCCCGACGAAGATATGGAGCCCGCCGCCGCGTACCGGTTCATCCACGACGAGTTGATGCTCGACGGCAGCTCACGGCTGAACCTGGCGACGTTCGTCACCACCTGGATGGATCCCGAGGCCGACAAGCTGATGGCCGAGACGTTCGACAAGAACATGGTCGACAAGGACGAGTACCCGGCCACCGCCGCGATCGAGTCGCGGTGTGTGTCGATGGTGGCCGACCTGTTCCATGCCGAGGGGCTGCGCGACGATGACCCGGCCACCGCCACCGGGGTGTCCACGATCGGGTCCAGCGAGGCGGTGATGCTGGGCGGGCTGGCGCTGAAGTGGCGGTGGCGCCAGCGTGTCGGTGACAACCCCAAGACCGGCTGGAGGACCCGCACCCCGAACCTGGTGATGGGCTCCAACGTGCAGGTGGTCTGGGAGAAGTTCTGCCGCTACTTCGACGTCGAGCCCAGGTATCTTCCGATGGAGAAGGGCCGCTACGTGATCACGCCCGAGCAAGTGGTCAACGCGGTCGACGAGGACACCATCGGCGTGGTCGCGATCCTGGGCACCACCTTCACCGGCGAACTGGAACCCGTCGCGCAAATCTGCGCGGCGCTGGACAAGCTCGCTGCCGATGGCGGCGTGGATGTCCCGGTGCATGTCGATGCGGCCATCGGCGGATTCGTGGTGCCTTTTTTGCAGCCGGATCTGGTGTGGGATTTCCGGCTGCCGCGGGTGGTGTCGATCAACGTCAGCGGCCACAAGTACGGACTGACCTATCCGGGCATCGGCTTTGTGGTGTGGCGCAGTCACGATCACCTGCCCGAGGACTTGGTGTTCCGGGTGAACTACCTCGGCGGGGACATGCCGACGTTCACCCTGAACTTCTCCCGGCCGGGCAACCAGGTCATCGGCCAGTACTACAACTTCCTGCGGCTGGGTCGCGCGGGCTACACCCAGGTGATGCACTGCCTGTCGTCGACGGCGCGCTGGCTGGCCGACGAGTTGCGCAAGGGCAAGCACTTCGAGGTGATCTCCGACGGCTCGGCGATCCCGGTGGTCTGCTTACGGCTGGCCGGCGATTTCGGCTACACCGAGTTCGACGTCTCCCATGCGCTTCGGTCCTACGGCTGGCAGGTACCGGCCTACACCATGCCCGACGACGCGACCGACGTTTCGGTGCTGCGCGTCGTGGTGCGCGAAGGCTTCTCCGCCGACCTGGCCCGGTCACTGCGCGACGACATGGTGCCGGCGCTCGCCAGCCTGGACGACCTCAAGCCCGGCGGCCACTTCAACAACCAGCGGCCCTTCGCCTACTAAGCCGCAAGCACGCACATTCACGAACGCAGAAGTACTCAAGCCAGCGGGCCGAGCACACATAATGACCCTATGACCAGTACTGCACGATCATCCTTGGAGCCGCTCGCTTCTGCCGATAGACCGCAGCACAGCGGGCGGATCGTGGTCGGCGTCGACGGGTCGCAGGGATCGTTGAACGCCCTACTGTGGGCGCTCGGCGAGGCACGGGCCCGCAAGATCCCCGTCCACGCGGTCTTTGCCTGGCAGTACTATCCAAGTGGGGGCGATTCGGGGCTGGGCAGCATGTTCCCGGTCGCCTATAGGCCAGACGTGCCTACGTTCAGCGACGTAGCTGCGTCGGTGAAAGAGCTGCTGGACGCCGCGGTCAGCAAGGCCACCGAATCCGACCCGGACAGCGCGACGGATCCGGTGCGAATCACGCAGGCGACGGTGGAAGGACACGCCGCCCAAGTGCTGCTCGAGAGCGTCAGCGAATGCGACCTGATGGTGGTCGGCTCTCACGGACACGGTGGATTCGTCGGGACGATGCTTGGATCCGTCAGCCACCAGGTTGTCTCCCACTCGCGGTGTCCCGTGGTGGTAGTCCCCGCCCCGCAGCGGGCGGCGAAGGGCTAGAGCAACCTCGCGAGATCATCGGCCTCGCTGTTCCGCGAGTGGAAGTATCTCGGCTGTCGCGCGCAGCGTCGCTTCGTCAGGCAGCAAAAGCCCGTTCGGTACCCCAATCCCGTAGGCGTAGATCAGGGGTGTGCGGACCCGACAGCCAGTGGCGGCTGTCCAGGTAGGCAGTGACGTCAGTTGCGCTCGCCATCGTCCTTAAGGTCGGCCAGCTGGAGATCAAAACAATGATGCATCAGATGCCGGCGCCAGAAGCCGGGGGCGTGGGATTCACCAAGACCGCCGCCGAGAAGGTGGTGGCCCGGTTCGGCATCACGGTGAACCCGATCCGCCCCAACGCGGCGACAGCCAAGGTGGCCGGTGTGCCGCCGGACAAGCTGGCTGAGTTCACCGCGGCTATCCCTATTGGCCGGCTCGCCGCACCCGACGAGGGAGCGCCGGCGGTCGGCTTCGTTGCCAATGCAGCGGCAGGCTAAATCGCCAGTACCGTGCCGCGGGTCGACGGCAGCATGCGCGATATCGCCGGTTCGCTTGCACGGCAAGGTGTTTGCGGTCGTTGAGGGCAACGCGAGTACAGTAGCTCCGATGGCTGTCGCCCCGTCGAATGAGCGGATGATCGCCGGGGTCGCCGCCGCGTCCGTCTCGCTCGGGGTAGCCCAGCTGGTGGGCATCCCGTTCGGTGCGCGAGCCGATGCGCGTGCTGCGATCGGCTCAGTGGTCGTCGACCTGACACCGGGGCCCATCAAAGAGTGGGCGATTCAGACCCTGGGCTCTCTGGACAAACTCTTCGTGGCCGTCGTCGTGCTCGTGGTGATCGCTACGATCGCTGCAATCGCCGGGACCCTCGAGACTCAGCGCCGCCCGCTCGGCAGCGCCGCGATTGCCGCGGCGGGCGTCCTCGGATGCATCGCAGTGCTGTCGCGGCAGGGTGCGACAGCACTCGACACGATCCCCACCGTCGCGGGCGCCGGCGGCGGCGTGGCGGCCCTACGCTTGCTCACCCGTCGGTTCTGGCCCGGCCTGGGAGACCCGGAAGACAGAGCCGACCACGACGAGCCGGATGCCGGCAGGCGCAGGTTGGTCATGGTCGGATTGCTCGGATTCGGAGTAGTGAGTGCTGTGGTGGGTGCGGTCATCACGCGGTTGGTGCATTCGGTGGCCGCTGACCGCAACAGCTTCACACTTCCCCGACCGCGCACATCGGCGCCACCAATACCTGCTGATGTGCAACCGAACGGCGTTGCGCTACCGAGGTTTGTCACCGCCAGCGCCGACTTTTACCGGGTGGACACCGCACTCAGTGTTCCTCAACTCAGCCACGGCGACTGGCGGCTGCGCATCCACGGCATGGTGGACCGCGAAGCCACCTACAGCTTCGACGACCTCGCCGACTTCGACGTCGTCGAAATGGTGACGACGTTAACCTGCGTGTCGAATCCCGTTGGAGGCAGACTGATTTCGACGGGCGTCTGGACAGGCTACCGGGTGGCTGATCTGCTGGCGGTGGCCGGTGTGCACGCCGATGCCGATATGATGCTCTCGACGTCGATCGACGGGTTCACCGCCGGCACGCCAGTGGAGGCGCTCACCGATGGCCGCGACGCGCTCCTGGCGGTCGGCCTCAACGGTCAGCCGCTGCCGATCGAGCATGGCTACCCGGCCCGGCTGGTAGTACCCGGGCTCTACGGGTACGTGTCGGCCACCAAGTGGGTCGTCGAGATGGAGCTGACCCGCTTCGACAGAGCAGAGGCGTACTGGACGCGGCAGGGCTGGGCACCGCATGCACCCATCAAGACCGAGTCGCGCATCGACGTGCCGAAAGGTGGTCAGAAGGTGCCGATGGGGCCGGTGGTGTTTGGCGGTGTCGCGTGGGCACAGAATCGTGGCGTGCGGACGGTGGAGGTCCGCATCGACGATGGCGGGTGGCAGCCCGCTGAACTGGGCGCGAGCTATTCCAACGAGACGTGGCGGTTGTGGAGCTTCCCCTGGCAGGCGAAAAGCCCTGGGAAACACGCCATCACCGTGCGCGCCACCGACAACACCGGAGCTGCCCAAACTGCGGATCAGGTTGGTGCCGTCCCCGACGGCGCCACCGGCTGGCACACGGTGGACTTCACCGTGGCGGAGACATGAAGCACTATTTCGACGAGAGTTTCCGCCAACTGAATACCGCAATCACGATGCCGATCAGCACCGTGATCGGACCAATGATGGACCAGGTCGTGGTGTTGCTCATCGGGCTACCACCAAGCACTCCGAATCCCTGGAGCGCCCAGATCAGACCGAACACTGCGACGATCAACCCGACCGCGAATGTAACGACGGAAGCCCTTCTCATATAGGGATCCTACGCGCCGCCGACGACCATCTCGTCCACCAAGGACAGCTGCTGTCGTGGGGCATTCCTGCGACCGGTGTCCTGGTGGAGACACTGCTCGACCGCGCCGCCGAGTGAACCGCCCCGGTGAGTCCGGAGACTTTCTGATCTGAGAACTCAGCCGGCGGCTGGTCTCCGGTGTTGAGCGTAATAGGCAGTCTCCAGTTCGACAGGTGGGATGTCGCCGCAGTACTCGTAGAGGCGGCGGTGGTTGAACTTATGCGGGTGATCTTGTCAAGAGCGGCGGTCACGACGCGGTGCTGTCGAGTCGGTTGAGGATGCCGTCGAAGATCTTCTGGCGACCGATCTGGCCCTTGCGGGTGGCGTCGTCGCGTTGTCGTTGCAGGGTGGGCCGGAACTCGATAGTGGTGACGAAGAAGCTGCAGGATTCGCAGATGGACTCGAAGTGGCAGTCCATCTCGACCGGCCGTGCGCAGTAGCCATTGCCGAGCATGCGTCGATGCATCTCGGTGCGGAGCTTGCGCATTTCGCGGCCTTCGTCATCACTGGCGAGCTGGTTGGGTTGGCCGTAGAGTGCTTCGACCTTCTCGGTGACCGCAAAGTATTCGTCGGCGACGGTCTTGTCGGCGATCCGCGCGTAAACCATGGTCATGGCTAAAGTTCTATGCCCGAGTAGGGCTGCGATCGCGTCGAGGCTCATGCCCCGGTTCACCGCCTGGGTAGCCAGCGTATGGCGCAGTTGATGAGCGGTGACGTTGCCGACGCCGGCAGCGTTTGCGACGCGTCGCAGCGCGGCCGCGACGCGGTGACTACTGATCGGTCGATTGTGCTCGAGCAGAAGGCGATTGGTACGCAGCCCGCCGGGCCTGTGGTGGGTGATCCAGTCGTCGAGCAGTTGTTTGAGCTGTGGGTGCAGCGGGATATAGCGGTCGTTGTGCAGCTTGCCGATCGGGATGCGCAGCCAGTAGGCGGATCCGATCTGCACGACGGCGTCGACGGTCAGCGCGAGCAGTTCGCTGCGGCGGATGCCGGTGCGGGCAAGCAGTTCGACGATCAGCCGAGACAGTGGATCGGCATCGCTGCGGGTGGCGCGCAGCAGCTTGGCAGCGGCGGCGTCGTCGAGGAACCGCGGCAGCGGTTTATCGACGATCGGCAGGTCGCCGGGGAACATCAGTGTCCTGGTGGGCGCATCCGGGTAGCCCCACTCGGCGATTCGGGTCAGGAAGCAGTGCAGGTTGATCAGCGCGTCCTTGATGCTGACGCGGTTGAGCGGCTTGCCGGTAGATGGCGTGGGGTGCCTAGACAGCCACACCTTAAACGCTTCGATGTGTTCGCGCCGTAGGTCGGTGCAGCCAGTGACGTCGGGGTGGGTATCGGCCAGCCAGGTGCCAAACCGGCGCAAGTCCAAGTCGATGTGTCTGACGGTGTTCGGCCGCAGACTCAACGCGACCTGTTCGAGGTAGCGTTGTGCGGTCTCAGCGAATCCCGGTGCGGCGGTTGCCCACCCAGTGACCGAGACCGGGAGTTTCACCGCGGGTGGGCGCAGCGTGGAGATCTGGCCGGCGTGGAAGAGCGTCAGCCGCAAGCGGTGAAAGACCGCGGCCACGTTCTTGCCCGCGGTGGGTTTGCCGCGGCGGGCGTAGGCGGTGGTCATCGCTACGCGGGCGGCGTCGAAGTGCTCATCGGTGACAGCGCGCGGTGACGCGCCGGTGATCGCGGTGATCTTTGCCAGGATGTTCCACTGCGCCGCGGTATCCCTGCTGGAAATGCCGATCCGCGAACATGTTTCGCTGAACCAGTGGTAGTGCGCGGCGCAAAACGACCGTGCCGGAAGTCCCGGCCGCAGATCGCTGCGGCTGAGCAGTTCGGCATCGACGGTGATGCGGCCGGTGACCATCAGCCAGGATGTGAACGACGGCGCCTTGGCGACCGCGTCGAGCTGCTGCTCGGCGGTGAGCCCGCCCCATCCACCGGCACGGCCGATCTTGGCCTGACACGTGTGCGCCGCCCGGGTTGTTGACCGGCCTGTCTTGCGCCCCGCGGCCCGCATCGCCGCCAGGTAGTCCTCGACAACCGATGCATCGTCTGCGGACAGTGACAGCGGTGCGGGCATCACGGTGCCTGCATCGCTTGCGCATCGATCGCCTCGACCGCCCGCCGGTACTCGCCGGCGAGCCAATCGTTGGCCAAATGCAGGTAGATGCGGGTGGATTCGATCGAGCGGTGCCCAGCCTGGGCCTGGATCGCCTCCAACGCCATTCCGGCCTCACGCAGCCGGGTAAAACAGGTGTGCCGCAACTGATGACAGGTCAAGTGCTCGATTCCGGCGCGATGTCGGGCACCGGCGATGATCTCATCGAGACCGGCCGCGCTGAGCGGCCGACCCCGACGTTGGCCCTTGAGCACCACGAACACGCGATCGGTTGACGCGGCGCCCGGCCGCTCCAACTCCAGATAGCTGGCCAAAGTGGTGAAAAAGCGCGGTGACACCGGCACGATCCGCTGGTGCCCGCCCTTGCCGTCGGCGATGAACAACCGCTTCTCGCCAGGACGCACATCGCACAGCCGCAGCCCGAGCACCTCGCACCGACGCAGCCCACCCAGCAGCATCGCCTGCACCATCGCCCGGTCTCGGTGGCTGCGCAGCGCCCCCATCAATGCGTCGGCTCCATCCGGGTCGATCACCCGCGGCAGGGTGCGTGGAGTGCGGATCAACGGCACCCCGCGCACCGCCCGGCTCGGGGTGCGGGTCGACAATCCCTGCGGGACCGGATTTCTCGCAACGACACCGCGAACGATCAGGTACTCGAACAGCCCGCTGACCGAGGCCAGCCGCCGCTTGATCGTGCGCGCCGACAGCCCCGCCTCACCGTCCTCAATCCGCACCACCTTCGCCCCACGCCGCGGTTGGCGCTGCGCCGCGATGAACGACAACACGTCGGCACCGGTGATCTCCTGCGGCACCTTGGCGACCTGGGTGAAAAACACCTTCAGATCGAACGCGGTGGCCAGCACCGTGTTCGGGCGCGCCCGGGCCGCGACCACCTCCAAATAGTCGTCGACCAGACCATGCCCCAGCCGCGGGACACCGCCACCATCGACCGACCGAACCAGGCACGGCACGAACACGGCAACCTCCCACCCACAGCATCCAAGCCCGTCGCGCAGGCATCGCGGCAGACACGCCGAGATCACCCGCATATCCAAACCAGTCGACCCATTCGGCGGTGGCCAGTTCGACCTCCTCGATGGTCCGCCACGGTTTGCGTGGTCTGATCAACTCGGTCTTGTACAGGCCGTTGATCGTCTCGGCCAGGGCGTTGTTCCACGTTATCAACTGCGCTCGATCCGGTCGGTGATCAGCGAACTGTTCGGGTGACGCACCCGTTTCATCCGTGGTCCGGGCGGGAGTTTGTGTTTCTGGCGGTTCGGCAGACGTGGTCGGAGGATCGGGTGTTCTTCCTCGACGAGGACGGCCGGCAGTTCTCGCTGCCGGTGGGCTGGACGGATGCAGCCGAGCCGGACGCGTTCGTCACGATGGCCGCGGGCCGGTCGCCGTTCCGGTTCGCCGATCTGGTCGAACTGCGGCGGTTGATCGACGGGCTATCCGACTGAACGACTGTAAACAGAATTATGCCGCCGATGTTAGGTAGATTATGCCGCCAGAAGCGTGGGGATGCCATTGGCTGATCTGTAATTGCCGCAGTTGTTGAGTTACATAACTGTGATTTCGCGGCGTGCTGGGCGTGTCGGACATCGATTCGTCAACATGTGGCGGCATAATCGTTCTTACACAAGAGTTGGGAGGTGCGTTGTGGCGCGGAAGCGTAAGCCGGATGCGAAGGAGGCGGCGTTAGCCGAGACGCGGACGCTGAATCCCCGCCCGGAGGCAGTGCGCGACGAACAGTTCGCGTCCTCGGAGTTCTTCGATGCCCGCGATCTGGTGCAGGTCAAATACGAGATGGTGCGCCGAGTACGGGTCGACGGCGCCCCGGTCACGGCCGCGGCGGCCACGTTCGGGTTCTCCCGGCCGTCGTACTACGAGGCCGCCGCCGCGGTGGACCGCCACGGGCTGGGCGCGCTGGTGCCGGCCAAGCCCGGCCCGCGGCGCGCGCACAAGCTCACCGACGAGGTCATCGCCTACGCCCTGCGGCTGCGCGAGCAGGATCCCGGCATCGGGTCGGCGCAGCTGGCTGATGCGATCGCGGCCAAATTCGCGATCAGGGTGCACCCGCGGTCGGTGGAGCGGGCCCTAGCCCGCGCTGAGAGTCCCAAAAGTGGAGGCGGGCAATGACATCGACGATACGGGCGGTGATGGCTCCGACGTTGTGGACGGGTATGAGCAGCTGCGCGTGCGCGCGCTGCGCGGCGATGCCGATGGGTGGCGGTTGGGGCTGGGGGTGCTGCAGCAGCGTGGTGTTGCGGCATGGCTGCGGGTCCGCCAGGCGACCGTCCCGACGGTCTCACCGCCCCCGCCCACCCGGGCAGCGTCGCGCCTTGCCGGGGGTGTTGAGGCCGAGCTGGTCGGGCTGCTGGCCTCGATGGCGCTCGCCGTTGCCACACAGGGATAACCGGCGGTGAGCGAGCAGACCGCGGCGAAGGTGACCGGCGCGCACCTGGCCCGCACCGCCTACCTGTATGTGCGCCAATCGACACTGCGGCAGGTGCTGACCAACACCGAATCCGCCACCCGCCAATACGCATTGCGGCAGAAAGCGATCGCACTGGGCTGGCAAGCCGAGGCGATCGTCACCATCGACACCGACCAGGGCCAGTCCGGCGCCAGCGCCGCCGACCGGGAAGGCTTCCAGCATCTGGTCGCCGAGGTCGGCATGGGTCGGGCCGGGATCGTGTTGGGTCTGGAGGTGTCGCGGCTGGCGCGCAACAACGCCGACTGGCACCGACTGCTCGAGATCTGCGCCATGTCGGCCACGTTGATCTGCGACGAGGACGGGCTGTATGACCCGACCGACTTCAATGACCGGCTGCTGCTCGGGCTCAAGGGCACCATGAGCGAGGCCGAACTGCACTTCATCCGGGCCCGCCTCATCGGCGGCCAGCTGTCCAAGGCCCGCCGCGGCGAACTGCAGATGGGCCTGCCCGTCGGCCTGGTCTACGATCCCACCGGCAAGGTCGTGCTCGACCCCGATACCGGTGTTCAACAAGCCATCCGGCACGTGTTCACCCTGTTCGCCCGCACCGGCTCGGCACGGGCGACCGTGCAGCAGTTCAACGCCGACGGGCTGCTGTTCCCGGTACGGGTGCGCACCGGTGCCCACAAGGGCGAGCTGGCCTGGATGCCGCTGCAGCACTGGCGGGTGCTGCGCACCCTGCACAACCCCCGCTACGCCGGCGCGTTCGCCTACGGCCGCCGCCGCGAACGCCTCGCTGGCAACGGCAAGAAGAGCTACCAACTCGTGCCGCGCGAGCAGTGGACCGCGCTGATCCGCGACGCCCACCCCGGCTACATCAGCTGGGACCAGTACGAGACCAACCAGAAGCTGCTGCTGGGCAATGCGACCGCGCACGGCCAGGACCGCGCCGCCGGCCCCGCCCGCGAGGGAACCGCGCTGCTACAGGGCCTGGCCATCTGCGGGCGCTGCGGACGCCGGATGACCGTGCGCTACCACACCCGCCGCGGCGTCGAAGTCCCCGACTACCAATGCATGAATCGCTGCATCCAAGACGGTGCGCAACGCTGCCAAACCATCCCCGGCGGCACCGTCGACGCCGCCGTCGGCGGCCTGCTGCTCGACACCCTCACCCCGCACGCGCTCGAGGTCGCCCTGACCGTGCAGGCCGAACTAGACACCCGCGCGGCCGAAGCCGACGCACTGCGCCGCGGGCACGTCGAACGCGCCCGCCACCGCGCCGACCTGGCTCGTCGCCGCTACCTGGCCGTCGACCCGGACAACCGGCTGGTCGCCGACAGCCTCGAAGCCGACTGGAACGACGCGCTACGAGCCCTGCAGACCGCGCACGAGGACTACGAACGCGCCAGCGCCGCCGCCACGGCCACCCTCACCGACGAGCTGAAGGACCGAATCCGTTCGCTGGCAACAGATTTCCCCGCCCTCTGGTCCAACCCAAATACCCAACAGCGCAACCGCAAACGCATGGTCCGCCTCCTGGTCGACGACGTCACCCTGCACAAGACCGACAGCATCCACCTGCACGTGCGCCTGCGTGGCGGGCAGACCCACAGCCTTGTCGTTGCGATCCCACCCCCATCCTGGCAAGCCCGCCAAACCCGCCCCGACACCCTCGCCGAGCTCGACCGGCTCCTCGACACCCACACCGACGCCGAAACCGCCGAAGCACTCAACGCCGACGGACACCATTCCGGCGAAGGCAAGCCGTTCACCGCAGGCATCGTCGTTCACATCCGCCGCAAGTACCATCTACCTAGCCACGCCGATCGGCTCCGCGCCCAAGGCTTGCTCACCGCCAACGAACTCGCGCAACATCTCTACGTGCACCGCACCACCATCAAGAACTGGACCCGAGCCGGAATCCTCAACTCCCACAAGGCAAACGACAAGAACGAGCGCCTCTACCAACCACCCACACCCGGCGACCCCCGCCTCACCACCCGACAAGGCAGCCCGCTTAGAAAGCGAGTTCACACCCCACCCGCCCCAGGAGGTGCACTATGAAGCCAAGCCCTTGTCATAGGAGCTGCCGACCGCTCCCACCGAGGGTTGGATCCCAGCTTCGGCGAGGCGTTCGCTGAACCGGATCGACGTGTATTGGCTGGATTCAATCGGTGGTCGCAACACCGGCTTGGTGAAGCGATTGTAGGTGGTCGTTGAACGCTTCGGCGGGGGTGCGCCATCCGAGGGTCTTGCGCGGCCGGGTGTTCAGTGTGTCAGCGATGGCGGTGATTTCGTCGGCGCCCCAGCGGGACAGGTCAGTGCCCTTCGGAAAATATTGGCGCAACAGGCCATTGGTGTTCTCATTCGTGCCGCGCTGCCACGGGCTCTTGGGATCGGCGAAGTACACCTTGACACCGGAGGCGACCGTGAACTGGGCATGCGCCGACAGTTCCTTACTCCGATCCCAGGTCAACGACCGGCGCAGTTGTTCGGGCAGCGTGGTGATCGTTTGGGCCAGAGCGTTGGCCATCGTGATGGCGCCGTAGCCGGCCAGGGCAGGCCCGTTCTTGGTCCGCGGAATCACTCCGTAGCCGTCCTCGCATGGCAAGTGGATCAGCATCGTGAAGCGGCTGCTGCGTTCGACCAGAGTGCCGATCGCGCTGCGCTGCAAACCGATGAGCAGATCCCCCTCCCAGTGCCCTGGTACGGCGCGATCGGCGACCTCTGGCGGTCGCTGACTGATCAACGTTTCCGGCGTGACGTGGGCCCAAGCCTTCTGCCGGGACCGCGCCCGCGGCACCCGCATGTCCTGCCGTCGGCGGTCGAAAAACGCCTCCGGTGCGGTCGCGGAATTCAGAGCTTGTGTGCTCGCCGCAGGCGATAGCTGGGTAGCTGCAGGTAGCCGCGGACGCGGCGCGGCGCCCGCGCAGACAGGGTGAACTGCTTAGCATCGCCAAGCTCGGTGGCCATCGCCTGGTCGACCCGGATGGTGCCCTTACGGGCGAGGCTGGCGAGTCGGGCGGCGATGTTCACCACGGGACCGAAGACGTCACCACCGCGGTAAAGCACCGGCCCGAACGCCAGGCCCGCATGCACCTGCGGCAGGGTGTCCTCGGCGGTGAAAACGTCCAGCAACTGCAGGGTGGCCTCCGCCGCTGATGCGGGATCATCGATCACGAACAGGATTTCGTCGCCGAGATTCTTGATCACACGCCCGCCGTGGGCGACCACGGTGTCGAGCACGGCCGTTTCGAACCGGTCGAGCACCCTCGCGAGCTCGGTGAGGTCAACGTTGCGGGACAGTCGCGTGTACCCGGTCATGTCGATGAAGCCCACCGCTGCCTGTCGGCTCTCCGCGTGACTGTCCAGGCCGGATCCGCTGGGAAACAACGCCCGTCCCACTTCGGCGGCCAGATGCCGACGCCACGTATACACCGTGGTCCGCTCCAGCACCGGTAACAATTCTCGGGTAGTGATGAGGGCTTGGGCCGCCAGCTGGCCGGGCAGCTGTGGGTCCTCAATCCTGTGGCCCACCGCGATCCGCGCGCCCAGCACCTCGGAGATGAAATTCGTCTGCGCTGCGGCCAGGCGGGACATCAGGTTGCCCAGGGGGCGGGCCAGTTCCACCAGCCCGTCGCCGTCCACGATGTCTGCGGCAATGAGCCCGGCCGCATCGGTCAGGGCGGCGACGTCAGCGCTGGTGAATACCCGCTGCTCGTCATCGACTTCGGGAAATCCCAGTGCCCGCCATAGACGTCGCGCCTCATCGAGGGCGATGCCGGCTCGCTCGGCGACCTCCAGCCGGGTATAGCGGCCGTCCCCGACCAGCAGTCCCCGGGTGATTATCTCCGCCGGCGAGGCCTCTTCCTCCGGCGCGAGGTCCACATCCGTGGCGTTTGGGAGCACATCGGGCGCGTCTTCCTGGTCGGTCTTCCCCAGCCGGGCCAGCAGTGCCGCCAGCAGGCTGTTACTGCCTAACCGGGCTAGTTCATTGACCCCTGCCGCCCCGAGCTCGACGACTCGCGCCACGAGATGGACCGAACCGCGCACCGGATCCACCACCTGAAGTGACTCTCCTGCTCTTCCCGCCGCTACCTCACCCACAGCCGGACGCTCACACCCAAGACGTTGCGATGTAAGCACGACACGCCCGACTCGGTAGGACCGCTGCCGTTGTTGGGGGGCCCCCAACCGATGGTACGGGTGACGTGGGCCCCCACGACGGTGGCGGCCTTGCCAAAGGCGGCGACGTCACCCTGTACCACGACGGTAAGCCCGTTGGCCACGGCCGCGTCGAACAGACCCAGCCCATGATCTTCTCCCTGGACGAGGCCTGCGACGTCGGCGCCGACAGCGGCTCACCCACGTCCCCGGACTACAGCCCCGCCGGTAACAAGTTCTCCGGAGAGATCGACTGGGTGCAGCTCGACATCGGCAACGACAGCCACGACCACCTCATCAAACCGGAGGAACGGTTCACAATCCCGATGTCGCAGCAGTAACGTCACGTCACCGCCAGCACTCTTGCGCGGCGTAACCCGCCGCGAGCAGACCAGGCGTGGGCCCAACCTCGGGTACGTTGAGATCGATTGGCCTGCGACGGCCGCTCGGGAGATGTCATGGAGACGCCGACGCGCCGGACCGTGACCATCCACGGCCACGAGCTCTCCTACCTGGACAGCGGCACGGGCTCGGTGGTGCTCTTCATCCACGGGATTCTCGGTTCGCAACGCCAGTGGACCCACCTCATCGACCGCCTGCATGACGACCACCGGGTGATTGTCCCGGACCTCTTCGGGCACGGCGAGTCGGACAAGCCGGTGGGAGACTATTCACTCGGCGCGCACGCCGCAACGCTGCGCGACCTGCTGGATCGCCTGGGCATTGAGCGGGTCACCCTCGTCGGGCATTCCCTCGGCGGGGGCATCGCGATGGAGTTCTACTACCTGTTCCCGGAGCGCGTCGAGCGGCTGGTGCTTGTCGCCAGCGGCGGGCTGGGCCGGGAGGTCAACCCGATCCTGCGCTCGGCGACGCTGCCCGGGGCCGAATGGGTCCTGCCTGTCCTGGCGTCGGGGTGGGTGCGTGCTCGCGCTGAGGGCGCCGGACGGGCCCTGTCCAGGGCGGGCTGGAAGCCCGGCACGGACATCACCACGATCTGGGAGGGCTTCACCTCGCTCGGGGATGCGGTGAGCCGACGCGCACCGCCTACCGCGACTTACGGGATCGCTATCGCGATTTGGCGACATCGCTTGGCTTCGAGGGACATATCGCGTGGGCCGAGGAGATGCCATGACTCGGCGTGCCCACACTCTAGTCATCCTTCAGTCAGCGCTTCGACTACTCGATCGCGGAACCGACCCCCGCGGGCGCACCGGCGCGAGGTGACACTTGAACTGTTCGCGAAAGAGCTGTTCTAGCCTTTCGGGGTCAGGACGACGACGGGGATGGGTCGCGACGTCCGCTTCTGGTATTCGGTGTAGCGGTTTTGGTTGTTCTTGTTGACGATCTGCCATAGCCGCGGGTAATCGGGATCGTCGGGCAGCACCGGTCGTGCGATGACAGCGAAACGCCTTGGGCCGACGTTGATCTCGACGTCGGGCTTGGCCTTCAGGTTGTGGTACCAGCCAGGGGCCTCGGGCGCGCCGCCCTTGGAGGCGACGACCAGATAGTTGTCACCGTCGCGGGCGTAGGTCAGCGACGTCGTGCGTTGTTTACCGGTCTTCGCGCCGACGGTATGCAATAGCAGGCTCGGTATCCACAGCGTGCGGTGACCGATCCAGCCGTTCGTCTTCCGATACACCGCGTCGTGCACCCGCAGCACCTGCGGGAGCACCTTTTCCTCCACGAAACTCATAGCTGCCAGTCTCACTCAGTAGCGTCGATCTTCTCTAGTGCCTCCCGCAAAGTGCGTCCGGTTTTCTCAGGTCTGGGTCACGCTGCAGCAGCATGCCCTTCGCGAACGACAGCTTGTCGCCGTTTTGCCGCGGCACCACATGCAGGTGGATGTGGAACACCGATTGAAATGCGGCGCGCCCGTCGTTGAGAACGACGTTGTTGCCGTCACGTGCAGACCCGACTTGCGAGCCGCCCTGCTGGTGATGGCTTCCCAGTGCTGGATGCGACACCATGACCACCGCTGCCATGGTCAACTACGCATACGACCAAATCGATCAGGCCCGAACAGAACTGGAAGCGGTCTCGAAATAGACGAGATACGAGGCTCTCAAAACTCTGTGTCAAAATCACCGCCAAGCCCAGTACCCGCCGTGACCCAGCGCCGACCTGCGCACGTTCAGGCAACACGAGCTTGGTGGTAGTCGCTGCCAGGATCACATCAGCGTCCATGCGCGACTGGGTGGCTGTAATTAGGTGACTTTGGCCCTCGGGTAGATCGAACGTTTGGCCCTGATGCAGCCGACCGTCGCGGGTGTGAGCTGGGCGCTGAGGGCTCGATGCCAAGGAGATAATGATGCAAGCTGAGAATCGAATTCCCAAAGCGATGTTCCGTGTCTTTGTTGTCGCGCTGCTGGTGCTCGGAGGCATCGTCGGCGCGCTGCTGGCAGTTGACGTCTGGATCGCAAGGAGGATCAGAGGGAACCAAGATCGCGTCAGACAGCTAATGCGAGCCTTCATGCGGGTTCGCGCTACCAAGTGGTATGCCGACGCCACCCGCAACAGCGCGGGAAAGAGGCACTCTCCGTATGCGCTGCTGTCTCATGTGGGGCGTCGCAGTGGCCAGCCGTATCAGACGACCCTGGGTGCGACCGCTTACGGTGACGGTTTCATCCTGCCGCTGGTATACGGCCGCCAGTGCGACTGGTGCCAGAATGCGCTAGCTGTCGGGAAGGCCACGCTGGCATGGCACGGCCAGACATACGAGCTGGAACGGCCCGAGATCATTTCCGCCGCACCCGACGTGGCGCGGGCATGGCCGGCCTGGGAGCGGATGCTACTGCATGGAGTCCGCGACTATTTGTGGCTGCACGAAAAGACCCAGCAGACTGCACAATCCGAACGGCTGTTGGTATCTGGTTAGCGGCACCGATGGTCGCCGCGACTTTTCCGGATGCCGCTACCAGATCGTCACTCTGGGATTGCTTTGCACGAGCCGACGACCCACCTGCTTACTCAGTCGCCATAGAAGCCGCTGGGTTGCGGGATGACCCGCTTACCGTCAACGATGCAGAGCTCAACGTGCGTGGCCATCACAGCGACCCCGGCACGATGTCGAAATCCGCCTGCCCTTGTCTCGACTGAGGAGCGGATGCGGAAGTCTCTTGGCGTGTCTTCAATGCTCTTGGCGAACATATCCGCGTCGCTCTGGGGGCGCACCTTCTCTCAAGAACGCGACCGGCGAGCGGGCGAAGGGGCTAACGCCCAGAAACGTGGGCAGGTCACTCGCCAGATGCGGACCGAACTACAGGCAGCGATAAAGGCAGCAACCCATGGCAACGATAAGTAGCTACAACACCGCGCAGGGGAAGCGTTATCGCGTCCGTTACCGCACCCCTGACCACAGACAGACGGATAAGCGTGGCTTCCGGACCAAGCGGGACGCCGAGGCGTGGGCGAACCAGCTCGAGGTCGACAAGCGAATGGGCGCGTACGTCGCGCCAGCGGCCGGTCGGGTAAAGCTGGGAGGCTACGCGCAGGAGTGGCTGGACTCGAAGGCCAAGTTGAAGCCGTCTACGCGGGCCCGCTACAAGGTAGTGCTGGACACCGCGCTGGCCCGGTATTCAGACATGGCGCTGGGGGATATCAGTGTCAGTTCGTCCGTGAGTGGGTCGCTGATCTGAGCGTGGATCTGGCGCCAGCGTCAGTGCATAAGACGGTTGGTGTGCTTCGTCAGGTGCTCGCGATGGCGGTCAGTGACAACCGGCTTGCCGTGAATCCGGTCGACGGGGTGGAGCTGCCCCCGGTGATGGCAGTGGAGCAGCGTTTCCTGACGCTGGATCAGCTGCACGGGCTCGCTACGGCCGCGGCCGCGTATCGGCCACTGGTCTATGTGCTAGGGACGTGTGGGCTGCGGTTCGGGGAAGTCGCCGAGCTGCGCTGGCGAGATCTCGATCTGCCGAACCTACGGGTGCGGATCTCGCGCTCGGTCACGTTGGTTCATGGGGTGTTTGAGGTGGGGTCGCCGAAGAACGGCAAGCCTCGCACAGTGTCCCTACCGGCGTTCGTCGCCGAGCTGCTGGCCCCGGGGGATCTGGATGCGCTGGTATTCCCGGACTCAGCGGGTAGCTACATGCGGGGCAGCAATGTGCGGCGGCGGTGGTGGTCGCGGGCTGTCGCCACCGCGCAGTTGTTCCCCCAGAAAGTGACCAACACCACCAGTGAGCAGACCGTGGTGTACGACTTCAAACTGCACGAGTTGCGCCACACTGCGGCCTCCCTGGCGATCCAGGCCGGCGCGAATATCAAGGCCCTGCAGAACATGCTGGGCCACGAGTCGGCGGGGCTGACTTTGGACCGCTACGGCCACCTGTACGGGTCGGATGTGGAGGCAGTGGGGGTCGCCATCAACGACTTGTTAACTCGAAATTGTGGGCAAAATGTGGGCACGGGCGCCGATTCGGGTCCTATGCTGCGGGCACTAGATAGCGCCTGAGCAGCGCTTTTGACTTGTGGAGCCTAGGGGAATCGAACCCCTGACACCTGCCTTGCAAAGGCAGTGCTCTACCAACTGAGCTAAGGCCCCTCTTCGGGACGGGGTAATTGATCCGGTGGATCAGCTACCGCCACGTGCCAGACCTCAACTCCACGCCGTGACCTCACCACCGCTGCCACTGCAGCGATCACTGCCAGTGGCAATGCAAGTCTCATGCAGCGTCTTGACGGGCACATGGTTGTGGGCCTAGGAGGACTCGAACCTCCGACCTCTTCGTTATCAGCGAAGCGCTCTAACCGCCTGAGCTATAGGCCCGTACTCGCGTACGGCCGAGCGACGAGATTACCGCAATCGCCGCCCCACCCCCAAAACGCGTGAATCCACGTTAGTCGCGGTCCGCGAGGGTCACTTCGATGCCGCCGATCAGATCGGTGGTCAGGTTGTAGACGAACGCGCCGATGGTTGCCGTGGCCGTCAGCAACACGATATTCACCAGGCCAATCAGAACCGCACCGCCGAAAATAGTGCCGGTGGAGACCAGTTCGCTGGTGCTGCCGCTGGTGTTGTTCAGTAGGTCGCCGACGTTGCTGTTCAGCTTGGCCCACACACCCATGCCACCGAGCACCAGGTAGAGGAACGCCACTGCGATCATCCAGGCGAAGAACAACGCCACCGAGAGCAGCAGGGACACCTTCAACGCGCTCCACGGATCGATCCAGCGGATCTGCATGCTGGCCCGAACCGGTCCGCGGGTTCGGCGCGACACTTGAACGCGGTTTTCTCGGCTTTCTTGGTTTTCGGGGGTCGCCGGACGCCCCGCTCCTGACAAGTTCGGCGTCTCCGAACTGCTGTCGGGCGCGCTCTTGCGGTGCGGGGGCCGCGGAATCGGGCCGGAAAGGTCGGGCAACTCGCTGGCGTAGGCCTCAGCAGGCGAGCCGTCGCCGCGCGGGAGTGCAGCATCGAAATCGTGCGGCGGGTTCTTCGGATGTGCCGGCGCCCCAGCCCCCGGCGCGGCGCTGCCGGAAATGAAACGGTTCAGCCGGGCCTCAACACCGCCGGGCGCGACCGGCGGTCGAATCTCGGTGGGTGGATCGGTCTGGCGAGGCGGGGACTGGGCGGCCCGGGCGGGGCCCCGCTGCCGCAGTGGGGTATCCCCGGCATCCGGGATCCGGCCGGCCTGTGCGGGCGTCGCGCGGTGCACACCGGCACGCTCACCCGAACCATCCCCATTAAGGCTGTCGCCCGCGTTGGGGGCGCCCGGCTCGTTCGGTGAGGTCACCCCGACTCCTTACATCTTCTGCCGTGGCCGCACCGGCGGTGGCAGTCGCATTATGTCTGGCCGAGTCTAGTGTCCGGGCTTTGCGGGCCACTGCTTGCCCGCATGGTTGCCCGGTCAGCTGTCCGACTCCACGGCACCATCCTCTTCCCCGGCGGCTTCGTCCGCGGTTTCTTCGGCGTTGCGCGCAATGGCTAACAGTGTGTCGCCTTCACCCAGGTTCATCAAGCGAACGCCCTTGGTCTGCCGTCCGGCCTTGCGGACCTGGCGCGCCGTGGTGCGTATTACGCCGCCTCCGGAGGTGATCGCGTACAGCTCGCTGTCGTCGTCGACGATCAATGCGCCCACCAGCCTGCCGCGCCGGCGGTCGTACATAACGGTCAGGACCCCCTTGCCGCCGCGGCCCTGAACCGGATACTCCTCGATCGCGGTGCGTTTGGCGTAGCCACCGGATGTCGCGACCAGCAGGAAGGTGCCTTCGCGGACCATGTTCAGTGACAACAGGTAATCGTCGGCGTTGAACCGCATCCCCTGTACGCCGGAGGTGGCGCGTCCCATCGGTCGCAGCGCCTCGTCGGTCGCCGAGAACCTGATGGACTGGCCGTTGGCCGAGACCAATAACAGGTCGTCGTCAGCCGAGCACAGCACTGCGCCGACCAGCTCATCGCCATCGCGCAGGTTGATCGCGACGATGCCACCCGACCGGTTGGAGTCGAAGTCGGTCAGCTTCGTCTTCTTGACCAGACCGTTGTGGGTGGCCAGCACCAGATACGGCGCATCTTCGTAGCCGCGGATCTGGATGACTTGGGCGATGCGCTCCTCGGGCTGGAACGCGAGCAGGTTGGCGACGTGCTGACCGCGCGCGGTTCGTGAGGCTTCTGGCAGTTCGTATGCCTTGGCGCGGTAGACCCGGCCCTGCGTGGTGAAGAACAGGATCCAGTCGTGCGTCGAGCACACAAAGAAGTGCCGCACGATGTCGTCTTGCTTCAGGCCGGCGCCCTGCACACCCTTGCCGCCGCGTTTCTGGCTGCGGTACAAGTCGGTCTTGGTGCGTTTGGCGTATCCGGTCTCGGTGATCGTGACGACGACGTCTTCGCGGGTGATCAGGTCTTCATCGCTGACGTCGCCGTCGGCCGCGACGATCCGGGTGCGGCGGTCGTCGCCGTGCTTGTCGATGATCTCGGCGAGTTCGTCGTGCACGATCCTGCGCTGCCGCTCGGGTTTGGCCAGGATGTCTTCCAGGTCGGCGATCTCGGCTTCGATCTTGGCCAAGTCGTCGATGATGCGCTGGCGCTCCAGGGCGGCCAGACGCCGCAACTGCATGTCCAGGATGGCCTGGGACTGGATCTCGTCGATGTCGAGCAGCTCGATCAGCCCGGCCCGGGCGATATCCACGGTCTCCGACGCCCGGATCAACGCGATGACTTCGTCCAGCGCATCGAGCGCTTTGACCAGACCGCGCAGAATGTGGGCGCGTTCATTGGCCTTGCGCAGCCGATAGGTAGTGCGCCGGACGATGACGTCGAGTTGATGCTCGACGTAGTGGCGGATCAGCTGGTCCAGCCGCAGCGTGCGCGGCACCCCGTCGACGATGGCCAACATGTTGGCGCCGAAGCTGGTCTGCAACTGGGTGTGCTTGTAGAGATTGTTCAGCACCACCTTCGCCACCGCGTCGCGCTTGATCTCGACGACGATGCGCACACCGACCCGGTCGCTGCCCTGGTCTTCGACGTTGGCGATGCCGGTGAGCCTGCCGTCGCGGACCTGCTCGGCGATCGAGGTGATGAAGTTGTCGTGGTTAACCTGATACGGCAACTCGGTAATGACCAGCGACGTGCGACCGCGCGAATCTTCTTCAACCTCAACGACACCGCGCATCCTGATGGAGCCACGGCCGGTTTTGTAGGCGTCGGCGATGCCTTGCGTGCCGACAATCAGTCCGGCGGTGGGGAAGTCGGGGCCTTTGATCCGCTCGGTGACCGCGGCCAGCGTCGCCTCTTCGTCGGCGTCGTAGTTGTCCAGCGCCCAGAACACCGCTTCGGCGAGCTCACGCAAGTTGTGCGGGGGCATGTTGGTCGCCATGCCGACCGCGATGCCACCGGAACCGTTGGCCAGCAGGTTGGGGAACCGGCTGGGCAATACCGTCGGCTCCTGCACCCGGCCGTCGTAGTTCGGTATGAAATCGACTGTTTCCTCGTCGATTTCACGCAGCATTTCCATTGCCAGCGGAGTCAGCCGCGCCTCGGTGTACCTCATCGCGGCTGGCGGATCGTTGCCCGGCGAGCCGAAGTTCCCTTGACCGTCGACCAGCGGATACCGCAACGACCAGGGCTGCGCCATGCGCACCAACGTGTCGTAGATCGATGCGTCGCCGTGCGGGTGGTAGTTGCCCATCGTCTCGGCCACCGACCGGGCCGACTTGGCGTGGCTGCGGTCCGGGCGGAACCCCGAGTCGTACATCGCGTAGAGCACGCGGCGGTGCACGGGTTTGAGGCCGTCGCGCACTTCCGGCAGCGCACGGCCCACGATCACGCTCATCGCATAATCGATGTAGCTGCGCTGCATCTCCTGTTGGATGTCAACCGGTTCGATCCGGTCGACGGGCTCGTCACCCGGTGGCAGCGTCGTGTCAGTCATCTAGTCCTCGTTTGGGGTTGGCGTGTCTGACGCGTCAGACATCCAGGAAGCGAACATCTTTGGCGTTGCGGGTGATAAAGCTGCGGCGCGCCTCGACGTCTTCGCCCATCAGGATGGAGAACAACTCGTCGGCGGCCGCCGCGTCGTCCAGGGTGACTTGACGCAGCACCCGCACCGACGGGTCCATCGTGGTTTCCCACAACTCCTTGGCGTCCATCTCACCCAGACCTTTGTAGCGCTGGATGCCGTCTTCTTTGTTGATCTTCTTGCCGGCTTTCATGCCCGCCTCCAGCAGACCGTCGCGTTCGCGATCGGAGTAGGCGAACTCCGGGTCGCTGCGCTGCCACTTGAGCTTGTACAGCGGCGGCTGCGCCAAGAACACGTGCCCGTTTTCGATCAGTGGCCGCATGAACCGGAACAACAGCGTCAACAACAGTGTGGAGATGTGCTGGCCGTCGACGTCGGCGTCGGCCATCAGCACAATCTTGTGATAGCGCAGCCTGGTGATGTCGAACTCGTCGTGGATCCCGGTGCCCAGTGCGGTGATGATCGCCTGGACTTCGGTGTTCTTCAGCACCCGGTCGATTCTCGCCTTTTCGACGTTGATGATCTTGCCGCGCAACGGAAGGATCGCCTGGAACATCGAATCGCGGCCACTCTTGGCCGAGCCGCCGGCGGAATCACCTTCCACGACATACAGTTCGGACTTCCGCGGGTCGGTGGAGCGACAGTCGGCAAGCTTGCCCGGCAGGCCACCGAGGTCGGTGGCACTCTTGCGGCGCACCAGCTCTCGGGCCCTGCGTGCCGCGATTCGGGCTTGGGCCGAAGAGACTGCCTTGTTGACGACGACTTTCGCGTCCGACGGGTTGGCTTCGAACCAGTGGGTGAGCTGCTCGTTGCACACCTTCTGGACGAACGACTTCACCTCGGTGTTGCCTAGCTTGGTTTTCGTCTGACCCTCGAATTGCGGTTCGCTGACCTTGACGGAGATGACCGCCGCCAGGCCTTCCCGGATGTCGTCGCCAGTGAGGTTGGCATCTTTGTCCTTGAGTAGCTTCTTGTCTTTGGCGTACTTGTTCACCACCGACGTCAACGCGCTGCGGAAACCCTCTTCGTGGGTACCGCCTTCATGGGTGTTGATGGTGTTGGCGAAGGTGTGCACCGACTCTGAATAGCCGGCATTCCACTGCATCGCGATCTCGACTTCGTGACCCGGTCCCTTGCCGGAGAAGTCCACGATGCTGCTGTGGATCGGATTTTTGGTGCGGTTGATGTGTTTGACGAAGTCGACCAGACCGCCCGGGTAATGGAAGGTACGGCGCTTAACCTTGTGTGGCGCAGCAGATTCGGCGGCTTTCTCGCTGGCCGATTTGGGTGCGTCGGCGACGTCGCTGACCACTTCGTCGACGACCTCGTCCTTGGTCACCCGCCGGTCGGTCAGGTTGATGGTCAGTCCTTTGTTCAGGAAGGCCATCTCCTGCAGCCGACGAGCGACGGTTTCGAAGTCGTACTCGGTGGTTTCGAAGATGTTGGGGTCGGCCCAGAACCGCACCGTCGTTCCGGTTTTCTTGGTCGCCCCACCTTGTTTGAGGCCCAGGGGCACCGACTTCTCGTAGACCTGCGACCACTCGTGACCGTCGCGGGAGATTTCAACCTCGAGCCGGCTGGACAGCGCGTTGACCACCGACACGCCGACACCGTGCAGACCACCCGAGATCGCGTAAGAGTCGGAGTCAAATTTTCCGCCGGCGTGCAGCTGGGTCATCACGACGTCGACGGTGGGTATCCCCGACGCGTGCATGGCAACCGGGATGCCACGTCCGTCGTCGGCGACTTCCACGCTGGCGTCCTCGAGCAGCACCACGTCGACGGTGGTGGCGTAGCCAGCCATTGCCTCGTCCACCGCGTTGTCCACCACCTCCCAGACGAGGTGGTGCAGACCTCGTTCACCGGTGGAGCCGATGTACATGCCGGGGCGTTTGCGGACGGCCTCCAGCCCTTCCAAAATCGTGATCGATGCAGCACCGTATTCGTCTTGGGCTTTCTTCTTCTGGGCAGCCACGGTTGGAATGCTCTCCTCGGGGTTTCATGCGGGCGGTCCGGTCACCGCAGCAGTCGCATCTGACCACTCTACCGTGGTCAGCGCCCGGCACCGATTTTCTGGGTGTGTTTCTACCTATCTGATCGCGCCGTGTGCTGGATTTCTTTATTCCCGGTGCGTCCGGACGTTCGTCGCGGGGGTCTGTTTCGTCCTGGCGGATCTGAGGGGGTGATCACCGCAGGGTTCCCGGCGGTGCGTTTTCCGGCCGAAATGCGCCGCCCGGACCCTACCCGTAGGTGTCACGCGGCCCCTTGCCGGAGATGTGGCGCGGTCCCTTCCGCCAGGATGGTGCGGCGGGGCCGGTGATTTTCAGTGACTTCACCACGCCGTTGCCGACCGCGGCGGCGATCTTCGCCAACAGCTGCGACTGAATCATCCGCAACTGCGTGGCCCAGGCCGTCGATTCGGCGGACACGCTGAGCACCCCGTCATTGAGCGCGGTCGGGGTCGCATGGTCGGCGATCTGCTGGCCGACCACCACCGACCAGTTACCGAGCACCGTACCTTCGGCGACCTGCACCGACCAGCCCCGTTTCTTCGCCAGGTCGCGAGCCAACCTGCCCAGCGGTTGCGGATCACGAACGTCGGGTCCCGGTCCCGACCAGCTTCGCCGCTGACCTGCGACCCGCCGCGGAACAGGCGGCGATGCCCGGCCGCGACCGGCGTCCTTCCCCCGCGCGCGGGCAGCAGCGCGAGCCTCCTCCAGCGTGCGGCGCACCAAGTCGATACCCGTCAACTCGCTTGGCTTCCGGGTGGGCTCGGGGACCTCAGCGCCGCCCGTGTCGCTCATGATTGCACCGCCGATACGCGGCCCATGTCATCGTCACGCAACTCGATCTGCACCTGCCTGGCAACCCAGCCGGCCGGGATGTCTTCCGGCACCGCCGCAGTTACCAGTACCTGCTCGGCTGATTCGGCCACCGTGGCCAAGGCGCGGCGCCGGGCGGCGTCGAGTTCGGCGAACACGTCGTCGAGCAACAACACTGGCTCGGTGCCGTCAGAGCGCAACAACTCATACGCGGCCAACCGCAGCGCCACCGCGAACGACCACGATTCCCCATGGCTGGCAAAACCTTTGGCGAGTTGATCGCCAAGTCGCAACTCCAGGTCGTCGCGATGCGGGCCAACCAGACACATCCCGCGTTCCACTTCGGCGTCACGCCGTGCCGATAGCGCGGCCAGCAAGGCGGCTTCCAGAAATTCGCGGTCGTTGCCTCCGATGTCTCCCGCGGTCTCGGTACCGAGGCTGGCTCGGTAGGCGACCGACGCCGACCGCGATCCCGGTGCCAGCAACTGATAGGCCTTCTCCACCTCTGGCGCCAACTGGTTCACCAGATCGATGCGCGCGGCCATCAACTCCGCGCCGTGCTGAGCCAACCGACCGTCCCACACGTCCAGAGTGTCCAGGGCACCCTGGTCGCCTCGGTGCCGTCCTGCGGAAACAGACTTCAACAGCGCCGTACGCTGCCGCAAAACCCGATCGTAATCGGCACGTACCGCCGCGATAGCCGGCCGGCGCACCGTTGCCAAATCATCAAGGTAGCGACGCCGGTCCGCAGGATCCCCGCGCACCAAAGCCAGGTCCTCGGGAGCGAACAGCACCGCGCGCAATACCCCGACCACGTCGCGCGTGCTGCGCACCGGTGACCGATTCAACCGCGCCTTGTTGGCCCGTCCCGCTGCGATCTCCAAGTCGATCGCACATTCCCTGCCTTCGTTGACGACAATCGTCGATATCACCGCACGAGTGGCGCCTACTCGGATCAGCGGCAGGTCGGTTCCTACCCGATGCGACCCCAAGGTGGTCGAATACCAGAGCGCCTCAATCAAATTCGTCTTCCCATAGCCGTTGGGACCGACGAAAACCGTCCGGCCTGGCTGCAGTTCGAGGTCGGCGTGCGCCCAAGACCGGAAGTCGCACAGTCCTAAATGCCGGACGTACACCTACCCGGGCAACCGAACTGGCATCAACAGATAGACGTAGTCCGTCGATATGGCGGAAAAGGGGCCGTTACCGGTCGGTTGGCTATCATCATCGGACGCCGGACGCAGCAACGCCGGCTTACCCGGGGTGGTGAAGCCAAACGACACCCGTTCGGAATGGACCGACCCAAGTCCGTCGGTCAGATACGTCGGGTTGAACGCGATCGTCAATGGTTCGCCGACGAAATCGACGGGCAGGTCCTCTTCGGCCCGGCCGACATCGTCGGCGCCTGCGGACAGCCGCAGCATGCCATCGCCAAATTCCATCCGCACCTGGGCGCCCCGGTCGGCCACCAGCGCAACCAGCTTGATGGCCTCGATCAGCACGGCCACGTTGATGGTGGCGACTGCCGTGTGCTCGGCCGGCAGCAATTGGCGAAACTTCGGGAATTCCGCGTCCAGTAGCCGGGTGGTGCTCCGTTTGCCGTTGCCGCTGATGCCGAGCAACCCGTCTTTTCCGACACCCGCGCCGGCACCCAGCGACAAACACACATCAGATCCGTCGATGCCGGCTTTAGCCGCCTCGGCCAAGGTCTTCGCCGGCACCAACACTGCGGCTTCGACACCGGGCGACGACGCCGACCATGTCAGCTCACGGACTGCCAGACGGAACCGGTCCGTGGCCGCCAAAACCACCTTGTCACCGGAGATCTCGACCCTGATTCCGGTCAACATGGGCAACGTGTCGTCCCGGCCCGCCGCAATGGCAACCTGACTAATCGCCTCGGCGAAGAGATCCGCCGACAACGTCCCGGTCTCGTCCGGCAAGGTCGGCAACGTCGGGTAATCCTCGACCGCCATCGTCGGCAACGAGAATCTGGCATTTCCGCAGTTCAGCGCGACCCTGTTACCGTCCACATAAAAGTCGACGGGCTTGTTCGGCAACGCCCGGGTGATGTCCGACAACAGCCGTCCGGATACCAAAACGCTTCCAGGAGAAGCTATTTCAGCTGCAACTTGCGCCTCGGCGGAAACCTCGTAATCGAATCCGGAGATCGTCAGGCCGTCATCCGAGCCGGCCAGTAGAATTCCGGAAAGCACCGGCACTGCGGGCCTGGTCGGCAGATTTTTCGCTACCCACGACACCGCGTCGGCGAAGGACTCTCGCAGCAAACGAAACTTCAAATCGGTGAGGCTAGCTCGTGTCGTCGCCGCGTCCATAGCGTCCCTTCACCTAACAAGCGTTTGGACAATCCAGTGGCTAGTCTCCCCGCCACGAACGCCGGTGACACGTCATACGCCACGACGACCGTAACGGCAGTAGAAGAACAACCGTAGATCTTCTGAGGCCATCTTGAAAGCTACTCATGAACCCCGACAAGCGGGTCAACGCGGAGTACGCGATACGTGTCGCGACGAGTGTTCCCCAGCGCTGTATTGCAAAGAAGAACCTATAAAGATATTTCGGTAACAGTATTAAGGCCTGTGCATTCTGGGGATAGCCGCACTTTGGCGCAGCTAGGGGCGGTGTTCGGCTTGTGGATGACGGTGCTGATGTCTGTGTGTCCTATGTTGAGGCGCTGGGGACGAAAGCGGCATGTGCATTGAAAGTCGACTGCTCCACGGCTGTTTGATCGGTTTGTGCACAGGCTGCGCACAGCGCCCGGGTGTGGCTGGTGTGGCTGGTGTGTCGGAAGTTTTTTGAAAAAAATTGCCCGTAGTCGTCTGCGGACGGCCGGAGTCAGCGCTTGGAGCGCTGGCGGATACGAGTGGTGAGTTCCTTGACGTGATCAAACACCTCACGTCGCTCGGCCATCTCGGACAAAATCTTTCGCTGGGCGTACATGACCGTGGTGTGGTCTCGGCCGAACGCCTGGCCGATCTTCGGCAATGACAGGTCGGTGAGCTCGCGGCACAGGTACATCGCGATTTGCCGGGACTGCGCCAGCGCTCGAGTCTTGCCGGGTCCGCGCAGTTCTTCCATCGTCGTGTCGAAGTATTCGGCAGTGGCGGCCATGATGGTCGCCGAACTGATCTGCATAGTGCTGGCGTCGGCGATCAGGTCGCGAAGCACGATCTCCGCCAGTGCCTTGTCGATCGGAGTTTTGTTCAACGAGGCGAACGCGGTGACCCGGATGAGAGCCCCTTCGAGCTCGCGAATGTTGCGTTCGATGCTGCTCGCGATCAGCTCGAGGACATCATCGGGGACCGCAAGCCGTTCCATTTGTGCTTTCTTGCGCAGGATGGCGATGCGCGTCTCCAGTTCAGGGGGCTGCACGTCGGTGATCAGTCCCCACTCGAACCGAGTCCGTAGCCGGTCTTCGAGGGTGGCGAGTTGTTTCGGCGGCCGGTCAGACGAGATGACGATCTGCTTGTTCGCGTTATGCAACGTGTTGAAGGTGTGGAAGAACTCTTCTTGGATACCTTCTTTGCCCTCGATGAACTGGATGTCATCGACCAGCAGCACGTCGACGTCGCGATAGCTGCGCTTGAAGGCGACTTTGCGGTCGTCGCGGAGTGAGTTGATGAAGTCGTTGGTGAATTCCTCGGTGGAGACGTATTTGACCCGCATACCCGGGAAGAGTCGCTGTGCGTAATTGCCGGCGGCATGCAACAGGTGCGTCTTGCCCAGCCCGGACTCGCCCCAGATGAACAGGGGGTTGTAGGCGCGGGCCGGTGCTTCGGCGATTGCGAGTGCGGCGGCATGCGCAAATCGATTGGACGCACCGATGACGAACGTATCGAACGTGTAGCGGCGGTTGAGGCTGGTGACGCTTGCGACGGCTGGATCGGCGATGTGGGGGCGTTCGGTGAAGTAGTTGGGCCACTGTTCGGCAGCGTTGCCGCCTTCACCGGTTTCGTCCGCCTCGTCGATGTCGGAGTCGTCGCCGTCGGTGGGAGCTTCGGCTTGCGGGAAGGCTTCCGTTGGTGAGTAGGCACCATGATCCGAGTCGTCGGATGGGGGAGCGATGCGCACCCCGAGTTGGATCTGCTGCCCGAGCCGGCGGCTCAGCGCATCGGTGATGGGAGCGCGCAGATGACGTTCGATTTCGTTTTGAACGAAGCTGCTCGGCACGGACAGCAGCGCGAATCCCTCGACAATCGTGAGCGGCTGGACCAGATTCAGCCACGCTCTTTGCTGGGGAGTCAGGGGACTGACGAGAGTGGTGTGGTCGACAGCGGCGCCGTCGGTGGGCGACTCGCCGTTAAGTTCAGAAACGACCGCGTTCCACGCTGTCGTGAATCCTGAACCGGGATCATCGGTCAACGACGCATCTCCCTGGTTCTCACACATCCCGGGTCGAGGTAGGACAGCCACGCTGGTCGACAAAGTAGCTGTCCACATAGTTATGCACAGATGTGGACAGGATGATCATAGGCGAGCCGCAACCTGCCGGTGACAGCTCGTGATCTCCATGCTGAAGAAAACCCAGGAGGTCGTCTGGTCAGCTAGTCGATCGGCGATCCTCGCTTCGTTGTCGAGCGTCGTTCCAGTCTAAAACGACATTCGCAGAAGCTAACAGTTTTCCGTGCGGCTGCCAACAGTTCTGCTGCATTCCAATCGGGTTGGTTAAGGTTCAACGGGCCCGGTTCGGCTTGCTGCCGTCGTCGGGCGGTTTCCAAGTTTTGCCGAAGGGCGAACGTTGCCACCAAGGGCTGCGCCGGCACGTTGGGGCAGGCCAGGTTTGACCAGGCGAAGGCTCGTCAGTACCCTCATACAGTCGCCCGAAAGTCGGCGATACGGCTGCGACCCAGGGTGATGTTCCTGGGGACCGCGCCGGCCAACAGCAGCACGACCACCTCCGACCGACTCGCAAGACGAGACCGATCAAGACGCGTAAGCGGCCGGATGGCAATGCGAGACAGAACGAGGAGAACGTCGTGGCCAAGGGCAAGCGGACCTTCCAGCCGAATAACCGGCGCCGAGCCCGCGTGCATGGCTTCCGCTTGCGGATGCGTACCCGTGCCGGGCGTGCCGTGGTGGGCAATCGGCGCCGTAAGGGGCGCCGCGTTCTATCTGCCTGATCGCAACGCCAGGTCTTTCGGCGGTGCTTTCCGCACGGAACCGCATGAGGCGGTCAACGGAGTTTGACGCGACAGTGAAGCGCGGGAAGCGCGCGGCACAGCCCGATGTCATCGTGCACCTTCGGCGCGGCAGCGATCACGACGAGGGTGGTGGTCCGCGCGTCGGGTTGATCATCGCCAAGTCGGTGGGCTCGGCCGTGGAACGGCATCGAGTGGCCCGTCGGCTTCGGCATGTGGCGCGAAGTGTATTGGGCGAGCTTGAGCAATCCGATCGAGTGGTAATCCGGGCATTGCCGAATAGTCGGACGGCGTCGTCGGCGCGGTTGGAGCAGCAGCTGCGACGCGGCTTGCGACGCGCTGTCGAGTCGGCGGGAAAAAAGCCGTGAGCGGGCCGACGCGGGTGCGCGCGGTGATTCGCAGCGGGGCCCAGACCACGGTGCAGGGCCTGGTCTTCCTGATCGAGCTGTACCGGCATATGGTGTCGCCATTGCGACCGCCGACGTGTCGGTTCGTTCCGACGTGCAGCCAGTACGCCGTCGACGCTCTTACCGAGTACGGCTTGATTCGGGGGAGCTGGTTGGCTGCGGCCAGACTCGCCAAGTGTGGACCATGGCATCCGGGGGGATGGGATCCGATACCGGAGCACCCTGGATGTCGGGTGAACTTCCAAGACGCCAGCGACGCCTGGGACCGCCCGGCGACGCGAGGGGAGAGTGAATCTTTTGTTTGATTTCTTCAGCCTCGACATCGTCTACTACCCGGTGTCGTGGATCATGTGGGTCTGGTACAAGCTGTTCGCCTACTTCCTGGGGCCGTCGAACTTCTTCGCCTGGGCCCTGTCGGTGATGTTCCTGGTGTTCAGCTTGCGCGCGTTGCTCTACAAGCCGTTCGTGCGGCAGATCCGGACCACGCGCCAGATGCAGGAACTGCAACCGCAAATCAAGGCGCTGCAAAAGAAGTACGGTAAGGACCGCCAGCGTATGGCGCTCGAGATGCAGAAGCTGCAGCGCGAGCACGGCTTCAATCCCATCCTCGGCTGCTTGCCGATGCTTGCGCAGATCCCGGTTTTCCTGGGCCTCTACCATGTGTTGCGATCGTTCAACCGAACCCAGGGCGGATTCGGCCAGCCACACCTGTCGGTGGCACAGAATCGTGCAACGGGGAACTACGTCTTCACCCCGGCCGACGTCGGACATTTTCTCGACGCGAACCTTTTCGGTGCACCGATCGGTGCGACCATGACGCAGCGAACCGGCATCGACGCATTCACCGATTCCGGTGCGTTCTCGCGCCCGGCGGTGATCGCGGTCGGTCTGCCGGTGATGATCCTGGCCGGTGTTGCAACGTACTTCAACAGTCGCGCATCGGTGGCACGGCAGAGCGCAGAGGCGGCAGCCAACCCGCAGACCGCGATGATGAACAAGCTTGCGCTGTATGTGTTTCCGCTCGGTGTGGTCGTCGGCGGTCCGTTCCTTCCGCTCGCGATCATCCTGTACTGGTTCTCGAACAACATCTGGACCTTCGGTCAGCAGCACTACGTGTTCGGCATGATCGAAAAAGAGGAAGAAGCCAAGAAGCAGGAAGCCATCCAGCGTCGGGCGGCCAACGCGCCGGCCCCGGGGGCGAAGCCCAAGCGCAACCCCAAGACGGCACCGCCGGACGGGAACGGTTCATCGGCGGGAACCGGGAAAGACATCGAGTCCGGCCCGCCCGAGGCGGATTCGGATGCCCCCGATGGCGAGGTGGCTCAACCGGAAACCGCGGAGGCCCAGGCCGACAAACCGAGCCCGGATGGACGGAACAACGGCCCGGGCAACCGCACCCCACGGCCCGGGGCGCGACCGAAGAGACGCAAGCGCTGACAAGGGCGGCACAGCTTACGGGGCCGCCTAGGCAGGGTGACCCCAACAGGGCAAGGACCCGTGGATGAGGGAGAAAGAAAGACATGACAGAGGCCGAGACCACCGAGCGTGACTTCGACGCAGAACTCGATACGGAACCGTCCGACGAGGATGCCCCCGAAGACGCCGCGACATCGGGTGCCGGCGCCGAAGAACCCGACGACCTGGAGGACAGATTGGTCGCCGAGGGGGAGATCGCCGGCGACTATCTAGAAGAATTGCTCGATCTGTTGGACTTCGACGGGGACATCGACCTGGATGTCGAGGGGAGCCGCGCCGTCGTGAGTATCGACGGCAGCGACGACTTGAACAAGTTGGTCGGCCGCGGCGGCGAGGCGCTCGATGCTCTGCAGGAGCTCACCCGGCTTGCCGTGCACCAGAAGACCGGAGTGCGGAGCCGGTTGATGCTCGACATCGCCGGTTGGCGACGCCGGCGCCGCGAGGAATTGGCGGCACTGGGCGACAAGGTGGCGCGGCGGGTGCTGCAGAGCGGGGAACGCGAAGAGCTCCCTCCGATGACACCGTTCGAGCGGAAAATCGTCCACGATGCCGTCGCGGCGGTCCCTGGGGTCCATAGCGAAAGCGAAGGTCTTGAGCCGTCGCGCCGAGTCGTTGTGCTGCACGACTAGTCAGGCGAGTTACATCTATGTAGTTCGCCGAGCGTCGGGGAGCCCAGAGGCACCAAGCAGACCCAGAGGATGTTTCACGTGAAACATGTCGTTCCCGTCGAGCCGGTGGTGGACTCGCCCACGCCGACAGGTTCCGTCGCGCCTGGGGCGGCGCCCCCTGCTGCGTCCGCGCTTTTCGGGGGGCGGCTCGATATCGCGCACCGTTACGCGGACCTGTTGGCCGGCGCCGGGGTGGAACGCGGACTGCTGGGCCCGCGCGAAGTGGACCGGATCTGGGACCGCCATATAGTCAACAGCGCCGTCGTCGGAGAGCTCCTCGAACCCGGCGAACGGGTCATCGACATCGGCAGCGGAGCCGGCTTGCCCGGTATCCCGCTGGCGATCGCGCGCCCCGATCTCCACGTGGTGCTGCTCGAACCGCTACTGCGCCGGAGCGAATTTCTCGACGAGGTTGTGGGCGAACTAGGGTTGGCCGTCGAGGTGGTGCGCGGGCGGGCGGAGGAACCATGGGTGCGCGAGCGGTTTGGTGAGCGGGACGCGGCGGTATCGCGAGCGGTTTCGGCGTTGGACAAGTTGACGAAGTGGAGTATGCCCTTGCTACGGCCGGGCGGGCGGATGCTCGCGATCAAGGGGGAGCGCGGTGCCGCCGAAGTTCAGCAGCACCGGCGTGTGATGGCAACATTGGGCGCCGTTGATGTCAGGGTGGTGACATGTGGCGCGAACTATCTGCGTCCGCCGACAATCGTGGTGGTGGCGCGGCGTGCCGCGCAGCCGCGCCAGCGACAGGCACGGATGCGGGAGACCGAAACGCAATGAGCTCTCCACAAGACTGGTCCGCCGGCTCGTCTCGCGCGGATGGTGTTCCGCGGCACACCGCGCCGCCTGCACGCGACACCGCGCCCTCGGCCGCGGATGTTTCACGTGAAACATCCAACGAATACGACACACCGATCGGCGCTGCCGCAGAACGCGCCATGCGCGTCCTACACACCAGCTACGAACCGCTGCGCCGGCCCGCCCACCGCCGGGTCTTCACGGTGGCGAACCAGAAGGGAGGTGTGGGCAAAACCACCACCGCGGTGAACATCGCTGCCGCTCTCGCCATCCAGGGGATCAAGACGCTCGTCATCGACCTCGATCCCCAAGGCAACGCGAGCACGGCGCTCGGCATCACCGAGCGGCATGCGGGCACGCCCTCTTCGTACGAAGTGCTCATCGGCGACGTGTCATTGCGGGACGCATTGCGCCGCAGCCCGCACAACGAACGACTGTTCTGCGTCCCGGCGACCATCGACCTGGCGGGTGCCGAGATCGAGTTGGTGAGCATGGTCGCCCGCGAGAACCGGTTGCGCACCGCGTTGGCCGGTCTCGACGAGCTCGACTTCGACTACGTCTTCGTCGATTGCCCGCCCTCGCTCGGATTGCTGACCATCAATGCGCTCGTCGCCGCCCCAGAAGTGATGATCCCGATCCAGTGCGAGTACTACGCACTCGAGGGCGTGTCTCAACTGATGCGCAATATCGAAATGGTGAAGGCCCACCTCAATCCTGCGCTCGAGGTGACCACCGTGATCCTCACCATGTACGACGGGCGAACCAAGCTCGCCGATCAGGTGGCCGAAGAGGTGCGCCGATATTTCGGAACCAAGGTGCTGCGGACGGTGATTCCGCGCAGCGTGAAGGTCTCGGAGGCGCCCGGCTACAGCATGACGATCATCGATTACGACCCCGGTTCGCGCGGGGCGATGAGCTATCTCGACGCGAGCCGTGAACTCGCCGAGCGCGACTGACCACCATCCGTGAAGGGAAGACCATGACGCAGCCGTTACGTAAGAAGGGCGGCCTCGGCCGGGGCCTGGCTTCGCTCATCCCCACCGGTCCCGCGGAGGGCGACTCGCGGCCGGCGACCTTTGGCCCGCGGATGGGGGATGCGGCCGCCGACGTCCTGATCGGGGGTGCTGCGCCGGACGCCGCCGCGATGGGCGCGGTCTACCGGGAGATAGCGCCGGGCGACATCGAGGCCAATCCCCGTCAGCCACGGCAGGTGTTCGACGAGGAAGCGCTGTCCGAGCTGGTGCACTCGATTCGCGAATTCGGTCTGCTGCAGCCGATCGTGGTGCGCGCGGTGACCGGATCGCAGGTCGGCGCGCGGTACCAGATCGTGATGGGGGAGCGGCGCTGGCGGGCGGCCCAGGAGGCGGGCCTGGCGGCCATCCCGGCCATCGTGCGTGAGACCGGCGACGACAATCTGCTGCGCGACGCCTTACTGGAGAACATCCATCGGGTGCAGCTGAACCCATTGGAAGAGGCCGCTGCTTATCAACAGCTGCTCGACGAGTTCGGGGTCACCCACGACGAACTGGCGGCCCGCATCGGCCGCTCGCGGCCGCTGATCACCAACATGATCCGGTTGCTCAAGCTGCCGATCCCGGTCCAGCGGCGCGTGGCGGCAGGTGTGTTGTCTGCGGGCCACGCTCGGGCGCTGCTGTCCCTGGAGGCCGGCCCCGAAGCGCAGGAAGAGCTGGCCACCCGCATCGTTGCGGAGGGACTGTCGGTACGGGCCACCGAGGAAGCGGTCACCTTGGCCAACCACAGCGGCGCGGCCATGCCGACACCCCCGCGTCGCAAGCCGATCCAGATGCCCGGTCTGCAAGACGTCGCCGAGCGACTGTCGAACGCCTTTGATACGCGGGTGACAGTCAGTCTGGGCAAGCGCAAGGGCAAGATCGTGGTGGAGTTCGCCTCTGTGGACGATCTCCAGCGGATCATCGACGCGATGACCGCACCCAAAGCATGACCAGCCACAAAGTGTAATTACGTCACCGTGACACTTGCGCGTTTCCGGGCTGTCAGACAACCCGCTCCGACGCCGCTACCTGATGGAGATCTGGTGTGCCTCAAGGTTTTTCAGCAATCAGTCGGCTGTGACCGCAGCGGCCGATGGGTCGCGGCGCGGGAGCTCGAGGGGCGGCGCCAAAGCTGGCCCCATGACGGCAGACTCTCCTATCCTGGAGGGGTTGTCGGTGCAGTTGGCTGCCATACCGCACGGAGGCCAGGAGGCTAGTGACCGCTCGAATCACGCCGCTGCGGCTCGAGGCTTTCGAGCAGCTCCCCAAGCACGCGCGCCGCTGCGTGTTCTGGGAGGTTGACCCGGCGACCCTCGGCAACCAGGATCACCTCGCCGACCCCGAATTCGAAAAGGAAGCCTGGCTGTCGATGGTGATGCTGGAGTGGGGCTCCTGCGGTCAGATCGCGACCGCGGTCCCGGACGACCGCAGCGATACCGAGCCGCCGTGCTTGGGATACGTTCTCTACGCCCCGCCCGGGGCGGTGCCGCGAGCGCAGCGGTTCCCGACCGGGCCGGTGTCGGCCGACGCGGTGCTGCTGACTTCGATGGGCATCGAGCCCGGGCAAGCCGCCGACGATCTACCGCACGGGCTGATCGCCCGGGTGATCGACGAGTTGGTCCGGCGCGGGGTCCGGGCGCTGGAAGCCTTCGGTCGCACACCGGCGGCCGCCGAGTTGCAGGATCCGCGGGCGGTGGACCCGGATATCCGGCCCGCGCTGGAGGCCCTCGGCGACTGCTCGGTCGGCCACTGCGTCATCGATGCGGACTTCTTGAAGGACGTAGGTTTCGTTGTGGTGGCGCCGCATCCGTACTTTCCGCGGCTGCGGCTCGAGCTGGACAAGGGCTTTGGCTGGAAAGCCGAGGTCGAGGCAGCCCTAGAGCGGCTACTGGAGAACGCTCAGCTGCAACAGCCGGTCGGGGCGGGGTCAGCGGCAGGCTGCACGCTCAAGAGCACCCGGAGCGGTTAGGAACCGCCCAGCCTGCTGGTCCGTTCCACCGCCAATTCGTGAGCGAGCAGTTCGGCGAAGGTGAATGTGCCCGTGGGCCGGTCGTTCTTGCCCAGTAGATAGAGCCGCTTGACCGCGGCGAGGATACCTTCGGCAATGGCATCGCGGGTCTGCGTTGAGACGAGCATCGCGTGATCGCGCGGGTTCGTGATGTAGCCGACGTCGACCTGGACGGTCGGCATCCGGGTCAGCCGCAGCAGATCCCACGTCCGGCCATGCGTCCGGCAATCCCGTAAACCGGTGCGGGCCACCACTTCTCGCTGAATGAAGTCGGCGAGACTACGGCCGATGGTGGACACCGAACCATGCGCGTTTCCGAAGTAGAAGGAAGCCACGCCGTTAGCCGCAGGGCTGGCCTGACTTTCGCAGCGCAGGCTGATCATCAGGTCTGCGCCCACGTTGTTGGCCGTAATTGCGCGTTCGGCGTCCGACGGGCTGCGGTTGCCCGGCCGCGACAGGAAGGTCTCCATACCGATGGCGGTCATTCGACCCTCAAGTCGGCTTGCCAAGTCCCACAACACATCTGCTTCGCTGATGGGCCCCGCTGGGCTCTGCGAGATCAGACCGTGGTCCGCGCCACCGCGGCCCGGATCGATGATGATCCGCTTGCCCGACAGTTTGGGGCCCGATCGGCGGACCAGCTCTTCTTCACGAATCGCATGGGGTGAGCCGCCGGTGACCCGTGAACTGAGAAAGTACAACGAGCGCAAAGTTTCTGGACCGCAGATACCATCGGCGGCAAGCCCGTACTCCCGCTGATACGACATCAAGGCGTTGTGGGTCTGCAACCCGAAGTGGCCGTCAACCAGGCCGGTGTAGAAACCGAGGTCCTGCAACCGGGCCTGCAGTGTGGCGACGTCGTCACCGTAGAACGGGGCACCGAATTGGTGATACAGCGTGCGCGCGCCGAGCCGGTACGACGCCTCTTTCAACGCCCGGTAGGTGGCCTCGCCGACAATGCCGTCGACCAGCAGTCCGCGATGCTGCTGGAACGCACGTACCGCCTGGTCGAGTTCGGCGTCGAAGAACTCGAGGGCGACGTGCCGGCCGGTACTGAGGTCTTCATCGGGGTTGTCCAGCAGCCCTAGCGCGGCCAGCGTCGCCCGGATTTCGGTCACAGCGGCGCTGCGGTCACCACAGCGCAGCGCGTCGCCGTCTTCGCGGCGCCGACTCGACATACCAAGGGTCCTCCGGGACAAAGCGACAAGCTCATATATGCGCAACAGCTAACGTTATTGTCGCAGATGCTTCCGAAAATCGGGAAACCCCCAGGCTAAGCGCGGGGCGTGTGCAGCAAAGTAGACAGGCTCAGGCGAGGTCGGGAACCGCGTCGGAAAGCTCGCGCAGCAACGCCGCCTTACCCTTGGCGCCGACGATCCGCTTCACCGGTTGACCATCTTTGAACAGGATCATTGTGGGGATCGACACCACCTGGAAGTCGCGCGCTGTTGCCGGGTTGGCGTCAACGTCCAGCTTGGCGATGGTGAGCTGGTCCGCCCGCTCGGTGGCGATCTCCTCGAGAACCGGCGCGACCATCTTGCAGGGTCCACACCACGTCGCCCAAAAGTCAACCAGCACAGGCTTATTGCTGGACAATACGTCCGCGGAAAACGACGCGTCAGAGACTTCTATTGTGGTCCCAGCTTTTTCGGCGTCGGTCACTGTGGTACTCCAATCAATGTGTCGGTACTGTCGGCGTTTCCAACTATTGTCGCGCCGTCGGCGACCGTGGCCGACTCTGCGTGTTCGGCCAGCCACCGTTCGGCGTCGATGGCCGCGGCGCACCCGCTGCCTGCGGCGGTGACGGCCTGGCGGTAGGTGCGGTCCACCAGGTCACCGGCGGCGAACACCCCGTCGAGCGAGGTGGCCGTGGTCCGTCCCTGGACCAGGACATAGCCGTCGGGGTCGACCTCGAGCACGTCGCGCACCAACTGCGACCGCGGCTCGTGACCGATCGCCACGAACACCCCGGTCACCCCCAACGTGGTCTGCGCCCCGGTGACGGTGTCATGCAACCGCAACCCCGTCACCGTCTCGGCCCCCTCCACCGCGACCACGGTGTGGTTGGTGACAAAGGTGATCTTGTCGTTGTTGCGGGCCCGCTCCAGCATGATCTTCGACGCCCGGAACTCCTCGCGACGATGCACTAGGGTCACACTGCGGGCAAACCGGGTCAAAAACGTGGCCTCCTCCATCGCCGAGTCCCCCCCACCGATCACCGCGATGTCTTGATCCCGGAAGAAAAACCCGTCACAAGTGGCACACGCACTGACCCCACGGCCCAGCAACTCCTGCTCACCGGGCACCTGCAAATACCGCGCCGCGGCCCCCATCGCCAAAATGACCGCCCGCGCCCGATACGTCGCCCCCTCAGCGGTCACCACCGACTTGACCGGCCCGCCCAACGACACCGACTCGACGTCGTCCATCCGCAGATCAGCACCAAACCGCAGCGCCTGCTCCCGCATCTGATCCATCAACTCCGGGCCGGTGATCCCGTCCCGAAAACCCGGATAATTCTCCACCTCGGTGGTCGTCATCAACGCCCCACCAAACGACGTACCCTCAAAGACCAGCGGCGCCAACTGCGCCCGCGCCGCATACAACGCCGCGGTATACCCGGCAGGACCCGAACCAATAACGATCACATCATGGACAGTGTCGGCAGTCATACGCGCCTTTCAGGTACAGATGGTCTCCGGACTCCTACCAACGCCAGCGTAGGCACGCCTGTTCCCGTCTGCGTCGCACCCATATGGCACCACCCTAAGGGCGGGGGACCACGGTGTTGGCCAACAGCCCGGTATCAGCGGCGCTGCAGTTGGTCGCCACCGCGAAGACGGCCAGGTTGTCGGGCGTCTCACCGGGTAACACCAGCAGCACACCGGGGCGGGCGTTGATCTCGATCGGTCGCGCGCCTAGCACCTGAGTGGACGCCGGATAGCCGAGGCCGCCCAGGCAGGAGGACCGCCGTGCCGGGTCGCTGAGCGGGCCGTAATCGGGATTACGGCCAAGCAGGCCGAGAATCTCGGCACGTGACAGCGGGATCGCCATTGGCGGTGTTGACACCGTGATGTGCTCGGCGGTGGCCGGTGTGCTGGGCGTGGGCCCGGGCGCGTGCAGTAGTGCCGCCGTACCGAAGCCGATCGCGGCAAGCGACGCGCACAAACCGGCGACCACTGGCAGGATTCGGGCCGAGCGGATGTGTGGCCGGGCGGAATGAGTGGCGCCGCCGGCGGCCTCACCCGGTACCTGGCCCGCCGACCGCAGCGCCGCCGAGATTTTGCCGGTGACCTGCGGGGGAGCGTCGGGTGCCGACTCCGGATCGGCGGCGACGGCGGCAAGGTCGCGGCGTACCTGGTTCAAAGCACGCAGGACCCCTGCGGCCTGCGGGTCGTCGCGCACTTGTCGGCGCACCCGAGCGGCGGCTTCGTCGTCCAGCAGGCCGGCCTGCAGGTCGGCGAGGACCTCGACCGTCGGCGGGGGATCTCCTCCCGCACGGCCGTGACCGCCGGCATCGTCTTCGGCTTCATCCATCCGACCCAGTGTCCGTCATGCACACCCTGATGGCCATGGACGGCCCGCGCATCGGGCGGCTTATGAACGCTGTTAGCGCTGGCCGGCAGTGCGGTCAGGTGCGGCGTGGGCGCCGGCGCTGAAGTAGCCGAGCAGCTCGGCAAGGCGAACCCGGGCGCGCGCACATCGGCTCTTGACGGTGCCCTCGGCCACGCCCAGCAGCCGGGCGGTGTCGGCTACCGAGTAGCCCTGCATGTCGACGGCCACCACCGCCGCCCGTTGCTCGACGGGAAGCCGCATCAAGGCCCGCTGCACCATGATCGCCGTCTCGACCTGCGTGGTGCGGTCAGCTACCGGGTAGACGTCTTGCAGCGGGGTGGTCGGGTGGGCTTTGGTGCGCCGCAGCCGGTCCAGGCAGGCGTTGACCACGATGCGGTGCAGCCAGCTGCCGACCGCGGCGTCATGCCGGAAGGCCCCGGCGCCACGGTGCGCCGAGAGCATCGCGTCCTGCAGCGCGTCTTCGGCGTCCTCGGGTGTGCGGGTGGTGAGCCGGGCAAGCCGATGCAGTTGCCGTTGATGACGGTGGAACAACTCGTCGAAGGCGTAGCGGTCGCCGGCGACATGGGCTGCCAGCAGCTCGGCGTCGGTGCGTTCACGCTGGATATCTCCCCCGAACCCCACGGCCGGGACAGTAATCAATCGGTTCTGGCGCGGCACTTCACCCGAGACGGGGCTTGTGAGCTACCGGTCAGGATGCAGCCTGAACCGTGATCTCGGAGATGGCGGCGCGGCTCTTGCCGTCCAGGGTCCCCAGCGTGGAGATCCACACCAGCAGATTCGATGTCGGCGCGGCGGATTTGACCGCGATGGTGTTGTGACCGGCCTTGAGCGCGGTGGCCGGTGTCAACAGCGTGGTGTCGTCCAGTTTCGCCGGTGTCGGCGTGGACGCCGAGCGGATCTCGACCTTGGTCCCGGTGCTGGAGACGTCGAGGGAGACCGCGCCGACCACGGTGGGGCTCGGCAGCTGCAACATCAATCCGACACCGCTCTTGAAGCCGGGGAACGGGTCGGCATCGGTATAGATGTCGGTTTCCCAGGAGGTGGCCGGGTTGCCGTCGATGGCCAGCCCGGCCTGGCCCGGGTTGTCGGCTTCGCCGTCGGGGGAGAAGACCGTCGCTTTGGTGGGTTTGACGACGCTGCCGGCCGGTGCCGGACTGGCCGACGCCGACGCTGATGACGACGTCGGCCCGTTCAGCCCGAGTTCGTCCTTGTTGAGGCCCCCGCCGACGTTGCCGAAGATCTTGCTCACGATCGACGCCAGCACCAGCAAGGCCGCCACGAGTACGGCGAGACCGACACCGACGCCGATCAGCACGTTGCGGCGTCGCCGCACGAAGGTCGCGTACTCCTGACCCGTTGACGTCGGGGAAGCCGGTGGCGGGGGCCCAGCATCGATCGGACCGAGTACCTCGGTGCGGTCGGCCACCGCAGTCGCTTGCTGGAGCAAGTTCAAAAGCGTTGACGCACTGCGTATCCCGCCATTTTCTTGAACCGCCCGAACGGCGACCGCGGAAATCTGGAAGGGGATGCCGCGGTCGATCACCGTGGGTTCGACGGGATTACCGGTGGCATCCCGCGCGGCCGGCGCGAGCCCGCTGTGCACCCCCGACTCCAGGAGTGGCCACCGGTTGACCAGGAGGGCATAGAGCGCGGCGCCGATACCGCGGATGTCGTCTTGCGGATTGGCGTCGGGCATGGTCGCGGGGTAGGCCAGCACGACATCGCCTTCGATGCTGACCCGCACCCGGCTGGGGTGGTCGATCGACAAGGCGACACCGGCGCGGTGCGCCGCGTCGGCGGCGGCGGCCAGCGACTGCATTGCCCGCACGGCGCCGATGGGCGACGGCGCGGTGTCGGCCACCTCCTGTAACGAGCCGCCGCGAATCCACTCCGAAACCACCAGGCCGCCGAAACCGCTGTGGACCACGTCGAGCACCCGGGCGACACCGGGTTTGTCGATCCGGCTGAGCCGCAAGGTGCGGGACAAAATCTCTTGCAGCACTTCGTCGGGCAAGGCCCCGTCGGGATCGACGAAGGTCAACGCCACCTGACGGTCCAGCGCAGTGTCCAGCGCCTGCCAGAATTGCAGCGGGGGTGCACCGCCGTGGAACACCAGCAGCCGATACCGGCCACCGGCGATACGGGCACCGGGAACCAAGTGGACATCGTCGGGCTGCGCCGCCGACTCCCGACCGCGTTCGCGGGGCGCGTCGAACGGGCCCGCGCCGCGACCGGAGTGGGCTGCGAGATCACCGTTGAGCTGGTCGGGTGGGCGCGGTGCGGACGGTTCGGGCGCGGGGTCGACCGGAATGTCGGGGTGGAAATCGTCGGCAACCGACCGCGGCAGCTCGGCGCCTGACGCGGAGCCGGATGCGGCGCTGTCCACTGGGCGGTCGGTCACCTCCGGTCCTTTCACTATCTGGGCTGGGGCTGCCCACTCCGGAGGCGTGCGCCGGATCGGCGGGACGGCATTTGCCCCCGGCGGGGACGAATTCCTCTGCTCAGGGTACGTGACGGGGCCACGCCGAGACGATCGGTCGGCCACGGTTGCTTTACGGGGCGCTCGCGCTTTGCTTCGGCCACCGCCGCGGCTCCTGATGCGGTGCCGGACCGCGTCCAGCGCTGCCCGGGCCTCGGGGACCTGCGCGCGGAGCATGACCGCGGCCATGATCGGCGCCATGATGATCGCCAGCACGAACAGGCGCAGCACAGAGCCCGCACCACCGCCGTGGGCGGTTAGCTGGTCCAGCCGCAGCAGCCGGTCGGCCACATGGGCGATCAAACCGGCCAGCATCGACGCGGTAACCGTCACCAGGATTGTCCGTGCCTCACCGGAGCCGATCAGGTGGCCACCGGCGGGCAGCAGGGCGCGGCGCAGCAGGTGGTAACCGAGGATCGCGCCGGCCAGAAAGCCGACGCCGTTCGCCAGCCCCAGGAAAGCGGCCACCAGTTTCGGGTCACCGGTGAGGTGGGGCGCCAGCACCGAGCCGACGATCTTGACGGCGGTGATGACGAGGATGATCACGATCGGCGTCCAGGGCTGCTCGCGCGCGTAGAACACGCGCAGCTGCAAGAGCACCAACGCGTAAGGGATCAACGTGAACGCCGACAACGCGATCGCGGCGCCCAGGTACCCGGCATCGACCTCGCCGAAGTGACCGTAGGCGAACAACGCGCTGCCGATCGCCCGCCCGCCGACGGTCATGAACGCCACGATCGGGATCAGGGTGATCAATGACAGTCGGGTCGCCAGCGACAAGTCGGCGAGCACGGCCCGGGTGTCGTCGGCGGCGGCGTTACGGCTCAGCCGCGGCATCACCACGGTCAGCACGGTCACCCCGATCATGCCGAACGGGAGCATGAGGACCAGCCAGGTGTAGTTGTAGATCGCGGGACCGGAAGCGGCGGCGGTACTTGCGATTTGGTTGGCGACCACCAGGCCGAGCTGACTGATCAGCACATAGAACACCATCGCGGCGGCCATGGTGCCGAAGCGTTTGAGCCGCTGATCGATTCCCCACAGCGGGCGCAGGCTGACGTGCTGGCGCCGCAGCGCTACCAGCAGCACCGCCGTCTGCGCGAACACGCCGGCGGTGGTGCCGATGCCGAGCACCAGCAGCTTGGTGTTGCCCATCCGAACGGGATCCAGCGAAAGTTGGCCGGGGACAGCCGCATACACCGCCAGCGTGGCGAGTGCGACAACGTTGTTGACCACCGGCGCCCACGCCGTCGGCCCGAACACGTTGCGGGTGTTCAGGATCGCCATGAACACCGACGTGAGGCCGTAGGCGAGCACCTGGGGGAGAAGCAGGTAAGCGAAAGCTGTGGTCAGCGGCTCGTTGACCTGCGGCACGCGGCCCAGCATCAGGCGCACCAGCAGGGGGGCGGCCAGCACCGACAGCGCGGTCGCGACCAGCAGCAGCGCGGTCGTCAACGTGACCAGGCGCCGCACGAACGCGGCGCCGCCGTCGGGGTCGCTTTGCTCGGCACGGGCCAGCACCGGCACGAATATCGCGGTGAACGTCGCCTCCAGCACAAGCGCCGCAACCAGGTTCGGCAGCTGATTGGCCACCGAGAAAGCACTGGACAAGGCGGCGCCCAGGATCGCGGCCAGCACGACGATCCGGGCGAAGCCGGTGATCCGGCTGACCAGCGTTGCGAACGCCATCGCCCACGACCGCGACACCAGGGCGGCGTCGGACAGTTCGGGTCGCCGGCGATCAAGGCCCGCGGGAACCGGAGGGAGCGGACCCGTCGGTGGCGAGACCGGGCCGCGGGGGCGTGGCTGCGGCAGGCGTTGCTGCCGTGGGTGGGCCTGCCGGTAGGCGGGGTTCATACGCGGTGCTCTTGTTCGACCCCGGGGCCGATCTCGGCGTGCACGTCGGCGGCGGTGGCATCGGGCGGATCCGGGCGGTCCAGGTCGGCGCGGTCGGGCTCGCCGCGGAAACGGTGCCACAGCCGCCTGCCGGCGAGCGTCACCAGCACCGCCGCGGCAGTCAGCGTGATGGCGAACAGCACCTTGCCGTAGGCGTTGGAATGCACCGACAAGCGCACCGGCTCCCCCAGCCGCATCCCGTCCGGGGTCCGCAAGGTCACGTCGACGGCGACCCGCTGGGTGAAGTTCACTTCGATCGGCACCCGAAGCGGTAAGTAGCCCGGCGGCAGTTCGATTACGCCCAGGTCGGTCACGGTCATCCCGGGGGGAGCGTCGACCTGCAGCCGTACCCGGATCGGAACAGCCAGGCCGTTGTGCAGCGCCAGCGGAAGCGGGCTGTGCTCGGTGGCCAGGGTGTACGAGCCGCCCGGGTTGAGGATCGTGACCGCACCGAACAAGTCGTTGATCGTTTTACCCACCACCGCCAGGCGCTGCTGAGCCAGCCCCTTGCGGGTGTCGGGCGGTTCGGATTGGCTCAACGCGCGCAGCATGTCCTCGCGCAGCGGCGCCGTGTATTGGACGCCGGTCAACCCGGTGCGTTCGTCGCTGCTCAACGCCGACGTCAGACCCCACAGGCGGCCGACCTGACCAGCGATGTCAGCGGTGACGTCGTCGTTGAATCGGCCGCGCGCGGAGGTGTCGGCGCGCGACGGCTGGAGTGGCTCGGTGCGGGCTTGTGCAGCCTGGATGGCCTCGGAGATCACCGCCGGCAGCGGGCGCGGCACCGCCAGGCCGGAACGGATGGTGGTGGTCAGCGCGGTCAAGATGACCTGCGCGTCGTCGGCCTGCAGGTTCCAGGTACCCGGCGGGACCAGGATCTGGGTGCGCGGCGCGTCGTCGCGCTGCAAGGCGTGCCAAAAGAGGGAGCCCAGCGCGTCCTGGCGACGAGCGGTCACCGAATCATGCGCGAGCCGGATCGTCAACGAGGAGTCCAGGTAGGTCGGGACGGCGGGGGTGGTCCCGGCCGCGGCCAGCGCGGCGCCGACGGCCGGGTCGAACGGCGCGACCACCACCTGCGGCGACAACCGCCGGGGCGCCGTGTCCGCGCTGATGCCCGAGCCGGTCGCCGAACCTTGGGCCGACCAGTCGGCGGCGGCGATTGCGACGGTGCTTTCGTTGGCGCTGAGCAGGTTGACCGCGCGGCTGGTCAACAGGCCGTCGGGCAGCAATGTGGCACCGCGGACCGACGGTACCTCCAAGATGCGGTCGACGATGCTGCCGACGCTGGTGGTTGCGATCGCGCTCAGTCCCGGATCGTTGACGCGTTGCAGGGCGTCCAGATCGGCTTGGGCGTAGGGCAGCGGCGCCACGCAGATTCGGTGGGCCAGCGCACGCAACCGGTTCAGCCAGTCGGTCGCGGCGGCCTGTCCGGTGCCGGGGTGCGTCGGGGTGCCCGGTTGTTGAGCGGGGCCGTCGGGGGAGTTGGACACCACGTAGCCGGCGGTCATCGCGTTGACGGTGACCAGCAGGTCCGGGTCGACGGCCAGGCACAGCGCACGGCTGACGGCGGCGTCGGGGTCGACGTCGTGGCTGGTGGCGACTTCGGCGGCGGACAGCAGGATGTCCAGCCGGCCGCCGGTGGCCAGGGAGGCGGCCAAGTCGTCGTCGACCAGCCGGACCGGAATGGCGCCGCCGGGCACGCCGGGGGACAGCCGGGGCCGGTCGGCCAGCGGCCACAGCATGGTGATCGACACGGGTTTAGAGGTGTCGGGCGCGACGGCGGAGTCCAGGTCGGCGGCTTGGTCGGGTGGCACACCGACCACGGGCAGCAGGAACCGGGCGTTGTCCAGCCGGGCGGGGGCGCCGTAGTCGGGTGTGCCGTTCACATTGACCAGGACCGGGTAGATCCCGGGCTTGGTGATGCCCAAGGACGGCTTGGTCAACGCGCGCAGCGGAGCGGACAGGGTGAAGCCGGCTGATTGCCCGCGCTCCAGTTCGGGAGCCACCGTGAGGAAGTCCGCGGCCGGCTGGTACTGGTCGGTTTCGCCGTCCAGGGAGGTGCGCAAGGCCGCTGACGCGGTGACCGCCGCGGCGTGCTCCAGTCGCACCATCACGTCGCGGACGGGACGGTCGCCGATATTGGTCACCATCCCGCTGACGGTGACGACGGGTTGACTTGTCGTGGTGACCACGTCCGGGGTGACCTGGTCGATGCGGACCCGGACAAATGGAGTCTCTCCGGGCTCACCGGCGACCGCGCGCGGCGTGGCGGGTCCGGTAAGCACCGCAAAACCGGCCACGATTCCGACTACTGCGGCAAGGCGCACCAAGCCGGCCCAGCAGAGTCGCGGCGCGGTCACGGCCCGGGCCCGTGACCGTTCTTCCGGCCCGGGGCCGGTTTGTCGGAATGCCGGGTGCGCGAATGTGTTTGGGGGCGGCGCCGGGGCGAGCTGGGCGGCAGTGGCGGAAGTGCGGCGGGGCCGTCGCTTTGCAACTTGTCGATCAGCTCATCGGCTACTTGGGCGAGCCGGCGTTCGTCGGCGTAGGCCAGCCGGGACGGCAGTTCCCGGATCGGCACCCAGGCCACTTCGGCGACTTCGAGGTCGTCGTCGGACAGCTCGCCGCCGGAGAAGCGCATCAAATAGTGGTGCACGGTCTTGTGCACCCGACGGCCATCGGTGACGAACCAGTAGTCGATGCGTCCCAGCGCGGCCAGCACGCTGCCGCGGATTCCGGTCTCTTCGGCGACCTCCCGGATGGCGGTCTGTTCGGCGGTTTCACCGAGCTCGATGTGGCCCTTGGGCAGCGACCACAGCATCCGGCCGCGCCGATCGACGCGGCCGATCAGGGCCGCGACCTGCGCCTCGCGCGGGCCGTCGATGCCGTCGATGACCAGCCCCCCGGCGGAGGTCTCGTGGACGGTGCGCAGTCGATCCGGCCCGCGGCGCGTCGAGCGGGAGCGGCGCGGTTTGGTCGTTGTCGAGTCGCCGGTCGATTGGCCGTTCGTCTGGTTCTCGGACGGACCTGCAGCGCCACGACTGCGGCGCCGGCCCCGGCGCCGACGTGGTTTGGCTTGTTCGCCGTCCGACACCCAAGCGATAGTAGCTGGCACAGGCCGGGGTGCAGGACATACTCGCCGCTGGCCGGGGTGCCCGACGCCGCAGCGCGGGCAGCGCCGGACGTTCTCAGCGGTCCGGCCGACCAGGCTGAATTGTCGGGGGCACCCCCGCCGGCGGGAGTGCCCCCACCTCGGCCCGTCCCGGTCCGCATCGTCGCCGGCTCGACCCGACTAGGCTCATCGAACGTGCCTGAACCCGATGCCGAGCTGCTGGCCGCCGCCGCGGTCGCCCTGAACCGGCACGCGCCCATGCTGCGCGAGCTGGGCTCGGCGTTCGATGCCGCGGGCCACGAGCTGTACCTGGTCGGCGGTTCGGTGCGGGATGCCGTGCTGGGCAGGTTGAGTCCCGACTTGGACTTCACCACCGACGCCCGCCCCGAGCAGGTCCAAGAAATCGTGCGGCCGTGGGCCGACGACGTGTGGGACACCGGCATCGAGTTCGGCACCGTCGGCGTCGGCAAGGGCGGGCATCGGCTGGAGATCACCACGTTCCGCGCGGACACCTACGACCAGGTGTCGCGCAATCCCGAGGTGCGGTTCGGCGATCGCCTCGACGACGACCTGGTGCGCCGCGATTTCACGGCCAACGCGATGGCGGTGCGCATCACGCCGAACGGACCGGGCGAATTCCTCGATCCGCTGGGCGGTTTGGCGGCGCTGCGCGAGCGGGTGCTCGACACCCCGGCGGCGCCGTCGGTGTCCTTCGGCGACGACCCGCTGCGGATGCTGCGCGCGGCGCGGTTCGTGTCGCAGCTCGGCTTCGCCGTCGCTGCGCGGGTGCGCGAGGCGATCGAGGAGATGGCCCCGCAGCTGGCCCGGATCAGCGCCGAACGGGTGGCCGCCGAGCTGGACAAGCTGCTGCTCGGCGCGTGACCCGCTGGCCGGCATCGATCTGCTGGTGCAGAGCGGGATGGGTGAGGTGGTGCTGCCCGAGGTCGGCGGCATGCAGATGGCCATCGACGAACACCACCAGCACAAGGACGTCTACCAGCATTCGCTGACGGTGCTGCGGCAGGCGATCGCGCTGGAGGACGACGGCCCCGATCTGGTGCTGCGCTGGGCCGCGCTGCTGCATGACATCGGCAAGCCCGCCACCCGCCGGCACGAACCCGACGGCGGGGTGAGCTTCCACCACCACGAGGTGGTCGGCGCCAAGATGGTCCGCAAGCGGTTGCGGGCGTTGAAGTACTCCAAGCAGATGGTCGACGACATCTCGCAGCTGGTGTATCTGCATCTGCGGTTCCACGGCTACGGCGACGGCAAGTGGACCGATTCGGCGGTGCGCCGCTACGTCACCGACGCCGGGCCGCTGCTGCCCCGGCTGCACAAGCTGGTGCGCGCCGACTGCACCACCCGCAACAAGCGCCGGGCCGCCCGGCTGCAGGCCAACTACGACCGGCTCGAGGCCCGCATCGCCGAGCTGGCCGCCCAGGAGGATCTGGCGCGGGTGCGCCCGGACCTGGACGGCAACCAGATCATGGAGCTGCTCGACATCCCGGCCGGCCCGCAAGTCGGCGAGGCGTGGCGCTTTTTGAAAGAGCTGCGGCTGGAGCGCGGGCCGTTGACCACCGAGGAGGCCACGCGCCGAGCTGCTGGCCTGGTGGCGATCGCGGCGGGAACCCGTAGCGGCGGCGACGCGTCCGATTGGGCATGGATTATTGCCTGGCTGGCGACGACGGCGCGGCGCATCTGGCACGGCCAACCCGACCTCGACCTTGACGGCGACGGCCGGCTCGATGCCATCGGGCTGGATTTCGACGGTGACGGGATGCGCGACGACGCGCTGGCCGATCTCGACGGCGACGGGTCGGCCGATCACGCCGTGCTCGACCTCGACAACGACGGCACACCCGAGAGCTACTTCACCGATGACGGATCCGGAACGTGGGCGGTGGCCGTGGACCGGGACGGGCAACTGCGCTGGTTCGGGCTCGACGGTGTCGAGCACACCGGCGGCCCGTTAGTCGACTTCGACGGCCACGGGCGTGCCGACGACCGGCTGCTCGATACCGACGGCAACGGCGTGGCCGACCGGGTGCTGTGCGCCGGCGAGAACGGCGTGACCGGATACGTCGACACCGACGGCGACGGCAAGTGGAACGTGCGGCTGACCGACAGCGACGGCGACGGCCTGGCCGACGGCGCCAGCGCCTTGTGAGGGTTGCCTTGGCGTGAATTGCCCGACTGCCGGATGCCGTCACTAGCCTGATCAGCAGATAGCGGGGAAAGGGGTCATGATGTTCGTCGACCCGGAATTGCTGCACTCGGGCGCCAAAGAGTCTCACCGCGCCGGTGAACGGGCTCGAGAAGGGGCCGATCACCTGGCGCGGGGACCGCTGGCGTCGGGGATGTTCGGGGATTTCGCTGCAGCAGATGCGTTCCACGAGGCGGTCAGCTCGGCGCACGCCCAGCATGTGCGAATCTTGCAGTCCCACCAGGAGGCGCTGACCACGGTCGGCGCCAAGGCGCACTATGCCGCCATGGAGTTCACCAAGATGGATCAAGGCAACGCTGCCGAACTGCGGGCGGTGCGATGCAGCTCCGATACATCAACGTTCCGCATCTGATCGCCGAAGCCGGCGGCGACCCCTGGGCAATTAACAACAGCCTTCAAGCGGGTCGCCCGATGCAGATCTCGGATTTGGCGGAGGCCTTCCATCAGGCGGGCCGCTGCACCACCGAGGCCAGCACCGCATTCGCCGAAGCTCGCCGCCGCTTCGAGGCGTCGTGGAATCGCGAAGACGGCGAGCATCCGATCAATGACTCCGCCGAAGTGCAGCGCGCCACCAGATCGTTGGGCGTTCAGGCCGCGCAGTTACCCAAGATCGGGGTCGACCTGGAAAACATTGCTGCCGCGCTCGCCGAGGCGCAGCGGACCGGCGGGGTGTTGATCTCGGCGTTGGAGGGCCAGCTGCAAGAGATCGACAACGAACTCGGCCAAGCGCTGGATCTCGAGCAAAGCGGCCACCTCACCGCTTCTCAACGGGACCTCGTGGACGAACACATCAAGGGCCTGGAACACGAAGCCGTCACCGACACCAAATCCGCCCTGAGCCAGCTTAAGTCGCTGCGCAACGGTTACTCTGACTACCTGCAGAAATCGCTAACCACGCTGACGGTCCAGGACGGCTATGACCCCGCGGCTATCCGGGGATTTGACGACGACGGCCAACCCAGCCGCAGCGACCAAGACCGCCACGCTGCCGACGGCTATAACGCTAACCAGCGCGCCGTAGACGAAGCGCTGGTCAACAGCCCGGGCCCCATGACAGCTGAAAAGACCGATGCCGCAGCACGGTTGCGTGATTACGCCACGGCCACTGATCCTGCCGCCGACGCCGACGCGCGGCGACTTGCTGACGAACGCCTCGATGATTTCGCCACGGCGCGCTTCAGCGGGACACTGCCGGTTGATCCGATCCTGGGCGGCGACGCGCGCAGTCGCGCCCAAATGCGGCTGGAATGGCAAAAGAAACTCGAAAAAGGCTTCTCCGGCGCACCACCGATGATCCGCGACCAGGTCACCCAACTGCTCGACAACAGCGAACAACAAGCCCGAGTGGTGATAACGCGGCAAGCCGCGAAGACGTTGGAGCGTGGAGGGATGTCGTCGACCGCTGCGTCTGCGGTCGTAAGCCGGATGGCCCAAGGCTCGCCGTTATCCGAGATCGCGCACTATGACGCCGCGTTGGTGGGTACCGGTGGGGCCGGGCTAGAGGCCTCCGCCGGTTCAGTATCGACCGGTGCTCACAACCTGCCGGGCAGTATCGGCGTCTTGTCACGTGCGGATGCCGAAGCGCTTGAAGGGGTGGGCAGACGCCTTGGGTGGGCGGGTTCGGTCGCCGATATAGCCCTTGCAGGCGTCGAAGTCTCACAGGGCGCTCCCGGCGGCCAGACTTTCGGCCAGGCCGTCGGAGGGGTTGGGGGTGGTGTCGTGGGCGGCTGGACAGCCGGTGCCTTGGGCGGCATGTGGTTCGGCCCGGGCGGCGCATTTGTCGGCGGCATTATCGGCTCGGTGGTCGGTGGATGGGGGGTGGGGAAGGCCGGTGGAGCAATTGGGTCACAATTTGACCATTGATTGGGTGGCGGCGATTACTGGAGCCGGCCGGTACGCGGATATACCGAAGCCGCCCTGGTCGATGCCATTGCTGGTCATCGCAATAGCCAGCCTGACAATTTCGGGAATCCCTTTCTTCGTAGAATTCGGCGAGCGTCCCCGACGCCGGATTTACTGGCTGGGATTCCTTACCGGCACGTTGTTAATGGCGGTGGCTCTGTCATACCGTGGATGGCGCACAAGCGTAGCAACGTGTTTGGCCGGCGTTATCATTGCTCTTTGTTTTGCTTTCTTTTACGATCGTTCCCTCATAAAAATCGGTGGTAGAGAGATCTCCTACATGTTGCCCCGTCAGCGGCCGTCAACAGCTGACGCAACTGATGCAAGGCCGTCAACGCCACCGCCTGCGGACAGCTACCTAGGCGTTGTATCGGCCAGGAATCACTGGTGGATAGTTGCAATCGGTACCTGTGTTATGGCCTACGACGTTTACCTCTTCCGATGGACGTGGAAATCAGCTCTTTTAATAGGATTCGCCGTAGTCTGTGCCGCTTTGTCCGGCTCGGATGATGCAGCTCGCGGCTTGCCGGTTGCGCGAGCGCAGAAAGCGCAATTCGCTATTGCGAGTATCGCCTCGCTCATGATGCTGGCTCTACCGTTGCTCGCCTACCTTTCCGCGTACTTCGGCGCAAAGAAATGGCCGATCGCTCGGGGGAGGCACGCTGTCGGTCGTGATTCCGGCGAAGATTGCGAGCCGGAGTAACCACTCAGGAATATGTGCTTTCAAGCCGATGCGATGGTGGACATCGTCGGACGCCGGAAAAATTGTTATGTTGGGCAGGTGGCTTTCACGTACGAAAGCTCCGATGCTAATTCAACGTTAGTAAATTCTCGGTGCCTGTTGCACTATTGAGATGAAACATAAGGGCGAAACGGGGAGACCGTTCTCTAAACGGGCCGGCGAACTGTGAGGGGGCGCATGGCAGAGGACCTCACTCCTGACTTGGCGGGGAACGACTACGGGCCCTCCCCCAGGGCAGTGGGCACCGACTTATCCCACCAAGCCCATGCGACGTTCACGAACATGGCCAGCGATTGCCCTGGGCGGTGCCGGGAGGGTGGTCGCCGTTGCTGTGACGCCGCACGCGCACCAGCGACGGCCTACGGCAATGTATCGGCGATGGGAAGTAAGGGTGTCGCCACCGATGCGGAATGGCGGGCTGTCGTTGACGACGCCAACGCAAAGGACGCCGGAATGAAAAAGGAATGCGACAGCGGGTCATCTGCCGGTCGATATATGGACAGTTGCGTTGACCGGTCCCGTCTTTGCCAGCCCCCTCGATGACCATCCGCGGCGCCGCCGAACACGGGGCATGGTGGTTGACCGCAAGCAAGACCTAGCATCTGGAACCAGCGTGAGCCCTCGCCGCGATATCCGGAGAAATGGCCGATTCTGATTTCCGAAACTGGGTCAGATCCGAGCGCTGAGACACGACGGCCGGATTGCGCTAACCATGCGAGTAACACCCGCTGGTGAGGTTGAAGGGATGCGGGAAGCACGGGATGATGGCGTGCAGTGATTTGCCCGCTGTCAGGTTGCCTGTTCCACTATTGGGGTCGCCTGTTCCACTATTGAAGGGGAGGGCGTACGCGTAATTGGGAGACTGCCTCGAACGCGTTCCGGGGACCGTGAGGAGGGCGCATGGCGGGGGACCTGCCTTCGGGTTTTGGTGAGGGGTCGACTACCCGGCCGCCCACAGGAAATTGGCCACCGACCCATCCCGGGCAGCCAGCGTCACGCTCACGCCTATGGCTGGCGATCGCCTTGGTCGTGATCGGCTTAATTGCGGTGGCTTCGCTCGTTGTTAGCCTTGTCGATCTCAGTCGGCCGACTTCGAGTGGCACTGGCGAAGCTTCGAATCCCAGCGCCCCTTCGCCGAAGTTCACGCCCGAGCAGATTGCAAGTGCCAAAAAGGAACTCTGCTCGGCGTATCAGCTCGCGGCTCACTCCGTCGACGTGGATACGCACTCATCGAATACTGCTCTTGCACGTGTCTCGCTAGCTAACGGCGCCGGGATGCTCGATTCGGCCGCGGCTAATCCGGCGCTGAGCGACAACGATCGGGATGCCGCACGAGCGCTAGCTTCCGCCTACCGCACTTCCAATGCTGTCAGTAGCGATACAGATGCTTTGTCCCCGCTCTATCAAAGGACGGTTGACGATATAAATCGAGCGGACGATGCCATGGCCGCAATCTGTCGATAGTCGATAAAGACCAATCATCTGCCGTGTCATCTGCGTGGCAGACCGGGTTGCCGCAACCAGGCGTAATGGGCCACGATTTGGTGGAACGTGGAAGCCTGGCTCTCAGGAAGGGTACTTATGCCGGGGGACTTGCCAGAAGGAAATATACGTCCGTACTCGTCGGCGCATGGTGGCCACTGCCATCGTCGACACTAGGGCCGGTGCTCAACATTGGGGCGGGCAGCAGCATCAGCAGGAACAGTATGCCCAGGATCTGCGTAGCCAGTGGACACAGCTGGCGTCGGAAATCAGGGGCATACTGCCGACGATCTGGTCTCCGCTTCCATAAAGGCGAGAAATAGCCATCTTGATTTAGCCGAAAAATACAAAGTGAAAGCGGAAGCATTTGAGTCGGGCGCGGACGCCATCGATAGCCTCGGGAGGACTGAGAGGGATCGCTGATGACTACAACCAGCGGATTGCGAATGTCGAAAGCTCGAAGGAATCCGGCGTTACAAAGGCGGCGGAAATAGAGAAGTTAATTGCCGAGGCTAATGGATTTGCTTTACATAAATCCGGTGCCGCGGTCTCCACGATTACGGATGCCACGCGGAAGATCCTCACCACTGAGGGGATTCGCTTATCCCCGGAGGAGTTCTTAAAGAGCCAGGGACTAAGCACCAATACAGGTCTCGCGAAAACAATATTGGCGGTAGTGGCGGCCACGGCCGCATGGGGGTTGGGGGCGCCGAGCAACCTGGCGATGGGGTTGGCGGATGCGGTGGTCCGCCGGGAACAGCATGGTTTTCGCGGCGCCCAGCAACCTGGAGGCGGTGGAGGTGGAAGCGCGCCGATATTGGCTCCCGCCGGTGGTGGACATGTGCCAGGTGCCCCGGCAGTGAATTCGCCAATACCAGGCGGTGGCGGCGTGTCACCCGCCGCTGCTTTTGGTGGGCCTTCGCCCAATTCGCTGGGTAATTCATTTGCAACCGGGATGATGACGGGGCAGCCGGCCGCTGCTGGAGCGCAATCGTTATCTGCAGGCGCGATGAATGCGATGGGAGCGGGGTCGGCTCCACCGCCGCAGGCCGCTCCTCCGCTGGCGGCGGCGCCGTTGGTACCCGTGTCGCCCACGGCTGGTGGCGAATCAATTGCCGCGGCGCATAGTTCGGTGGATACGCCTTCGACTACCCCTGCCACCCCGGTGGTGTCGACCAGCGGCGGAGCCGCTCCGGTAGCGCCCGCGGTAATGACGGGTGGCTCCTGGTCGGCGCCTGCAGCACAAGTAGCCGGCGGCCCGGCTGTTCCTGCGGGACCGCTGCCCGCGTACGGCTCTGATCTACGCCCCCCTGTCGTGGCGCCCCCAGCCACGCCGTCGGTTCCGACCGCGCCGGTCTCGGGCGCGCCGGTCGCGCCGTCGCCGGCATCATCCGCGTCAGCGGGTGGGCCGCTGGTTTCTCCGGTGGAGCGGGCGGCATCCGTGACCGCGGCTGGGCAGGCCGGCGTGAGTTCGTCAACGATGGCCGGCGCATCGGCGCTATCCGCGACAACCGGGGCGACAGCCGGTGCGGTATCCAGTCGGGCGGCCGAGCAGCAACGGCTACAGCATTTGGTGGATGCGGTGGCCCGCCAGGAGCCGCGACTGTCGTGGGCGGCCGGGCTGCGCGAAGACGGCACCACCAGCCTGCTGGTAACCGACCTTGCGGCAGGATGGATTCCGCCCCACCTCCGACTGCCCGCTAACTTGACGCTGCTCGAGCCGACGGCACGACGCCGTGATGCCAGCGTGATCGACTTGCTGGGCGCTGTTGTGGCCGCGGCCGCGCATCAGCCTAACGCTTACATCACCGAACCTGGTCCCGACGATCCTGCGCTGACCGGTGATCGGGTAGCCCGTTCCGCCGCGCCCAAAGTCGACGAATTCGGACCGACCCTGGTAGAAGCTGTGCGACGCCGCGATGGCCTGCCACGGATAGCGCAGGCACTTGCGGCACCGGCGGTGCGGAAAACCGGTGTGCTCGAAAACGAAGTTGAGGCATTGCGACGAAGTATCGCCGAAATTCAGCACTCGGTGCTGAATACATACCCGAATCACGACTTAGCCGCGGTCGGAGATTGGATGCTTTTGGCCGCGATCGAGGCCCTAATCGATGAGCATGAGTACCTCGCGAATTATCACATGGCGTGGTTTGCTGTAATCACTCGACACGACGGCTCGACAGGGTTTGCAGCGTGAGTGTTTCAGGCGAAGACAGCGCGGGGCGGTAACTGATGCCAGCTGATACCGCCCTGGGGCATCGCACCCAGACTTTGAGGTGAATACCGGACGAGGCGTGCTGTGACAAAATGATGCACGGGGATGGGCATACGTAAGGCAGGCCAGGACAGAGTTTTCGAGGCTCGAGGTGGGGATTGAGGTGAAATCGTGACGATCGAGGCACGTCCAGAGGACTACCAGGTATTGGCGGGAGCGCCATCCGCACCGCCGATATTGCCGAATGACCTTCCCCCAGCGGGAACCTCGCCCGCCGATGGGTTCGCTGCGGGACTATTCGCCGCCGGCAATATCGGTGTGCCTGGCGACGCGGCATCCAGCACCCAGGCAGATTTGGATCGTAGGGCGCGTGCGGCCGATGCCGCGGCGAAGTTCCCGGCGCAGGAACCGATTGGCACAGCAGATGCAGGGCGTCGGTGCGCAGGCGGGCGGCCAGCAAGCCACGCAGATGATGCAGCAGATGGTGTCGAGCATTACAGGTGCGCTTGGCGGCGCGGTCGGCGGGATTATGGGGCCGCTGACGCAGCTTCCGCAGCAGGCGATGCAGGCCGGTCAGAGCGCTATCCAGCCGCTGATGAGCGCAGTTCAGAGGTGCCCATGGCGCCGGGGCGCTGGAGGCCGCTGACCCGGCGCAGTCTGGTCGACAGTGTCGGCGCCGAGCCCGGCTGGCGGCGCCGGCGGCGGTGGCGGCGTGGCATCGGTGGCGGGCGGCAGGCCACGACCCCGGCCAGCTCTATGGGTCCGCCGCCTGTGCCGACGTCATCCCCGCCGACGACTCCTGCTGGGGCAGCGGCAAAGTCGGCGATGGTGACACCGACCGGTGGCACGCCGACTGCGTCGGGGCCGACGGGAATGACCGGTATGCCGATGATGCCGCCGGGCGCGATGGGCGCCGGCGGCGAAGGCGGGAAATAAAGACAAGCCGGCCGAGAAGCGGATAACGGCCCCGGGTGTGCCCAACGGCCAGCCGGTCAAGGGCCGCTTGACGGTCCCGCCGAGTGCTCCTGTCACAAAACCCGGTGAGGGCAAGCCGACCGTGGTCACCAACAGGCCCAACCGACGAATCGTGATCATGCCGACCGAGGACGAAGCAAAGGAATAGCCTGCGTCTCCCGTGCAAGCTGTTCTACCGGAATTGCATCACTTCCCACCCCGCCGAAAGGTGAGTGGTCGGGCAGTGCGCACGGCAGTAGTGTCGCTGGGTAAAGGCGGCCGGCCGATCCGAAGGCGCGCTCCGGTGTATGGGGTTGCACGTTATTAACAGCCGAACTGTCGATTCGTGCATGCTATTGGTACGGCCGCGGCGACGGCGGCCGGGCAGCGGCGTATCACATAGCGTGGTATCAGCATTGCGGCCAGGAACTGTGGGAGTGGTAGCTCGAGTGTCCGGGACGGATGCGGCGCCGAGAGGGCGCAAAGACAATCAGGGCGGAAAAGTCCTTGACTGATCCGCTGATGACGCAGGCGGTGACGGCGTTGTCCCGCGGCCACAGCCTGTTCGCCGGCGGTATCACCGGCGACCGCCTCGGCGATACACCGCCGCAGATCCACGCGCGCGCCGACCAGATATCGCAGGCAACGCGCGCCGGGGGAGTGCCCGCTGCAGCAGCGATGCGGTCGACGAGCTCGGTGGCAGGAGCTGCGCCGGTTGGCCGACACCGATCGGGCGCTGGCGCAGATCATGGCGGCGGCGCGGGTCGATCACGCGCACGCGAGTACGGCGACGCGGATGGTGCTGGAGGCTGCCAAGACCGATGTGATGCCGGCCGCCGATACGCCGATGGGCAGGCGCGAGGCGATTGCCCGGATGGTGGCGAGGTTGCGGGCTCAGCATCGCCACATCGTCGGGTCGCACTCGCGGGCCCGGCTGCTGGCGCTGCGGCTGCGGCGCTTGCGTTACCTACAAAGGCGGGCAGCCAAAAGGCGAAGCGACCAGGGTAGCGGGCGCGCGGCGGTCTTGGCGGCGATCCGTAAAGCCTTGGATATCAAGGGTATTCATGATCCCGCAGCGCGTGCCCGCTGGGAACGCGGTATGGATTTGGTGGCCCGCCGCGAGTCCAACTACAACGCCAATGCCGTCAATGACTGGGATTCGAATGCGGGAAGAGGCACGCCCAGCAAGGGCGCCTGGCAGTTCGTCGCGCCAATGTTCGCGGCGTACCACGAGCCGGGAACATCGCCCGATATCCACAACCTGGTGGCGCAAGCGTGCGCGTTCATCAACTATGCGCGAGGCCGCTACGGGGTTGCCGCTGACGCGTCGAATTTAGCTGATCGGATTCAGCAGGCCGATCCTCGCCGATCACCCAAGGGGTATTGAGAAATGCCGCTGAGTTTGTCTAACCGCGACCAAAATTCCGGGCATCTGTTCTACAACCGGCGGCTGCGCGCGGCAACCACCCGCTTCTCGGTCGCGAATGAAACACGATGACCGCAAGCAGACCGCCGCGCTGGTGTTGTCGATGGTGTTGGTGGCCATCGGCGCGGGGTGGATGATGCTGCTGAACGTGCTCAAACCCACCGGCGTGGTGGGTGACTCGGCGATCATCGGCGACCGCGATTCCGGCGCGATCTACGCCCGCATCGACGGCCGGCTGTATCCGGCGCTGAATTTGACGTCCGCGCGGCTGGCGACTGGGACGGCGGGGCAGCCGACGTGGGTGAAGCCCGCCGAGATCGCGAAGTATCCGACTGGGCCGCTGGTAGGTATTCCGGGGGCGCCGGCGGCGATGCCGGTGAACCGGGGCGCGGTTTCGGCGTGGGCGGTGTGCGATACGGCAGGGCGTCCGCGCAGCGGGGACAAGCCGGTGGTGACCTCGATCGCGGGCCAGCTCAGCGGCGGTGGCCGCGCGGCACCGCTGCGCGAAGACGCAGGGCTGCTCGTGACGTTCGAGGGCAACACGTATGTGATCTGGAGGGAGCAAGCGCTCCCAGATCGATCCGGCCAACAGGGCGGTCACCCTGAGTCTGGGTCTCGACCCGGGAGTGACGTCGCCGGTGGACATCTCGCGGGCGCTTTTCGACGGACTGCCTGCGACGGAGCCGCTGCGCATCCCACAGGTACCGCAGGCGGGCACCCCGTCGAAGTGGGTCTCAGGCTCGCAGGTGGGCGCGGTGTTGCAGGCCCAAACCGCCGGCGGCGGCAGCCAGTTCTATGTGCTGCTGCCCGACGGCATGCAGAAGATCACAAGTTTCGTGGCCGATCTGCTGCGCAGCGCCAACTCCTACGGGTCGACGGCGCCTCGCGCGGTGACCCCCGACGTGCTGGTCAACATTCCCGAGGTGAACTCGCTGGCGGTGGACTACTACCCGACCGGGCGGCTGAATTTCGTTGACACCGCCGCGAATCCGACCACCTGCGTCGGCTGGGAGAAGGGGTCGACGGATCCGCAGGCCCGCGTCGCCGTCTACAACGGGCGGGGACTTCCGGTGCCCGCGTCCATGGACAACCGGATCGTGCGCCTGGTGCGCGACGACCGCGACCCGGCGTCGGTGGTCGCCAACCAGGTGCTGGTGTTGCCGGGCGCGGCGAACTTCGTGACATCGACCAGCGGCGTGATCACCGCCGATTCGCGCGAATCGTTGTTCTGGGTGTCGGACAACGGTGTGCGATTCGGGATCGCCGCTGACGACGACGACGCTGCGCGCGCTCGGGCTTGATCCGGCTGCGGCAGTTCAGGCGCCGTGGCCGTTGTTGCGGACTTTCGCTGCGGGACCGGCTTTGTCGCGGCAGGCGGCGCTCGTGGCTCGCGACACCGTGCCGGCGCTCGGCCAGGTGGCTGTGGTGACGACATCAGCGAAAGCTGGAGGCTAGAGGATGTCGAAGAGAGCGTTTCGCCATCAACCGGGTCAAGATCGAGCCGCCGAAACCGGTTCGGGTGGCACCGAATGCGCCGATAGCCCTGCCGGAACGCGAGCCGCGCAACATTTGGGTGATGATCGGCGTGCCGGCGCTGATCGTGGCGCTGATCGGCACATCGTCATGCTCTATGTGTCCGGCGTGCGCAGCTTGTCCACCGGCTTCTTCCCGCTGATGGGCATCGGCGCGTTCAGCATGCTGGCGTTTTCCGGGCGCTTCGGGCGGGCGCGCAAGATCACCTGGGGCGAGATGGAAAAGGGCCGCCGCCGCTATCTTCGCGACCTTGACGGCAACCGCGACGAGATCCAGACCGCGGTGTGCGCGCAGCGCGAATGGCAGCATGCGCTGCACTCCGATCCGCGCGGGTTGGGGGCGATCATCGGCGGTCCGCGGATGTGGGAACGCGGCCGCGGCGATGTGGACTTCCTGGAGGTGCGGGTGGGCACGGGTGTGCAGCACGCACCGGATTCGGTGTTGTCGGTGACCTGGCCCGACATCGCCTCCGACGAGGAACTCGAGCCCGTCACCGGCCAGGCGCTGCGCGATTTCATCTTGGAGCAGCGCAAGATTCGCGACATCGCCAAGGTGGTCAACCTGCGTTCGGCGCCGGGATTCAGCTTCGTGGGCGAGGACCTGGACCGGTTGCGCTCGCTGATGCGTTCGGTGTTGTGCTCGCTGGCGGTGTTTCACAACCCGCGCGACGTGAAGTTGATGGTGGTGACGCGCAACCCCGAGGTGTGGTCGTGGATGGTGTGGCTGCCGCACAACCTGCACGACGAGCTGTTCGACGCGTGCGGCTGGCGGCGGCTGGTCTTCGCCACGCCAGAGGAGCTGGAGGAGGCCCTCGGCGCCGAGCTGCACATGAAAGGAAAGCGCGGCGCGTGGACGCCGCTGGCGGCGGCCAGCCCGACCGCGATGGGTTCGGCGCTGGAGACCGGCGCTGACGCGGTGGATCTGGGACCGCACTTGGTGATCGTCGACGACAACACCGGCAGCCCCGACGCATGGGAGAGCGTGGTCGGGCAGGTCGGTAAGGCGGGAATTACCTTGCTGCGCATCGCATCCCGGGTAGGCACCGGCGTGGGCTTCGCCGAGGACCAGGTTTTCGAGATGTGCGAGCGACACAGCGCACCGAAAAGTCTGCCAACGGCCAGGTCAAAGCCGGCAGGAACGGTTCTGACGCCGACGACGACGACGGGCGCCCGGCGCCGCTGCTGCGGGTGCGCGGCAAGTTCTTCGCCCATGCCGACCAGCTGTCGATCCACCGGGCCTACCGATATGCGCGGGCGATGGCGCGATGGTCGCCGACCAGCCGCAGCGAGATCGCCGATTCGACCAGCGGCGCTGCCGAGCTGCTGCGGGCGCTGGGCATCAGCGACCCCCGCGAATTGGATGTCGATCGGTTGTGGGCCGAGCGGCGCGGCCGCGGCGACGAGCGGTGGTGCGAAATCCCGGTCGGCGCCAAACCGAACGGCGAGCTGCAGAACATCATCATCCGCGCCAAAGACTTCGGCGGCTTCGGGTTTCACTCGGTGGTCATCGGCACGAGCGGATCGGGCAAGTCGGAGTTCTTCTTGTCGTTGGTCTATGGGATCGCGCTGACGCACTCACCGGAGGCGTTCAACGTCATCTTCGTCGACATGAAGTTCGAATCGGCGGCCCAGGACATCCTCGGCATCCCCCACGTGGTGGCCGCGCTGTCCAACCTCGGCAAGGACGAGCGGCATCTGGCCGAGCGGATGCGCAGAGTCATCGACGGTGAGATCAAACAGCGCTATGAGCTGTTCACCTCGGTGGGTGCGCGCGACGCCAACGACTACGAAGAGATCCGGCTCGCCGGGCGTGACCTACCACCGGTGCCGGTATTGCTGGTCATCGTCGACGAATATCTGGAGCTGTTCGCCAATCACGAGAAGTGGATCAACCTGATCATCCACATCGGCCAGGAGGGCCGCGGCGCCAACGTCTTCTTCATGCTGGGCGGGCAGCGCCTGGACCTGTCTTCGCTGCAAAAAGTCAAGTCCAACATCGCTTTTCGGATCGCTCTTCGCGCCGAGTCCGGCGACGACAGCCGTGAGGTGATCGGTTCGGATGCCGCCTACCACCTCCCGTCGAAAGAGAACGGATTCGCGCTGCTGAAGGTCGGGCCGCGTGATCTGGAACCGTTCCGCTGCTTCTATCTGTCGGCGCCGTTCGTGGTGCCGAAGACAAAGGAGGTGGCCACGACCGTCGACATGACCTTGACCAAGCCTCGGCTGTACAACTGGCAGTACCAGCCGCTGGACGCGGCCGACGCCGCGGCATTGGAGGCTGCCGCCGCTGTCGATGCTGAACCCGACGAATTCCTTTATCACGAAGACGGTTTCAAGAGGAAGAAGATCGTGGACGTGTTGCGGGAGTCGTTGCACGATGTGCCGCACCGCTCACCGCGCCGGCCATGGCTGGCGCCCCTGGAAGACCCCGAGCCCGTCGATGTCCTGGTCGCGGGATACCGGGGCAAGCCATGGCATGTCGACTACGGTCGCAACCCGGGCCTGATGTTCCCGGTGGGCGTCATGGACATCCCCGAGGAATCCAAGCAGATCGTGTATGCGCTAGACGCGTTGCGCAGCAACATCATTGTGGTGGGCGCCAAGCAGCGCGGCAAGACGACCACCTTGATGACGCTGATGTGTTCGGCGGCAACGATGTACAGCCCGGCGCGAGTGACGTTCTTCTGCGTCGGCGGGGCGACCCTGGCCCAGATTGCATCGCTGCCCCACGTCACCGACATCGTGTCACCGAAGGACAGCGAGGGGATCGAGCGCATCTTGAGCAGCATGGACGCGTTGATCGATGCGCGCGAGGACGCGTTTCGGCGACTCAAGATCGATCTCGACGGATTTCGCGAGCGCCGGTTCGGGGTGGGCAGTGACGGGCTGGGCGGCACCGACCCCAACGACCCGTTCGGCGATGTCTTTGTGGTGCTTGATGATTACGACGATCTGTACTCGAAAGACACCGTCTTGGGTGATCGCATCATCTCGTTGAGCAGCCGCGGTCCCGAGTACGGGGTGCACGTGATGTGCAGTGCCGGTGGCTGGATTCACGGGCAACGGCAGAGCCTGCTGCAAAACGCAACGGCGCGAATCCAGTTGCGGCTGGCCGACCCGAGCGAGAGCCAGATGGGGCACTCGTCGCTCGAGTCGCGGGAAGCGGCGCGGCGAACATTGAGCCGTCCCGGCTTCGGTTTGACCGATAGCCTGCACGAGCTGCGAATCGGTGTTCCGGCGTTGGCCGATCCCGCCACCGGTGCGCTGGTGAGCGTCACCGACGTTGGCGCCCGCATCGCCGAGGTCGCCGGAGTGACCAAGCACGCGAGCCTGCAGCGGCTACCGCAGCGCGTGGAACTGAAGTCGATTCTTGAGTACGAGGCCGCGCACCCGAGCGGCGACGACCTCTCCATTGCGTTTGCCATCGGTGAGCGCCACGGACTGGGTCCGGTTCCGCTCAAGCTGCGGGAAAGCCCGGGGTTGATGATTTTGGGCAGGCAAGGCTGCGGCAAGACCTTGTCTTTGGTGGCCATCGGTGAAGCTGTGATGAAACGGTTCAGCCCGGAGGAGGCGCAGCTGACGCTGATCGACCCCAAGACCGCCCCGCACGGTCTGCGCGATCTGCACGGCCCGGGTTATGTGCGCGCGTATGCCTATGACCAAGACGAGATCGACGAGGTGATCACCGAACTTGCTCAGCAGATCTTGCTGCCCCGATTGCCTCCCAAGGGTTTGAGCCAGGAGGAGTTGCGTGAGCTCAAACCGTGGGAGGGGCCCCGGCATTTTGTGCTCATCGACGATGTCCAAGACCTGCGTCCGGATCAGAGTTACCCGCCCAAGCCGCCGGTGGGAGCCGCGTTGTGGAAGCTGATGGAACGCGCCCGGCAGATCGGTTTGCACGTGTTCACCACGCGTAACAGCGCTAACTGGGCGACGCTGACGATGGATCCCTGGATGAGGTTCCAGAACTCGGCGAAGGTGGCCCAGCTGTACATGGATAACGACCCGCAGAACAGGATCAACCGGTCCGTCCGTGCGCAAGCGTTGCCGCCCGGACGTGGTCTGCTGGCGAGCGCCGATGGCGACGTCGAAGGAGTTTTGGTCGGATTGCCGTCGGTGGCCGCCGCGCAATAGTCGCCGGTGGGTTCAATTCTCAGATACTGCCCAGCAGGGCTTCTATATGCGCGTATATGCGCGGTGCCGCAATTTTCGGCAAGCGGGATTTCTCGCGGGTCGCTCGGCGGCGTCGCCGGCGCTGGGACCATATTCGTCGCCGCCCCGAGCGGCATCACCAGAACCTGCGTGCGGCGTTTACTTGACGAATTCAAGCGGCCGATTCGCGCCGACAAACTCGTGAATACACCATCGTGCGGACCGCACTAGACTGATCGATCAAGCACGTCTTTTCGGAGGGAAATCATGTGGTCAGTACAGCCAGAGGCGGTTTTGGCATCGGCGGGCGCGGAGTCGGGGATCAGCGCAGAAACCCAGGCGGCGGCTGCCGCGGCGGCGCCGGCCCTGCTGGGAGTGACGCCGATGGGTGGTGACCCCGACTCGGCGATGTTCTCGACCGCGCTCAATGCGTGCGGCGGCGCCTACCTGGGCGTTGTGTCCGAGCACGCCGCCCAGCGCGAAATGTTCGCGGGCGCGCAAGGCATGGCGTCGGGGGCGTACGTCACCACCGAGGCGGCACGCTCGGGGGCAATAGGCCTTTAAGGCAATAGGCCTTTAAAGGGGGAAGTACGCATGGCAGATCCGGGGTGGGCTGCGCGTACGCCTGAGGACAACGACCTGCTACTCAAGGCCGGTACCGGGGTAGGCGCTCACTTGGCCAACCAGACCGCCTGGACGATGTTGGCAGCCACCCATCATGCCTCAGGTGTCGCATCAGCGATCAATACTGCCGCGACGTCGGCGAGCTGGCTGGGCGCCGGGTCGGCAGCCTCGGCGACCAACGTCACCATGCTCAACGCGTCGCTGCACGGGCTGGCCGGCTGGGTCGACGTGAAGCCGGCGGTGGTTTCGACCGCGATCTCGGCGTATCAGATGGCGAATTGCGCGATGCGCCCAGCTCCTGAATGCATCGCCAATCGTGACGAGTGGGGAGTCGACAACGGCATCAACCCGATTGTGCTCGGGGCGTTGACCCCACGGATCGTGTCGCTGGATGTCCAGTATTTCGGGGTGATGTGGCCCACCAACTCCGCGGTCGGGGCCAGTTACGGGGCGATCCTTACGGCGCTGGCCGAAAGCCTGGCGATTGCGCCGCCGGTCGCAACCATGGGCGCCTCGCCGGCTGCACCGGCGGAGGCAGCTTCGGCGGTGAGCCAGGCGGCCGCTGATAGCGCGGCCGGCGACGGCATGCGCGCCGCCTACCAGGGCGTGCAGGCGGGGACGAGCGGCGCCGGTCAGTCCGCATCGGCGGGCCAAGACATAGGCAGTCAGGCCAGCACATTCATGGAGCCGGTGCAGTCGATGATGGGAGCGGTCCCGCAGGCCCTGCAGGCTCCCATGCAGCTGATGCAAGCTCCGATGAGTGCGATGCAGCCGCTGCAGTCGATGATGGGCATGTTCGCCAACCCGGCGCGGACTGGGCGGGGCAGCCTCGACAGCCTCGGCGACCGGCGGAATTTCCGCTGCCGAGGCTGGTGCATCGGCCGGCGTCGGCGGCGGCGGGGCAAGCCTGACCGGCGCCGGGATGCCTGCGACCAGCTTCACCCGCCCCGTCAGTGCGTTCGAGCCCGTCGCCAGCGGTCGGCCGGTCGGGCTGCGGCCCAGCGGGGCGTTAGGTGCCGAGACGATGCGCGGGCCGACCACGACGGTCGGCGGCGCCCCCGTGGGCGGTATGCCGGTCGGCCATGCAGCGGGGGGTCACCGCGGATCCCGTGACAAATCCGAACAGCCCGCGACGGTGCGGGTTGTCGACGATCGAGTGTGAAGCTGACCCGGCCAAGGGTGAATCGACAGGTCGAAATAGCCGCCATACAGCTTCGCTCCATACCCCGGATGAGTACGGGGGGAACGGACAACCGCACAAAGGAGGAAATCAGTGACAATCAAAGTGACACCGCAAATGCTTCGCGATACTTCGAACGCTATCCAGGCGAACATGGAGCATGCGATCGGGATCGGCCAGGGTTACGTCGCAAACCAGGAAAACGTCATGAACCCGGCGACCTGGTCCGGTGACGCGGTGACCGCCTCGCACGTGACTGCCACCGAGGTCGCTGGTGACCTGAACAAGGTCTTGACGGGTGGCACGCGGCTGGCCGAGGGCCTCAAGCAGGCGGCGGCCCTGATGGAAGCGCCACGAGGCGGACTCTGCGCACGCGTTCAACGCCCTGTTCGGCCACGGCGGATCCTGACCTCCGTTCACCTCATTTCCTAATTTCATAATTGGTTTTCTGAAAGGAAGTTCATGATGTCAGATCCAATCACTTACAACCCGGGAGCCGTAGCCGACTTCGCCGCCGATGTCGGTTCCCGTGCCGGCCAGCTGCAAGCGATTTTCGACGACACCTCGAACCGGACCAACGCGCTGCAAGAATTCTTCGCCGGCCATGGCGCGGCGGGCTTTTTCGAGGCGCAGGCACAGATGCTGTCGGGGCTGCAGGGGCTCATCGACACGGTGCGCCAGCACGGCCAGACGACCTCCCACGTGCTCGACGGCGCGATCAGCACCGACCAGTCCATCGCCGGCTTGTTCTAAGAATCCGCTCGCCGCTAAGGCAGCACGCCCGTCGGGGTGAAGATCGAAGTGGAGGTGGGGCAGATGCGCCGCGCGCGTGTGCCCCACCTTCGGCGTCTTACTAGCTGGTTGAGGTGAACGCGCCATGCTGACGACGACGGTCGACGGCTTGTGGGTGTTGCAAGCGGTGACCGGGGTGGAACAAACCTGCCCCGAGCTCGGGCTTGCGGCCCTTGCTGCCGCGGCTGGACACCCCCGAGCGGGCATTGCGCCACCCGGTGGTTGCCGAGCTGATGGCTGCCGGGGCGCTCGACGAGGCGGGCAACGCCGACCCGATGATCCGCGAATGGCTCACCGTGCTGGTGCGGCGCGACCTGGGGCTGCTCGTGACCATCGGCGATACCTGGCCGCGAGCCCACACGTGCGGCCATTTGCCGATTCGCCACCTGGTGGGTGGTGTTGGAACGCCACGAGCGATCTGGTGCGTCTTTATCCTGCCGGCACCGCCAGCGACGAGACCGGGGCCAGTGAGCTGGTGGTTGGTCAGGTCGAGCGGCTGTGCGGCGTGGCGGAGGCAGCGCCGCTGCGGCCGGTCACCCTGGATACCGAGCAGTTGCTCGCAATCGGTGCGCGACGCCGCCAGCCTGCGATCGTTTCTGCTCAGCCAGCGTCTCGACGTCGACCAGCTGCAGATAGTCACCATGGCCGCCGATCCTGCGCGCTCCGCGCATGCGGCCATCGTGGCGCTGCAGGCCGGTGTCGGGCCGGAGGAAATGGCGCGCCTCGTCGTCGGCGATTCGACCGTGTCCATCATCGACACCCCCGCCGGCCGCGTCTGCGTAGAAAGCGTGACGTCGGGTCAACGTCGTTACCAGGTGCTCTCGCCCGGGTCGCGTAGTGATATCGGCGGGGCGGTGCAGCGGCTCATCCGCCGCCTGCCCGCCGGCGAGGAGTGGTACTCCTACCGACGTGTGGTCTGACGGCACGGCGCCTTCCGCAGCGCCGCACCGACCGAAGAAACTAAGCCGATTTAACCAATTCCTCGGAATGGCAACGCCTAACGCACCGTAAGGCGCTTGAAGGCTTTGTGATGCGGGTAAACGTGGTATCGCCAATCGTGTTAGCATCGCCTTCGTGACGAGCCCTTGGAATGATCCGAATATGTCGGACGAAGGTGCACTCAGACGGGGGGATCCGTCAGGGGGCCGCAACTTCCCAGATTCGGTATCGGACACTATGCGTATTACCGATCTGGCCGCGCCCAGAAAGATTCCTCCGGGATCAGGCTGGCGGAAATTCATCTATGTCGCCTCATTTCACAAAATAAACCCGGGCGAATCGCCCAGTGAACGGCACTACCGTGATTTGCAGAAGCCGTATCCGGCGGCATATCCGGCGGCAGTACGTCATTACCGTCGTCTCCGGCAAGGGCGGGGTCGGGGTCACGACGATGGTTGCCTGTATCGGCGGCGTGTTCCGGGAATGCCGCCCGGAGAACGTGATCGCGATCGATGCGGTTCCGGGTTTCGGCACGCTGGCTGACCGCATCGACGAGTCGCCGCCGGGGGATTACTCCGCCATCATCAACGACACCGACGTCCAGGGCTACGCGGATATCCGCGAACATTTGGGGCAAAACGCGGTGGGACTCGACGTGCTGGCCGGAAATCGCACGTCAGACCAGCCCAGGCCGTTGGTGCCGGCAATGTTTTCCGGGGTGTTGTCGCGGCTGCGACGAACCCACACGGTCATGATCGTCGACACCTCTGCAGACCTTGAACATGAAGTGATGAAGCCGGTGCTGGAGAACACCGACACCCTCGTGTTCGTCGCGGGGATCACCGCGGACCGGTCCCGCCCGGTGCTGCGGGCGGTGGACTATCTCCGGTCGCAGGGTTACCACGAATTGGTCTCGCGCAGCACCGTGATCATCAACCACACTGACAACATCACCGACAAGGATGCGCTGGCTTACCTGACCGAGCGGTTCACCAAGGTCGGCGCAATCGTGGAAGCAATGCCGTTTGATCCCCACCTAGCCAAAGGGGGGATCATCGACACGGTTCACGAGTTAAAAAAGAAGTCGCGGTTGCGGCTTTTCGAAATCACCGCGGGATTGGCTGACAAATACATTCCTGATGCCGAGCGAGCAGCGCCGTGACATCGCCGCACAAGGTTGCTTTTCCGGCACGCTGTGCGGTCAACATTTCCCACGAGAAGCATCTCTGTTCCCAGGTATTCCCCGCCGGAATTCCGGTGGAGGGATTCTTCGAGGGAATGGTTGAGCTGTTCGACCCGACTTAGGACATTTGGCCTAGTACCCCGGTTCGATGCCGAGGTGGGCCAAGATTTCGCGCTGAGCCTGGGGGATTTCCGGTGGGAAGGTCTGGGTGGCGCCGTTGATGGTGATGGTCGCGCTGCGCAGCGGCCTCAGCTGCTTGATCACCTTGCCGATGGCCAGGCCGCTGCGCGTCTGTATGCAGTGCGAGACGGCCAGGGCGGTGAACACGATGGTCAAGTGCGCCTCGATGGCATCGCGAGTGTAATGGAACACCGGCCTGGCACGAAGATCGTTCTTGGACATACGAAATGACTTCTCGACGTGCCACAGGTCGTGGTACTTGGCGATCACCTCGGCCGCCGGCATCACCGATGCGGCCACGTTGGTGACATATCCTTTGAGGCCAACGAGGGACTGTGCGCGAGCCAGCGCGGTCTCATCGAACTTTCGGTCATCGCCGCGGACTTTGACGAACCGCGCTGATTTGGCTTTCTTGTCGCCGTCAACGATCGCTCTGGCGCGGGCTTCTTGGGCAGCCAGTGTCTTCTGGTCGCGGCGGGCTCGTTTGGCTGAGTATGCCCAGATCGCCCGCCACGCACCCGGGTGCGCCTCGGGGTTCCACACCGGTTCAGCACGCAGCGCGGTGTTGTTAACTTTAGTGTTGCCGTACCGAGGTGTGACGGTGTCGATGATCTGTCCGTCGGTGAACAGGTCACCGTGCCAATGGAAATGGGACTCCAGATCCCCGGGCGCCTTGGTTGTTCGGGAACCGACAATGAACGATAACCCCAGCTCATCGAGAGCTTTAAGGTTGGCCGCCGAGAGCATGCCGGCATCAGCGGCCACCACCATCGGCGTGCCCGTCAGCCCGTGGCGTTCGATAAAGCCTTTGACGATCGGCACAATTGTCGTGGTCTCGGCCGTATTGCCTTCGTAGCAGCCGATTTCCAGCGGGAACCCGGTCCGGTCCACCAACAGCCCGACCACGATCTGCGGATCTACCCGACGCTCCTTCGAATAGCCGACCTTGCGCAAGTCGTCTTCGGACTCGGCCTCGAAGTACAGCGTCGTCACGTCATAAAGCAGCAGGCTCAGCCCGCCGCAGTCAGAGGCGTAGGACAAGCATTTCTCGGCGATCAGATTCCTGTAGTTCCCGGGCCTCATCTGATCGAGATGACGCTGAATTGTGCGGTAGGACACCGTGTTTGCACCCATATCAGCCAGCACCCGGGAGGCGTCGAGCTTGCTGGTCGGCTCCACGATCCGGGCGATCACCAGATCCCGGAACACCCGATCGGCAACAATGCCGAAGCCCAGCCAGTCATACACCCCGCCGATCACGTCGTAGAGCAGCCGGGAATGCGTCGCCGTCGTTCGGCCCGGCGGTGCCACCGGGGCCACCTTGGGCGCCGACACCTCCAACAGCGTCGGTTCCCGATAGTCGGGGACATCAGCCAGGGATTGAGCACGCGCGGCCACCTCGATATCGAGGGCGTGCTGACCACCGGCGAGGATCCCGCGGGCCCGTTCGAGCAGAATTCCCAGCTCAGCATCGGTATGCGCGGAACCGAGATGGGCCAAGATCACCACCTGGCCGCACTCCTTGCGCGCGACCTGCACCGCGACCGCGCCGGAGGTCGTGCGCACCTTCCGCACGTACGCCACCCGCCCGAACCTACCCGCCTAGTACCCCAAACAGCACACTCTTGCCACCAAACCCACAGGTCACAGCGTTACCGGTCGGAAAAACCTCAGACCATGTCCTAAGTCAAGACGAGAAGCATCTCTGTTCTCAGGTATTCCCCGCCGGAATTCCGGTGGAGGGATTCTTCGAGGGAATGGTTGAGCTGTTCGACGCCGATTTGAAGCGCAAAGGTTTTGACGGCATTGCGCTGCCGGCGGGCAGCTATGAACTGCACAAGATCAACGGGGTCCGGCTCGATATCAACAAGAGCCTGGACGAGTTAGGCGTTCAAGACGGCGACACGCTGGTGCTGGTGCCCCGGGTGGCCGGCGAGTCGTTCGAACCGCAGTACGAGTCGCTGTCGACGGGATTGGCGGCCATCGGCAAGTGGCTGGGCCGTGCCGGCGGCGATCGGATGTTTGAGCCGGTGACGCCGCTGACAGCCGCCCACACCGCCATCGCGATCATCGCGATGGCGGTTGCAGTGGTGGTGGCCCTGACGCTACGGGCACGCACATTCTCCGACAGCCTCATCCCGGCAGCTGTGGCCGGCGGGATCGGCGCACTGCTGCTGATCGCGACATCGGTGGTGTGGCGGGGCTGGCGGGAGCGGCGCGACCTGTTCAGCGGGTTCGGCTGGCTAGCGGTGGTCTTGCTGGCCGTCGCCTGCGGTTGCGCACCACCCGGCGCGCTCGGCGCAGCCCAGGGGCTGATCGGCCTCGTGGTAATGATTCTGGGCGCCATCGCCATCGGTGTGGCGACGCAGAAGCGTTGGCAGACAGCGGTGGTCACCGCGGTGGTGACAGTGTGCGGGATTCTCGCTGCGGTTGCCGTTGTCCGGATGTTTCGGCCGGCTTCGGTGCAGGTGCTGGCCGTATGCGTGCTGGTCGGGTTGTTGGTCCTGGTCAGGATGACCCCGCTGATCGCATTATGGGTGGCTCGGGTAAGGCCCCCGTACTTCGGTTCGATCACGGGCCGGGACTTGTTCGCGCGCCGTGAGGGGATGCCCGTCGACACCGTGTCTCCGGTCAGTGAGGACGAAACCGAAGACGAGGACAACGAATTGACCGACATCACCGCGCGCGGCGCCGCGATCGCCGCGTCGGCGCGGCTGGTCAATGCGGTTCAAGTGGGGGTGTGCGCCGGGGTGTCGATGGTGTTGCCCGCCGCGGTGTGGGGAGTACTGACGCCGGGGTGCCCGTGGGGGTGGTTGGCGCTACTGGTCGCAGGTCTGGTGGTGGGCATCTTCATCACGCAGGGCCGCGGATTCGCCGCGAAGTACCAGGCGGTTGCGCTGGTGTGCGGGGCGGCCGCAGCGGTATGCGCCGGCGTTGTCAAATACGCCGTTGCCGAGCCGAAAGATGCCGTCGGCGGGCTGCTATGGCCTGCGGTGGCAGTCGCGGGTTTCGCCGCATTGGGTTTGGCCGCAGCGCTTTTGGTGCCAGCGATGCGGTTCAGGCCGATTATCCGGTTGACCGTGGAATGGGCCGAAGTGCTGGCGCTGATCGTATTGCTGCCGGCGGCGGCAGCTCTGGGGGGGCTGTTCACGTGGCTTCGCCACTGAGAAGGATCTGCTCCCGTGCCGCGGCCGTGAGCGCCGCCGTTGCCCTGGTCGCCTTGTCGGCCAATATCCCTGCCGCACAAGCCATCACACCACCGTCTGTGGATCCGGGGATGATACCCCCCGATGGCCCGCCGCGACCCGACCAACCGATGCGCCGCGCCAACAGCTGCTCGACACCGATCACCGTGAAAAATCCCGACGTGGCCCAGATGGCGCCCGGATTCAACCTGCTCAACATCAGTAACGCATGGCAGTACAGCACCGGCAATGGTGTGGCCGTGGCGGTCATCGACACCGGGGTTTCTCCCAGCCCGCGGCTACCGGTGGTGCCCGGTGGTGACTACATCATGGGTGAGGACGGGCTGTCGGATTGCGACGCCCACGGCACGATCGTGAGCTCGATCATTGGTGCTGCGCCGCAAGGGATTCTGCCGATGCCGCGGCCAATGCCCGCGACGCCGGCGTTCCCTCCGCCGGCTGCGCCGCCGGCGGTCACCGGGGCGCCGGCGCCGCCGGTCGAGGTCCCGGCCCCGGTGCCGCCACCACCGCCACCGACGCCGGTGACAATCACCCAGACCGTTCCTCCACCTCCGCCGCCCCCGGAACTGGGTGCCATGGCGCCGTCAAACGGGCCGCCGGATCCGCAGACCGAGGACGAACCCGCCGTTCCGCCGCCCCCGCCGGGAGCGCCTGACGGGGTGGTGGGTGTCGCCCCGAACGCGACCATCATCTCGATTCGGCAGTCGTCACGAGCCTTCGAGCCGGTCAACCCGTCCCCGGCGGATCCCAATTCCGATGAAAAGGTCAAAGCCGGCACGCTCAACACGGTGGGGCGCGCGCTGGTACACGCGGCGAACATGGGCGCGAAAGTGATCAACATTTCGGTGACCGCGTGCCTGCCGGCGGCGGCCCCCGCCGACCAGCGAGCGCTGGGGGCCGCGCTGTGGTACGCGGCCACCGTCAAGGACGCGGTGATCGTGGCCGCCGCCGGCAACGACGGGGAGGCCGGTTGCAACAACAACCCGCTGTATGACCCACTGGACCCCTCGGATCCCCGCGACTGGCATCAGGTCAAGGTTGTGTCCTCGCCGTCGTGGTTCTCCGACTACGTCCTGTCAGTGGGTGCTGTCGATGCCGCCGGCGCCGCGCTCGACAAAAGCATGTCGGGTCCCTGGGTCGGTGTTGCGGCGCCGGGAACCCACATCATGGGGCTGTCGCCCCAAGGTGGCGGACCGGTCAACGCCTACCCGCCGTCGAGGCCGGGCGAGAAGAACATGCCGTTTTGGGGCACCAGCTTCTCGGCGGCCTACGTCAGCGGCGTGGCGGCCCTGGTGCGGGCTAAGTTCCCCGACCTGAGTGCGCATCAGGTGATCAACAGGATTGTGCAGTCGGCGCACAATCCGCCTGCGGGAGTGGACAACAAGGTCGGCTACGGGCTGGTGGATCCGGTCGCTGCCTTGACGTTCAACATCCCCCCTGGTGACCGCATGCCCCCGGGTGCGCAGAGCCGGGTGATCAGGCCTGCCCCGCCGCCCCCGCCGCCAGATCACCGGGCCCGCAACATCGCGATCGGGTTCGTCGGCGTAGTCGCCGCAGGTGTGCTGGTGCTGGCGATCGCGGCTCGGCTGCGGAGGGCACGATGAGGCCCAAGCTGACCGGGTTCAGCCCGGGCAGCAATCGACGGGTCGTCGGGGTGTGCTCGGTGTTCGTGCTTGCGTTGGTGAGTTGGGCACTGGGCGGCTACATCTCCGCGGCGCTGGCCGTCTTGCTGGGTGTCGCGCTGGTGTTCGTCCCGTGGTGGGGTCAACCGGCGTGGTCGTGGGCCGTGTTGGGTCTGCGGGGTCGACGCCCGATCAGCTGGGACACCCCAATCACCGTGGCCAACAATCGTTCCGGGGGCGGCGTGCGCGTGCAAGACGGTATCGCGGTGGCGGCGGTGCAGCTGCTCGGAAAAGCGCACCAGGCCACCACGGTGATCGGTTCGGTGACCGTCGAGACCGAAAACGTCATCGACTGCGTCGAACTGGTGCCGATGCTGCACCAGGCACTGGGCCTGCAGCTCGACTCGATCAGCGCCGTCACCTTCGGAGCCCGGCACGGCAACATAGGGGACTACCCACGCGTCTATGACTCAGAGATCGGCACCCCGCCGTATGCGGGACGCCGGGAAACCTGGCTGATCCTGCGGCTGTCGCTGATTGACAACACGGAAGCTTTACGTTGGCGCACAACCGTTGGGACGGCGGCCGTTTCGGTCGCGCAGCGTAGTGCGGGCCTGCTGCGCTGCCAAGGGTTGCGGGCTAAGGTGGCTACCGCCACCGACCTCGTCGAGCTCGATCGCCGGCTGGGGTCGGACGCGGTGGCCGGTCGCGCGCAGCAGTGGAAGGCTATCCGCGGGGAAGCCGGGTGGATGACGACGTATGCGTACCCGGCCGAGGCGATTACGTCGCGGGTTCTCTCGCAGGCGTGGACGCTGCGCGCCGATGAAGTCATCCAGAACGTGACGCTGTATCCGGACGCGACATGCACCGCGACCGTCACCGTGCGCACCCCAAGTCCGGCGCCTACGCCGCCCAGTGTGATCTTGCGCCGGCTCAACGGCGAGCAAGCCGCCGCGGCGGCGGCCAACATGTGCGGTCCGCGGCCACACCTGCGCGGACTGCGGCCCAGCCTGCTACCGGCACAGTTGATCACCGAGATCGGTCCTTCCGGTGTCTTGATCGGCAAGCTGAGCAATGGGGACCGCCTGATGATCCCGGTCACCGACGCCGGTGAACCGTCGCGCGTGTTCGTGGCCGCCGACGACCCGATCGCCAAGCGGATCGTGATCCGCACTGCCGGCGCCGGCGAGCGGGTCTGTGTGCACACCCGCGACCAGACGCGCTGGGCCAGCGTACGAATGCCGGAGATCAGCGTGGTCAGCACGTCACGGCCCGCGCCGCGAACCACCGTGAGCGTCGTGGAGTACGTTGCGCGGCAGAAGAAAGGTGGTGACGGCGCGGCTGAGGGCGGCGGCGCGGATATTGCAGATATCGCGATCTCACCCACCCCGCGACCGGCAACCGTGATTACCGTCGCCCCGTCCGGCACGACGTTGTCTGAGGGACATCGGCATGCCTTCGAGGTAACGATCGAGCAGGTCAGCCCTTCGATGGCGAATGTCGCGGCGGCGGGGAAAGGCTGGCTGGTCGAGATCGACATGTTCCGTGCAGAGAACCGCTACGTCAGCCTTGAGCCGGTCACCATGTCGATCGCCACGTAGAACGTCAAAAACGCAAGTATTAAGGCACAGTTTGATGAGCGCGTCCTGCAGATGCGGCCACAGCGTCGCCCGGCATTGGCCGGCTGCCCGCAACCATGATTGTCACAACAGCCACCGTGTGGAGGATGGTGTACGCGATGGGTGACTTGCACACGGCCCGTAGGCATTTCGACCGGGCCATGGCGATCATGAGCCGGCAGGGCCGGGCGGCGGCACTGCCTGAGTTCATTGCCGCCACAGACGCCGACGCGTCGATGGCCGATGCCTGGCTGGGGCGTATCGCCTGTGGCGACGCTGATTTGGCCTCACTGAAACAGCTTTACGGCACCAGTGAATGGCTGCACCGCGAGACCACGCGGATCGGTCAGACGCTGGCGGCCGAGATCCAGCTGGGTCCTTATATCGGAATCACGGTCACCGACGCGTCGCAGGTGGGGCTGGCGCTGTCGTCGGCGCTGACGATAGCCGGGGAGTACGCCGCGGCCGACGCACTTTTGGCCAACCGTGATCTGTTGGATTCGTGGACCAACTATCAGTGGCACCAGTTGGCCCGAGCATTTTTGATGTACACCACCCAGCGCTGGCCCGATGTGTTGTTGACGGCCGCCGAGGACCTTCCGCCGCAGGCGATCATCATGTCGGCTGTCACAGCGTCGGTCTGTGCGTTGGCAGCCCACGCTGCCGCGCATCTCGGGCAGGGGCGAGTCGCCCTGGACTGGCTGGACCGTGTCGACGTGATCGGGCACAACAAGTCCTCAGCCCGGTTCGACGCCGACGTGCTGACCGCCTCGATCGGTCCGGCCGACATTCCGCTGCTGGTGGCCGATTTGGCGTATCTCAGGGGGATGGTGCACCGGCAGTTGCGCGAGGAGGACAAAGCCCAGGTCTGGCTGTCGAAGGCCACCATCAACGGGGTGCTGACCGTGGCGGCCAAAGAAGCATTGGCCGACCCGAATCTGCATCTGGTGGTGACCGACGAACAAACCATCGCCAGCCGCACCGACCGTTGGGATGCCGCCACGGCGAAGAGCCGCGCCGAGCTGGACGACGACGACGCCGTGGAGCGGCGCGCTGAGTTGCTGGCTGAGGGCCGCGAGCTGTTGGCCAAACAGGTCGGACTGGCAGCGGTCAAGCAGGCGGTTGCGGCGCTGGAAGACCAGCTCGAAGTGCGCACGATGCGCCTCGAGCACGGCCTGCCGGTGGAGGGCCAGACCAACCACATGCTGTTGGTGGGTCCACCGGGTACGGGTAAAACGACGACCGCCGAGGCGCTGGGCAAGATCTATGCCGGCATGGGGATCGTGCGTCATCCCGAGATTCGGGAAGTCCGCCGATCGGATTTTTGCGGTCACTACATCGGAGAATCGGGGCCCAAGACCAACGAGTTGATCGAAAAGTCGCTTGGGCGAGTCATTTTCATGGATGAGTTCTACTCCCTGATCGAACGCCACCAAGACGGCACACCAGACATGATCGGCATGGAGGCCGTCAACCAGCTGCTGGTCGCCTTGGAAGCACACCGATTCGACTTCTGTTTCATCGGAGCCGGCTACGAGGATCAAGTGGACGAATTCCTCACCGTTAACCCGGGTTTGGCCGGCCGGTTCAACCGCAAACTGCGGTTCGAGTCCTATTCGCCGGCTGAGATCGTCGAGATTGGGCACCGCTACGCCACGCCGCGCGCCAGCCTGCTCGACGATGCCGCCCGCGAGACGTTCTTGGACGCGGCCACCACCATCCGCAACTACACCACTCCCGGCGGGCGGCACGGTATCGATGCCATGCAGAACGGCCGGTTCGCCCGCAACGTGATCGAACGCGCCGAAGGGTTCCGTGACAGCCGAGTGATCGCGCAGAAACGTGCGGGCCAGCCGGTGACGGTTGAGGATTTACAGATCATCACCGCGGCCGACATCGAGGCCGCAGTGCGCAGCGTGTGTTCCGACAACCGCGACATGGCCGCCATCGTCTGGTAACCAACTGTTCTGGTCGACGGAATCCTCGCTCCGGCTGAGGAGTTGGGCTTGGGGCGCGACGACCGTCGAGCCGGCCGGGATGCTCTTCACAACTGTCGAGTTGACCCCGGTCTGCACGTCGTCACCAATGTCGATGGGGCCGAACACTGTATCGGCGCCGGCTTCGACGGCAGCGCGATCGCCCAGGGTGGGCTGCCGTGACGAGTGTGGCCAATGGTCACTTGCTGGTTCACCAGCGGTCGGCGCCCGGCGACTCGGCCGTGATCGCCGTCGCGAAGCCGTGGCGAGTGAACAGGCCGGGGTCGATCGAATCGCGGTGGATGTGCAGGGTCGGTTCGCCGCGCCCGATCCGGCGCGCGAATGGGCGCAGCAACAGGGGCACCGCCGGCCGCACGGTACTGCACCGGCGTGCGGAATTCCGGCAGCCTCCGAAGCAGGTACCCAAACTGGCTGTAGCTGCTCGCCGAGCCGAGCTGCTACCGGTCCAAGCAGGAGACCCACCTGGCCGCGTCGCGCGTCACAACGTCTCGCACGTCGGGACGCCGACAAATCAATCCCCGGAGCGGCGCGGCGTACCCAAGAATCGCCACGGATCGCAGCCGGTTCATGGCGCCGGATTTGATCACAGCGACCGTGTCGATGGCGATCTCCGCTCAACCGGTGGCGGGTGCCGCCAACGTTTCCTTTGCAGTGTTTTGTCCGATGTCGTACTGCGTCGCCGGCCTCCCGCGGAAAAGCGGCGGCGGCGCAGCCGGAAACGCTTAAGATGCACGCAGGCCCGGAACCCGGGAAGACCACTCTCGATTAGGCGGTGCGCGGCGAGTTGGAGCGACGCCGCGGCTTACGTGAATGGAGTTGTCCGGCGGTGCACCGTATCTTCCTGATCACGGTGACGCTCATGCTTACCGTGCTCAGCGCGCCTCCGGCCGTGGCAATTGCGCCGCCCTCGATCGACCCGGGCGCGGTGCCGCCCGATGTGACCGGACCCGACCAGCCCCTCGACCAGCGCCGCGTCTGCCGGGAGCCATTAACGTTGTCGGGGACCAATTTCCACGATCCGCCGTGGGCCAACGCGTACCTGGGTATCAGTGAGGCGCAGAAATTCGCGACCGGGGCAGGTGTCACGGTCGCGCTGATCGACACCGGGGTGGATCCCTCGCCCCGGGTCCCGGCCGTGCCGGGTGGCGATTTCGTCGTCAAGGACGGCGACGGGCTGTCTGACTGCGACGCCCACGGGACGCTCGCCGCCGCCATCATCGCCGGCCGGCCGGCGCTCACCGACGGGTTCGTCGGCGTTGCGCCCGACGCGCAACTGATCTCGATCCGCCAGACGTCGGAAGACTTCGAGCCCAAGGACGGCCGAGTCAACCCTGATGACCCCAACGCGACCCCGGCGGCCGGATCCATCCGCAGCCTGGCCCGCGCGGTAGTGCACGCCGCCAATCTGGGCGCCGGTGTGATCAACATCAGCGAGGCGGCCTGCTTCAAGGCGAGAAAGCCGGTCGACGAGTCCACGCTGGGCGCGGCGCTGAACTACGCGGTCAACGTCAAGGGCGCCGTCGTCGTCGTCGCGGCCGGCAACACCGACGGCGACTGCACGCAAAATCCGCCGCCTGACCCGTCCACGCCAACCGATCCGCGCGGCTGGCAGCAGGTGCAGACGATCGTCACACCGGCGTGGTACGCGCCGCTGGTGCTGGCCGTAGGGGGTGTCGGCCGAAACGGCGCACCCAGCCCGTTCTCGATGCACGGGCCGTGGGTGGGGGTGGCGGCGCCCGCGGAATACATCACCGCCCTCGGCGATACCGGCCAGCCGGTCGATGCGTTGCCCGGCAAGGACGGCCCGGCGCCGATCGCCGGAACGTTCTTCGCCGCGGCGTATGTCTCCGGGTTGGCCGCGCTGCTGCGACAGCGGTTTCCCGACCTGACCCCGGCGCAGGTCATCAACCGGATCACGGCCACCGCGCGACACCCCGGCGGCGGCGTCGACGACACCGTTGGCGCGGGCGTCATCAATGCGGTCGCTGCGCTGACGTGGGACGTTCCGGCCAGCCCCCCGACAGCCCCGTTCACCGTCAAACCGATTCCCCCGCCGGTGCCGACGCCGGCTCCCGACCGCGGGCCGGTCACCGCGGTGGCGGTGGGGATCCTCGGCCTGCTCGCGGCCCTGGGCCTGGCCGCCCTGACCCGTCGAGCCCTGCGACGGCACTGAAGGAAGCCTCGATGAGAACACTCGGACTTCGGTTCAGCGCCGGCCACGTTCTGTGGGCGGCGGTGCTGGCTCCGTTGTGCGTCCTGCTGTTTGCCGGCACGCGCTACCAGTGGGCCGGCCCAGTGCTGGCGGCGGTGGCCGCGCTGGTGGCAGTGCTCACCGTGCGCGGCCGGCGGCTGACCGACTGGGTGGTGGCGGTGTGCGCCTGGCTGGCGCGCCGCCACCGGCCTCTGGAAATCCCATCGGCGCCCGCCGTGGGTGCCACCGTGCAGCCGGGGGATCACGTCGCCGTGCGCTGGCAGGGTGAGTCCCTGGTCGCGGTCATCGAACTCATTCCTCGCCCGTTCACGCCCACGGTCATCGTCGACGGTCAGGCCAATACCGACGACGTGCTGGATACCAGGCTGCTGCAGCAGCTGCTTTCGGTGCATTGTCCCGACTTGGAGGCCGACGTGGTATCAGCCGGCTACCGTGTCGGCAAGACCGCGTCGGCCGACGTGGTGGGCCTGTACGAGCAGTTGATCGGATCGGACCCGGCCCCGGCACACCGCCGGACCTGGATCGTGCTGCGTGCCGATCCGCAGCGCACCCGCAAGTCGGCTCAGCGCCGCGATTCCGGCGTCGCCGGGCTGGCCCGCTATCTGGTGGCGTCCACCACACGCATCGCCGACCAGCTGGCCAGCCACGGTGTCGACGCCGTCTGTGGACGCAGCTTCGAGGATTTCGACCAGGCCACCGCGATCAGCTTCGCGCGGGAGATGTGGTCGATGATCAAGGGCCGCAATAGCTTTACCGTCGCCTGCACCGCGCCCGGCGGCCCGGACGTGTGGTGGTCGGCCCCCGCCGACCACACCATCACCAGGGTCCGGGTCGCACCGGGGATGGCGCCACACTCGGCGGTGCTGTTGACCACAGTGAACAAGCCGCACCTGCCATCGGAATTCTCCCGGATATCCGGTGGCCAGCGCGCGGCGCTGCAGGGCCATACCCCGCTGGCGGACCGGCACTGGCAGGTGCCGATTGGATCAGCGGGTGTCCTGGTGGGTGAGACGGCGAGCCGGTACCCGGTTTACCTGCCGTTCGACGACGTCGACGTGAGCGTCAACCTGGGCGACGCCCAGGTCTTCACCCAGTTCGCCGTGCGGGTCACGGCCGCTGGTGGGATCGTCACGCTGGCACCGCATTTCCGGGAATTCGCCGGGCTGATCGGCGCACACCTGGGGCCGGAGGCCAAGGTGGCGTGGCCGAACGCGACGACGACCTATCTGAGCCGGCACCCCGGCATCGACCGGATAGTGCTGCAGCACAACGCTATCGGTACGCCGCGGCATCACCAGTTGCCGATCCGGCCGGTGTCCAGCTCTGCGGAAAGTCGCTACCAGACGGCACTGCCGGGCTAGCCAAATCGTGTCGGACTGCCACGGCGATTTCGTCAGCCCGTTGGCTGCCAAGTTTGCGCGGAACGCGTCGGCGACCTTGCCATACCCGTCGGCAACATCGCCACCGATCATGTCGGGCGGCACGGCGACCTTGGGAACGATTGCTTCTCCCTTTTCGGTCCGTTTGTTCGGTTGTCGTTACACGGCTCAGAATTGAATATTGCGAACCATGTCGTAGACGCCCGTGATCCACAGCAGCATCGGCAGAATTGCCGTGACCAGAGTGCCGTCGAGTAATTCCAGAACTCGCTTCGTCATCGGCGACACGCCGCGACCACCGGCCGTCGCTCCCACCGCAGCCAGCGCGACCACAGTGGTCACCGCGACGATGGCCAAGAACAGCCACGCGCTGTGCGGATACCAGATGCTCAACCTGGCTGTCACACCGATCGGAACGGCGACGGCTGCGGCCAGCAGAGTCCACGCGCACCACCGTTCTGCGTAGAGCCGCGACCTGAACCCGCACACCCCGGTGACCAGGCCGGCCACCACCAGGGTGTGTGCGAGGAAGTGTCCACGCACCACCACGCCGACGGCACCGGCCGCCAAAACCAAAGACCCGGAAGTGACAAACCCGATCAGCAGTCGGTTGGCCAATGTGCCGCGCTCGGCGAGCCGTACCGCGGACTGGGGAGCCGAAGCGATGATCGCCTGCCAGGTCGCCGTCTCCTTGCCACCAGCCGACTCTTGGGCCGCAACGGAATCGAGCAATTCCTCGGGTGCGACGGTCTCGCCGGGAGCCGGGATCGGCGGCAAAACGATCCGCGCGACGGTGACCGTCAGTTTGGCCGCACTGGTAATCATCAACAGCCCGAACAGGATTGCTCCGCTGGCCACCCAGCGCTGCCAGCCATAGCCGAAGGCGATGGCGGCCGCGGCGACCGCGATCGCAGTGACCGCGGTGAACGAGGAGAGCGCGGAACGCCGACGAGGGCCGCCGCGCGTCAACAGCGTCAAAAACAGCACAGCCGCAGCGGCAGCGGCAAGCTGTGGTGCGCCCAACGCGTCGGCCCCGCGCGGCCGCGGAACGGCCAGCGCTGCGGCGCCGGTAATCAGGGGAAGTGCCGTCGCCAGCAGGCTCTCGGACAAGTTCGCGTTCTGGTAGAACTTGGCGGCGGCCCAACTGCCCATCAGCGCCGCCAATCCCGCGATGCCCAACGCCAGCGGCCATTGCAGCTGCCGCCCGGTGTTCGTCCACGCGACCGCGCCGATCACGGTGACCGCCAAGGCCACAGCGGGGATCGCTGCTCGGACAAACCGATGCAACGCTGTCCGGTCGAACACCGGCGACTCGTCGAGCACCGCGATCGCGTCGGTGACGTCTTCGACGAGCGGGCGGTAGCGCTCGGTGCGACTTACCGGCACCAGGGTCAGCAACGATCCATCGACGACGGCGGCCTCGTCGAGCGACTTGTCGACAGTCAGCGGCGGGAATCCCGGGCGGGCGAAGGTCCACGTGCCCTGGGCGGCAAAGTCGAAGCCGGCCAAGATATCCGCCGGAGTGTCGTGCAGAAGCTCGGCCAGCACCGCCACCGTGTCGTCGATATAGGCTTCGATCGGCGCCGACGAGGGCAGCGCGACGTCGGTCATCCGCCGGCCGGTGAGAATCGTGACCCGGGTGGTGGCCGGCTTGGCGGGAGTTACTCCCGAAGTCGCCGAAGCGGCGGTGGGTGCGCTCAACGTTCACCCCTGTCGAAATCGTCGGACAGTGCTGCGGCAAGCTCGCTGATTTTACGACGGTAGATCGGCTCGAGCCGGCCGATTTCAATCTCGTTTCCGGCCGCGATGTGCTTATCCCAGGGCAACACCACGACCCGGCCGGGCCGCACATGCTGCTCGAATTGCCGCACCAGGTCTGCGACGGCGATATTGGGCTCTCCCGGCACCACCTGGTTGATGACCACGCAGGCGCGGTTCAGCAATTCCTGGTGGCCGTTGTTGCATAACCAATCGATGGCGACCGCGGCTTGCCGAACGCCATCGATCGATGCGCTGGCCACGATCACCACGGCCGACGCCGTGGCGAGCACCCCTTGTGTCACCGGCTCGAACAAGCCGGTGCCGCAGTCGGCCACCACGATGTTGTAGAACTTCGAGACCGCGCCAGCCGCGTAATGCCAGTCCTCCTCACCGAACGCGTGCTGCGCAGCGCTGTAGTCGTCGGCCGCGAGCACTTCGAGATTGACCGCGTTGGCGCTGGTGTGGGCGCGGACGTCGTTGTAGTGCGAAAGGTGTTGGTCGCCCAGAAGATCGGCGATGGTCGCGGTTGACTGACGCCCCACTCGATCCACCAGGTTCCCGGAACTGGCGTCCGCATCGAACGCCAGGATCCGGTCTTGCCGCACTTGCGCCAGTACCGAGCCCAGCGTGACCGTCACGGTCGTCTTGCCGACGCCGCCCTTGAGACCCAGTACCGCGATCTGATAGGCACCGCGCGGATTGCGGCGAATCCGCGTGTACAGGTCTAATTCGTACTTCTCGTCGCGCGACAGGCCCAGGTTGATGTGGGTCAACCTATGGACCCAACGGCGCCACCCGCGCCGCGACACCAATTTGGCCGCCGACTGCCTGACCGGGTGGACGCCGATGTGGGCCACCGCCCGTTGCGGGCGGGAATCCTCGCGGTTTGCGGGTGGCGGCCCGGCAGCAGGCGGCGCCGGGGGACTCGCAACCACAGTCGGCCAAGCGACATCGGGCTCGTTTTGCTTCAGCCGAAGCGGCGGCATTGGTGCGCCCTTGGGCTCCGGTGAAGGGGTCGCCGCGGGCGGGTGCGGCGGAATGGACAGCCGGGCTGTTGCTTTCCGGTCGTCCTGACACGAGCCGCTATGTGAGCCCGGTGGGATGGTGGTGCGGCGGTCGGGTGGCGAATCGCCGTTGCGCCCGTATTGAGCGTCAGCGGCGCCGCCGTCGCCGCGGCGTGCGTGTCGCGCATGGCGGGTCGCAGCTTGAGCCGGTAGGGGTTGGCGTGGTGCCGGTGCGACCTGCTGCGCCCGGTCGGTCCGGGGGCGGGGCTGGGCCGGGCCGTCGGGCCGCGGCGGGCTCGGCGGCCCTGGCGCCGTTGGGATCGGGGCACTGACGTCGTAGTCGGGCTGCGCCCTGGATTCCTCCGGAACTTCAATCCCCGTGGGGGACTGGAAGAGCCGGTCATAGTCGGCCGCCATGACAACCTTTCGCCAAGCCTAGGTAAGGGGATGAACCGGGAAAGAGGTGAAATCTGCCATCAGGTCACGGCTTCCGGGCCGGGTGGGTGCGGGTCGCATTCGCCAGCGTAGCCGCGCTCGGGCCCGCTCCCGGCCCGAGGCGCCTCGTCGGTGAGCCCGGCCGCGACCCGGTTCACCGCCGCGTGGATCGCTTCGACAAGGTTGTCAGCGCTGTGCACGCCGTCGAACCTGGGCACCGCAATCATCAAGTGGTGCTTGTCTGTTGACATCGCCCGCCCCGGACGGCCGGCCGGGATCCCGCGGACGGCACGGTCGATCTGGGTCTCATCGGCGTCGTCGAGCCGAAATTCGATCTTGGTGCCGAGATGGTCGCGAACACCCGACCGCAACTCAGTCCAGCGTGGTGTGGTGATCACCGTGTGGATGCCGAACAGCAAGCCCTCTGCGGCGAGATCCTGAACCGGGGATTCCAGCTCGGGAAGCTCGTTGACGAACGCCGGCCACCCGTCGACGACCAGGAAAACGTCGCCGAACGGATCGTCGGCAACGGGTTGGTTCGGATCCTCGCGCAGCTGGCGATATGCCGCCATCGAACCCACCCGATGCTCGGCAAAGTCGGTTTTCCGTTGCTGCAGAACGGTTTGCACCGCGGCGACGGCGTGCATGACCCGGTCGGGCTCCGAGTGAGTCGCCACCTCGCCGACGTGCGGGAGACGTTCCAGGTAGGTGAGGCCGCCGCCACCGAGGTCCACGCAATAGAACTGGACCTGCCTCGGCGAGTGGGTGGCCGCGGCTGACAGTATCAGGGTCTGCAGAAGTGTCGACTTCCCGGTTCGGGGTGCGCCCGCTATGCCGATATTGCCATCCGCCGCGGAAACGTCGATTCCCCAAGTCTCTTGGCGATGCCGCCGCGGCTCATCCACGACCCCCAGCGCGAAGCGCAGCGGTTGTGGGTCGCGCGCGATGAGGTCGCCCAGCGGCGTGGGATCGGTCAACGGCGGCAGCCACATCTTGTAGGCCCGTGACCCGGTGGTGCTGAGTTGTTCGAGCACCACCTCGCGCAGCGACCGTGCGTTGCTTTGCGCGGTCATGAGGTGATCACGCCATCGAAGATCGGAGCCGCGGTGAACTGGTGAATCTGCAAGTGTTTCGGCCCGCTCTGCGGTGCGCTACCGTCGCCGTCGGTTGCGGGGCGCTCGCTCGGAAGGTACGGATCGCCGGTGTAGAAGGTCCGGAACTTGACCGGGTCTTCCGTACCGACCTTCAGGAAGCCGACGCCGACCTCCTTGTCGGTGATGTACTGCGCTTCCGGCGTCCCGATCAGTTCCCGGGATTCCTGTGAGGTTCTGGTGCGAAGCGCGATCCGGTAGGTGAGGTTGGGCTCCAGTTTGTCCAGGCGCACTCCGCCGGTGGGGAGCGCCTGGGTGGCCAGCAGCAGGTGTACGCGCAGCGACCGCCCCGCGCGGCAGATCCGGTCGAGCAAGCCGATCAGGTCCGGACGACGCTCAACCAGTGCGGCGAATTCGTCGATGACGACGAAAAGCGTTGGCAGTGGTGGTAAGTCAGCGCCGAGTTCGCGGTACTTCTCGTATTCGGCCACACCCGACAGTGCGCCGGCCGCGCCGACCTGCGTCCCAGCCCGGCGCAGGATCGCCTGCCGGCGCTCAACTTCGCCGGTCAATACCTGAACCATCCGGCCGACGAGTTCGGCGTCGTCGGCCATGTTGGTGACGACGGCGGCAGTGTGCGGAACCTTCTCCATTCCCGAGAACGTCGAACCGCCGGTGTAGTCGACAAGGAGCAGGTTCACCTGGTCCGGGTGGTGCGTCGCCACCAGCGACAGGAGCAGGGTGCGCAGGAATTCCGACTTTCCCGAGCCGACGGTTCCGACGAGCATTCCGTGCGGCCCGGCGCCAAACTCGCTGCCGTCCTTGATGTCGAGATACAGGATGCTGCCGGTCTTGAGTTCGTGGCCGAACGGGATCTTGAGTCGGGCCCGGTCGGTGTCGGTGAACATCCGCCAGCGGGCCGGTGTCACGTCCGCGACGCTCTGGGCGCCGACCAGCTGGTGCCATTCGGTGGCCGTGTTCTTCTGGGCGCCCGCGCTCTTGTCGTCGCGAATGGTGCCGGTGATCGACCACCCGGCCAGCTTCCTCGCGATGCGGGTGGCCTGTGGCGGCGAAACGTGGTCGGTGCTGGTGGTCAGCTGACGAAACGATTGGCCGGGCAGCCGGTCGTCGGCGGTTCCGTCTTCGGCCACTCTGATGCGGTAGTTCGAACCGCGATGGTTGCCGAGGGTGATCACCGTGGCACCCGCCCTGCCGTCAGGCGGGAATCCCGCCCTGCCGCCGGTCAAGTCCACTATTACGACGTAGGGGGCCGCGGTCGTCGAATCGCGCGCGTGCGGACCCCGGGCGGCCAGATCGGAGAAATAGTCGGGTCGGGTGTAGATCATCCGGATCGGCCCGGCGCCATCGGTTTCGGTTGGGTGCTGAACGTGTGGCAGCCATTTCATCCATGACCATTCCGGGTCTTCAGGGTTCTCGGTGAGCACGCGTATCTGCAGTAGCTCCGGCGGATGGAACACGGCCAAGTGGCAGATCATCGCGGCCAGCAGTCCACCGGCTCCGGCTGGATCGCCGCCCACCGCGATCGTCGGGAACGCCTTGAGCTGAAGTAGTTTCGGGCAGCCGTGAACGATCTCGTAGGTGCGCAGAAACTTGACCAGCCACATGGTGGTTACCGGTTCCGGGTGCGGTCGGGTCGCTGCGGAGGGACCCGCCGGCTCTGCGTCATCGGACGGCTTGATCAGCCGATCCACCGCCCGCTGGTCGCCGCTGCCGATGCGGGTGGCGGTGTAGAACTCGGCATTGGCCGGACGGGACCATTGCCGGGGTGTGCCGATGATCGACAACAGATCGTCGGGATGAGGCGCGTGGTAACCGAAGTACGCGACCTGCGCCGTGGCAGAGGACGTCACCCGGGGGCGCAGTCCCGCCAGATAACGCAGGTACTCCTTTCTCTCGGCATCGATTTTGGCTACCTTCTTGCCGGATGATCCGCCACCGGCCGTCAACCCCATCCACATCATGACCAGCATGAGCGGGATCATCAACAGGTACAGGGACAGTTGCCGGGTGCCGGTTAACACCAAGATGGCGACTATGCCCACCATGCAGGCACCCATCACGTACGGAAGAGCCCGCTGCACCCCCGACGCCGGGATGTCCACCCCGAGGTCCTCGGGTGGTGCGACGCTGATTTCGCCCCGAGTCAGCCGGGGCCCGCGCGTGACGGCCGGGGTGAACTTCTTCGTCGTCATCAACGGGCTCCGGGATTTCCGGCCGGAACTTTCCGGGGCTTCGGGTCGGCGGGCAGCGTGTCGTGCTCCAAGAACGCAGCCTCCTTGGACAACACCGGACCGTCCACCAGGAGGCGAACGACCTCCCACGGCGCGGTTTTCGGCGAAGTCAGCCCCAGCGCCGCGGCCGTCTGAGGGTCCGGCAGTCCGTACCGCACACCCTGCGGGTCGACGTAGTAAAGGGATTCGCCGTACCGGGGATCCGGGGACTGCAGCTGCACGTACTTTCCGCCATCGGTGTAGACGGTTGCCGTTCCCTGAATCTGTGTGATCCCTAGATTCATGGCCGACGGCGATATCGGCAGGCGGCGACCGGTGATCACCGTTGACTTGGGAGCCTGGTCGCTGGTTTTGCGTTCCCACATCCAGCACAGGGTGGGATCGCGGGGCCGGGACACGATCTTGATCGGTTCGCCGGGAAGAGGTGAGGGGTAAACCCGTTCGGGAATCCTGACGACATCACTCGGTACGATCGCCGGTGGCGCTACCAGGCCGTGGGATTGGTTGGCCCGCAGCGCCATCGCCGTGTTGGCGTTAACCGGTGCGACACCGCCGGTCAGTACCACGAAATATTGCGGTCCCGAGGGGGCATGGACTTGGAAGACCGACCCGATCACGAGTTCCTCAGGCAGACCAAGCGAATTGGGAGCGCCCACGTCGGCGATGGGCGGCAACTGCCAGGAACCGGCGTCCGGTAGCGCGTTGAACATGGCTTCCGAGATCGGGCTCGGCTTGGCGGTCACCGGTATCCCCACCGCCCAGGCCAGCGGGCGGTCGGCCAGATCGGTGGCGTGCCGCCCCTTTGCGGTGACGATCCAGTCTTTGCCCTGGTAGGACACCAGCAGCGCCTCGTTCGGCAGGATCGGATTTATCGTGGAATCGATGAGCGCCGGCATCGCCAGCACCGCTGTCTGCAGTGTGGGACTGGCGCTTTCGGCTTTGGTGACGGTGTCGCACAGCGTCCAGACCGATGAGGGATCCGACGAAACCGGGGTTGCGTAGGGGGCGCCGGGGATGCCGATGGCCTGGCCTTTGGGCAACCTGCTCAGCTCGGCGGATTGCACTGCTTTAGGCTTGGCCGGGTTGCCCAGCACCAGCCGCGCCGAGGTCAGGTTGTAGACGGGATGCAACCGCCCCGACACCAGCAGATAAAGCTGGTTGGTCGAGCGATCGACGAATAGGTTGCCGTTGCCGAGTTTGCCCTGTGGCTTGAAGAAGGCTATCGCCAGCGCGCCGACCACGATCAGCATCGACAGCACGACCCCGAGCGCGACCGACCGGCTGTAGAACTGCAGCGGGTCGTCGAACATCCGGGTGTCGCGGCGCACGATCGCATGCTCGAGTCGGCGGGACACGAAGCGCCAGCCGCTGACCTGAACCTTGGTAGTACGCCGAAAAACCGCCATTTCTCACCCGGTGATGTTCAGGCGGTCATGAACCGCGGCGATCGCGTTGGCCATGTCCTCACCGTTGATCTCGCGCAGGCGGTCCACGTCGAGCTCTTCGAACCCGGGCGCACGTGTCAGCCGGATGTCACGGTACTGCTCGCCGGTCTCCACCAGTTGGCGCGCATAGCGACCGTTGCCGGCGATATCCAGCGCGGGTGTACCGCGCACCGTGTGCTGACTCAGCAGCTTCGCCGCCTGCAACAGGTTCTCGGCCGCCTCCAAGCTGAAGCATGAATCATTCTGTTCGGCAATGACTTTTGCAATCTCTAAGATCTCCTCAGGGGAGTAGGAGTCAAATTCGATCCGGGTGGCGAACCGCGACCGCAGGCCCTCGTTGGTTTCCAACAGCCGATCGATGTCGGAGCCGTAGCCGGCGATGATCACTACCAGCCGGTCACGGTCGTTCTCCATCCGGGCCAGCAGGGTGTCCAAGGCCTCGGTGCCGAAAGGGTCGGCACGTCCGTCCCTTTCCTGCACGAGCGCGTACGCCTCGTCAATGAGCAACACCCCACCGAGGGCGCGGTCGATCGTCTTCGTGGTCTTGACCGCCGATTGTCCCTCGTATTCGGCGACGAAGTCCTTGCGCGACGTCTCGACCAGTTTCGGTTCACTGATGACGCCCAGTCCGGCCAGGAAATTGGCCACCACCCGCGCGATCGTCGTTTTGCCGGTTCCGGGCGGGCCGGTGAAAATCATGTGCCTGCTCGGCTGTGTCACCTTCATGCCGCGGGCAGCGCGAACCTTTGCCATCTGCGTTGCCGCGCGGTATCGCTCGATCTGATCCTTGACCCGGGTGAGCCCGATCTGGCGCTGCAGCTCCGCTTCGGCGTCGGCGAGCAGCCGCTCGCGGTTGGATGTGTCGGCCACCAGCGTGGAGGGATCCCAGGGGTCGCTGCGGGCGGCGATCTGTTCGGCACTGGTCGTCGCCAGGCGGTAGAACGGGTCTTTAAGCGCCGCAGTCACTTTCGGGTCCGGATGAGTGGTTTGCAGCCATTCCAGAAGCGCGATCGCACCTTCTTCGTTGCCCTGGCTGCGGCGGGTCATCGCCAGATACCAGGCGATGGCTTGGGCGCATGCTTCTCCGGCCGGCGCGGAGTTGGCCTCGGTGAGTCGGCGCTCGGCTTCGGTGAACAAACCAAGGTTGGCCGCGGCGACCCCGTGTGCGACGCCCGCGGCGGCAGCCAGGAACTTGTCCGGCCATTTCCCGGCGCCCCTGACTTCGTCGATCACGTCGGTCCACCGTTGGGCGTCGCCGTACACCACCGCCTTAACCCACGACAGCAAGTGCTCGGAGTCGGCAGTAGGACTGTCCGCCACGGCCTCCATTGCGTCCGCGTAGTTACCGTGCGCCGCTTCACTGACCGCGAAACCCATGGTGAGCGCCAGCGGGGAGTCAGCCGGGTAGTTGATGTCGCCGTACAGCCCGCCGATCTGAACCTTCGCGCCCAAGGTATTCATCGAGATTCGCGCGGCCGCCGCCAACTGCCCGAAATGCGCGCGCGAATACCAGGCGCGAAACTGCGTTGCGCGGTCGGTGTCGCCGCACCGGATACGGCCAATCCATGCGTCGCAGGCGGAGTCGTCGTAATTTGTGATCTCGCTGAACAGTTCCAGAGACCGGGCCTCCGAGATGGGCAGCATGGCGACCGCACTCTCGAACAGACCAGCCAGGCGATCAATCATGAGCCGGGTAGCGGGTTGCGAATACTACTGCCTACGCCGTTCTCCATGGATTCACGCAGCACCTGACCGCCAGACCGCAGCTTCACTCGGCGCGGCCGCTGCTCCGGCCACCATTTTCGACGCTTCCTGCTTTTTGGCCAGTTTCTCCGAGAATTCCGGTGCGACGGCTAAATCTGCCATGGGTCAATATCTTCGACGTTTAATTTGCCAATTGCAATGGCTTTGCCTCGTTACGGGTTTGACTCCCCCGCGGTATCGCAAAGGGACCGAGGGCCCGCTTGTGGGTCGCGACCCGTTCCACCCCGGCGACCAATACGGGCGGTCAGCCTCAGCGAAGCTGTTCGATCAAAAGCTCGATCGCCGCGGTGACATCGTCCGGCAATGCCTCGTCGGCCTCGGCGCGGACGATCATTTGTTCATCGACACCGACTGCTTGCGCGATCTCCGACGCCGAAAGGTTCGCGCGCCGGCGAGCGGCATATAACCGCTGCGCCAGTGTGGCACCGGGCGCGGCCGCCCCCAGCGCCATCAATTCGTTGCGGTACTGCCGCACCGCCCCCAGCGCTTTGATCAATTCCGCAGTAATCCGGGTTATGCGCGTTGCCTGGACGACGGTGGCTTCGAGCTGCCGCAAATCGGAAAGGAGCGGGGCGGCCCGCTCGGTGAATTCGGGGTCGTCCACTGGCGGTAACGCGGCGATGGCCAGGCCGCAGACATCCACGGCCGCGACGACGGCCTGGGCGATCAACGCCGCGGTGCTGTCGGGCGCGAGTCCCTCGTGCGTCGGCGGCTTGGCGGGCTGGGCCGCTACGGTCGCCGCGTCGCCCGCAGGTTCTCCGCGGCGAATTCGCAGGATGGTTCCCGCCGACCACTGCAACACCTCTTCGAGCTTGGCCCGGGTTCGTGCGCGAGGCCAACTGCGGCCCTTTTCGAAAGCGATGAGCGCCCCGGCGTTGATGATCCCGTCAGCCGCGAGGCTGCGCTGACTGATGTTCAGCTCGCGACGCCGCGCGGCCGCGGCGGCTCCGGCGCGCACCACGCCCGGATCCACTTCGGTGGGCTGCGCGTCGGTTTCCCGCTCGTCCGACTCGTCGGGGTGTTGCCCTTCAGCGGATCTCGACGGCCTGACCACCTCAAAGGTCAGTGCCTTGCCCGCTGTGGGGTCGCCGAATCGGACGACCGTTTTGTCGGTGACCGTCACCGAGTTCGTTCGCTGCCCGTCGACGAACATGCCATGGGGACTGCTGTCGACGATGCGCCACAAACCGTCGGCAGGTTCCGCGCGCAGATGCTCTTGCGAGAGGTGCGGATCGTCGATCCGCACACCGGCTTGAGGCTCCCGGCCGATGGTCACCACCCCGCGGCCGGGTTCGATCTCGTGCGCCGCGTCACCGCTGCGAACCACCAGCAGCGGAGGCTTGGCGCTCGACTCGGCGCCGGGCATCCGCACCGACTGCTGGCTCGCGAATAGCGGAGCGGCCCTTCCCCCGTCCATGGCCATAACCGTAGCACCTCGCCGCGCTGACGCTACGGTTTTCGATGGGAATCCGTGATTTTTCTTGAGGACGCCGCGTCGCGACTAAAACCGTGCTAGCGCTATGGTTTTGTATCTAGGTGCTGCAGTCAAGGCCAGGTGACCCGGGGTCGATCTGCTCACCGCTACAGTTCGTGGCTCGCCTGAGCGGCGGGGGTCCAAGCGACGTTAGATCCGACAAAACGCCAGGTAAACGGACTTTGAGGTACGCTCCGCCGCGATGATTCCGCCGATGCTGAGGGTGCGCAAGCCCCGTGAACATGGGTATTCGCCGCGGCGGTGACCACGCCGCCAATATCATTGTGAGGTAGCTAACTGTTGCAATGCAATGGTTAGTGCTATAGCGTAGTGAAGCGTAGGACGCAGAACCGCAACGCTTTCGTGAGGAACGAGCGACGTGACCGCAACAGCTTTGTACAACCTCCCGCTGGGTGCTTGCACGCAGGACCCCGATCGTTGGACGACGACTCCTGACAACGGGGCCAAGGCCCTGTGCCGCGCTTGCCCCCGCCGGTGGCTCTGTGCGCGCGAGGCCGTCGATTCCGCCGGTGCGGAAGGACTGTGGGCAGGCGTGGTAATTCCCGAGGCTGGCCGAGCGCGGGCGTTCGCGCTGGGCCAACTGCGATCTTTGGCCGAGCGCAACGGATACCCGGTGCGCGAGTCCACAAAATCGGCCTGACCTGCCAGCCGTCACGCCGCTGCTTGAGGGGTCAGCGGCGGGCGGCGGGTCGGAGTGAGAAGCCCTAGCCGGCTATCACTCTAGGGTCCTCGCGATTAGCGAGTAAGGCCGACGTAGGCAGCGCGAGAAATCGCGAGATTTCCCGCGCTGTTCTACGTCGTCGCGCCGGAGGGTCCGTCTGCGCCGAAGGCCGCGATCGTCATTCGGTGGCCGGCCGCCGGGGCCGATCCGGACGCGCCGCGAAATACCCGGCGACCCTCGCCGTGACCTGCAGGAACCTGCGCCGTGTTGCCGGTGCCATCTCGCGGTTCACGTCGATGACGCCGCCGGGCCGCAGATGCGGATCGAAGGGCACCTCGACAACCGGCTGTCCGCGATCGATGAACTGGCGAGCCAGCAATTCCCGGGTGCGTTTGTCGGCGTGTCCGTCGGAATCGTTGAGCACCAAGATGCTGTTCTGCAACAGATCCACCAAGCCCTGATCCGCCAGCCATTCCATGGTCCTCGCAGCAGCGGACGCGCCGTCCGCCCACGGCGAGGACACCACGATCAACGCATCCAGATCCCGCAGAACTTCTTGGGTGACCGGCGCATCCATCGTCGAGCCGCAGTCGATGACCGCGATCGCGAAATGTCGGTCCAGTCGTAGCACGGCTTCCCGGTAAATCGCAGGATCGAGCACCCGGCGCGGGCCGGACGCCGGTTCGCCACCGAGTACGTGCAGGCCAGCGGAATTACGGCCGACCCGCGCAACCACATCACCGAAGGACTGCAGGTCCTTGTCCGAGGTCAGTTCCCAGAACGAGCCGGTCCAGCCCGGGTCGATGCGGCTGCTGAGTCGGCCGAAGGCGGTGTCGGCGTCGATCGCCACGACGTGGTCTTGCCTGCGGAGCTCGGCGAAAAGCGATCCCACACTGGCGGCCACCGACGTTTTTCCCACGCCGCCCTTGCCCAGTACGCCGACCTTGTAGTTGCCGTGCAGGACGGTCCGGATGGCCGCTTCGAACTGGGCCTCCTGGCGTTGCGCGGCCGACGGACCCGGCTTGATCAGGCCGAAGGTGGCCAGCCGCAGGATGCGTCGCCAACCGCGGTCGGGAAGTTCGGCTGCGGAAGGGCGGCCCGGCGTGCTGACGGCATCGGAAAGAGGAGCCTGCGGAAATTGGGCCGGAACGGGTGAGGCAGGTGCGCCAGCAGGATGAGCGGCCTGCTGGGGCGGTGGCGGAAAAGGAGGCGGAAAAGGAGGCGCCGGCCGCAGGGGCGGGACCGGCGAGCGCCGTGCAGGTGCCGGTGGGCGCATCGGGGGAGGGGAAGCCGCCGGCGGGCGCGGCCAGGGCGGCGGAAGCGTCGGCGGTCGCGGCGGGGCGGGCCGCTGCGCAACCGGGGGAGGAGTCGGGGGCGCCGCGGTCTGGGGATCTCCGGGGTGGGGACCGGGCGGGCGGGCCGCAGGGCTGCTGGGCCGGTCGGGCGGCAGACGGTCCCGCAGGAATTCGTCGCGCTGGTTCATGGGCTCCTCGGGTGCCAGGCGATTCCATCGTCGAGCGTACGGTGTGACCGCGGCGAGCTTATCCAGTGATGAGCGCCACGATCCCACCGCCGACGCTGGCTGCTGACCAGTATCGGTCCAGTATCGGCTACCTGCCGCCGGGACGTTCCTTATCGGTACCGTGCAAACTAGCGGGGCTCACTTGCAGTGCTGCCCCGACGTCCTTGGCCGCGCGCTGAGCAGCTGATGGGTGACCCCGGCCATGTTGTTGGCATGCCTTAGCGCAATGGCAGCAAACTCGAGCGGGCGGGAGCGGCCGCCCGATGATCGCCGCGCTGGGTGGGATGTGTGCCGCTGAACGGCATGTCCGCAGCGTTGCCGTTCGCCTGCTGCCGCGAATTTACGGTGCCGCCGGATGGCGGGTTAGACTTAACCAAGTTGGCATGTCAGGCGGGTATTGTCATATCGTTTTACGACTTGTCGAGATCGGTTTCAGGCCACCGTTCAGCGCTGCACGGACGAATCTCTAACCAGATCATGTCCGCCTGGAGGACAGCCTATCGACAAGACCGAAGGGGTTTTAGCCCGCAACCTCCGGGTGCGGCCCCTATCGGAGCCGCTTGTAACGGCCCCCGAAGGCCGCGGAGATGTCTGGTGAAGGGTCAGGTGCATATGACGCCCAAGCGCGCTGGGTTATATAACCCCGCGTTCGAGCATGATGCGTGCGGGGTTGCCATGGTCGTCGATATGCACGGCCGCCGGAGCCGCGACATCGTGGACAAGGCGATTACCGCGCTGCTCAATCTCGAACACCGCGGCGCCCAGGGCGCCGAGCCTCGTAGCGGTGACGGCGCGGGCATCCTGATTCAGGTTCCGGACGCATTCTTTCGCGAAGTCGTGGATTTCGAACTGCCCGCTGCGGGCAGCTACGCCACCGGTATCGCGTTTTTGCCGCAGTCGTCCAAGGACGCCGCGGCCGCCTGCGGCGCGGTGGAAAAGATCGCCGAAGCCGAGGGCCTGACGGTGCTGGGCTGGCGGAACGTGCCCACCGACGATTCGTCGCTGGGGGCGCTGTCCCGCGATGCGATGCCTACCTTCCGCCAGGTTTTCATGGCCGGGGCATCCGGTATGACGCTGGAGCGCCGCGCCTATGTGGTCCGCAAACGTGCCGAGCACGAACTCGGTACCAAAGGCCCGGGCCAAGACGGGCCCGGTCGCGAAACGGTTTACTTCCCAAGCCTGTCGGGCCAGACGTTCGTCTACAAGGGGATGCTGACCACCCCGCAGCTCAAGGCGTTTTACCTTGACTTGCAAGACGATCGGCTGACCAGCGCACTGGGCATCGTGCACTCGCGATTCTCCACCAACACCTTCCCGTCGTGGCCGCTGGCGCATCCTTTCCGGCGCATCGCCCACAACGGCGAGATCAACACCGTCACCGGCAACGAGAACTGGATGCGGGCACGTGAGGCGTTGATCAAGACCGACATCTTCGGGTCGGAAGCCGACGTCGAGAAATTGTTCCCGATCTGCACCCCCGGCGCCTCCGACACCGCGCGCTTCGACGAGGTGCTCGAACTGCTACACCTGGGCGGGCGCAGCCTGGCCCACGCGGTGTTGATGATGATTCCCGAGGCCTGGGAACGCCACGAGTCGATGGACCCCGCCCGGCGCGCGTTCTACCAGTATCACGCCTCTTTGATGGAGCCGTGGGACGGCCCGGCGTCGATGACGTTCACCGACGGCGTCGTCGTGGGCGCTGTCCTCGACCGAAATGGCTTGCGCCCGTCCCGGATCTGGGTCACCGAGGACGGCCTGGTGGTGATGGCTTCCGAGGCCGGCGTGCTGGACCTGGACCCGGCCAAGGTGGTTCGCCGGCTGCGGCTGCAGCCCGGCCGGATGTTCCTGGTGGACACCGCGCAGGGCCGCATCGTCTCCGACGAGGAGATCAAAGCGGAGCTCGCGGCCGAGCACCCTTATCAGGAGTGGCTCGACAAGGGACTGGTACCGCTTGACGACTTGCCGCAGGGCAACTACGTGCGGATGCCCCACGATCGACTTGTCAAGCGGCAGTTGGCTTTCGGTTACGCCTATGAAGAGCTCAACCTGCTGGTGGCGCCGATGGTGCGGACCGGCGCGGAGCCGATCGGCTCGATGGGTACCGACACCCCTGTCGCGGTGCTCTCCCAGCGTCCGCGGATGCTGTACGACTACTTCCAGCAGCTCTTCGCCCAGGTGACCAATCCACCGTTGGATGCCATCCGCGAAGAGGTGGTGACCAGTTTGGCGGGCACCACCGGCGGGGAGCGCGACCTGCTCACACCGGACGAGAAATCGTGTCACCAGATCGTGCTGCCCCAGCCGATCCTGCGCAACCATGAGCTGGCCAAGCTGGTCAACCTCAATCCGGACGACAAGGTCAATGGGCGCCCGCATGGCATGCGTTCCAAGGTCATTCGCTGCCTGTACCCGGTCGCCGAGGGCGGCGCCGGACTGGCTGCCGCCATGGAGGAGATACGTGCCCGGGCGTCGGCCGCTATCGCCGATGGCGCGCGGGTCCTCATCTTGTCCGACCGCGAATCGAACGAGCAGATGGCTCCCATCCCGTCGCTGCTGGCGGTGGCGGGGGTGCACCACCATCTGGTGCGCGACCGGACCCGCACCCACGTAGGCCTGGTGGTCGAAACCGGCGATGCCCGCGAGGTGCACCACATGGCCGCACTGGTCGGCTGCGGGGCGGCGGCACTCAACCCTTACTTGGTCTTCGAGTCGATCGAAGACATGCTCGACAGAGGCTTTTTCGATAACGGCGCAGGAGGGCTGGACCGCGAGACCGCCCTGAACAACTATGTCAAGGCCGCCGGCAAGGGTGTGCTGAAAGTGATGTCCAAGATGGGCATTTCGACGCTGGCGTCCTACACCGGTGCCCAACTGTTCCAGGCCGTCGGCATCTCCAATGAGGTGCTCGACGAATACTTCACCGGCCTGAGCTGCCCCATCGGTGGGATCACTCTTGAAGACATCGCCGCCGACGTCGCCACCCGCCACCAATTGGCCTACCTCGACCGACCCGACGAGCGCGCACACCGCGAGCTCGAAGTGGGTGGGGAATACCAGTGGCGCCGCGAGGGCGAGTATCACCTCTTCAATCCGGAGACCGTATTCAAGCTGCAGCACGCCACGCGCACCGGCCAGTACAAGGTGTTCAAGGAGTACACCCGGCTGGTCGACGACCAGAGCGAGCGGATGGCGTCTTTGCGCGGCCTGCTCAAGTTCCGCGCGGGCGTGCGTCCCCCGGTTCCCTTGGAGGAAGTCGAGCCGGCCAGCGAGATCGTCAAACGCTTCTCGACCGGTGCGATGAGCTACGGCTCGATTTCCGCCGAAGCCCACGAAACACTCGCCATCGCGATGAACCGTCTGGGCGGCCGGTCCAACAGCGGTGAGGGTGGCGAGAACGTCAGCCGATTCGAACGCGATCCCAACGGAGATTGGCGCCGCAGCGCGATCAAGCAGGTCGCCTCTGCCCGGTTCGGGGTGACCTCGCACTACCTGACGAACTGTACCGATATCCAGATCAAGATGGCCCAGGGAGCTAAACCCGGTGAGGGAGGACAACTTCCGGGTCACAAGGTATACCCGTGGGTCGCCGAAGTGCGCCACTCCACACCCGGCGTCGGGCTGATCTCGCCGCCGCCGCACCACGACATCTACTCCATCGAGGACCTGGCGCAGCTCATCCACGATCTCAAGAACGCCAACCCGTCCGCGCGGGTGCACGTCAAGCTGGTTTCGGAGAACGGCGTGGGCACCGTGGCCGCCGGTGTATCCAAGGCACACGCCGACGTGGTGTTGATCTCGGGCCACGACGGCGGCACCGGCGCGACTCCGCTGACATCGATGAAGCACGCCGGCGCGCCGTGGGAGCTGGGCTTGGCCGAGACGCAGCAGACTCTGCTGCTCAACGGATTACGCGACCGGATCGTCGTCCAGGTGGACGGCCAGCTCAAGACCGGCCGCGACGTGATGATCGCCGCGCTGCTCGGTGCCGAGGAATTCGGCTTCGCCACGGCTCCGCTGGTGGTGGTCGGCTGCATCATGATGCGGGTATGCCATCTCGACACCTGCCCGGTTGGGGTGGCCACGCAGAACCCGTTGCTGCGGGAGCGGTTCACCGGAAAGCCCGAGTTCATCGAGAACTTCTTCATGTACATTGCCGAAGAGGTTCGGGAATATATGGCGCAGTTGGGTTTCCGTACTTTCAACGAGGCCGTCGGCCAGGTGGGGTCGCTGGACACCACGCTGGCGCGGGCGCACTGGAAGGCGCACAAGCTGGATCTGACGCCGGTGCTGCACGAGCCGGAGTCGGCGTTCATGAACCAGGACCTGTACTGCAGCTCGCGCCAGGATCACGGGCTGGACAAGGCGCTCGATCAGCAGTTGATCGTGATGAGCCGCGAGGCGCTGGATTCCGGCAAACCGGTGCGATTCTCCACCACGATCAGCAACGTCAACCGCACGGTGGGCACCATGCTGGGCCACGAGTTGACGAAAGCCTACGGCGGGCAAGGCTTGTCGGATGGGACGATTGACATCACCTTCGAAGGGTCGGCGGGCAACAGCTTCGGAGCCTTTGTTCCGCAGGGGATTACCTTGCGGGTCTACGGCGACGCCAACGATTACGTCGGCAAGGGCCTGTCCGGCGGCCGGATTGTGGTGCGGCCTTCGGACAACGCGCCGCAGGACTATGTTGCCGAGAACAACATCATCGGCGGCAACGTGATCCTGTTCGGTGCCACCAGTGGGGAGGCGTTCTTGCGCGGGGTGGTCGGCGAACGATTCGCGGTGCGCAACTCCGGCGCGCACGCCGTGGTGGAAGGCGTCGGTGACCACGCTTGCGAATACATGACCGGAGGAAAGGTCGTCATCCTCGGCCGCACCGGCCGTAACTTCGCGGCCGGCATGTCCGGCGGGATGGCCTACGTGTACGACCCGGACGGCGAATTCCCGGAGAACCTCAACGCCGAAATGGTCGAGCTGGAAAGCCTCGAGGAGGATGACACGGAGTGGCTGCACGGGTTCCTGCAGGCCCACGTCGATGCCACTGATTCCGCTGTCGGCCAGCGGATCCTGGCGGATTGGTCCGGACAGCAGCGGCATTTCGTCAAGGTGATGCCGCGGGACTACAAACGGGTGCTGCAGGCGATCGCCGAAGCAGAGCGCGACGGCGTCGACGTCGACAAGGCGATCATGGCGGCCGCGCATGGCTGATCCCACCGGCTTCCTGAAGTTCACTCATCGGGAATTGCCGAAGCGCCGGCCTGTCCCGCTTCGACTGCGTGACTGGAACGAGGTCTACGAGGAATTCGACGACGAGACCTTGCGCCAGCAGTCAACCCGCTGCATGGATTGCGGTATCCCGTTCTGTCACAACGGATGTCCGCTGGGCAACTTGATCCCGGAATGGAATGACCTGGTGCGCCGGGGCCGTTGGCGTGACGCGATCGAACGGCTGCACGCCACCAACAACTTTCCTGACTTCACCGGCCGGCTGTGTCCGGCGCCGTGTGAGCCAGCGTGTGTGCTCGGGATCAACCAGGATCCCGTGACGATCAAGCAGATCGAGCTGGAAATCATCGACAGGGCCTTCGAAGAAGGTTTTGTGGTGCCGCTGCCGCCGGACCGGCTGACCGGAAAGACCGTCGCCGTGGTGGGCTCGGGACCGGCAGGCCTGGCCGCGGCTCAGCAACTGACCCGCGCGGGCCATGCCGTCACCGTCTTCGAACGGGCCGATCGTATCGGCGGGCTGCTGCGCTACGGCATCCCGGAATTCAAGATGGAAAAGCGCGTCCTCGACCGGCGGCTGGACCAGATGCGGGCCGAGGGCACCGAATTCCGGGCCGGTGTCAACGTCGGCGTCGACATCTCCGCCGAACAGCTGCGCGCCGATTTCGATGCGGTGGTGCTGGCCGGCGGTGCCACCGCCTGGCGTGACCTGCCCGTTCCGGGTCGTGAGTTGGACGGTATCCACCAGGCGATGGAGTTCTTGCCGTGGGGCAACCGGCAGGCGTTGGGCGACCTCGACGACACCGTCCTGGACCCCGACGGGCAGCCGCCGATCACCGCCAAGGGCAAGAAGGTCGTCATCATCGGTGGCGGTGACACCGGGGCCGACTGCCTGGGGACCGTGCACCGGCAGGGCGCAATCGCCGTGCACCAGTTCGAGATCATGCCGCGTCCGCCGGATGTGCGCGCCCCATCGACCCCGTGGCCGACCTACCCGCTGATGTATCGAGTGTCGTCGGCGCATGAAGAGGGCGGCGAGCGGGTCTTCTCGGTCAACACCGAGGAGTTCGTCGGCAAAGACGGGCACGTGAGCGCGCTCAAAGTGCACGAGGTGGCCATGCAGGACGGCAAGTTCGTCAAGGTCGAGGGTTCCGAATTCGAGCTCGAGGCCGACTTGGTGTTGCTGGCGATGGGATTTGTCGGCCCGGAGAAGGAGGGCCTGCTGACCGGCCTCGGTGTCAAACTCACCGACCGCGGCAACGTCGCGCGGGGTGCCGATTTCGACACGTCGGTTCCCGGTGTTTTCGTTGCCGGGGACATGGGTCGTGGCCAGTCACTGATCGTCTGGGCAATAGCTGAAGGCAGGGCCGCGGCGGCCGCCGTGGACCGATATCTGACCGGTTCGACCGCGCTGCCGGCACCCGTCAAACCCACCGCGGCACCGCTTCAGTAGTCACAGGAGTCACACCAGAAACAGAGCTGTATTCGCTCGGCGAGTCTCCTGCTGTTTGCCAGACGGTGGGTGTCTAATACCTTTTTGTGGGCTCCGTCACAGAGCAGTCACATCGGGGCCCGGTTGAACAGACCGATCGCAGGAGTCATTGCTGTGCATATTTCCCCAGTATCTCGATCGCGGGCGGCGCGAATCGCCTGGTCCTGGTTCCGTCACCCGGTGAAGAGCCGCGGGTTTCCCGCTAAGCATGAGCGGTTGGCCACCGCCGAAGAGTTGGTGCTATTCGGGGTGTGACCACCGGGCCGAGACGCCCGTGGGTAGACGACGGGTTTGCTCGGGCTTGCGGAGCTGTTATCTGGGGCAGCAGACCCCGAAATCGGCGAGAAATCGGTTACCGCGGTCCTACGGGGCCCAGAGCCCGGAATCCCGGATGGCCTCAGCCAATGGTTCCAGGACGGCGGGGTCGTGCGGCGGGGAGATGAAGACGATGCCCAGGTCCAGGCCTTCGGCGCCCAGCGCGGCGGCGTCCTCGATGACCTGCCCGTAATTGCGGTCCGGCTCCAGCCGAAGCTGGCCCGAACGGGTGATCTCCTGCGGATCGCGGCCGATGTCTGCGCAGTGCGCCGCCAGCACGTCACGCTTGCGCGCGAACAAGTCGGGCGGACCGCCGGCGAAGTTCCAGTGCTGGGCGTAGCGGGCGGTGATCCGCAGTGTGCGTTTCTCTCCGCTGCCGCCGATGCAGATCGGCGGGTGCGGGTGCTGCACGCCCTTGGGCTCGTTGCGGGCGCCCTTGAGCCGGTAGTACTTGCCGTCGAAGTCGGTGGTCTCTTGGCTGAGCAGGCTGGTCAGCACCTGGCAGGCTTCTTCAAACCGGTCGAAGCGTTCTTTGATGGTGCCCAGGTCGATGCCGTAGGCCCCCGACTCCTGTTCGTTCCAGCCGGCGCCGATCCCCAGCTCGAGCCGACCGTTGGAGATGATGTCGACCGCGGCGGCCATATTGGCCAGCACAGCGGGGTGACGGTAGTGGATCCCGGTGACCAGGGTGCCCAGCCGGAGCCGCTTGGTCGCCTGCGCCAGCGCGGTCAGCCTTGCGTCGGTGTCACCACCAAACTGGAAGGGACACCACCACCAAATGAGCACCAGCCACAACGAAGGCTTCCCCGAAGACTTCGTCATCGTCAACAACGAGCACGTCTACTCGTCCGACCTGATCAGCCTGCGCGGGCTCGGCGCCCACCTCGGCGCCACCCCGATCGTGTGCATGGGACCCGGCCTCGCCGAGGACCTCGCTTTCGAAGGGTTCACCACTCGCGGACAGCTGGCGCGTAAGGCCACCGAGATCGCCGCGGACGCCCGTGACACCAGTGAGCCGGGCGACATCGGCTACCCGATCTTCGAGGCCACCTACGAGCGCATCGACGGCGCCGTCCTGCGGGTATGGGTTGAGCAGTTCGACGCCGACGCCGCCAGCATCTACTACCCGCACGAGCGGTGATCGCGATGCAACAGTTCAACAATCTGCGGGACGTTCTCGACGACCACGGCGGCAGCCTCAAAGATTTGACCGTGCTCGCGCCGGCCAACGACCCCTTCCGGGTCGACACCGAATCCGGCCACCGCGACGGCGCATGGCTAGCCAACACCCTGACCGGGCTCGGAGTCACCGGGCAACGTCACCTCCGCGGCCTGCACTACATCCTCGTCGGGGGTGGGGTGACCAAGCCGAACGGTCAGCCCTACACCAACACCGAGCCCGACTGGATCTGGCTCGGCAAGGCAGCCAAAGCGGCGCGGTGGCTGCGCTACATCCCGTTCGACCGGATCGTCGATCAACGCAACGACGAGCCGATCATCCGACGCCGCCCCGCGGCGGAGCCGGAAGCGTTCGTGTCGGTCGACTTCGACGTCACCGTCCCCGACGCCGAGGATCTCGCACCGAAGGCCGGGTTGGACGGGTTCGTCCCGGTGCAGCCCTACCGACTGGTCCTGGTCGGTGAGAAGTCATCGTTGCGGCCGGTGCTCGATCCGATCGCGGCGCGTTACAGCGCTGACCTGTACCTGCCGACTGGGGAGATCTCCGACACGCAGGTCTACCAGATGGCCAGCGACGGCGCCCACGACGGGCGGCCGATGGTGGTGTTCTACTTCGCCGACTGCGACCCCTCAGGGTGGCAGATGTCGATCAGCGTGTCCCGCAAGATGCAGGCATTGATCGCGCTGGAGTTCGGTGACCTCGACGTCGAGGTGCATCGGGTCGCGCTGACGCCAGAGCAGGTCCGGGAGTACGGCTTGCCGTCGACCCCGTTGAAGGACACCGAGAAGCGTGCCGACAAGTGGGCGGCCGCGATGGGTGTGCAGCAGACGGAGATCGACGCGTTGGCCTCGCTGCAACCTGATGTGTTGACGGCGCTGGCGAGGGATGCGATCGCCCCGTTCTACGACAACACCCTGTCGCGGCGGGTTAGGGAGGCCGCCCAGCAGTGGCAGGCGGATGCACAGCAAGCCATCGACGCCCAGGGCGGGGAGCAACTCGAGGAGCTGCGCATCACCGCGGGCACCCGGCTCGCAGAGGTGCAGGACCGGATTCAGGAGATCCTCGACGACGTCCGCATCGACCCCGACCAGTTCGACCTGCCCGAGATCCCCGAGTTGCCGGAAGCCGAACTGGACGGCCCCGTCCCCACCCCGCTGCTGGACAGCCGGTGGGACTTCGCCGAGCAGTGCCGGCGGCTCATCGAGTCCAAGCGCTACACCAACGGCGCCGAATAAGACCCCGAGGAAGGAAACCACCAACCATGACCACCACCCACGACCTGCACGCCGACGCGCCTCGCTAGTGTCGTCGAAGCGCTGAAGGTGATCGGCCACAACTGGGCGGAGGTATCCGAGCTCGTCGACGCCTACGACCCGCCCCGACCGAACAACATGACCGAGATCAAAGCCGAAGTTCGGGAAAACAGCCTGAGCGGCGGCCGCGTCGATGACTACGACGCCAAAGAGGAGCTGATCCGCGAGGCGATCGACCGGATCGTCTCCGACAACCACGACGCTGTCGAATGGAATGAGGACTTCGACGCCTGCCGGCTGGTCGACGGCGTCGACGCGGACACGCTGGTGGACTTCAACGACCGGCCGTTGATCCGCGGGCCGGTCCTGCCGGATCTGTTCAGCCCGGAAACGGGTGCCTGGATCCAGAACCTTCGCAGCTACCTCCCAGAGGGACTGAAGGAGCTGCGCGACTCGATGCAGGCGGTCGGCTGGCTGCCTGACCTGCCCGCGATCCAAGACGAGCATGGCGTCGTAATCGTCGGGCACCGACGCCTCGACGTGGCCAACGAGCTGGGCATCGAACCTGTCATTAAAACGGTTCGCTTCGGCGAGGGTCAGGCTGCCGATGCCGCACGGGTGGCGCTGGCCATCGCATCCAATGTCGGCGCCGAGAAGATCAGCGCGGCCGACCGTAAGAAGATCGCGGCCGACCTCTACGGCTCCGGCTGGTCGATGGCCAAGATCGGGGACTGCTGAAGGTCGCCACGATGACGGTATCCCGGGACCTCCGAGGATTTAACACCCTGTTAAATCCTCCCGATAAGCCCAAGCGCGGCCGGCCCCGGAAAGAGCCCGAACCGGCCCCCACCCCGGCCACACCCGGCGTGACCCCGGCGGTCACTGATGCATTGGGCAAAGCCCGCGAGACCGAAGCTGAGCCGTCACCACCGGGCCCAGCCAAGCCCAAGCCAGAGCCCCCGGCACCGCCCGCCTGGTGTGGACCCGACGCCGAAGGCGAATGGTGGCAGCTCGCCAAGGGCGGCGCCGCCTACTCCTGGACGCAGCCGGTCAGCGGCGACGTGTGGATCACCTGCGAAGACGGCATCGAGGACGGCCAGGTGGTGGAGCGGTCGGATCCGCGGATCCGCATCGACTGGAAGATGACCGGTGACGACGGCATCGACCCCGTGGCGGCCCGCCAGTTGGGGGCGGCGCTGATCGTCGCCGCCCGCCTCATCGAGGAGGCACAGCGATGACCACTCAAGATGACACTTACACCGTTCCCGACGATCCGGCCGACCCCGAAACCGCGGCGCTCGAGCTGATCGTGCGCATCCCGGTCGGCGTCCTGGGCACCGACGCGTACACCACCGTGCTGCAGGACTACTGCGGCATCCTGCACGCCGAGGGTGCGTTCGCCGGCCTGTCCTGGCGCGACGCCCGCCACGTCGCCGCAGCGGTGAGCTTCGATGTCTGCACCCGCGACGACCCGGCCGAGTTCCTGCGTCACCGGGCGCAGCTCACCCGCGATGGCCAAGACGGCCAGACGTGGGATGACCGCGATGCGATGGCGCGGGCGTTCACCATCGGCGCACAGGTGCTCGGGCTATGAGCCAGCCCGACGACCCAAAAGGATGTCGACCAGATCGACACCCCCCGGTGGCCGCCAGCAGATGACCATCGGCCCCCAGCTGCTCATCCACGGCAAGGGCGGAAACAGCGAATCGTTCCGATCAGCGACACCCTGGCGGCGGCGATCCGCGCCCAAGCACCGGCAGGAGGCTGGCTATTCCCCAATGGCGAGGGCAGTCACCTGACCGCGGAGTGGGTCGGGGAACTCGTGCGTGGGGTCCTGCCACCTGACTGGACGATGCACACCCTCCGGCACCGTTTTTCGAGCAGGGCTTATCGCGGCACCCGGAATTTGAGGGCCGTACAGGTTTTGCTCGGCCACGAGTCGATCGCGACCACCGAGCGTTACACCGCGGTCGATGACGACGAGCTGCGGGCGGCGATGACGGCCGCCCTCGACGACGCGATCTAACCGTCGACGACAGCGAAGTCCGCGCGGCGGCGATGGCCGCCGCGCGGCTTGACGCCGCCGATGTCCTCGACCCGCCAGCCTCGTAGCCGTGTTGGCCGACCCGGTTAACGGCATTTGCCGCAACTGCCGATCCCCGGTCAGCTCTCTGCCGGGTGATTGACCCAAGTCCGGTAAAGCTTGTGTATCCCACCCGTCTCCAAAAGTTTCTCTTCCCAGTCCCCACATGCAGGCTCGGCGCCCAGCCGAATACAGCCTTCAATAATCTCTTCAAACACGCACCGAGCGGTTGGCAGGTGCGCTTCGAGATTGAATGACGGATGTACGTGAGGCCGCTGCTCATGACTGTTTCCGCCGGGATGCCAATGCCAACGAACTTCATAGCTCGGCGTTCTCACCTTGTACAGGTACATGCGGGTCGAGACCCGGAATCGCCCTTTGGATATGTCGAATCGCTGCGGGTCAGTCTCTACAAGCTCGAACGCCTGCGTGGCATACAGACTGCCAAACTTCGGCAGTTCCATGCCATCTTCCCCACAGAGCATCCAGGTCGACTGATCCCCAACGTTTTTGACGGGCTTGGCGAGCATGATCTTCCCAAACCCTTTAAGGCAAGACGCCGCAGTCCGCAGGGGCTCTATGTATGCATCGACCGCTTCCTTTGGAGTGCGGCCCGGCATGCTCGTGCTCGCTGCGGCCTAGCGGGCAAAAGGTAGCGCGATCGCAACTTCCGCCAAACCTGGCACCGAGTCCCAATCCACGCGCGCATACTGCCCGTCATCCCACCGCTTAAGGAACTCCGCGCCCGACATCGACATGTACTTCATGGCTATGCGGTTAAACAGCTCTGCGCCGGCTGAGGCATCGACCTCGACCACGTCAGCCGTGCTCACAACGTTGGACATCCGATCCCCCTCTCACTCGTCTCACCACAGTATGTGGCATGTGTGACATATGTGGCGGATTGCGCAAAGCTTGCGCGCATCACATTCAAACATCGACTACCAGCAGCCTCGCCGTCCATTCCCCTGAGCCGCCTCAGAGCACGCTCGCCAAAATGTCATAGGGCGCGGCGTCCAGCACGCCCCACCGCCACAGCGCCCCCGAACACGCCACCAACGGGCTGATGTCAAACCCGTCGTCGCGGCGGTCCCACCGCTGGGATTCACCGACCTGGCGGACCCGCGCATTGCCGATCGCGGCGCCCAGCTCCGGCTGCCTGACGTGGACCAGGTTGCCCGCCTTCACGGCTTCTTGGAATGCCCCGCAGGCCGAACCCATATCGACGGCCGACAGTTTGGTGAACTCCACCCCGGCCCGCACCAGATCGGGCTGCAGCGAGGCGGCCTGCCCCCCAACGAAGAGCGCCACCTCCACCACCGCGCGCTCGGCCACCAGCTGGGCGACCCGGTCGGCCACCCAGGCGGTGCCCTGCCCCGTGTAGCACATCACCAGTATCCGGCCGTCGGGGATCGCGCCGGCCACCCCGATGGACGACCATCCCCGGTCCGGTGACACATCCACCACCAGCGCCACCCGCGGCGGCACCTGGGCCCGAGGATCCGCCAACGCGTCCCAGGCGCCTGCATCGAACACCGGGCCGCCGGCCTGCTCGGTCGGCCAGATCCCTAGCCTCTCTCGTGCGAACCCCTCGTCAGAGGCGGCCGCCCGCTCGGTGAGAATCGTGTCGTGTGAGATCAGCGTCCCCAGCGCGGGATTCGACATTGCCCATGCTTGCGGGTCGTCCAGGTCAGCGTCCGGCGGCGCCGACCACTCCAACCAGGCGAGTCGATGGTCCTTGCCGTCGAGACCACGGCGGCGGAACCGGTCAAACACGATGCCCTGCTCGATCGAGGTCGGCGGGGTGCCTGCCAGCCAGATTTGGTGCGCCGGCCGCGCCGACACCGTGTACAAAATCGCCTCCCACTGCAAATCGTCCAAAATCTGGCCCTCATCCAACAGCAGGCAGTCCGCCGAGAACCCCCTAATGGCCGACTTGGATCGGGTGACGAACCGCACCTCCTGCCCGGAACGCAGCCGAATATATTCTCGGGCCACCGCATTACCGATCCCGACGACCTTGCGGCGCAAGTCGTCATAGTTCTCGAAGTAGCTTTTCAGCCGGCGGAAGCCGAGTTGCGCGGTACGAACCTCATGGGCGGAATGGATGATCATCTGCTCGTCAAACAGCAGCAGCCCGGCCAAAGCGCGGGCCTCTAGGATTGAGCCTTTGCCGTTTTGCCTCGGGCAACACAGACCGACATGCTTGGCCGCCCACGAGCCGTCCGCGCGTTCACCCATGGTCGCCTCAAACACGTTCTCCTGCCAGTCAAGCAGCGAAAGACCGTAACCGGCGGCCAGCTCGGTGACGTCCTCCCAGGCGTTAGCCCGAACGTGCGGCGCGTGCCTTACGCGGGGTACGGCTATGCCGTCGGGTAGCACGACGCTTTGCGATTTCATCGGCAGGGCTCTCTTGCTGGGTTGTAGGCATTTGATCAATCTGCGACAAGACATCAGTGAACCGCAGTGCCAGCGCGGCGACCTCACGCGCATCGCGCGTCACGTCAAGGTCGCCAGCGAGCCGGTCGCGCAGAGTTTGCAATGTGGCAAGACGGTCACCGCCGCGCGCGACGTCGGCCAACAGCTGTGTACGGGGCTTGCGCTCTGCCATGGATTAAGCCTACGGCGAATCCCGGTGTTTATGCTGTTCCGAACGGTTGCCTTACCCCTAGCGCAAGGTTGCGCTAGGGTTCCGGCGCGTTCCCGGTTTGTGCAATAACACTTTGCGTGTTTTCACGTTTCACGTTTTGCTTTACAAATTATGGCTCTGTGTGTGCAAGTGCTTTCGACCGGCGGTCGGAGCGAGGGCGTGTCTAAAAAAAATACCCCCCCTGGCCTGCGGTTATGTCGCCGTTTGCCTTCGTGTTTAATTGCGTGGGGCGTGTTTCATGGCATACCCCTGGGGGCATGCTAATAGGATGGTCTATTGTTAGTTAATAGCGGCCAGTCTAATAGCCGGGCCTGGGGTGGGTGGCTGGTGTGTAATAAGCGACTGACCTCGGGGCGTTTGCTTCGTGGTCATACCGTCGCCTTCCCACTCTTAAATCGTCGATGCTCCGGCGAAACGACTAGCGCAGATCTGCGCGAGTGGGCAAAGTGGGCGAATCGAAGAACTCAAGAGCTTTGGGTTTGGGGCTAGAGCGAAGCTGGCGCCGATTGGTGCCATTATTGTGCCGGGCACACGCCGGGCCAGCGTAGAGTCCGAGCCGATGCGCATCGGGGTGGTCGGCGTGGGCGAGGTGCCATTTGGTGCCGGGCTTGAGAAGCTCGCCCCCGATGGCGCAGCGGACCATGCCGGTGGCGACGAGGGGGGCCCAGCGGGCGCGGAGCTTTTGGTGTGCGCTGCCGTAGCCGCGGTTCGCCGAGGACTGGGGGCTGAAGTTGGTGCGGGGCCGTCCCCCGCGATTGATCGTGGCCGTGCGAATCATGTGATGCCTTCAGCCGTCTGGTCGTACTTGGCCGCGCAGGGGTGTGCCGCCGTAACCGGTTGCGTCAGTGACGGGTTGAGTGGCGTAGGGCTCGTCGTGGAACGGTTCCTGCTTGACGTAGCGATCGACCACAGCGTCATGTGTGGCGGGGGTGTAACTGCTTTCACCGAGGTTTTGCTTCGAGTACGGGATCGGCATGGACTCTTCCCAGCGGTCGACGGGGATTTCCCAGGGGTGCCCGTCGCTGTTTGTTGGACTGGTCATGGCGTTACTCCTTATGTGGCGTAAGGGTTTTGGTTTTGGGGTCCGACGGGCTGGTTCGGCCATGTCCCGGCCCGCCGGACCTTTGGGTTGGGTTCGCGGGCCGTTCCGAACAGCCGGCTGTTCCACGAACCCAACGTTTCATGAGATGCGGTGCACCTTGTCCCGCAGCGTTCCGCGCTGCTCTTCCATCGCGATCCTGGCCTCGATCGCGGCCAGCTCCTCGCCGGCGGGCTTCTCGTGACGGCCGATCGGGCCTTCAAGTTCCAACTCGGCGCGGCCAAGCCGCAACTCACGCGCGGCGTGTTGGACGTGCATGTCGAGGATTTGGCCGCGCTCCACGCCGGCTTCGATGCCGTAGAAGGTGCCGCTCACGGAAAAGCGCATCCGTACTTTCACAATGGGATCCTTTCGCTGCCAATAGTTTTCGAGGTTTGGGTCACCAGCCGCCGCCGATGCGTTGGGCGTGCAAGCGTAGTATGCGCAGCCGGGCGAGGTACTCATGCTCATAGCCCCATCCCTTGGTTGCCCTGGACCGCCCGGGCTTGGGCCGGCGCCTGCTCTGCACAATCGTGAGGGCTTCTGCGCCGGTCAGCGTCGGCCGGTCAGTCCGCTCGAACAGGCGACGCAGCTCGCCCTGGGCCGCCAGATTGGCGACATCAGCGTAAGAGGCGTCCATGTGCCTTGCCAGGCTCCTCAGGCCGGGGGCGCCGGTGCTGTAGGCCGGCACCGTCACCGGCGCGACATCAATGACCTTGCAGCTTAAGAGATTTCGCACGGGGTTCCCGTCGCGGAATTCGAACTGGTCGGAAAGGCAGGTGAACGCCCAAGAGCTGCCCGCATAATCGCCGCGAGCGCAGCTCTCCAGGACGTCTTGCCTGGAGGGGGCCAAGTCGCATTCGTACCGCAAGCCGCGCTGGTCGACCTCGAGCCGTAAAGTGCCGGAGCCGGTGGCGCCCAAGAGCATTCGCGGATCGTGCTCGGCGCGGCAGACCACATCCGGCCAGCCTTCAGCGTAACTGTGGTCGAAGGCCGATCTGGACACTTGCTCATACCCAAACTGCATTCGGCGGGACAGCTCGCCGAAGATAGCTCCGTAACCGAATATGGTCCGACCGCTACCGCCGGAGCGAAGTTCGATCCGCCCGGGGGTGAATGCGCGTTCAAGGGAGGAGACGGAGTCGGTGTCGGTGGGCGCGTCGTCATGTTCCTTGAGCACGATGCCGAGTTGTTTGGCGCGTGCCCGGATCTTGGCTTTGATGTCAGCGATTTCGGCGGCGCTGTGATTGGCGATGACCTTGGCTTGATGGATCCGTGCCCAAGCGTTCCGCACTCGGCCCGCATCGGTGAGCGGGAACGTGTTTCCAGGACCGGCGAACGGACCTGCACTGTTTGGATATCTGTCGGCGGGCTTGTCATTTGTCGTCATGCGGCTCTCCTTCACCGAAGCTGGCATGGAAGCTCAACCAGTCGCGGGCTGCTTCCACCAGCCACCCGCCGGCGCTGTTGGTGACGCGGACGGTCTTGGCGTCCCCGACGAACAGGAGTTCGTCCTTGGCTGCCATCTCGGCGAGGACGTCGTTGGCTTGTTGGAGGGTGCAGTCGGCCTGGGTGGCGAGTTCACGGACAGCCAGGTCGATCAGCAGCTGGCGTTCGTCGTCGTTGAGCGGCCGGTTGATCAGGGGGGCGTCGCTCATCGGGGCTGCCTCTGTGGTTGACGCGGTGTGCTCGGCGGTGCGCCGTGGAGCGCCTCGTTGACGGCCGCCTCGAAGGCGTCATCGTCGCCGCCGTCGGGAAGTCCGACCAGGCTGGCGATTTCGCCTCGCGGGTGGTGACCCATCTCAGGCCGCGTCCTTCCGCTTGCGGGCTGCGCGGTAGGCCGCGACAGAGGTGGCGCTGATCGCCCACGCCCTGCCGAAGCGGCTGGCCTCCAGGTGCCCGCGGCGAACCAGGTATGTCACACCGGCTGTGCTGATCTCAAGCAATTCGGCTGCCTCCTTGGTCGACACCGATGCACTCACTACTAGGCTACGAATCTCCCCGTCGTCGCTTGTGTCCGCGCAAGTCCCGACCGGGCTGGAGCCCCTCGCCAGCTCGGCCGCCGCATCGTTGAGCGTGTTCTTGAACGCACCGAAGGGCTCTCGTGGTGGGACGCCGTACCTATCGGCGGCCAGGCGCTCCAGGACGTCGAAGCACGCCGTGACATACACCGCGGCCCCGTAGTCGAGCACCACCATGTTGTCGACGCAGCGAATGCGCCCTGGATGTCGGCTGGCGGTGTCCGCGGATTCATGTCGCAGCACCGTCGTCGACGGGTGGGCCGTAGCGCTCGATGGCCTCGGCGAGGGAGATCCCTTCGAACGTGTCCGGCAGGGGCGGGGGCTTCGGGCGGCGCGTTTCCGGGTGTTGTTGGGGATGCTGCCGGGGCTGCACGCCGAGCAGCGTGGTTGGTCGATGGGGCAAAACCGTGCGCAGCAGCAGGGGCATAGGCGGGCGACGGGCGGGCGATCAGTCATTGGAGGGGCGCCAACTCTGACTCTGCGCAGACCAGTCGGCCGACGGGATGGCGATGGTCGATGTCGTCAACGACGTAGAACGGGCCGATGTGGCCGACATCTTCGAGTTTCGATGTCCCTTCAAACCCGACGATGCGGCCGGTCATTTCGCCGGTGTAGCAGTCGCATCGAGGGCAGAATAGGCTGTCGATCCTGACGGGGTCGCCGACGTTGTGGGCTCGCAGGTCGGCGGTGTTGAACAGTTCGAGGTTTTGGTCGCTTCGCTGGGCTTCCCGCTCAAGTGCGGCGTGGATGTCTGTCATGGTGTCCTTTCGGTTGTGCCGCCGGGATCGGCGGACGTCTGTGTTATTCGGCGGCGAAATCGTTGTCGTGGATCGGGTGGGGTTCCCACTCGGTGATGCCGGTGGCGGCCGGACAACCCTCGTCATGCCAAATGTGTGGGACTGTGCGCCGGCCGGGCAGCAGGACGAAAGCTCCGGTGGCGCCGCAATCTCGGCAGGCGCCGTCGAGGCCGTAGATGATGCCGGGTTGGCCGGTTTGTTCGACGCGGTGTTGTAGTTCGCGGATCCTGCGGGTTGAGTGTGGGTCGCGCGCTTGGTAGCGGCGGCGCTGGCGGCGGTTCATGCGCTGGCGTCTCCTTCGTGGATGATTCGGCCGCCCAAGATCGCGATGATGTTGGCGATCGCCGGGGTGTGGGTGACCGGCTCGGCGGTGTCTGCGGGTTGGCGGGATAGGCGCCGGTTGCGGGCGATCAACTTGCACTCGGCGCACAAACGGGTGATGTTGTGCGGGTGTAGCGGGGCGTTGCAGCCGGCGCATTGGGTGGGGATGCCGACCGTCATGGGGTGTTTTCTTTCATTTGTTTTCCCTGGTCTGACTGCGGCCCACTGCGGCCCACTGCGGCCCGGCCGCAGTCGTGCAAACGGGTAGCACTGCGGCCGTGGTAGGATGGCGGCATCAAGCCGCCCCTACCCGGGCCGCAGTCGAGCCGAGGCCGCCAGCAAAGTCTCATGAGAATTTTTCTCCGGCCGCAGTCACAACAGCCTGATAACCACACGCTCCGCGCTTCCCCGGCATTTCAATAAGACGGCCGGTGACGGTCAGGTCGTCCACCGCGGCCCTCATGGCGCATTCCCTGAAGGGATGGCCGGAGGTGCGCATCTGGGCGAACAGGTCGCGCTGCGACCTAACTGTGTGATCCGGCAGCGCGACGACAACCTGATAAACGAGGTCGGCGAGTTCGGCCGAGGTGACGGTCTGCTTATCGGTGGTTTGGTCGTCGTCATCGTTCGGCGCGTAGAACAACGCCAGGAAGTCGGGCCCGCTGGTCATGTCGTCCACGACGAGCGTTCCCATGAATGTTTTGCCGGGTGTTTTCGACGGTTTGCCTCGTGCGCGTAGGAAGCCGGGCCGGTCTTTGGTGACGAACACATGCGACACGCCGCGCATTGTGCGGCCGAACGGTTCAACGTTCCTAGCACGATCCGCGCCCCGTCCAACGCGTTGCCCTTATGCACAGAGCCGTAGGCGTCGCGGCCTCGGCCGTCGCGGTCTTTCGGGAAGTGGTCGCAGGCGATGCTGGCGGCGCCGGCCCGCAGGAACGGGGTGACTAGGCGGCGTTTGAAGTTGGCGGCCCCGTCGATTGCCATGATGTCGGCGCCGATCAGTGCCATGGCTTCGTTGATGCCGTCGTGGATGACCAGTGTGGGGGCCGGGTCGAGTAGGGCGTCGACCCAGTCGGCTTGGACGGGCTTGCTGGGGGCGACGAACCGTAGCCGCTCGGTGATCGCCGCGGGGTCGGCGCCGAGCAGCAGCAGCCGTTCGATGGTGGAGCCGGGGTCGCCTTCCTCGTAGTGGATATAGACCACCCAGTGGCCGCGGGTGAGTTCGGCGATCACGCTGAGCAGCGCCAGCCATGATTTGCCGCTCTCGGTTTCGCCGAGGATGGCGTGTTCGCGGCCGGGGTAGATCAGGTGGAGGCCGTCTGTTCGGGCGGCGCCGATGCTGGGTTGGGGGCGTTGGATTTCGCCGCGTAGGTAGGGGCCGAGGTCGACGGGTTCCCACGTGGTGACATTGTCACCACCAGCGTCGTCTTGGCCGTCGCTATCGCCGGGGGTGTATTCGCCGCCGTGGTGGTCGTCGGGTGGGGGTTCGCCGTCATACGTAGGCGCCAGGTCGATGGGGATGAGTTCGGTGATGCCGTGGCCGGCGGCGACGTGCTCTGCGAGGTCGTGGCAGTTGCCGGCGGCTTCAACCACGCCGATCTGTGGCACATGACCGTTAAGGAGTGACACGACCTGGGCGGCGTGCGCCCGGCCAGGAGCATCTTTGTCGGCGACCACCATCACCGGGTGGCCGTAACAGCATGACCAATCAAACTTGGCTGCCTTGCCGGCGCCCATCGCTGAGCTGACCGCGACCAGGCCGATCGAGCGGGCGGCGTCGACGTCTTGTTCACCTTCGACGGCGAGCACGATTTTCGTGTCGGGTTTGATGTGCTCGGAGCCATATAGCGACGTGTCGGTTTTGATGCCTGACTGCGCCATCTGTTTGTTCGGCCCGTTGAGGTAGTAGCGGCTGACGATGCGGCCTTGTGGATATCGGTACTTGCGGCCGCGGCCGTCATCGAACAGGTCAGCCATCGTCATGTTCAGCGCGGCCACCACGTCGGGGGTCGCGCAACCGGCGTGGCAGTAGAGGAGTACCCGGCCATCGATTGGGCGGATGGCTAGCGATGTGCTGCTGTTGCCGTTATGTGCTGGGCATTTAGCTCGGGCGGTGCCGTTGTGTTCGGTGACGGCCCCCAGGTCGCGCAGCGTGTCGATGACGCGGTTGTATGCGGTGTCAGCCATCGCTGCCGGCCAACTCGTATTCGTCGGCCAGCGCTTCGAGCACCGGCCACGCCTCCGGGGGTAACCGACGCGCGGCCAGCCTCAGGGCGTCTTTGAATCCGTGTGCGAAACCCCACCGGAAGGTGTCGGCGTGGCGCCCGCACTGTCGGGACTGTGGTTTAGACTGGGGCATGTGACCCAGTTCCTTCGACACCGTTCCTTTGGTGAAGGGGGCGCGTCATGGCCGCGAGCCCTTGAGTAAGGCGAGTGGTGTTTGGTGAGGTTGGTGGCTTGGTAACCACTACGTCGATGAAGGTCCGACCAGAAATGGTTGGGCCTTCATTTTTTTTAGGCGATTCCCCGCCGCGGCTCATGCGACGCTGCCTGCGGTGAACATGGCGGCGACACGCTGCTGTTGCTGTTCGGATAGCTTTGGAAAGTCGGCGATGACCTTCTCGACCCGCTCGGCGAGCATGGCGTCGTGTAGGTCGCGTACCGCCTCCACGACCTTGGGGTGGTCGTCAGGGTAGGACTGTTTGGCCCGCGCGACTTTGGCGCGGCAATGGGATACGAACGGGAGGGGGGCATGGCTGGCGCTCGCACTTCGGGTTTGCGGCTCGCGGCCCAGTCAAAGATGCGAGTGCGTTTCCGGTGACCCGGGGGCGCCTGCGTATCAGTCTAGACCGCTTCGCGGCGTAAGCGAAGTGTTCGGCTTGACTCATGGAAACTGCCCGCGAAACGCCCTTGGTGCCTCACGTAAGAATGCCCGCGAAATGGTGACTGTCGTGAGGCATGGGAAGTGGGTTGTCGATGACGTCTCGCGCGGAGATCACCACCAAGTACGCCAAGGCGTATGTGAAGGCTTCGAAGAAGGACAAGGGGCAGATTCTGGATCAGGTGGTCGAGGTGACGGGCTGGTCACGTGATAATGCCCGCCGTCGGCTGACCGCGGCGGCCAAGCAGCCGCCAGGTCCGGGCCGCAGTGTTGCCAAGCGGCCGCGCAAGCCGAGGACCCCGAAGTACTCCTACGACACTCTCAAAGTGCTGCAAAAGGTTTGGGCCGCCTCGGGTGGGCAGTGTGGGAAGTATCTGGCTGCCTCGATGGCCATCCAGCTCGACGGGTTGGAACGCCACAGCGAGCTGGTCTTCGGCCGTGACCGTTACAGCCCGGAGGTGCGGGAGGAACTGTTGGCGATGAGCGCAGCGTCGATCGACCGCTACCTGAGGCCGGCGAAGGCCAAGGATCACATCAAGGGAAAGTCCACCACTAAGCCCTCGCCGCTGCTGCGCTCGTCGGTCAAGATCCGCAAGGCCACCGACGAGATCGAATCTGCGCCAGGCTTTTTCGAAGGAGATACGGTCGCCCATTGCGGGCCCACGTTGAAAGGCGAGTTCGCCCGGACCTTGAACCTGACCTGTGTGCACACCGGCTGGACCTTCACGCGCACCGTGCGTAACAACGCCCACACCCACATCCTGGGCGGGTTGAAGGCCGGGGTCGAGCAGGTGCCGTTCGAGGTCGTCGGCCTGGACTTCGACAACGGCACCGAGTTCTTGAACAAGGCCGTCATCGCCTGGGCCGGCCTGCAGCAGATTTTCTTCACCCGGTCGCGGCCCTACAAGAAGAACGACCAGGCCACCATCGAGTCCAAGAACAACCACCTGGTGCGCAAGTACGCGTTCTACTACCGTTACGACACCAGCGACGAACGCGCCGTGCTCAACCGGCTCTGGCCCCTGGTCAACGACCGGCTCAACTACCTGACTCCGACGATCAAACCCATCGGGTACTCCAGCAGCGGTGACGGCCGCCGCCGACGCCTCTATGACGCCCCGCAAACCCCGCTGGACCGGCTGCTGGCCGCCGGGACTCTCAGCCGGGCACAGCAGGCCGAACTGACCGCCTACCGCGACAGCCTCAACCCCGCCAAGATCGGCCGCGAGATCGCCGACCTGCAGATCCGACTTCTCCAGCTGGCCAAGGAAAAAACCGAGCAGCTCTACCTGGCCAGCATCCCCACCGCCCTACCCGACATCCGCAAAGGCATCCGGATCAAGGCCAGCTGAACCGGCCCGTTTCGCGGGCATTCCTACCTGAGGCACGGACAAAATTTCGCGGGCATCTTGATTTGAGGCACTACGGTGTTCACGCGGAATGTTAATTTGCCGCCGTCGTCGCTGGGGAATCGGAAGGTCTGCGGATTAACGTCGCCGGTGATGATGCGGCTCAAGTCAGTTCCGGTGATCTCGTAGAGGGTGTTGGAGCGGGACATCACCGAGAACGCCTGGTCGGCCTCGCCGGTGAGCGGCTTAATGGAACGGCTCTTGCGGTATTGGCGTAGATGCACCGGCACGCCCTCTCCGGGACCTCTGTGCTTCTCGTTGGCCCACGTCCCGACGTGCGTCGAGTAGACGACGACCGGGCCGAAGTTGGTGCGCAGTACCTCGGCAACCAGTTCGTGGGTGCGTTTCTCGTTTTTCTCGTACACGGCGACGAGCTGGCGTCTCTTGCGGCGCTTCGGGTCGGCGAGCAGCAGCCGCACAGCGGTGACGATCTGCTCACCGTTGCGGTCGAACACCTCTCGACTCATGGATGTCATCGTCACACCTTCGGCTTGATGTCAACGTAGTCGAGATCCACAACGTAACGGCCGGTGTCCCGATCCCGAGTCACGGCCTTGGTCCCGCGCGGGGTCGGCTTGATGGTGACGGTCATCAGCTCGTCGACGATCTTGCCTTTCATGTCGGGCGGTAGTGCGGCCCAGCGGGTTTCGAGTTCGTCGGGGTCACCGTCGAGCAGATGTACGGCGGGACTGGTCGCCGCCGCCTCGGCGAGGATCCGGTCGATCTCCCCGAGCCGGCCGCGCAGCTCAGCGGTCCCGGACCGCAGCTGACCGGAGTCGATCTCCCCGGCCCCGAACATGGTTCCCAGCTCGTCGAGCCGGGACTGCAGCGCTGTCCGGCGGGCGTGCAGCACGGCGGTGTCGAAGCCCTCGCGGGGTGCCAGCCGCGACATGATGTCGGCGTCGGACAGCAGCCGCAACACGGTCGCCTCCACCAGCTCATCGACCGGGCCGGCGAGCCGACCCACATGCTTGTTCTCCCGACAGGTGTAGACCATGGGCCTGGGGGCGCCGCGCGCGCCGGGAAACGATGCGTACAGCAGGCCGCCGCACACCCCGCACCGGTACACCCCGGAGCCGACGTGTTTGCGCTCGAACGCCGTCGCCGGGCGCCGGGCCGGGTCGGACAGGAACGCGACCAGCCCGCGGTGGGTGTCCTCATCGGTGAGGGGTGCCCAGTCACCGCGGCCGACCACCCGGCCTTGGTAGACGACGAGCCCGGCGTAGACCGGTTTGATCAGCAGCCGCCGCAGCGACAGGTTCGACCATCGGCCACCGCCGCGCTTCGCCCCTTGGGGGTGGTCAGCCCGCGATCGTTCCACTCGGTCGCGATCGACCGCAGCGACCGGCCACCCAGGACATCGGTGATAGCTTGCCGTACCGCTGTGGCCTCCGGTTCGAGAAGCTCCCCGCGCTGGGTGTAGCCGAACACCCTGGACTGGTCGGCCCGCCACCGGCCGTTAGTGGCGCGCTGTTTGTTCGCCAGCCGGCGGCGCTCGCCCTTGTGCTCGCTTTCCATCTCCGAGACCGAGCCGAGCATCCGGGCCAACATCTTGCCGGTGGCATTGGACAGGTCGATGTCGCCTCCGTTGACGGTGCGGATCTGCACCCCGCGGTCGGTGACCTCGACGAGGCGCTGAAGGTCTTTCATCCGCCGGTACAGCCGGTCGGGGTGCCAGCAGATGATGGCACCAACCTCGCCGCGTTTGATCGCGGCCAGCATCGCCTCAAAGCCGGGCCGGGCCGACCCGTCGTAGGCGCTGATGTCGTTGTCGGAGTAGTGGTCGGCGATGGTTCAGCCGAGCCGGTCGGCCAGGGCGGCGCACTCGTCGTACTGGCGGGTGATGGCTAGCTGTTCACCGGTCGCGTCCTGAGAAACCCGGGAATATAGCGCGGCATACATGCCTTGTATTATAGTGGCTTCACCGTCACAAGTCTTGTCAGCGTCGTCCAGCCCTCCAGACAGGGACCGTCGGTGTCGGAAAAGATCGGATAGAAGTGGTCGAAAGTCCAGCCGGATTCGTAGACGTCGATATCGTCGGCCGCCTGCCAGACGGCCAGCAGCTGTGCCCAGGTGGTGTGTTGCGGTGAAGTCTTGAACGCGAACCGCATGACCACGACGGTAGTCGGCCTGGCGCCCGCCCAGCTCTGGCGCCCAATGCGGCTTCGCCATGATTCCGGCCGATCACCTCGGCGGGCAATTGTTGCGACCCGGCCGGGCACACTGAAGTCATGGATCCGGTAACCGCACTGCGGCAGATCGCTTATTACAAGGACCGGAGCCGCCACGACCCCAGACGCGTAATGGCATATCGGAACGCGGCCGACATTATCGAGAAGCTGGACGACGGCGAGCGGGAGCGTCACGGCCAGGCCAACAGCTGGCAGTCGGTGCCGGGCGTCGGGCCCAAAACCGCCAAGGTCATCGCCCAGGCATGGTCCGGCCGCGAACCCGACCTGCTGGTCGAATTGCGTTCTGCTGCTGAAGATCTCGGCGGCGGTGAGATCCGTTCCGCGCTGCGCGGCGACCTGCACCTGCATTCGAACTGGTCGGACGGCTCGGCGCCGATCGAGGAGATGATGGCCACCGCCGCAGCGCTGGGCCATGAGTACTGCGCGTTGACCGACCACTCGCCGCGGCTGACGATCGCCAACGGCCTGTCCGCGGACCGGTTGCGCAAGCAACTCGACGTCATTGACGGACTGCGCGACGAGTTCGCGCCGATGCGCATCCTCACCGGAATCGAGGTCGACATCCTCGAGGACGGCAGCCTGGACCAAGAACCGGAGCTGCTGGAGCGTCTCGACGTGGTCGTGGCCAGCGTGCATTCGAAGTTGTCGATGGGTTCGGGGGCGATGACCCGCCGCATGGTGCGCGCTGTCTCCAACGGCCACGCCGACGTGCTCGGCCACTGCACCGGCCGCCTGGTCTCCGGGAACCGCGGCATCCGGCCCGAATCGAAGTTCGACGCCGAGGCCGTGTTCACCGCCTGTCGCGATCACGGCACCGCGGTGGAAATCAACTCCCGTCCCGAGCGCCGCGACCCGCCGACCCGTCTGCTCAACCTGGCGCTGGAGATCGGCTGTGTGTTCAGCATCGATACCGACGCGCACGCGCCGGGCCAGCTGGACTTCCTCGGGTACGGCGCCCAGCGCGCACTGGATGCCGGTGTTCCTGTCGACCGGATCATCAACACCTGGCCGGCCGACCAGCTTGTGGAGTAGACCGCCTCAGTCGGGTAAGTGGGGCATTTCCAGGCCCGGGTCGCGGCCGACCAACACCGCGGGCGTGAGGGCAGCTTTGCCGTAGCGACGGCGCACCTGGTCGACTGCTGCGTCAATCGCATCGACGGCCCACGGGTCGCTCGCGTCGAACGGCAGCGTCAGCTGCTGGGCGCCGCTGCGGTCGATGGCCGACACCGCGAAGCCAACCAGCGTCAACCCACGCTGAGCGATCACCGGCGCTGCCGAAGCGACCAGCTGCCGGGCGGTGGCGAGGATGGGCCGCGTCGCCGATGTGGCAGCCGGCATCGTGCGCGACCGGGTCACCCGGCTGAAGTCGTCGAACCGCAGGCGCAGCAGCACCGTGCGACCGGTGCGCCCGGCGGCGCGCATCCGGGCGGTGATGCGGTCGATCAGGTTCACCACCACCGCGTCGATTTCGGCGGGTGACATGGCGCTGCCGGCGCGGCCCAGCGCGCGCTGGGCTCCGACCGAGCGGCGACGCACGCCGGTGACCACGCGGCGGCGGTCGATGTTGCGGGACAGTGCAAACAGTTGGCGGCCCATCGCGGCACCCAGCAGCGCAGCGAGCGTCGACTCGCTGAGCTCGGCGACCTCGGCCACGGTGGTGATGTCGTGGGCGTGCAGTTTGTCGGCGGTCACCGTGCCCACGCCCCACAACCGGCGCACCGGCAACGGGTGCAGGAAGGCCAGCTCCTGATCGGGCGGCACCAGCAAGAGTCCGTCGGGCTTGGCTTCCTGGCTGGCAACCTTCGCGAGAAACTTTGTCCGGGCAATTCCCACCGTGATGGGCAAGCCGGCGCGGTCGCGCACGTCGGCGCGCAGCCGCTCTGCGATGTCGACCGGGGTGCCGGAGATTCGGCGCAGCCCGCCGACGTCGAGAAACGCCTCGTCTACCGAGACCGGCTCCACGATCGGTGTGCAGTCCCGAAACACCTCGAACACGGCGTCACTGGCGCGCGTGTACGCGGCCATCCGTGGCGGCACCACCACGGCGCCGGGGCACAGCCGCCGGGCCCGTGCCGCGCTCATCGCCGTGCGCACGCCATAGGCCTTGGCCTCGTAGCTGGCCGCCAGCACGACTCCGCCGCCCACGATCACCGGGCGGCCACGCAACGCCGGGTCGTCGCGCTGTTCAACGGACGCATAGAACGAATCCAAGTCCGCGTGCAGGATGGACGCATCACACCGCACGAACACATGTTCGCATGCGGGCCCGACAAGCCTGGAAAGAGTGCGCTAGTTGTTCTTCACGGGCAGGTTGTGAACGTGTAGGCGGTCGATGGGTGTTTTTCCGCCGATGCCAGTGTGGGGTCGGTGGTGATTGTAGTGATGCAGCCAGTTCTGGTAGGTCGCGGCGCGGTCGGACTCGGACCGGTAGGTCTGCGCGTAGGCCCATTCAGCGGCCAGGGTGCGGTTGAATCTCTCGACTTTCCCGTTGGTCTGCGGCCGGTAGGGCCGGGTCTTCTTATGGCTGATGTCGGGGCCTAGTGTCTCGGCGAAAAGCTTTGACCGGTAACACGATCCGTTGTCGGTCAGCACTCGCTTCACAGTGATCCCGTGATCGGCGAAGAACGCATTGGCGCATTTCCAGAACGCGGCGGCGGTCTCCTTGCGTTCATCGTCGAGGATCTCCGAATACGCCAGCCGGGAATGATCGTCGACCGCGTGATGCAGGTACTAGTACCCCATGCCGGTGCGGTTGCGCCGACCGGCTTGGCGACCCAGTTTGCGGTGCCCACCCCCGTCAGGGATGCGGCCCAGCTTCTTGATGTCGAGATGGACCATGTCGCCGGGAGCGGGGTGTTCGTAGCGGCGAGGTTTGGGCCGGCGCACCGGAAGCCCGGTGTTCTGGTCCAGATGGCCCAGCAGCGGCATCTGGTAGCGGCGTAGCACCGCTTCCACCGTCGAGCGGGCCAGCCGCAGGTGCGCGGCGATACGGTGGGCTCCCCACCGATGGATGAACCGCACCTTGATGATCCGACGTTCCCGGCGCTGGGCCAGTCGGCGCGGAGTGTGGTGCGGGCGACTGGAGCGGTCCACCATCGCTGCTGGGCCGCCGGCCCGGTAGCGGTCGGCCCATTTCTTGGCCGTGGCCGGTGAACACTGGAACCGCTCAGCAACCCGGCGCAGCGTCCAACCCTCCTCGACAACACAACGAGCCAGCCGCAACCGGCCCCGCGGAGTCAACGAAGCATTAGCGTGGGACATGAGGACCTCCCGGGATCGATGTGCGTGTGGTAACCACACCGATACCGGAGGTCCTCACCTACATACCGCTAGCCACGCCGTTCACAACCTGTCTGGGAGTTACAGCTAGTGGGCCTCACCGTAGATGCTGGCGACCCAGATGTGCACCAGGGTGTCCAGCACCCGGGCCTCCGGGACGGACGGTTGTTCGGCGGCAAATGCCGCAAACAGCGTCCGCTCATTCATCAGGTTGAGGGCGGTGGCCAGTTCCAGGGCGGGCAGCGTGTCCGGCGCGGCACCGCGCTCGCGCTCGGCTTCGATCACGGCGGCGGTGTGGACGATCCACTTCTGCATGAATGTCGACCACAGTTCCCGACCTTCCGCGCTGGTGTCTCTAGCGGCCTGACCGGCCCGGGTAACCGCCTTGTGGGAACCGAACGTTTCGAAGAACACGTTGATGCCGGTGCGCCACATCCTGTCGCGGTCCGTGTCCGGCTCTGCCGAAAGACTCTCCAGCGCGCTGTCGGCCTCGTTGACCACCCGGTCCAGCAGCGTCAACAGCACAGCTTCCTTGGACGGGAAATAAAAGTAGAACGTCGGCCTCGAGATGCCGGCGCCTTTGGCCAGGTCATCCACCGAGATGTCGGCCAGCGGACGATGCTCGAGAAGCCGCTCGGCGGTGGCGAGGATCGCCAGCTCACGCTCGTCACCGGACGGGCGGGCGCTGCGCCGGCCCCGAGAGGTCTGGCTGGCCGCGGGGATGGTCACGACGGGCAGCTTACTCTGTGTTGAAAGTTTCGACACAGCGTTGACTGTGTCGACACAGCGTTGATAGCGTGACGCCATGACTGAGCACCTTGACGTGGTCATCGTGGGCGCCGGCATCTCCGGGGTCAGCGCGGCCTGGCACCTGCAGGACCGCTGCCCGACCAAGAGCTACGCCATCCTGGAGAAGCGAGAAGCCATGGGTGGCACCTGGGACCTGTTCCGCTACCCGGGCATCCGTTCCGACTCCGACATGTACACGCTGGGCTTCAGGTTTCGTCCGTGGACGGAGCGCCAAGCCATCGCCGATGGTGGGCCGATCCTCGAGTACGTCAAGAGCACCGCGGCGATGTATGGCATCGACAAGCACATCCGGCTCAACCAGAAGGTTGTCAGCGCCGACTGGTCGAACGCGGACAACCGCTGGACCCTCCATATCGAAAGCCATGGTGCGCCAAGCGAGATCACCTGCACCTTCCTGATTTTGTGCAGCGGCTATTACAACTACGAGCAGGGTTTCGCGCCGTCATTCCCGGGCTCGGAGGATTTCACCGGCCCCATCATCCATCCGCAGCACTGGCCCGAAGACCTCGATTACGCCGACAAGAACGTCGTGGTGATCGGCAGTGGCGCCACCGCGGTCACTTTAGTTCCGGCACTGGCGAATTCGGGTGCCAAGCACGTCACGATGCTGCAACGCTCACCGACCTACATCGTCTCGCAGCCGGCCAACGACAAAATGGCCGACCGGCTCAACCAGTGGCTGCCCGACAACATGGCCTACGCCGCCGTTCGCTGGAAGAACGTGCTCCGGCAGGCGGCGCTGTACGGTGCGTGCCGGAAGTGGCCGCGGCGCATGCGAAAACTCCTCCTCGGCTACGCCGAGCGCCAGCTGCCCCAGGGCTATGACGTGCAGAAGCACTTCGGCCCGCAATACAACCCGTGGGATCAGCGGCTGTGCCTGGTGCCCAACGGCGACTTGTTCCGCGCCATCCGGCACGGAAAGGCGGAGATGGTCACCGACACCATTGACCGGTTCACCGCTACCGGCATCAGGCTCAACTCGGGCCGCGAACTGCCCGCCGATATCATCATCACCGCAACGGGTTTGAAGCTGCAGTTGTTCGGTGGCGCCACTGTCACCGTCGACGGGCAACCGGTGGACCTCACCAAAACGATGGCTTACAAGGGCATGATGCTGTCCGGGCTGCCCAATATGGTCTACACGGTTGGATACACCAACGCATCGTGGACGCTGAAGGCCGATTTGGTGTCGGAGTTCGCCTGCCGGCTGCTGAATTACCTGGACGCCAACGGTTTTGACACCGTGGTGGTCGATCGCCCGGGATCAGACGTCGAGGAGCGCCCATTCATGGAGTTCACCCCGGGCTACGTGCTGCGTTCGCTGGACGAGTTGCCCAAGCAGGGCTCGCGCACGCCATGGCGGCTGAACCAGAACTACCTGCGTGACATCCGGCTGATCCGGCACGGCAAGATCGACGACGAGGGCCTGCGATTCGCCAAGAAGCCTGCCGCAGTGGGGGTTTAGCGGCTACACAACGACGATGCCGTCGTCGTCGCTGTACGCGATCTCACCCGGCGCAAACGTCACCCCGCCCAGACTGACCTCGACGTCACGCTGTCCGGCCCCGGTCTTGGTGCTTTTGCGGGGATTGGTGCCCAACGCCTTGATACCGATGTCGATGCCGCGCAGCGCAGCGGCATCACGCACCGCACCGTTGACGACCAGTCCGGCCCAGCCGTTGGTGCGGGCCAGTTCGGCGATGACGTCGCCGACCAGTGCGGTGTGCAGCGAGCCGCCGCCGTCGATCACCAGTACGCCGCCCGTAGTCGGCTGCGAGAGCACCGACCTCAGCAGCGCATTGTCCTGGAAACAGCGCACGGTGCTGATCGGCCCGGCGAATTCGGAGCGGCCGCCGAACTGGCGGAACTGCAGGTCGCAGCTGCGTACATCGGGCCCGATGCTGTCCACGAGGTCGGCGGTTGCCTTAAATGACACGGTCACTTCTGACACGCTAGCGCCTGTGGCGGCCTTCAGCGGCGACGCAGCTGGCGGATGAGCAGGATAGCCACCAGGCTGAGGGTCAGGGCAACAATCAGCGGCACCGGGGATTGGCTGGACGTCGGCGCCGGCACGTTGGGCGAGACTGGATTATTGGCGGATTCAACGGTTGACTTCGCTTGAGCTGCAACGTCTTTGGCGGCAGCAGCAAGTTGGCCGTTGGTTTCCGGCAGCTGCTGGATGCCCAGCGGTTGCTCGGCCGGCTTTTCCGGCATTGTCGGGTGATCCGGGCTTTTGGCGGGCGCCTTCTTCGCCGGTGCCTTTTTGGCCGGTGCTTTTTTGGCGGGCGCCTTTTTGGCCGGGGCTTTTTTGGCGGGCGCTTTTGCGGTCTTCTTGACCGCCTTGGCAGCAGGTTTCTTCTCCGGCGGAGTCGCTGCGCCCTCGGCTTCGCTGTTGGATGGATCCTGCGGGTCTGCCATGCGGCCGCTCCTTTGGGCTTTCTCTCGCTTTTCTAGCGCACCGGGTACGCGCGTCCCATCATGCCAGGACGCGCCGCGGCGCCTGGGCCACCAGGGCAGGTCACGGCCTGCGACGCACCGCCCACAGCGCGCCGGCACCGACGATTGCCACTATTGCCACCACAAACGGCCAGGCCGGGACGCCGCCGTCGGCATCGGTGCCGGCGGCGGCAGGTCCGGGCGTGCCGGTGCCGGGCGCCATCAGCCGAAACGACCAGGATCCGGACACCACGTGGCCATCATCAGACGTCACCCGGTAGTTCACCGTATAGGTCCCGGCCGGTCCGAGCGGTCGCAGGCCGATGCCGAGCGTCGCGCCCTGAACTGTCGGGTTCCCGGTGGACCACTCGTTGCCGTCGGGCCCGACGACCGTCATGGCCGCGAACGCGGTCTGCAACTGATCGTTGAAGGTCGCGCTCACCCGCTTGGGACCGGCCGCGAGGACCGCATTCTCCGCGGGCTCGGTCGATACCCGCGCAGCGTGCGCGGACGCCGCTTGTGCATTCAGTGTGGCGATCCACAGCAGGGCGGCCAGCAGCAGGCCAACCCGCGCGATAACCGTCAGGTGTCTCATGGGCGTCGGCGGATCAGCGAGCGTGATCGGGTGTGGTCACCGGTCAGGCCCATCACGTCAACCCGAGCCGGGCCATCAGGTCCGCCTCGATGCCGTCGAGCTGCGACGAGATGGCGGCATGGGCCGCCCGACGACGCGCGGCCGGCATGTTCTCCGCCGCGGTGACGGCCGCCGACAGATCGCTGAGCCGTTGGGTGATGGCGGACACGAACTGCTTGGTCTCGGTGTCCTTGGGTTTCTTGTCTTGCACCATCCGCAAAGACTTTTCCGCCCCGGCAATCCGGGCCGACAGCTGGGCGCCGTGGCCGGAGAACTGGCCGATCTGCGCCAGCGGAATCCCCAGTTGATCCGCGCGACGCTGGTCGATCAGCGCGCGCGCCGCCATGGCGGCCCGGTATATCAGCGGCGTCAAGATCGGTGCGAGCAGCCGAGACACGGTCAGGGTCCGGCGGATTCGCGTCGGTGACAACAACTTGCCCTCTCGGGCCGCTTTGAGCTCGGCCTCGGCGACTTTCAGCGCGGCCCGGTCGCTGTCCCGCTCCGATTTGATCTGCGCCTTGAGTGCCTTGTCGGCGGCCCGCCGGTCGCCCTTGATACGGCGAGCCTCGTTCTTGGCGGCCAGCTTGGCCTCCAGCTTTGCGCGGGCCTTGATCGCACGGGCTTCGGCGCGACGCGTGGCGCGACTCTTTCGCTTGCGGAACAGGCCGATTCCCGGCCGCCTCCCGGTATCTCGTGGATTATCGCTGTGGCGTGTACGCGATCCGTGAGCAACCCTAATGGGAATGAGCCGGCGGCAGCCCTCCAGGTCCGGGCTGCACAGCCGTAGCAGGCTTAGGCGTCGAGGTGCTCCGCGCGGTGCAGCTCTTCGACCCGCTCCATGACTTGCTGCCGGGCCTCGGCGGACAACTCAGCGGCACGCAGCGCGATGCGGCGCATACCGTCATCGCGCATCGCGGCCAGCCACGATAACTCCTTGTCGAGCTTCTCGTAGTACTCGTCGTCGGTGAAGTAGGCCGGCTTGATACGGAAGAAGTTGGCTAAAGCGGCCATGGTCGCTACCGACGGGTTGGTGCGATTACCGGAACGCAGCTGCGACAGGTAGGGAGCCGACATCGTGATGCCTTCCGCTTTGAGCGCCGCGATCACTTCTGCGGAGGTGTGCGGCCCGCGCCCGGGTGGATACACCGTGTCGAACAGGCGATTCAGGCGGGCAGCGAATGTCGTGCTCATCGGTATGACCTCCACTTGGCTGTAGAAGTGAACTATTACCTAGGTGTATTTGCTGATCATGGTAGCGAGCCTTGGTGTCCGTAATCAGGTGCAAACCCGAGCGGTTTGGGTACGGGCGTAGCTGACGCTTGCCGACTCCGCACTCGACGAGCGTCTAACTGATTCACTGTGGTGTCCATAAAATCGACAAAACTCACAGGTTATCCGCAGAATTAGGCATCGGGGCCGGGGTGGCGGACCGTCAACCTGATGATCCGCGAAACGATCGGTCGCAGAGTGCTGGGAGGTCGCACAGCGGCCGGACAGCAATGCACAACCTTCGAAAGCGTGCTTTGCTGTCGGTTCCGCCCGGCCGGCATGCAACGGGCCCGGGGTGCAGCGGATGGCCCGCCGAGACACCGCCGCGGTCAGCCGTCGGACACCATGGAAAGCGGGGGAGAGGCGCCCATCGGGGCCTTACCCGATGTCGGGTGGACGCTCGGCGAGTAAGGCTTCGGCTCTGCGCCGCCGCACGGTTTGCGCCGCCGGTACCGTTGCGGCGGTCAACGCCACCGCCGCGGTCACGGCGATGGCCACCGAGCGAAAGCCCATCGCGCCGTCCAACAGCATCCATAACCCGAACATCAGGAACAGCAGGCTGGCCAAAAGGTGCAGTAACCGCTTCGGAAGGCGCTGATGCAGCAGCATCCCCACCCCAATCGCCAGACCGTCGGCCAACACCATGCCCAGGGTCGTGCCGATCCACACGCCGGCCCAGTTGTGGTCGCTGGCCAGCGTCACCGTCGCCAGCGTGGTCTTGTCGCTCATTTCGGCGAGTGCGAACGACGACACCACGGTCAGTAGCGCGAACCGGGGTTCGGGCGCGGTCGAGACGCTCTCGTCTGCGCCCGCGCCCTCACGCCAGGCCCATACCGCAAATATCAGGAAGGCGATTGCCGACGCGAAGGCCATCGGACGCGCCGGCACCGCGGTGCCCAGAAAGTGGCCGATCGTTACCGAGACCCCGTGCACCATGAACGCGGCCACCGCCACCCCCGTCAGCACCACCCACCATCGGTAGCGCAGCACGTAGGTCATGGTGATGAGCTGGGACCGGTCGCCGAGTTCGGCAAGGAAAACCACCCCGAGACTTAGCAAAGTGGCGGCGAGCATGCAGGGCGACCTTTCGACACGTCGTCGATGGCCACTCGGCCATCGAACTCCGGTCGAAGGTCTCGCCCACCGGTCTGATTCGACCGGTTCGCCAGCCGGGCTATGCGCCAGTATGTCGACTCGACGATTCGGGGCTACTCCCCTTCGCTAACGCTCCCAGGTTAACGGGCGATGCTGGTGCGCGCCAGAAAGGCGCTTAACCTGACGAGAAGATTCCCGTGAGGGGAGCTCGCGGGGTGAGTGGCTCGGTCAGGATGCTTGGTCAAGGGTGACGCGGTAGCCCATGGCTTCGAGCTGGTGGACGGCCTTGTTTCGAGTTCTCTGCGGGTTAAGGCGGGTGAAGTAGTCGCCGCCGGGATCGTGGTAGGCGGTGTTGGTCATGCCCATGTTCCAGATCGCGACGAGCAGTGCCCGTTGGACGGCGACGTTGGCTTTCAGTGGGCCACGGCGGGTGGCGACGCGTCGATACTTGGCGGCCAGGTAGGTGCCGTGGGTGTGGGAGATCGACATCGCTGCGGTACCGAGGGCACCTTGCAGGTACGGGTTACCGGGCCGGGTTCGGCGGGATTTGACCTGGCCGGCCGACTCGTTGTTACCCGGGGTCGTCCCCGCCCACGACGCGAGATGTTGTGCAGTGGCGAATTTGGTCATGTCGGCTCCGGTTTCGGCGACGACGATGTCGGCGGTGCGCCCGCCGATACCGGGGATGGTGCAGATCAGGTCCCGGAAATGACGAAAGGGTTCGATCACCACCTCGATCCGTTCGGTGAGCTGCTCGATCGCCGCAGTGTGCTGATCGATCAGATCCAGGTGCATGCGGGTCAAAAATGCGTGATGGCTGGTGAACCGACCGTACAGGGCTTCGGTCAGCTGCGGGATTTTCACGCGCATCCGTTTCTTGGCCAAGTCGGCCATCGCCGCCGGGGTGCTCTCGCCGGTAATCAAGGCTTCCAGCATCGCCCGCCCGGACACCCCTGTCAGGTCAGCGGCCACTGAGGACAGTTTGATCCCGGCGTCTTCAAGCAGCTTCTCCAACCGTTGGATCTCCCGGGTGCGTTCACGGGTGACCGCGGTACGGGTGCGGGTCAGGTCCCGTAACTGCCGGACCGGCTCGGGTGGCACGAACGACCCACGGACCAACCCATGCGTGCCGAGCTGGGCCAGCCAGGTGGCGTCGGCGACGTCGGTCTTGCGGCCCGGCAAGTTCTTCACATGCCGAGCGTTGACCAGCATCACCTCCACTCCAGGCAGGTCTTCCAGTAGGTAGTAGAACGGTTTCCAGTAGTCACTGGTGGCTTCCATCACCACGCACGTAACCTGTTGTGCAGCAAGATGATCCCGCAACGACATAATCTGACGAGTCGTAGATCTCCATGTCGTCACCGTTTCGCTGGTTTTGCGGCGGCCGGCGCCGTTGATGCGGACGCACACCTTTGCGTCCTTCTTCGAAATATCCAAGCCCGCGCAGCGCGGATGAATTACATCCACTGCACCGCTCCCTTCTCCCGCGGCCCACTATGTGAAGGTGTCCGTCGTGGGAAGGGCAGAAGAGTCGGAAGTCTGACGCACGGGCTCACAGCACCAATCCACGGTTCCCGTGGAAGCCCTCCGCCACCATGCTGACTTACAGGCTCAAGGCACCAAGGTCTTTTCGGGGACGACCACGACGAACCCCTCCATCATCACGCCGTTCTCAAGCTGACCACAACAGGTGAGCACCGCCGAATCTTCGCCCACCACGGTGCGCCCGCCGGGAACGCCGAATTGCTGAGTTAGGACACCTCCGTAGGTTTTTGCGTCTGGAATCGCTGTGACCTGCACGTTTGGGTTGTGGTCGGCGGGTTTTGGCTTACTAAGCGGGTAGGGTCCGGTGGGTGTTCGTGCGCAAGGTGCGCACCGCTTCGGGTGCGGTGGCGGTACAGGTGATGCGCAAGTCCGGTCGTCGTGACGAGCTGGTGGAGCACGTTGGTTCTGCCCATACCGACGCTGAGCTGGGTGTCCTGCTCGAGCGGGCACGTCGGATCGCGACTGGCGATCAGGATGTCCTCGACTTCGAGGTTTCCGTGCGCACTGAGCGCGTGACCGATATCGCTGACTGGCGGACCGGCACGCTGACGTTATCGCCGGGTGTCCCCAAGGGCGCCCCGGCGGCCCCGGGCCGGACCGCGGCGACCCATTCGCGGCTGCTTTACGACGTGGTTGGTGCGATCTATGACTGGGTCGGGTTCGATGTCGTCGATGATGCGGTGTTCCGGGATTTGGTGATCGCTCGGATCGTGGAGCCCACCAGCAAGGTTGATTCCCTGCGGGTGCTGACCGATCTGGGTGCAGACACGGTGTCGTACAGGACGATTCAACGACACCTCGCCAGGGTCAACGCCCATGGTTACCGGGACGCGGTCGCGGCCAAGTGCTTCACCCATGCCGCTGATCGGGGTGGGCTGAGCCTGCTGCTCTACGACGTGACCACGTTGTACTTCGAGGCCGAGAACGAAGACGACCTGCGCAAGGTCGGCTATTCGAAGGAACGTCGCATCGATCCGCAGAGAGGATGTCCCAAGTTCCGTGGAACTTCGGCGGCGGTCCGGTGAGCATCAGGCTGCGCTCACCTCGTCATTGTGCACGATGGGTTTGACAGGTTCGGCGATTTCACGTTCGAGAGCTGCGCGGAGTGACGGTAGGTGGAGGTGACCGTTGACGCGGCGGAACTGCTTGCCGGCCTCGACCATCCCGGCCGCGCACCAGCGCAGCGCCATCTGCCCGTCGCGCCAGCGCTTGACGTTGGCAGCGTGTTCGCGGCAGACCGAGATCATCGACTCGATGCAGTTCGTCGAGCGCAGCGTCCGGGCGAGGGTGGGCGGCACACCGAGGCGCAGCACCGTGAGTGTCTCGTCGAGACCCTCGCGCAGGCTGGCCGCCGCGCCGGGGTGGGTGCGGTCGAGTTCTTTGGCCAGGGCCAGCAGCGTGGCCTCGGCCTCAAGCGCCGATCCGGCGTGGTAGGCGTCGGTCATTCTGCGTCCGACACTGCTGCGAAGTCGTTGCGGCAGGTGGTCTTTCACGTTATCCGTTAACCGGCCCTCGTCGGGGCGACACGCTCGGTGCATGTGAGGTCCCACCAGCAAGGCATGTGGGCGCTGACACTGGAGGTCGGTGGGCTTTTCGCTTCGGAGGTACCGTTGGGGCTTCGGGTAGCCGGCGAAGAAGACGTCTTCCTCCTTGCCGGTGATGTCGCCACTGGGCAGCGTGACGACGTTGCGATAGTGAACCGGTTTCTGGTGCACCTCAAGGGCAGGAACTTCGCCCGGGCGACGCGGCGTGCGTACGCGTATGACGTGTTGAACTTCCTGCGATTCCTCGCCGGGCAGGGGGTTGGTCTGGCCGAGGTGAGGCCGACCGACTTGTTCGACTATTTGGACTGGCAGACCCAACCCAAACGCACTGCGGGTTCGACGGTGGTCCGGTTGTCTGAGAGGCGGGGCGCTGCCCCGGCGACGCAGAACCGGCGCATCGCTGCGCTGCGGGGATTGTTCGAGTTCGCGGTGATCACCGGCGTGGTGATGACCAGCCCGGTGCCGGCGCCGCGGCGCACCAGCGGGCTTCGGGCGCGTCGGGGCCTGCTGGGGCATATCCCGGCTCGTCACCCAAGGCCGGGTGGCCGGCTGGTGCGGGAGCGGCGGCTATTGCCGGAAAGCCTTGAGCTGACCGAGGTTGAGGCGTTCCTGACCGACCTGGGCACCCACCGCGACCGCGCGATGGTGCTGCTGATGCTGCTCGGTGGACTACGCGCCGGCGAGGTCCGCGGTCTGCTGTTGGCCGAGGTGGACGTCGGTCGCCGGCAGGTGCGGGTGGTCGGCAAGGGTGGTCGGGAACGGGTGGTGCCGGTAGACCGGCCGTTCTTCGCCGAACTCGCTGCTTACCTACGGCTTGAGCGGCCGGGGGATTGCGCGACCGAGCAGTGCTTCGTCGTGCTGCGCGGACCGACCGCGGGGCAGCCGTTGACCGAGGCGGGGATGCGTCGGATCTTCCGCACCCACCGAGCCCGCTCGGGCGCGGCCCGGGTGCGCCCGCACCGACTACGGCACACTTACGGCACGGAGTTGGCCGCGGCGGGAATCGACCTGCTGGTGCTGCGGGATTTGATGGGACACGCCAGCCCCGAGACAACAGGAAAATATGTGCATCTGTCGGCCGAGACCCTCGCTGCCGAGTACATCGCCGCACGCAAGGAATCGCCGTGGTGAGTGTCGCGGCTAGCGCGCTTGATGGCGCACCGTTGCCCAGCGCAACCGAGCTGATCGCCGCCTACGACGCGCACGTCGACGTTGTATCGCTTTGTGCGAGTGTGCGATTCGCGCGGCGTCGCAGCGCATGCCGCTTCGTGGACCGCTTTCCCGACCCGGCAGTATGGATGCGCAGGCCCACCGCGGCCCGGCTGATGGACCTGCACCGGCTAAAAGCGTGGCCGTTCGTCTCGTGGTGTTTCGTGCACCGGCATCTGGTCCCGGATGTGGAGCTACTGTTGGCCAAACCCGCCGGGTGCGGGCTGCCGGTCGAGTGGGCCGAGCACGAGCCGGACAACTTGGCCGCGATCGCCGAAGCCGCCGCGGTGCTGGGCTGGAGCAGCAACTGGCAGCGGCAGGTCGGGCTGCTGGCCGCCTCAACGATCTGCCTGCACGTGGGAAAGCGCGTCCGGCAGCTGACCGAAGACGACTTCGCCGCCGTGCTCGAACAGCTGGATGGATCGGCCGCGCTGTCGGTTTCGGCGCGTCACCACGCCCGCCACCGGCTGTTCGCCTTGCAGCAGGCCTGCTACCAGCTCGGCAGCCTGACCACCCCGCCGCGACAAAGCGGGCCAGTGGCGGTTGGGCCACTTGTGCACGCCTCCGGTGTCCGCCAGCCGCTGATCCGCACCGAGGTCGTCCGCTACGTGCAGACGATCACCACCACGCTGCGCCCCTACACCGTAGCCGGGCGAACCAAGGCGTTGCGGGTGTTCTTCGACTACCTCGCCGAGTACCACCCCGACGTGACCCGGCTGAACGACATTGAACGGACCCGCCACATAGAGCCCTACCTGGCATGGGCACGGACTCGGCCGTGGCGCGGCAAAAACCGCGAGCGCCGCACCATCGGCGTAGTCGTATTCCACCAAGACGTGGTCGATTTGCGCTGCTTCTTCGAAGACATCGCCGGCTGGGGCTGGCCGTCGGCGCCGCCGCGGCGGCTGCTGTTCTACGCCGACATCCCACGCACCCCCGACGCGCTGCCCCGAGCGCTGACACCAGATGTCGACCGGGCGCTGAGGACCGCCATCGCCAACCTCGATGACGCACTCGTGCGTACCGGCCTGCTGCTGCTACGCGCCACCGGCATGCGCATCGGCGAACTGCTCGACCTGGAACTGGACTGCCTGCTGGACTTCGCCGGCCACGGCACCTGGCTGCGGGTGCCGGTCGGCAAGCTCAACTCCGAACGCATGGTGCCGCTGGACCCCGACACCGTCCAGGTGATCGACGCCTGGATCGCAAAACGGGGCCGACAGCGTGCGCTGCCCCACCCCCGCGACGGCCGGCTGACCGAGTTCTTGTTCCTCGAACACGGCCGCCGGCCAACGTCATTCCGGCTGCGCAAGGGCCTGCTCGACGCGGTCGCCGCCGCCGAGCTGCGCGGCCGCGACGGGCAGCTGCTGCATGTCACCCCACACCAGCTGCGACATACCTTCGGCACTAGCCTGATTAACGGCGGCATCGGGCTGCCCGCGCTGATGGCACTCATGGGCCACGTCACCCCAGAGATGACGCTGCGCTACGCCAAGCTGGCCACGCCGACCATCCGCAGCGCCTACCAAGCGGCCATGGACAAGGTCCGCGCCGGGCAACTGCTCCCACTGACTGCCGTCAACGCCGCGCCGCCGGTACCCGACAAGGTCGCCTGGTTGCATGCCGAGATGCTCAAAACCAGACTCGCGCACGGCTTTTGCGCTCGCCCCAAAGCCGCCGGCCCGTGCCCCTACGCCAACATCTGCGAACAGTGCGACTTCTTCGTCCCCGACCCAGCGGGCACCACGACAATCAGCGCGCAACTCGACGACATCCGCGCCCTGCAGGCAGATGCCCAAGCCCGCGGCTGGGACGACGAAGCCGCCCGGCACCAGCGAGTCGCAGCCAGCCTCGATCAACACCTCAAACGACTACGCCGCGACCAACCGACCGATCTGCCTTCTTGACTCCGGCCGGGAGGGCCGGTTAATTCTGATTTTGTGCAGTTGGCAGCGTTGGATCACCGGGTGGTCGAGCACGTCGACCACGGCCTTGCGCAGCGCCTTGGACCCGTCGATTCCGACGAGCATCGGGCGGGTCACGTCCAGACCCCGTTCACGCAGGCCCACCAGCAGGTCGGTAACCAAGGTCGCGTTCTCGGTCGAGCCCTCCACCAGGGCCATCGGGTGCTTGACCCCGTCGATGCCGATACCGAGGGCCACGACACAGCAGGATTCAGCGAAGTGGACCCCGTCGATCATCAACGCGACCAGGTCCAGCCCGGACAGATCCTGCGAAAGCAGCTCGGCCAGCGCGGTTTCGGTCATCGCCACAAACCGGCGGGAGACCGCCGACTTACCTGTCGCCGAGGACTTTTCGGCGACCTGCTCGCCGACCGGCTCAAGCCCCACTGGGTAGCGGCGGGCCGACAGCCCGGCCAGCATCTTCTCCATCGCCATCTTGCCCAGGATCTCGGTCGAGGTGAACAGCTCATAGGTCGCGACCGGCAACTCCCCGGTCCCGTCGGCGGCCCGCACCCGCGGGCGGGTCACCGGCACCCGCCGCCCGCCCAGGGTCACCGACCCGCGCTCGCGGCCGTGCCGCACCGCGGTCCGCGTCATGTCGTGTTTGCCCTTCTGCCCGGCCAACACGGTCACGTCGGCCTCCATCAACGCCTGCATCACCTGCAGGCCGGCGCCGACGGCCAGGGCCAGCAGACCCTCGTGCATGTTCTCGGCGATCTCGGTCATCGCCACACTGACCCGCTCCGGAAACGCGGTCGCACCCACGGGCTGGATTTGGCTACTCTTCTTCACGGCGGTCCCCTTGCTGTCGGAGTTCTTTGGCGGAACGCCCGACACCTACCACACGGCAGGTCTCGAGCGGGGGACCGCCACCTCAAGTTCTACGAGACCCGGGACAACCTCAGGTGTTCGCGAGCATTCGGGATAAGCACGTGCAGCCCGATCCGGCCGTCTTCGCGCCTTCGGTGTTTGTGGACCTTTGGCCCTACCAAGTCAGTTTTGCCGACGGGCATCCTTGGCCTGGGAAAAGCGACTTCGAGCTGGAAGTTCGCTGGCGAACGTCGCCACAGGGAGTTACATCACAAACTTCCCGTTCACCAATGCCGATCCGCTGATCGTCAACCGATGGTAGTAAGCAACCGTTTAGCGCATATAAAAACATTGCTCGATATACGCATGTGACCACCGTCGACATATCAGATCGTCAGGGGTCCGGCCCGCTGGCGTCGGTCTGCCGGATGGCCGCCCGCCGTTCACCTACTGGCTCTAGCTACTCGCGGCGACCGTGGCGTACGATCTGGCGGCCGAACCGGTCAAGCGATGACACTTGCGCCATCACCGAACCTGGTTGTAAGCCGTACCAGGACATGACGTCGCGACGCATGGCCTCGGCAGCCGGCTCGCCGGGTTCTATCGCACAGCGTTGAGGAGCGACAAGTGAGCACACCAGAGACGGCAGCCGAGCCTCGCGGCGGGCTGCCGGTAATTCATCTCTCGCAACTGCTGCGCGCGCCGGTCCTGGCCCGCTCCGGCGAGGCAGTGGGCCGGGTCGAGGACGTGATCGTGCGGCTGCGCGGCGCCGACGAGTATCCGCTGGTGACCGGGATCGTGGCCGGGGTCGGCGGGCGGAAGGTGTTTGTCGGCAGCAAATCCATTCACGAGTACGCCACAGATCGCGTTGTGTTGGCCAAGAACAAGATTGACCTTCGCGGCTTCGAACGCCGCGAAGGAGAGGTGTTGCTGCGCGCCGATGTGCTGGGTCATCGGCTGATCGACGTGGCCGCCGTGGAGCTGGTGCGCGCCTATGACGTCGAGCTGGAAGACACCGGCACAGGATGGGTGCTTGCGCGGCTTGACACCCGCCGCCCACCACGGTTGTTCGGACTCATCAAACAGTCCGGCGGGCACGCGCCCCGCGATTGGAAGGCGTTCGAACCGCTCATCGGGCACGCCCGGTCCAATGCGGTACGGCGCCTGTCGGGCCGGTTCGGCGGATTCAAACCCGCTGAGATCGCCGATCTTCTCGAGGAAGCAGACAAGGCTGAGGGCGGCGAGATCCTCGATCGGGTCCGCAGCGACCCGGAATTGGAAGCCGACGTCTTCGAAGAACTCGACCCGGACAAGGCCAGCCGACTACTCGACGGCATGCCCGATCACGAGGTCGCCGCGCTGCTGGGCCGGATGCGCGCCGACGATGCCGCCGACGCTATCGCCGACCTGCGCCAATCGCGGCGCCGGCGCGTGCTGGACCTGATGCCGGCCCCGCAGCGCACCAAGGTGATCACCTTGATGGGGTTCAACCCCGAAAGCGCGGGTGGGCTGATGAATGTCGACTTCGTCTCCTGCGCCATCTCCGCAACCGCAGGCTCGGCGCTCGCGTTGATCGCGGCGGCCCGCACGATCCAGCCGGAGGCATTGGTCAAGATACATGTCCTCGATGAGGACAAACGCCTCGCCGGCGTGGTGTCAGTGATCGCCCTGTTGCAGGCTGAACGCAGCGAAACCGTTGGTGCACTTATGGATTCCGACCCGGTGCGGGTCAGCGCCGACGCCGACCTGACCGACGTCGCACTGCTGATGGCCGACTTCAACCTCTACTCGATCCCCGTCGTCGACGAGCAGGACCGCGTGCTCGGGGTGGTCACCGTCGACGACGTGCTCGAGGCCACCATCCCGGAGGACTGGCGCCGCCGCGAACCCGCCCCCCGTCCGGTCCGCGAAATCACCCAATCCGACGATGACCGCAACGCGCCGGTGCCGGGAGGTGAGGCACCGTGACCTCAGGCGCCGACAACGCCACCCGCCCCGAGGCGCCGGCCGAACCGGCCGAGCCACGGCGCAGCGCTGTGCTCGACACCGCGCATCTGGGCGACATCGAGGGCGCATTCGGACGCATCAGCGTCGGCGAGACCGACCATCCCCGCACATTGAAGACCCGCCTGATGACCCTGCTGGCCATCGTCGGTCCGGGGATCATCGTGATGGTCGGCGATAACGACGCCGGCGGGGTGGCCACGTACGCCCAGGCCGGCCAGAACTACGGCTACTCCCTGCTGTGGGTGCTGCTGCTGCTGATCCCCGTGCTCATCGTCAATCAGGAAATGGTGGTCCGGCTCGGCGCGGTCACCGGGGTCGGACACGCCCGGCTGATCAACGAGCGCTTCGGCCGCGGCTGGGGCTGGTTTTCCGTCGGCGACCTGTTTCTGCTCAATTTTTTGACGATCGTCACCGAGTTCATCGGCATCAGCCTGGCCGCCGACTACATCGGCATCTCCAAATACGTTGTGGTGCCGATCTCCGCGGTAGCGCTGGTCGCGATCATGGCCACCGGCAGCTTCCGGCGGTGGGAACGAGCCATGTTCGTCTTCATCGCCATCACCCTGCTGCAAATCCCGATGCTGCTGATGTCGCACCCGCAGTGGGGGCACGCGGCCAAGTCGTTCGTTGTGCCGGCTATCTCGGGTGGGGTGAGCTCGGACGCAGTGCTGCTGATCATCGCCATCGTCGGCACCACTGTGGCGCCCTGGCAGCTGTTTTTCCAGCAGTCCAACGTCGTCGACAAGCGCATAACGCCGCGCTTCATGGGCTATGAACGCGCCGACACCGTGCTGGGGGCCTTCGTTGTGGTGATCGGCGCCGCGGCGCTGGTGATGACTGGTGACTGGGCTGCGCGCTCCACCAACACCATGGGTGGTTTCACCGACGCCGGCGCCATCGCACACTTGCTCGGCCAACACAGCGAAGCGCTCGGCTCGGTGTTTGCGATCGTGCTGATTGACGCCTCGATCATCGGCGCCGCCGCGGTGACCCTGGCCACCAGCTACGCCTTCGGCGACGTGTTCGGCTTGAAGCACTCCCTGCACCGCGGGTTCGCCGACGCTAAACAGTTTTACCTGTCCTACACCGCGATGGTGGCGTTGGCTGCGGGCGTCGTGCTGATCCCCGGCGCTCCGCTCGGGTTGATCACCACCGCCGTGCAGGCCCTGGCCGGTCTGCTGTTGCCCAGCGCCAGCGTGTTCTTACTGTTGTTGTGCAACGATCGAGAAGTGTTGGGGCCCTGGGTTAATCGGTCCTGGCTGAACTGGCTCGCCGGGCTCATCGTCGCCACGCTGCTGCTGCTGTCGGGGATCTTGATGGCCACCACCATGTTCCCCCACCTCAACGTCGTCGCGGTGGCCGGCTACTTGGCCCTGGCCCTGGTCATGCTCGCCGCCGCCGCGGTACCGGTGCTGCGCTGGATGGCCCGCCGCCAGCCCGCGACGCCGGCCGTACGACTTCCGGCACGTGGGGTCGACCGCAACACCTGGCGCATGCCGCCGCTGACCCTGCTCGAGCCGGTCATCTGGTCACCTGGCACCCGACTCGGCATGATCGCCCTGCGCAGCTACCTGATCGTCGGCGCGCTGCTGTTAGTGGTCAAAGCCATCCAGATCAGCCACGGCTAGCTTTCGCGGCGGGCAGATCAAGGTAGCGCGCAGATTCCCATCTGCCAGGGCAGTCGGTGGCGCGCTACCCCCAGGCCGGTGAGCTGGTAGTTGAGCACTTCGCCGGAGGCTTCTGAAAACACCGCAGCGGATGTGGCTGCTCCGCACCTCCCGGCGAATCAACCCTGCGCTGGCCGGCGGCTCAACGGGGCGGTAAAGCCCTGCGTGTCATCGAAGAATGCCCATGGCCCGTTGTCGTTGACCTCCATCCGCCAACCCAGCTCCGAATTGCCGGCAATGGCGTCGATCAACCAGGCGTGTGCCGCTTCGGCGCTGGCAAAGTTCTTCGTCGCGACGACCCGGCCGTGCGGGTCGATAACTCGAAACTCAGCCATGACATGTGATTATCCCCGCCTGCCGGCTTTTGTGCGCAAATAATGTCCGGTTGCCGGGGCCTACACCGTGCGAGCCAAACGGTCGGCGAGCAGCTCAGCGAACCTCGCCGGATCCTCGAGTGCGCCCCCTTCGGCGAGAAGGGCTGTGCCGTACAGCAATTCGGCGGTCTCGGCGACCGAGGGATCGTCGCCGCGGTCTTGGTGCGCTTGGCGCAGACCGGTGACGAGCGGATGCTTCGGATTGAGTTCGAGAATCCGTTTCCCAACCGGAACCGCCTGCCCGGAAGCCCGATACATGCGCGCGAGCGCCGGTGTCATCCCGAACGCGTCGGTGATCAGGCAGGCCGGCGACTCGGTCAGGCGCGTGGACAGCCGCACTTCCTTGACGTGATCACTCAAGGTCTCCTCCAACCAGCTCAGCAAGTCGGCGAAGTCTTTCTCCTGCTCCTGTCGCTCGGCCTCGTGCGCCGTCTTCTCCTCCTCGGAGTCGAGGTCCACCTCGCCCTTGGCCACCGACTGCAGCGGTTTGCCGTCGAACTCCATCACGCTGCCCACCCAGACCTCGTCGACCGGGTCGGTGAGCAGCAGGACCTCGTAGCCCTTGGCCTGGAACGCCTCGAGGTGCGGGGACTTCAAGATTTGCTGACGCGTCTCGCCGGTGGCGTAGAAGACCTGCGTCTGCCCTTCCTTCATGCGCTCGACGTACTCGGACAGGGTGGTGGCTTCCTCGTCGCTATGCGTCGAGGCGAATGAGGAAATACGTAGCAGGGTGTCCTGGTTGTCGTGGTCTGACATCAGGCCCTCTTTGAGGACTCTGCCGAACTGGGTCCAAAAGGTGCGGTAGTCCTCTGGCCGCTCGGACTGCAGATCCTCGAGGGTGGCGAGGACCTTCTTGGTCAGACGGCGACGGATCGCCTTGATCTGCCGGTCCTGCTGCAAGATTTCGCGGGAAACGTTGAGCGACATGTCCTGTGCGTCGACAACGCCCTTGATGAAGCGCAGGTACTCGGGCATGAGCTGATCGCAATCGCCCATGATGAACACGCGCTTGACGTACAGCTGGACCCCGGTGTGGGCGTCACGGTTGAACAGGTCGAACGGGGCGTGTGACGGGATGAAGAGCAAGGCCTGGTATTCGAAGGTGCCCTCGGCCTTCATCGCGATGACCCCGAGCGGGTCGTCCCAGGCGTGCGCGATGTGCTTGTAGAACTCCTTGTACTCCTCCTCGGGAGACCTCGTCTTTCGGCCTGGCCCACAACGCCTTCATCGAGTTGAGGGTCTCGGTTTCGATGGTGACGGTCTCTTCGCCACCTTCTTCGGTAGCCGGCGTACGTCGCTCGACCTCCATCCGGATCGGCCACGCGATGAAGTCGGAGTACTTCTTGACCAGGCTCCTGATCTTCCATTCCGAGGTGTAGTCGTGCAGCTCGTCCTCGGCGTCTTCGGGCTTGAGGTGCAAGGTGACCGACGTTCCCTGCGGAGCCCCGCCGCCTGATAAGTCGACGGATTCGATGGTGTGAGTGCCTTCGCCGCCCGATTCCCACTTGGTGGCCCCGCTCTCGCCGGCCTTGCGGGTGAGCAGTTCCACCTTGTCGGCGACCATGAAGTGCCCAGTAAAAGCCGATCCCGAACCGACCGATCAGTTCCTCGGAGGCTGCCGCGTTCTTGGCCTCGCGCAACTGCTGACGCAGCTCGGCGGTCCCCGACTTGGCCAGCGT
>CAWKEM010000006.1:0-331193 GCA_963848535.1 uncultured Actinomycetota bacterium
GCCCGGAACAGCGGCTTGAAACCACCGAGCAGGGCGTCGAGATCCAGCGCCGGGGAAGTTCGAGACAGCGGGATGAATCCACCCGGCGGCAGGACCCGGTCAGCGCCTTGACCCTCGCCGCGCTTGAGCTCCAGGTAGCGGTCGGCGAACAGGTCGAGATAGCGGATCTGGGCGGTCGTCGACTGGTAGAGCGGTATCGAACGGTCGACATCGAAATCCACCTGCGCCCGCCTGCCGCCGTCGATCAGCCGCACCTTTTTGACCTTGCCGACCTCCACTCCGGAGGCGCGGACGAACTGGCCGTCTTTCAGGCCGCTGGCATTGCTGAACTCCGCGGTATAGCTGTTGGTGCGGTTGAAGCGCATCTGAGCGAACACCACGACGATCGCCACGCTGATCAGCACCAGCACCAACGAGACGATGCCGAGCTTGACAGCGGAGCCGGTGAGTTTCATGGGTTGATCGTGTTGTCCCCGACTTGGCGGCCCCACACATATTCGATGGCGTACGGTGAGCCGGTATCTAGGTGGTTGTACGGCGCGAGACTGGCGCCGGTGTCCAGCACCAACTCGGGCGCGGGCCACAGGTCGTGGGTGATGGCCTGCCAGCAACCCGGCGCACCCTCCGGCCCGCCGCGGGCATTCACCCGCGGCAGATTGTCCGGAAACATATAGGGATTCGGCGCCCCGCCTACCACTCCGGCCAGCCCGAGGAGCCCCACAGTGGCCACCGTGCCGGCCAACCCCGGGAGAGTCAGTATGCCTCCCAACCCTGACGTCAGCTCGGTCATGGTTCTCAGCGCGTAGCCGTTACCGCCGCCCGTCGTCGCATAGGCCGCGGGTTCTTCGTCGTAGTAGTTGCGGATGGTGCAGAAGATCTCGGGGCTGTAGGTGTCGAGCAGCTGGGCGGTGGGCACCAGATCGGCGGCCCCCCGCTGCAGGTAGGGCCCGCCGCGCCGGAAGATGTCTTCGCCCGTGTTACCCAACCCGGTCGCGGCCAGCAACGCGGCGTCCAGTTCGGCTTCCTGTCGGTGAAGCGTGCGCGCTGTGATGACCGCGTTGTTGAGGGAGTCCAACAGATCCGGCGCGGCGTTGGCGTAGGTGTCGCCCAGGGCCGCCAGCCGCTGAATGTCATGTCGGATCTGCGGCATCTGCGGATTGATGTCGTCGAGGATGGCGTTGCCGTTGACGATCGACTGCCCGAACTTGTCGCCCAAGCCGGTCAATGCCTGCGCGGCCGCGGCCAGCGTCAGGTTCACCTTGACCGGGTCCACCTTCTCCACGATCGAGTTGAGCGTCTCGAACAACGTGTTGAACTCCGTCGTCACCGACCTCGCATCAATCACCTGCTGCGTGGTGATGCGTTGCGGCGTGGGGTTTTTCGGCGAGGTCAACGACACATACTTGTTGCCGAACACTGTGGTCGCCTTGATCTTGGCGTCCACGTTGGCCGGAATCAGCTTGATGTACTTCGGATTGACTTCCAAGACGAACTTGGCCGCAGGTATGCCATCACGCTGGATCTCCGAAATGCTGGCCACCCGACCGATTTCCACCCCGTTGTAGGTGACCTTCGACCCCGGATCCATCACCAAACCCGCCCGGGAAGCCACCATCGTCAAGGGCGTCTTCGGCGTGAGCCGGCCACGAAACTGCAGCCACACGAGCGCCAACACCACCGCGGCGACGACCAAGAACACCACGGCCGCCGTCTTGTACGGCGGGATGCGTGGCGGGTTCTCGTTCCTTGGGGTCGTCATGGCGGCTACACGGTGAGGTTGAAGTTCGGGCTTTTGCCGTAGACCGCCATCGCGGTCAGTACGACCACGACAACGATCGTGATCAACGAGAGCCGCATCGACCGGCCGACCGCTTCACCGACGCCGACCGGGCCGCCGCTGGCGGTGTAGCCGTAGTAGCAGTGGGTGGTCATCACGACCACCGCAACCAGGATCACCTCCGCGAACGACCAGCCCACATCGTTGAGGCGCAGGAATGTGTGGAAGTAGTGGTTGTACGTACCGGCGGACTGCCCGTAGAAGAAAACCGTGGTGACCTGCTGGGACACGAAGGCCAGGGTGATCGCCAACCCGTAGAGCGGGATGATGACGACGAGACCCGCCACCACCCGGGTGGACGCCAGGAAGGCGACCGACCGGATACTCATCACCTCCAGCGCGTCGATCTCCTCGCTGATGCGCATGGCGCCCAGTTCGGCGGTGGCGCCGGCGCCGACCGTGGCGGCCAGCGCCTGACCGGCGGCCACGGGCGCCACAAACCGGACATTGACCAGTGCGGCCAAAAATCCGGTGAATGCCTCGACACCGATGTTGCCCAGCGTCGCGTAGCCCTGGATGGCGACCAGTGAGCCCGCGGACAGGGTGATGAAGCCGACGATGGCGGCGGTGCCACCGACTACGGCCATCGCGCCGGTACCCATCCCCATCTGGGCAACCATCCGCAGCAGCTCTCTGGGGTAGCGGCGCACGGCGAAGGGGATCTGCCCGACGGCGGTCAGTGCGAACCAGACCATCTGCCCGATCTCGACCAGTAGCCGGGCCGGGGCGTCCCCGTATCCACTGAGCGTGGCGGCTGCCCGCGGGAAGCGGACACGCATTGCGGCAGAAGTCGACATGTCAGCGCCCCGTTCCGAACCGGACACCGATGGTGGTCAGCGCCGCGTTGACCGCGAACAGCGCGATGAAACACAGCACCACCGTCTCGTTGACGGCAGTGCCCAGTCCTTTGGACCCGCCGCGGACGATCAGCCCGCGGTAACAGCCGACCAGGCCGGCGATCAGCCCGAACGTCGCGGCCTTGACAAACGCGATCACCACCTCGGGCAGGCCGGTGAGCGCTGTCAACGTCGAGAGGTAGGCACCGCTCGAGACGTTCTGCAGGTACACGCTGAAGAGGTAGCCGCCCCCCAGGCCGACGGCGACCACGAGGCCGTTGAGCAGCACCGCGACGATCGTCGAGGCGACGACGCGCGGCACCACCAGCCGGTGGATCGGGTCGATGCCGAGCACCTCGAGCGCATCGATTTCCTCGCGGATTGTGCGCGCGCCGAGGTCGGCGCAGATGGCGGTGCCCCCGGCGCCGGCGACCACCAGCACCGTCACGATCGGGCCGAGCTGGGTGACCGCGCCGATCGCGGCACCAGCACCGGAGACGTCAGCGGCGCCGATCTCGGCCAGCAGGAGGTTGAGCGTGAAGATGAGCAGCACGGTTTCCGGGATGGACACCGCGATAGTGGGCAACAGCGAGACCCGCATGAGGAACCAGCCAACCCAGATGAACTCACGCCATTCGAACGGCTTCGTCAGGGCTTTGCCGGTGAGCACGCACATTCGGAAGAACCCGCCGGCCACTTCCATCCCTGGTCGGATCCTGTTGCCGAGTTTGCCGGCAATCATGTCCGGGGTAGTCATCGGCGCGGCCCCCGACGTGCCCACGCGCGGCGCGGCGCGCCCGCGGCACGTGTCCCTGTCGACGTCGTCATGACCGGCTCACGCATTGTCGTGGGTCCAGACGGCGACGGTGGAAGCGATCCCGATTTGCAAGCCGCTCGCAGGGCGGCGGTGCTGCGAAAAGCATTTCGGTAGAGAGTGTTTCGAACGTTGCGTGAACGACGACGGTATCCGACTTTTCGGCCCCAAGTTCCGGTGCAAAGGTCCTTGAAGGTTCTTGGTGTGCCCCTGGCGTAGCGCAGCACCTAGTTCCCGACGCCGATCGACCACCTGAACCTCACGACCGGCAGCCTCGGCCCCACTCCGGCTGCATGTCGCCCTCGTTTGCGCCACGCAGCAACTATGGCATTGGACCGTACGGTCAGTCAACCGATGGCTGCCTGCCTGAAGACTCGACTACGGACCGTCACGGAATCCCCTGGGCCGCCGCCCGATTTCCCGGCCATTACCTGGCGTTTTGCGCTTTCTCGGCGTGACTCGTCGGTATTCGTCGGCGAATAAACCGACTATACGTATAGTCAAAATATCCTGGCCCGGCGAAGGGCTGGCCCAGGACGGTTCAGCGCTTCAAGTATGAATCGGTTACGGCCAACTGCCCACCCGCGCAAAGCATTCTGTCGCTACGCGGTCAATCTGTCGCACCTGTTGCCGCGGCAAGGGATTCGCGCACCACCGAGACGACGTCCGTGGCAGGGTTCGCCCACTGGCTAAGCCTCAAGCGGTCGAGCAGCAGTCCGCCGAGGAACACGTCGACGAAAGCGGCCCCGACTTGTTCGGGTGTCCGGGAATCGGCGGGATCGAACCACACCCACATCCACTCCAGCGATCCCCACAATTGCAGTGTCGCCAGTTCGACGTCCACGCTTCGGAACACACCGCTCTCTACCCCGTTGCGGATCTCGTCAATCGTGAGCGCCTGCACTTGATCGCGCAGCTTACGTACTTGCTGCATCGCCGGGTCATCGGACAACCGAACCACCTCGCGCTGGCTTGCCACCGTCGCGTTGCGGGCGATCACTTGTAGCAGTGCGGAGGTGTAAATGATTGCGGCGATGCGTTCGTGCGGCGCGGCCAGGCGGTCCCATACCATCCGAAGCACATCGAGCTGGCGGGCCAGACGGGTTTCTTCAAGCTCCCGCAACATCTGCGCTTTGGTTCCGAAGTGATGAACGATGGTGCCCTTCGACATGCCAAGCTCGTCGGCGATGTCGCCGATATTCGTTCTGTCGTAGCCACGTTCGGCGACATAGCGGACAAACGCGTCAAGAATCTCGTTACGTCTGCCAGGTGATCTGGGCATCTTCAACCCTTTGGCGCGAAACTAACCGTACGGACGGTCTATCATAACCGTTGCGGCGTGAGTATCCCCTACCGGTTGTGTCGCCGGGGGCCGGCAGGCAGATACTGTTCCACCGCCAACTCGCCGAGTCCACCCTGCTATGTGCCACCTGTGGCGGGATCAACTGCAGCACCGGCTCTGCGCCGGCAAGCCGACCGCGCAGGGCCGAGGGGCAGCATCAAATCGCGAAAAGTGCTCGCACGAGACTGGAGACCGGGGGAACGCTCTAGGTTGGAGCTTGCCAGGCGTCCGGTAGATCAACAGGGCCTGCGGCCATTGCACTTATCCGGTGCAGTCAACACATACATATTCCCGCCAGGTGCTGACTTGATCTCACCGGCGGTGTACATGGTCATGAGTTCTCTGCCATCACTGTCGACAACGCACACATAAGTGTCGGTCTCGGCGTCATAGTCGAAGCTGTCCCAAGCCAATACGAACGCTAAGCAGTTGCCGTCGCGGTCTGCGACGACGAGCTTGTGTACACCTGATTCCTTTAATAGTTCAGCATCCTGCGCGCGCTGCTGAGGGACCCGGTTGTCTTGGACCGTTACGGTGTTTAACATTTTTGCACTCCCTTAGCGAGGTTTTCTCCCCTAGTCCGGGTGCTCAAATAACTCGGAACCTGCCGGAGAGTTTCTCTCCGTATGCCGCCCCCGACCAGGGCATTACGACCCCTCTTCAAGAGGTCGTAAGTCGCCTGGCAAGGGGATCGTCATTCGGGCGCTCAGGGATCTACCCAACGGTCTCGCACCGATCGGGGCGGCCGGCCGAACGCACCAGGTTGTTACCTGGGCGACCCGGTTTTCGAGGGGTGAATCGTCGAGTTGGCCATGGACAATGTCCGAGATACGCAACACGTGCAAACCCCCGGATGCTGCCGTCTGATCAACTCCGGCCGGGTGGCAGCCAATCGGCCCGCGAGTTGGTTGGCATCGAGGCCTGTCAAGCCGGCCACGGGCAAGTCGGCCGCCGGGCCACCCCGCCGTCCGACCTCCCAACGCGTTGGTTGACAATCGACGCAAGACCACCTCGTCCGAAGTCCACGCGTCAAAGGAGACAAGAGCATGGCTGAAGCCGTCATCGTCGAGGCAGTGCGCTCACCGGTCGGCAAGCGCAACGGCGGCCTGTCCGGGGTACACCCGGCCGACCTTTCCGCGCAAGTCCTCAACGGCTTGGTCGACAAGGCCGGGATCGACCCCGGCATCGTCGACGACGTCATCTGGGGCTGTGTGATTCAGGCCGGTGAACAAGCCCTCGACATCGGCCGCACCGCGCTGCTGACCGCGGGCTGGCCGGAGACCGTCCCGGGCGTGACCGTCGACCGCCAGTGCGGCTCCAGCCAGCAGTCCATCCACTTCGCGGCGGCTGGCGTGGTGGCCGGGCACTACGACGTCGTCGTCGCCGGCGGTGTGGAGTCGATGTCGCGGACCCCCATGGGTTCGTCGCTGGCCAATGGCGGTCGACCGTACCCCGGCGCGTTCATGACGCGTTACGAAGGCAAGGTCCCCAACCAGGGCCTCGGCGCGGAGATGATCGCCGAGCAGTGGGGGCTGGACCGCACCGCGCTCGACGAATTCTCTTTAGCCTCGCACGAAAAAGCCGCAGCTGCACAGGATTCCGGTGCTTTTGACGATCAGATCGTGGGCATCAAGGACCAAGACGGCAACGTAGTGCTCAAGGACGAAGGCATCCGCCGCGGTACCCCGATGGAGAAGATGGCGTCGCTGAAGCCGGCCTTCAAGGAAGACGGGGTGATCCACGCCGGCAACTCCTCCCAGATCTCCGACGGCGCGGCCGCCCTGCTGTTCATGTCGGCCGAGAAGGCCAAGGAGCTGGGGCTCACGCCGATCGCCAGGGTGCACACCGCGACACTGGCCGGGGCCGACCCGGTGATCATGCTGACCGCGCCCATCCCGGCGACTCAGAAGGTGCTGAAGCGCTCCGGGCTGAGCATCGACGACATCGGGGCCTACGAGGTCAACGAGGCCTTCGCGCCAGTTCCGCTCGCCTGGCTGAAAGACATTGGCGCCGACGGGAACAAGCTCAACCCCAACGGCGGTGCCATCGCGCTCGGCCACCCGCTGGGCGGCTCGGGGGCACGGTTGATGACCACGCTGCTCTACCACATGCGGGACAACGGAATTCGGTACGGCCTGCAGACGATGTGCGAGGGTGGTGGTCAGGCCAACGCCACCATCGTGGAGTTGCTGTGACGGGCGCCCCCGAGGCCCACACCATCCAGCCGGGGGCGCTGGCCGAGCGTCGCGGCAACGTCATGATCATCACGATCAACCGGCCGGAGGCCCGCAACGCCGTCAACGCCGCGGTCAGCATCGGGGTCGGGGACGCGCTCGAAGAAGCACGACACGACCCCGACGTGCGAGCCGTGGTGATCACCGGCGCCGGCGACAAATCGTTTTGCGCCGGTGCCGATCTCAAGGCGCTCTCGCGCCGGGAAAACATCTACCACCCCGACCATCCCGACTGGGGCTTCGCCGGCTACGTGCACCATTTCATCGACAAGCCCACCATCGCCGCGGTCAACGGCACCGCGCTGGGCGGCGGCACCGAGCTGGCGCTGGCCAGTGACCTGGTGGTGGCCGACGAGCGCGCCCAATTCGGGCTGCCGGAGGTCAAGCGCGGATTGATCGCCGCCGCCGGCGGCGTTTTCCGGATCATGAACCAGCTGCCCCGCAAAGTCGCGATGGAACTGCTGTTGACCGGAGAGCCGCTCACCGCCTCCGCCGCCTGCGAGTGGGGCCTGATCAACCAGGTCGTCCCGGAGGGCTCGGTGCTGGACGCCGCGCTGGCGCTGGCTGCGCGGATCACCGTCAACGCACCGCTGTCGGTGCAGGCCAGCAAGCGCATCGCCTACGGTGTCGACGACGGAGTCATCGTCGACGACGAACCGGGCTGGGAGCGCACCCACCGCGAGATGCGTTCTCTGATCAGATCCGAAGACGCCAAGGAAGGACCTTTGGCGTTCGCCGAGAAGCGCGAACCGGTCTGGAAGGCGCGCTGACCCGGCTCAGTGCGCCAGGATGTTGACCCCGCGCTGAAACGCGGCCGGCACCAGCGCGCAGACCGGCACGATGGCACGCCGCGCCGCGGCTGGCGTACCGGCCAGCACCAGCGCGCGGGTGAGCAGCCGATAGTTGCGGGTAATCCGGTGCCACGCGGCCTCGTATGACGACGGCGCGTCATTGACGATGGCGTCGACCACCGCTGCTGCCTGCTTGACCGCGAGGCTGATCCCTTCGCCGGTCAGAGCGTCCTCGTAGCCGGCCGCGTCGCCCACCAGCAGCACGCGGCCCGCGACGCGGCGGGAAACCACCTGCCGCAGCGGGCCGCAGCCGCGGGCCGGCCCGCGACCGGTGCCCGCCAAGTGCCGGGCCAGCTGCGGGAACCACGCCACGTCGGGGCGCCCACGGGACAGCAGCGCCACGCCGACCAGATCGGGTCCCACCGGCGTCACGTACGCCTCACCCCAACGGGACCAGTGCACCTCGACGAACTCCGACCACGCCGGTACCCGGTAATGCCAGCGCATGCCGTAGCGCCGCGGTGTCCCGGCCGTCGCATCGATGCCGACGGCGCGCCGCACCGGCGAATGCAGTCCATCGGCGGCCACCAGCCATTTCGCGCGCACGCCGGCGGCTGTCACGCCCTGCGCGTCTTGCTCGACGCTCGTCACCCGCGTCCGGATCCATTCCGTGTCTTGCTCTTTGGCCCGTGCCGCCAGCGCTGCGTGCAGCGTAGTGCGTCGCACGCCGCGCCCCGGCCCGCCACGGAACCGCGCCTGCGCCCGGCGATGTTCACTCACGTAGGCGATCCCGTAAAACGGCATGCCGGCCGGGTCGACGCCCAGCGACGTCAGTTCGGCCAGTCCGCCGGGCATCAAGCCTTCCCCGCACGCCTTGTCGATGGGGCTCTCCCGCGGCTCGGCCACGATCACCGAAAGTCCGTGCCGGCGAGCGTGTAACGCCGTGGCGAGGCCCGCGGGGCCGCCGCCGACGATCAGCAGGTCGGCGTCGTAGTTGCTCATGTGTAGCCCAAGGCGGAGTTCTCCACCCGCAGACGCACCCTCAGCAACATGGCGTTGGCCAGCGTGAAAACAGTCGCGGTCAGCCACGCCGTGTGCACCAACGGCAGCGCGAACCCTTCAGCCACCACTGCAACATAGTTCGGGTGGTGCAGCCACCGGTAGGGGCCCTCTCGCACCAACGGCGCATGCGGCAGGACGATCACCCGGGTGCTCCATCGCCGACCCAGCGTCGTGATGCACCACCAGCGCAGCCCCTGGCTCAACGCCACCACGACCAGCATCGGCCAGCCCAGCCACGCGATGAAAGGCCGGTGCAGTGCCCACGGTTCGACGATGCAGCCGACCAGCAGTGCGGTGTGAATGACCACCATCACCGCATAGTGCGATCGGCCAAGCTCCTTGGCGCCCCGGTCAAAAGACCATCGCGCGTTTCGCTGGGATACCACCAGCTCCGCGAGGCGTTCAAGCGCGACCGCCAGAATCAGCAGGTAATACATGTGCCTCACTATCCCTTGGCCGGGCCCGATCGGGCCGGCAAGGCCAGACCCGGCACGATCATCAGCCCCGTCGACCCTGATCGCGGCGGATCGGCCACGCCGGCCGCCGGCACATTCAGCACCCGGACCGAGAAGAGCTTGCCATTGTTGCGCAATCAGTTTCAGGTGTGAACACCAGCGTGTGCATGTACCCGGTCACGGTACCGGCGTCGCATCGGTTCACCTGCCGCCCGCGCGCCGTCGAAGGGTTCGCCGAGCGGCTAGGGTCGACAGTATGCGGATTCTGGTCACGGGTGCCACTGGCTATGTGGGATCCCGGCTGGTCACGGCGCTGTTGGCGAACCAGCACCACGTCCTAGCCGCCACCCGAAACCCGGAGCGTCTCAAGCGGTTAGGTTGGTTCGCCGGCGTCGTACCGGTCACGCTCGACGCATCCGATCCCGTGTCGACGCAGGCCGCATTCGCCGGTTGCACGGACGCCGTGGGCCCGATCGACGTGGTGTATTACCTGGTGCACGCAATCGGTCAGCCCGGCTTCCGGGACGCCGACAGGGCCGCGGCCACCAACCTCGCCGTCGCGGCCAGGGACGCCGGTGTGCGACGCATCGTCTACCTGGGCGGCTTCGTACCCGCTGCCGACGTCCTGTCTGAGCACCTGACCAGCCGAGCCGAGGTGGCCGCGGCCCTGACCGTCCCGGACGGCCCGGAACTGGTTTGGCTGGGCGCGGCGATGATCATCGGCGCCGGCTCGACGTCGTTCGAGATGATGCGCTACGTCGGCGACCGGTTCCCGCTCATCCCGATACCGAGCTGGATGGACAACCCCATCGACCCAATCTCCGTCCGCGACGTGCTGCACTATCTCGTCGCCGCGGCCGACCCCGGCCTGGTACCTGCGGGCGCGTACGACATTTCCGGCCCCGACACCACGTCCTACCGCGAGCTGCTCAAGACGTATGCGTGTATCTCTGGCAGGTGGCACGCCGGCCTGCCGGTCGGCAGGGTCGACACCGGGCTGGCATCGCTGATCACGGGTGCCGCACTGCCGGTGCCCCAGGGATTGGCCGGAGACCTGGTCGAGTCGCTGGACCATCCGATGGTGGCATCCGTCAGTGATTTGCGGGATCGGGTGCCCCCGAACCGCCCGGGGGATTACTCGGCATCGCCAACGCCTTTGCCCTGGCGTTGGCGGACCGGTCGAACCGTCCGCCCCTGCCCGTCAACGCCCTGGCCGATCCCCATCATCTGGCCAACACCGATCCCGCGTGGGCCGGCGGTGATGCGCTGCGCATCCGCCGGCTCGCCCGGGCGCTCACGTCGCCCATCATGCGGCCGACCCTGACGCTGGTGAACAGGGTCCCGGGCCCGGTTGCCGGAGCGCTTCGGACGGGCCTCGACATCCTGATCGCCCTGACCCCGAAGGTGCGTCCCGCATGAGTCTGCCAACCACCCCCTACCGCACCGGCGCCTTCTCCGAGTTGCGCCGTGCGATCACCAATGTTGCTGTGCCCCATCATGAATCGCCCCGCGTAGTGCGGCGCCGGCGCGTCGTCGTCGCAATCACATTGGTCCTCGGCGCCGTGGTGCTGGGGTTTTCGTTGCGGCGCCATCCGGGGGAGTCGAGTTTCTACTGGCTGACCCTGGTGCAGGCGGCCGTGTGGACCGTCGGCGCGTTCATCTCGGGCCCGCTGCATCTGGGCGGTATCTGCTGGCGCGGCCGCAACCAGCGACCGGTCATCACCGGGACGACGGTCGGTCTGCTCCTCGGCGGCGTGTTCGTGCTGGGCGGACTGATCGTCAGGGAGATTCCCGCCATCTCAGCCTGGATCACCCGGGTGCTGTTATTCGCCCATCAGGGGTCTTTTGTGCTGGTCGTGGTGATCACCGTGATCAACGGCATCGCGGAGGAGATGTTTTTTCGCGGTGCGCTGTACAGCGCGCTCGGCCGATACCACCCGGTGGTCATCTCGACGCTCTTGTATACGGGTGTGGCCATGGCCAGCGGCAACCCGATGCTCGGATTCGCCGCGATCATCCTCGGGACGGCGTGCGCGTTTGAACGCCGGGCCAGCGGCGGCGTGCTGGCCCCGGCGCTGACCCATTTCGTGTGGGGTCTGATCATGGTGCTCGCACTGCCTCCGGTGTTCGGCGTCTGACCCGGACCGGGACGGTTTGCCTCGGCCGGCGGGGAGTCGGCGTTGGCTAGTGGGCCGAACCGAGGACGTCGCGGGCCAGCGCGCGCAACGCGGCGGCATGCAGCGGCTGCACCATGAACCAGTACAACCGCCCCGGGATGACGCTCGGGAAAAAGATCGACCGCTGCGTGTACCGGCTGCCCCCGCCGTCTTGCGGGGTGACCGTGATTTCCAGCCACGCCCGTCCCGGTGCGCGCATCCTGGCACGCAGCCGCAGCGTGGTGAACGGCTTGCGGTCCGCCACGCTCCAGCCGTTGGTCGAGCGGCGTCGCCGTCGTCCGGCTGGAAACGAATACCAGCGGCTGTTGTGGACAGCCCGCTCGGCGGCTTTCCAGACGTCTTCGGGTTCGGCGATGGTCGCCACGGTCTGCACGGTGGTATAGACAACCACGCCGGCCCAGGGTGGGTCGCTTGGCAGCGGTTCGGCCGGCTCGGACCGCAACGAGGACCACGTGGCGTCGGGGAGGCCGCGGCCGCGCGGTTGAGGGCCAACCCGACGGCGTCGCGGTAGCAGGTGAGGCCGCCCGGTGGCGGATCGATGATGCTATCGATGTCGGAGTTCCGCATCACCGCATCGCATTCCAGCGATTCGATCAGCGGCCGCGCCAGTCCGGAAGGAATCGGGGTCACGGTCCCCACCCAGAGGCTGGCAATCGTCGGTGTCAGAAACGGCAGCACGACCAGATAGCGTCTTCCCAACCCCGCGACCTCCGCGTAGACGCGCATCATGTCGCCGTATTCCATGACGTCGGGCCCGCCGATATCCCATGTTCGCGACGACGGCGCCGCTGCCGTCGCCGCAGCGACCAGGTAGTACAGCACGTCACGCACCGCAATCGGCTGAATTCTGTTGTGCACCCACTTCGGCGTGGTCATCAGCGGCAACCGGTCGGTGAGGTGCCGGATCATTTCGAACGACGCCGACCCCGACCCGACGACGACGCCGGCCTGCAACACCACGGTCTCGTGCCGGAGTCGATGAGAGCCGCACCGACGGCTGTGCGCGACGCGAGGTGCGGCGAGAGCTTGCTGCTTTCCGGATGCAGCCCGCTCAGCTACACCGCTCGCCGCGCACCCGTGCGGCCCGCGGCCACCACGACGTTGCGGGCGGCGCAAGTTTCCTCGGCAGCGAAATTCTTCGACGTGCCCATCGAATGGACCAGGTAGTAGACGACGTCCATCCCATCGAACGCGGCGATCAGCGAATCGACATCACTCAAATCGCCCTGCGCTACCTCGGCCTGTTCCCGCCATGGCACGTCTGCCAACTTCGCGGGGTTGCGGGCTAACGCGCGAACTCGATGGCCCTCGTCGAGCAGTCGCGGCACCAGCCGGGCGCCGATGTAGCCGGTCGCTCCGGTCACCAGACAGCGAACCTGTTCAACCATCGATTCTCCGTTCCCCACTGGTCAGTTCTTCCGGATCTGACGCAAACAAGGATTGCCGGTTCTGTGGGCCGGTAAGCGCTGTTCCGACGAACGCGCAATTGCGCCTCATCGTCGGCAGGTTCGGCGGTCACCTTCACGACGGGTGCCGACGGCAGTCAGCGGTCGGAGAAGTCGGGGGCGCGTCGCTGCTGGAATGCCGTTGCGCCCTCGGTGAAGTCGGGTGATCGCAGCAGGATGGCCTGTCCTTCAAATTCACGCAGGAGCGCCGAATCCAATTCGGTCAACGTGGCCGCGTTGATCGAGTCTTTGGTCTTTGCGTATGCCACCGCCGGGCCCGCCAACAGTTTCGAGATGACCTTGGCGACCTCGGTCTCGAAGTCCTCGGCCGGATAGACCGCGGTGACCAGCCCCCAGAACAACGCATCGGCGGCCGGCAGCCGCTCAGCCAGCAATGCCATTCGCATCGCGCGGATCCGGCCGATCGCTGCCGCGACCAATGCCGACGCGCCGCCGTCGGGCATCAACCCAACCCGTGTGAAGGCCAGCATGAAAAACGCTGTCTCCGAAGCCAATACGACGTCGCATGCCAGGGCCAGGGAAACGCCGACGCCAGCTGCCGGCCCCTGCACGACGGCGACAACCGGCCGCGGCAGCGCGGTGATGGCCCGCACCGCCCGGTTGGCCTCCTCGATGATCTTGGTACCCGGTCCGGCATCGGCCAGGTCGTCGGCGCTCATGCCCGCCCCGGAGCAGAAGCCGCGACCGGAACCGCCGAGGCGCACCACTTTGACCCGCGGGTCGGTGGCCGCACACTCCATCGCGTCGGCGATACCGGCCAGCACCGCGGTGTTGACCGAGTTGAGGCTGTCGGGGCGGTCGATGGTTACCGACAGCACGCCGTCGGACAGCGTGACAGCAAGACCTGCGACCGGCGGCAGCGTGTCGATCCCGAATTTCGGCATGAGTTTCTCCTAGGTGACCGGAGTGCACGCTACTCGACGGCGGCTGCAAAGATGCGAACGGCCGGTTGCCCACATCGGGAACGGGTCGAGGCCGTCGGAGTAGACGAAAGGTCGGTGGATCGTGGCTGGACCGCTGAATGGACTGCGCGTAGTCGAGTTGGCCGGCATCGGTCCGGGCCCGCATGCCGCGATGATCCTGGGGGATCTGGGAGCCGACGTGGTGCGCATTGACCGGCCGGCCGCCGGTGCGGGCGGCGTCGCGAAGGACGCCATGCTGCGCAACCGGCGCACCGTGATCGCCGATCTCAAGTCCGAGCAGGGGCGCGACCTCGTGCTGCGGCTCGTCGCCCGGGCCGACGTGCTGATCGAGGGCTACCGTCCCGGCGTCACCGAGCGGCTCGGCCTGGGCCCCGAACAGTGCGCCGAGGTCAACGACCGGCTGATCTATGCCCGGATGACCGGCTGGGGACAAACCGGCCCGCGTAGCCAGCAAGCAGGCCACGACATCAACTACATCTCGCTGAACGGGATCCTGCACGCCATCGGCCGGGTGAACGAGCGGCCGGTGCCGCCACTGAACCTGGTCGGTGACTTCGGTGGCGGCTCGATGTTCTTGCTGGTCGGCATTCTGGCCGCGCTGTGGGAACGGCAGAGCTCCGGCAAGGGGCAGGTCATCGACGCCGCCATGGTCGACGGTTCCAGCATGCTGATTCAGATGATGTGGGCGATGCGGGCGATGGGCATGTGGTCGGACGTGCGCGGCACCAACATGCTCGACGGCGGCGCGCCCTATTACGACACCTATGAATGCGCCGATGGGCGCTACGTCGCCGTCGGCGCCATCGAGCCCCAGTTCTACGCGGCCATGCTGGCCGGACTGGGTCTGGACGCCGCCGACCTGCCGCCGCAGAATGACGTCGTGCGCTGGCCCGAGCTGCGGGCGGTGCTGACGGTGGCTTTCGCCAGTCGTGACCGCGACCACTGGGCGAAGGTGTTCGCCGACTCCGACGCGTGCGTGACCCCGGTGCTGGCGTTCGGCGAGGTGCACACTGAGCCGCACATCACCGAGCGGCACACCTTCTACGAGGTGGACGGCGGGCCGCAGCCGCTGCCGGCTCCGCGGTTTTCGCGCACCGTGCCCGACACACCGCGCCCCCCGGCGGAGCCGCTGACCGACGTCGAAGCGGTGTTCAAGGACTGGGTATAGTCCCCGACCAACAGGTTGGTTGACTGGAACGTTCCGACGAGAGGGAAGGACTCGCATGCAGATCAAAGACGCCGTGGCCGTCGTCACCGGGGGCGCGTCAGGCCTGGGGCTGGCTACCACCAAGCGGCTGCTCGACGCCGGGGCGCTGGTGGTGGTGCTGGACCTCAGGGGAGAAGAGGCGGTTGGCGAGTTGGGCGATCGCGCGCGTTTCGTGCAGGCCGACGTCACCGACGAAGCCGCCGTCACCCGGGCGCTGGACACGGCCGAGTCGCTGGGCCCGTTGCGCATCGTGGTCAATTGCGCCGGCACCGGCAACGCCATCCGGGTACTGGGCCGCGACGGTGTCTTCCCGCTGGATGCGTTCCGCAAGGTCGTGGACATCAACCTGATCGGCACCTTCAACGTGCTGAGGCTGGCCGCCGAGCGGATCGCCAAGACCGAACCCGCCGGTGAGGAGCGCGGCGTCATCGTCAACACCGCGTCGGTGGCGGCGTTCGACGGCCAGATCGGCCAGGCCGCCTACTCCGCGTCCAAGGGCGGCGTGGTGGGCATGACGCTGCCGATCGCCCGCGACCTGGCCAGCCACCTCATCCGGGTGGTCACGATCGCGCCCGGCCTGTTCGACACGCCGTTGCTGGCTTCCTTGCCCGAAGAGGCCAGGGCGTCGCTGGGCAAGCAGGTGCCGCACCCGTCGCGGTTGGGCAACCCGGACGAGTACGGGGCACTCGCGGTGCACATCATCGAAAACCCGATGCTCAACGGCGAGGTCATCCGGCTGGACGGCGCCATCCGCATGGCGCCTCGCTGAGGCAGGACTACACGTCCGGCAAAACGAAAGCCCCCCGCAATGAGCGGGGGGCTGACAGCGAAGGCAAGGTCAGAGTTATCGGCGGAACCATCGACTGACGGCGGGTTCGGCCATGAGTAGCCGTACGAGCACGCTCATGGTCAGCTCGCCGTCGGTAGCGGGAGTGAGTCTTCGAACTGCTCTGAAGTCTCGCCTTCCACCAGCATGTCGCCATGGTAGAGGGCCTCAAAGTCAGCCTTGATGACGTCGGCACTTGAGTCGTCGATCCACATGACCATGAGCCTATGGGTCGCTATTAAGGAATCTTTGAGTCCCGATTCGGAAAATGGTGGCAATTTACCGGCGGGTAGCTTTCTCGTCGGTAACCCCTGGACTGCAGCCGTGAGCTGCTCATTCGCCGCTCATTTTTCTAGCCGGACACTTATCGTCGCGCCGGTTTAAGGCTGCGTTGAACCGTGCGGCTACCGACTCCGTAGCCAAGGGAGACGTTGTTTGACACTTGTAACTTAGCGTTGATAAGTTCGCGACGGTGAGCGCCGGCGATCGCCACCGCCGGGGGAAGGCTCGAATATGCTGCAGGGGATTGCTCGACTGGCCATCGCGGCGCCGCGACGCATCATCGCAGTAGGGATCCTGGTCTTCATAGCCGCTGCGGTTTTCGGCATCCCCGTCGCCAAGAGCCTGTCCCCCGGAGGCTTCCAAGATCCGGGCTCGGAGTCAGCCCATGCCATCGGTGTATTGACCGACAAGTTCGGGCAGAGCGGTCAGCAGATGCTGATCTTGGTGACAGCACCCGCGGGCGCCAGCAGCACCCAGGCGCGCAAGGTGGCTACCGACCTCGTCGGCGAACTGCAACAGTCGCCATTGGTTTACAACGTGTCCTCGGCCTGGACCGCACCGCCGTCGGCCGCCGCCGACCTGCTCAGCAAGGACGGGAAGTCGGGGTTGATCGTGGTCAACCTCAAAGGCGGCGAAAGCAACGCGCAGACAAACGCCCAGACCCTGTCGGACCAATTCGTCCACGACCGTGACGGCGTCACCGTCCGCGCCGGCGGCTCGGCCATGCAATACGCCCAGATCAACACGCAGAACCAGAACGACCTCGTGATGATGGAAATGATCGCGATCCCGCTGAGCTTCCTGGTGCTGGTCTGGGTGTTCGGCGGCCTGCTGGCGGCGGCGTTGCCGATGGCCCTCGGCGCGCTGGCCGTCGTTGGCTCGATGTCGGTGTTGCGGCTGGTCACGTTCACCGCCGACGTGTCGATTTTCGCGCTCAACCTGAGCACGGCCATGGGTCTGGCGTTGGCCATCGACTACACGCTGCTGATCGTCAGCCGCTATCGCGACGAGTTGGCCGAGGGCAGTGACCGAGACGAAGCACTGATCCGGACCATGGCCACGGCCGGCCGCACCGTGCTGTTTTCCGCGGTGACCGTGGCGTTGTCGATGTCGGCGACGGTGGCCTTCCCGATGTACTTCCTGAAGTCGTTCGCTTACGCCGGTGTGGCCACCGTGGCCTTCGTCGCCACCGCGTCCATCCTGATCACCCCGGCCGCGATCGTCCTGCTGGGTCCCCGGCTGGACGCACTGGACGTGCGGCGACTGGCGCGTCGGATGCTGGGTCGTCCGGATCCGGCGCGTAAACCGGTCGAGCAGCTGTTCTGGTACCGGTCGAGCAAGGTCGTGATGCGCCAATGGCTGCCGATCGGTCTGGCAGTCGTGGCGCTGCTGGTGCTGCTCGGCGCCCCGTTCCTGTCGGTGAAGTGGGGTTTCCCGGACGACCGGGTGCTCCCGCGTTCGGCGTCGGCGCATCAAGTCGGTGATCAGCTGCGCACCGATTTCGCACACGATTCGGCGACCTCGGTGCCCGTCGTGGTGCCCGATGCCCGGGGCCTGAGCCCGGCAGACCTTGACACGTACGCCGCCGATTTATCGCGGGTTCCCGACGTGTCGGCCGTTGCCGCCCCGAGTGGGACCTTCGTCGGCGGAAACCGGGTGGGACCACCGTCCGCGCCCACCGGGCTGGCAGACGGCAGCGCGTTCCTGACCGTCAGCAGCTCGGCGCCGCTGTTCTCGCAAGCCTCCGACAGCCAGCTCAGGCGGCTGCACGACGTTGGCGGACCCGCCGGCCGATCCGTCGAAATGGCCGGTGTCGCGCAGGTCAATCGCGACAGCGTCGATGCGGTGACGGAACGGCTGCCGCTGGTGCTGGGGCTGATGGCCGCCGTGACCTTCGTGTTGTTGTTCCTGCTCACCGGCAGCGTGGTGCTGCCGATCGAGGCACTGGCCTGCAACGTCCTGTCATTGAGCGCGGCGTTCGGTGCGCTGGTGTGGATCTTCCAGGACGGCCATCTCGGCGCATTGGGAACAACCCCGAGCGGCACGCTGGTGGCGAACATGCCGGTGCTGCTGTTCTGCATCGCGTTCGGCTTGTCCATGGATTACGAGGTGTTTCTGGTCTCCCGGATCCGCGAATACTGGCTGGCTTCCGGAGCCGCTCGACCGGCGACACCGAGTGCCGTGCAGGCATACGCCGCCAACGACGAAAGTGTGGCGCTGGGTGTCGCCCGCACCGGCCGGGTGATCACCGCCGCGGCGTTGGTGATGTCGATGTCGTTCGCCGCGCTGATCGCGGCTCACGTGTCGTTCATGCGGATGTTCGGTCTGGGCCTGACGCTTGCGGTGCTCGCGGATGCCACTTTGGTGCGGATGGTCCTGGTTCCGGCGTTCATGCATGTGATGGGCCGGTGGAATTGGTGGGCACCCAAACCCCTGGTGTGGCTGCATGACCGGTTCGGCATCAGCGAGGGATCGGCCGCGGAGCCGGCCGAGGAACCGGTGCAGCGCGTAGGCGCCCGCTCAGCGAGTCAGTGACCGATACTGGTTAGCGTGTCTATCGTTGGTCTTCGTCGTGCCAGAGCCCCCCGTGGGTCCGGTGAGCGGCTCCGGGACGAGATTTTGGACGCAGCCACCGGCCTGCTGCTGGAAACCGGGAACGCCCGGTCGGTATCGATTCGTTCGGTGGCACAACGCGTCGGCGTCACGCCGCCCTCCATCTACCTGCATTTTGCGGACAAAGATGCACTGATGGACGCGGTCTGCGCGGGTTACTTCGAAAAGCTCGACCGGGAGATGCAGCGAGCCGCCAGTGAGCACATGTCGCCGGTCGAGCTGCTGCGCGCCCAAGGGCTCGGCTACGTCCGGTTCGCCACCCAAACCCCGGAGTTGTACCGGATCGCCACGATGGGTGAGTGGCGCTCGGGAAGCCACATCGATGTGACGCTGCACAGCTCGGCGTTTGAGCACATGCGCGCCACCGTGCAGAAGCTGATGGACGACGGCATCTACACCCCGGACGACCCCACCACCGTCGCCCTGGAATTCTGGAGCGCGGCACATGGGGTGGCTGCTATGTTGATCGCCAAGCCGCACTTGCCGTTTGGCGACGCCGAGGCGTTCGCCGACCGGGTGCTGTGCTCGGTCTTCTGGGGGCATGTGGTCAGAGTGCTGGCCGGCCCGGGCACCCCGCAGCAGTCGGTGGCATGGGTGGCGGGACAGCGGCGGCCGGAAGCATCGTCCGAGCGTCGCCTGATGTGGGGTTGCACTGAACGGGGAGGATGATTTTTATGACAACGGTTGCGGACTCTCGGGTCGACAACCCCTTTTTCGCACGGATCTGGCCCGTCGTCGCCGCTCATGAAAATGAGGCGCTGCGCGCCCTTCGCCGGGAGAACCTGGCCGGTTTGTCCGGTCGGGTGCTGGAAGTCGGCGCGGGCGTCGGAACGAACTTCGCGCACTACCCGGAGGCGGTCGAACAGGTGGTGGCGGTAGAGCCCGAGTCGCGGCTGGCCAGCCGGGCCCGGGCCGCAGCCGCGGTGGCGCCCGTTCGGGTGGTCGTCACCGGCCACACGGTGGAGGAATTCGACGACGGCGAGTTGTTCGACGCGGTGGTGTGCTCGCTCGTGCTGTGCTCGGTGCGGGATCCCCGCAGCGTGCTACAGCGCCTGCAGTCGCTGCTGCGGCCCGGCGGGCAGCTGCGGTACCTCGAGCATGTGGCCAGCCAAGGCATGCGGGGCCGGTTGCAGCGGTTCGCCGACGCGACGTTCTGGCCCCGGGTGGCGGGTAACTGCCACACCCATCGCCACACCGAGCGCATGATCGTCGACGCCGGATTCGAGGTGCACACTTCCCGGCGGGAGTCGATGTTGCCGGCCTGGGCGCCGGTGCCGGTGTCGGAGCTGGCGCTGGGCCGAGCGCGCCGGCCGTAATTCTCTGCCCCGGTTACCTCAGTAGGGTGGGCAGCCGCTGCAGCAGCCCGGGCAGCGCCCGGCTCGCAGTCTCGCGCATGCTGATTGTGGCGCTCCCGGACAGGGGCGTGACTTCCGGATTGACCTCGATGACGGCGGTGCCGCGGGAAAGCGCCAACTCCGCCAGCCCGGCCGCTGGATAGACGATCGCCGAGGTCCCCACCACCACCATCACGTCGGCGGCTTCGGTCGCCTCGACGGCACGCTGCCAGGGCTCGTCGGGCAACGGCTCACCGAACCACACGATGTCGGGCCGGATCAGTCCCCCGCAGTGGCACACCGGAGGGTCCACCTCCAGCGCCGGTTCGGGCATCTCGGGCAGCGCGCCGGTGTAGGGCATATCGCAACGCGCACAACGGAACTCGAACAGACTCCCGTGCAAGTGGTGCACCGGCGCGCTCCCGGCGCGCTCGTGTAGATTGTCGACGTTCTGCGTGATGACGCTGACCTCGACCTGGTCTTGCCAGGCGGCGATGGCGCGGTGCCCCTCGTTGGGCGCGACGTCGGCCACCAGGTAATGGCGCCACAGGTACCACCCCCAGACCCGCTCGGGGTTTTTCAGCCACCCTTGGGTGCTGGACAGCTCGTAAGGATCGAAGCGGGCCCACAATCCGTTCTTGTCATCACGGAATGTCGGCACGCCGCTCTCCGCGGAGATCCCCGCGCCGCTGAGCACCGCCACTCGCATCCCACCAACATAGTCGGGCCTGGTGGATACTGGGTGGGTGGAGCTGCGCGAATGGTTGCGGGTCGACATGAGAGCGGGCAGGCCGCTGTTCGACCAGCTCCGGACGCAGGTCATCGACGGAGTCCGCGACGGCGCCTTGCCGCCGGGCACCCGCCTGCCGACGGTGCGTGAGCTGGCCGGCCAACTGGGGGTGGCCGTCAACACGGTGGCCCGCGCATACCGTGAGCTGGAATCCGCCGCCATCGTCGAAACCCGCGGCCGCTTCGGCACTTTCATCGCCCGTTACGATCCGACCGACACTGCGATGGCGGCCGCGGCCCGCGAGTACGTCCAGGTGGCGCGCGGACTGGGATTGGGCAAGGCCGACGCGCTGCGCTACATCGAAGCGGTGCCCGACGACCAGGATGCGCGCTAGCCGAACGCCAGCGCAGCGAGGTCGTCCATCTCGGCCTCAGCGCAACACTTTGGCCAGGGTGCGCAGGTTGCGAGTCGTGGTAGACGAATTGTAGCGCGGCTTGCCCATCGTCGTTCCGATCGTGCTGTCCAGGGTGTTGCCCTTGGGTACCTGCCAATAGACGACGCCGTCACCGCGGCGGGTCTTCTCGTCTGGACCGGCACCGTCGGCCAGTGCGGCGAGTTCGTCGAGCACTGCGGCATCGGCGACGAACGTGACGTAGGACTGATACCCGTCGGCCTCGCGCTCGAACGGGTAGGCGTCGACGACGGCGCGCACCGTGTCGATGTCGTAGACCAGCACCCAGGCGTCATAACCGAACCTGGCGCGCAACGTCGCTTCGGCTTTCCTGCGTACATCGGCTACCCCACCCGACGACTCCAGCAGGACGTTGCCGCTGGCCAGGACGGTGCGCACCTTGGTGAAACCGGTGTCGGTCAACGCGGTCGCCACCTCGGCCATTGTGAGGTGGACGCCGCCGACGTTGACGCCGCGCAGGAACGCCGCGTATCTGGTCATGATCCGATTCCACCAGGCCGGCGAAGAGCGACGATCCTCAGACCCGGCTTTGCCGGCCTGCGACGTAGGCTCTCGGTATGGGACGCCAGGTCTTCGACGACAAGCTGCTGGCTGTGATCAGCGGGAACTCACTCGGGGTGTTGGCCACCATCAAACGCGATGGGCGCCCGCAGCTGTCGAACGTGCAGTATCACTTCGACCCGCGCGAGCTGGTGTTGCGAGTGTCGATCACCGAGCCGCGCGCCAAGACCCGCAACCTGCGCCGCGACCCGCGGGCTTCGATTCTGGTCGATGCCGACGACGGATGGTCGTATGCCGTCGCGGAGGGCATAGCCGAACTGACGCCTCCGGCGGCTGCGCCCGATGACGATACCGTCGAGGCGCTGATTGCCTTGTATCGCAATATCGCCGGTGAGCATCCGGACTGGGACGACTACCGGCAGGCGATGGTCACCGATCGGCGGGTGTTGCTGACGCTGCCGATCTCGCACGTGTACGGCATGCCTCCGGGTATGCGGTAGCCGCGCTGTCTGCGGCAGCGACCCGGTAAATCCGGGTTAGGCTGCCGGTATGGCTGAATCGAACTCTTCGCAAGGTTCAAAGTCGTCCAAGTCTTCTGAATCCTCCGGGTCGCCGGAGTCCGAGGACGAGACCAAACGCAAGTTCCGTGCGGCCCTGGACCGCAAGATAGCGAAGACGTCGAGCGGATCCGATCCCAAAGACAGCAGCGGCGGCAAGCGGTCGCGGGTGCACGGTCCGGTGGAGAGCCGTCGTGAATTCCGCCGCAAGAGCGGGTGAAATTCGTTGCAGGATAATTGAATTAGAGTATCAGGCGGGTAGACGGAGAGCAATGGATATGCTCCGGTTCCGGTGTGGCCCTCGGCAGTGCAGCCCGCAACGCGGTGGTTGGGCGCCGGCTCTAAAATATGTGGGTGCCGAAACTGCGGCTAGTCCAAGATCCGGCCGCCGACGCGCTGTTGGAGGACAACCCGTTCGCGTTGCTGGTCGGCATGCTGCTCGACCAGACGAGCCGGAACCCGACGAAGAACCACCCCTGAAACGAAGGCGGATAAAACCGTCTATGAGTCGTATGTGAATCGGAAAGTAGTCCTGGTAGAACAGGTCTCCGTATGCCAGGCTCCCGCCAATGTGATACTCCTCATATGACCACCTGGTCACACCGGGCAGAGAGGCGGCAGCTGATGACCACGAGGGACAAGTACACGGACGTGCCCGCGCCGTACTCGTGGGAGGTCCCCAGCGCCGGCGACGCGCGCTTCACGTGGGAGTACGACGAGGGGCGCGCCCGGCTCCTTTCCCTGTACCAAAAGGGAAAGGACAAGCAGTGGGATGCCCAGTCGCGCATCGACTGGGCGCAAGACGTCGACCCGAAGAACCCGGTGGGGCTGCCCGACGAGTTCCATCCGCTGTTCGGCAGCCCGATGTGGGAAGCCGCAGGCGAATCACGTCGCGCCGAGATGCGCCAGCACTTCCAAGCCTGGCAGTTCTCGCAGTTCCTGCACGGCGAGCAGGGGGCGATGGTGTGCTCGGCCAAGATCGTCGAGGTCGTCCCGGACCTGGACGCGAAGTTCTACGCGGCCACCCAGACCATGGACGAGGCCCGGCACGTCGAGACGTTCGCGCGGTTCCTGCAGGAGAAGGTCGGCCTGGTCTACCCGATCAACAAGCACCTGACCGCACTGCTGGACGACACCCTGCGCGACTCGCGCTGGGACATGCCCTACCTCGGCATGCAGGTCCTCATCGAAGGGCTCGCACTCGCCGCCTTCGGGGTGCTGCGTGACATGGCGCCGCAGGACACGCTGGCCAAGCAGTTGCTGGCCTACGTCATGCAGGACGAGGCCCGGCACGTCGCCTTCGGCCGAATCTCGCTGAAGGACTACTACTCCGCGCTGACCGAAGCTGAGCGGGACGAGCGTGAAGAGTTCGTCGTGGACGCCTGCTACCTGATGCGCGACCGGTTCCGCGGCGAGGAGGTTTTCGAGACCCTCGGCCTCGACGTCCAAGCGTGTGCCGACTGGGTCGACACGTCGCCGCTGATGATCCAGTTCCGCTCGCACCTGTTCAGCCGCATCGTGCCGATCGTCAAGGACATCGGGTTGTGGGGCGACAAGGTGCAGAAGGCCTTCACGGACATGGGTGTCCTCGACATGGCCGGCTTCGACATCGAGGCGCTGATGAAGGCCGATGAGGATCAGGCCGACGCGCTGGACAAGGCACACGCCGAGATGGCCGGCCGGGCCCTCGAGGTGGACCAGGTGATCGCGGCGGGCGCGAGCTAACCTAATGTCCGGTTTGGCGATCGGGTGGTTCCTGGTGTCGTGACGCGGGTCAGCGGTGACCGCATCCACATCGAACTCACCATCTAGGGTGCCGACGAGCCGATCGCGCGCCTGTACCGAAACGACCAGCTCGTTTCGGTACAGGTGCGTGTAGTGGCTAGTGCAGATTTGGCGATAGCCGACGTTCGAGGTGTGGTCGACGCAGCGCAGCACGAGCTGTGCCCGGACATACTCCGATGATCCGCTCGATGTCTTAGAGTCAACACGTGAATCTTTGGTTGGCACAGGAGCCTGAGGCCGATCAACTGCTGTCAGATAATCCGTTCGCATTGCTGGTCGGGATGGTCTTAGATCAGCAGGTCCCACTCGAAACGGCCTTTCGTGGTCCGAAGAAAATCGCAGACCGCATGGCGGCTAGTGATCTCCATCGTGTTGCTCACGGCCAGCAAGTACCGATGGAAACCGCCTTCGCGGGACCGAAGAAGATCGCGGACCGGATGGGCGGCTTGGACGCCGACGAGATCGCCGACTACGACCCGGACAAATTCGCCGCACTGTGTTCGGAAAGGCCTGCGATACACCGGTTCCCGGGATCGATGGCCAAGCGTATCCAGTCCTTGGCGCAGATCATCGTGGAGCGCTACGGCGGCGATGCGGCCGGGCTGTGGACGGCCGGGGAGCCCGACGGGCAGGAGCTGCTGCGGCGGCTGAAGAGGCTACCCGGTTTCGGCGAACAGAAGGCGCAGATATTTCTGGCATTGCTGGGCAAGCAATACGGCGTGATGCCGCCGGGCTGGCGGGCCGCGGCCGGGGAGTTCGGCCAACCCGGCACACACATATCTGTCGCCGATATCGTCGACGCCCGTTCGCTCGGGCAGGTGCGATCACATAAAAAGCAGATGAAGGCGGCAGCCAAGGCGGCAAAGTAGTGCATGAACAGAAGGAAAGGGCGGCAACATGAAGACACACATCACGTGTCCGTGCGGCGAAGCCATCGTTGGCAAGGACGAGGATGAGTTGGTCGAACTCACCCAGGCGCACCTCGCCAGCATTCATCCGGGTCTGGAGTACGACCGCGACGCGATCTTGTTCATGGCCTACTAACCGAGCGCCCGTCTAGACGCGAGCCTCGCTACGGCACCACCGTGGAGCCGATCGTGGGCATGAACTGGCACTGCTTTTCCTTGGTGGTGACCTGCCCGAAGATCGTCGACATGATGCTGCCGGAACCGGTGTCGGCGATCACGCTCAACGTCGTCGGCCCGTCCGGATTGATGTCTGAACGCGGCTTGAGGGTGGCGCTCCCTGACTTGCCCGTGGTCAGGTTCACCCAGGTGACGTTCAATGGCAGCTTCTGCACCTCGGCGGGCCCAGGGGTGCCGACAGCGGTGAAAACATAGGCGGTCTGGCCGGCGCCCGGACCGGGAGTTGGAATCTTCGCCGGCCCTGCCACCGATAACGCGGTCGCGATGGCGCTGCTGCCATCCGCAAGGCAATTGCTGCCGATCGAGGGATACATGAAGTCCTGCGTGGGCGGAGCGTCAGGGCCGAAATCCGGAGCCGCCGCCGGGGCGGCGCCGGCGGGCGCGGGAGCCTGCGCGGCCTGCGGTGCGGGTGAGGCCGGCGCGGGTGGAGTCGGCACGGATGCCACGACGGGCGCAGTCGCCGGCTCGAAGGTCCCGGGAACCGATGCCGAAGCGGGCGGTGTGGCCGCCGGCGGCGTGACAACTGGCGCCGGACCCGCCGCGTGGGCCGGATCGATGCCGGTCGGTAGGTGCGCCTGCGCGCCGGGCACTATGCCGGCCGCCGGCACGTGCGGCACCGGCGACGCGTCGGGCGGGGTCACGCCGTTCGGCGCTGGGGCCGGCGCCCCGGGTACCGGTGAGCCGGGTTCCTGCACGAACCGATTGACCGACTCGGCCACGTTCTTGGACTCGGTCGGTGCTGTCGGATTGTGGGTGAAAGCCTGCGCAGCGGCCATCAGCAGCTGTGTCGCCTGCGCCGGATTGCCAGCCGCTTGCTGGATTATCGGACTCAGCTGCGATAACGCCGCCAGGCCCGGTAGTTGTTGGGTGGAATTCGGTTGCGGTGCCGCCGGGTCGGCTGCCGCGCTCGGGCAGAACCCGAACGCGGCAGCCGATGCCGTGACAACAGCGGCCAAACCTTTGGACAGATTCCAACTGGTTGCCACGGTTCCTCCGGTCGTCGGTAGTGGGTTAGCTGACTAGAAGGCTGCTCAGGGAAGGGCGGAAAGCAGCGACTGCGACGGTGACGGCGCAGCGGGGCTGCCCGCCGGCACCCCCGGGGTGACACCGGTGGCCAGCGCCGACAGATCGGTCGGAAGCGTCAGCTGCGGAGGCACACTCACCGGCAGGCCCGGCAGCGCCGGCATATCGATCCTGGCCTGCGGCAGCGCGGCAGCGGATGCCGGCACGGCCGGCACGGCCGGCGCGGGTGCCGTAGGGGCGGAGAGGCCGGGGATGGACACCGGCAATCCCGGAATCGCCGGAGCCGCCGGGGCGGCGGGTACCGATGGTGCCGCAGGTGCCGCAGGCGTCAGCCCCGGGATCGAAACCGGCAGTCCCGGAATCGCCGAAGCGGCCGGGGCCGCGGGTGCGGCAGCCGCCGGTGGGGTTATCCCGGGAATGGACGGGAGAGCGGCCGGGGCTGTCGCGGCTGGCGCTGCGGCGGCCGGGGTCAGTCCCGGGAAGGTGATGCCGGGTGCGGACGGCGCCACCGGCGGGGTGGCGCCGAGGGCGGTTGCGAGGTTCTGCAGAATCTGCGGGGCGTTGGCCGCCGAGGCGATCAGCTGCTGCGGAATGTTCGGCAGCGCCGGAGCCGGCGCTGGGTCAGCGTGGGCGATACCGCCCGTCAATAGCGCGGCGGACGAACCGACTAGGACGGCGGTTGCACGCAAGTAAGTCCAGATGGTTGGCATGATTCTCCCTGGTTATCGATGACTGGTCCCCGCCCGAAGCTACTTTGATACGGATGGGACTCAAGTGACACGTGTGGCATTTATTCGATCGTTACTGATCCGAGTGACGGCGGTGACCAGCCGCTCCCGGAAACAGCCATGGGGCAACGACACAGCCCCGGCCGCTGCGGTCGCTAAAGTCGGGCAGATAGACACCACCCCGGCCGCCCCGGCGGCGCTCGTCACCCGGCGGCTCGCGAGCCTGCTTGCCACGGCCGCGCCCGGGCTGTTAGCCGCGAGCGTCGCCGCGCGACTGGCCTGGACATACCTGGCGCCCAACGGCGCAAACTTCGTCGACCTGCACGTTTACCTCGGCGGCGCCGCCGCTCTCGACCATCCCGGCACCCTCTACAGCTACGTCTACGCCGAGCAGACGCCGGGATTCCCGCTGCCGTTCACGTATCCGCCTTTTGCGGCGGTCGTCTTCTACCCGCTGCAGCTGTTGCCGTTCGGCCTGGTTGCTTTTCTGTGGCAGATCGCGACGATGGCCGCGCTGTACGGCGCGGTGCGGATCAGCCAGCGCCTGATGGGCGTGGCGGCCGGCCCCGGCGGTCATCGCCTGGCGATGTTGTGGACGGCGGTCACCATCTGGATTGAGCCGCTGCGCAGCACATTCGACTACGGGCAGGTCAATGTATTGCTGATGCTGGGGGTGCTGTGGGCGGTCTACACCACGCGATGGTGGCTGTCGGGCCTGCTGGTCGGGGTGGCGACCGGAATCAAGTTGACGCCGGCGATCTCCAGTGTTTATTTGGCCGGCGTTCGGCGGTGGGCCGCGGCGCTGTTTTCGGTGGTCGTCTTCGCGGCCACCATCGGAGTGTCGGCTTGGGTGGTCGGCGATCAGACGCGTTACTACTTCACCGTCCTGCTGGGTGACGCCCACCGGGTGGGGCCAGTCGCGACCTCGTTCAATCAATCCTGGCGTGGCGGCATTTCCCGGATCCTGGGCCACGACGCCGGCTTCGGTCCACTGGTTCTGGCCGCCATCGCCGTGACCGCGGTACTGGCCGTCCTGGCCTGGCGGGCACTGGGCCCCTCCGATCGGCTCGGCCGGCTGCTGGTGGTCGAGTTGTTCGGGCTGCTGCTCTCACCGATCTCGTGGACCCACCACTGGGTGTGGCTGGTGCCGCTGATGATCTGGGCGATCCACGGCCCGCTACGCGAGCGCCCCGGCGCCCCAATCGTGGGCTGGGGCTGGCTGGCACTGACCACAGTCGGGGTGCCGTGGTTACTGAGCTTCGCTCAACCAACCATCTGGCAGATAAGCCGACCGTGGTATCTGGCCTGGGTGGGGCTGGTCTACATCGTGGCGGCGGTCGCGACGTTGATCTGGATCGCCGCCACCGGCAGACGCGACGCCGGCTCCGGGTGCCCCGTCGTCCCCCGCACGCGGGTGGTATCCGCACAGCGCGCCCGAGCGCGGGCCGCGTCGAACGACTAGCTCCCGACTATTTCGTCGATATCGCGCGCCATCGCCACGTCCTTGTCGGTGATGCCACCTTCGGAATGCGTGACGAGAGCGAAAGTCACTGTCCGCCAACGGATGTCGATATCCGGGTGATGATCCTTGCGCTCGGCGTGCTCGGCCACCCGGCGCACGGCGTCGATACCGGCGAGGAATGTCGGAAACTTCACCGACCGACGCAGGGCGCCGTCGGCGCGTTCCCATCCATTGAGGCCGGGCAGTGCGGCGTCTACTTGCTCATCCGTTAACACAGCCATTCCCCGACGGTATACCGTCACTGGCCATGCCGACCCAGATCGTCGTTGCCGGCGCCGTCATCTGCGGCTCCATGGTCCTGGTGGCGCAGCGGGTTCGGCCGCCGGAGCTGGCCGGCCGCTGGGAACTCCCCGGCGGCAAGGTCGCACCGGGTGAAACCGAGCGCGCGGCGCTGGCCCGTGAGCTGGCCGAGGAGCTGGGCTTAGACGTGGGCGACGTCGCGGTGGGCGACCGCCTCGGCGATGACGTTGCGTTGGATCCCATAACGACGCTGCGGGCGTATCGGGTGCGTTTGATTCGCGGTGAACCACGGGCACACGACCACCGGGCGCTGCGCTGGGTGACGGCGGCGGAGCTGCACGACGTGGACTGGGTGCCTGCCGATCGCCGCTGGCTGGGGGATCTGCAACGAGCTCTGTGAGCCGGACCTCATCACAAGTCCACAGGTGTTCCGCAGCCGATGCACAGCCCTGTTGAAGGTCACAACAGTCCCCTTGAAATATAACAACGCAACTTGTAATAACGACGTCACTCGAAGTCGACCTGAATGTGCCCGCCGGTAGCGATCCTGATGGTTGTCTGGACGGTGTGGTCACCGCGTCCGCACCGCCCCGGGACGTCGCTGCGTGCAGATGCAGGCGGTCATTCTCCGCCTATGCCGGTGCTCCATCGCCGCCCAGCGCGCCGGCCGTCGATGCCGATGTCTATTCCGATCCGAGTCGGTGTGGGCGCGTGGACCGACGCGCCGGTTGCCGAACACTACACACATGGAGTCGAACGAACGGCCCGGCGACGAGGCGCGACACGACGGAGTAGGAGGGGGACCCCTTGACTGTCACACCTCACGTTGGTGGAGCGCTCGAAGAGCTACTAGAGCGCAGCGGGCGGTTTTTCACGCCCGGTGAGTTCTCGGCGGATCTGCGCACGGTCACCCGGCGGGGCGGCCGCGAAGCCGACGTGTTCTACCGCGACCGGTGGAGCCACGACAAGGTGGTCCGCTCCACCCACGGAGTCAACTGCACCGGCTCGTGCTCGTGGAAGATCTACGTCAAAGACGGGATCATCACCTGGGAAACCCAACAGACCGACTATCCGTCGGTCGGCCCGGACCGGCCCGAATACGAGCCGCGCGGTTGTCCCCGCGGCGCGTCGTTCTCCTGGTACAGCTACGCGCCCACCCGGGTGCGCTATCCGTACGCCCGGGGCGTGCTGGTCGAGATGTACCGGGAAGCGAAAGCCCGGCTCGGTGATCCGGTGCTGGCGTGGGCCGACATCCAGGCAGATCCCGAGCGCCGCCGCCGCTATCATGCGGGCCCGCGGCAAGGGCGGATTGGTCCGGGTCAGCTGGGCGGAGGCTACCGAGTTGATCGCCGCCGCCCACGTGCACACCATCAAGACCTACGGCCCGGACCGGGTCGCCGGATTTTCCCCGATCCCGGCCATGTCGATGGTGTCGTACGCCGCCGGCTCGCGGTTCTTCGAACTGATCGGCGGCGTCATGACGTCGTTCTACGACTGGTACGCCGACCTCCCGGTGGCCTCGCCGCAGGTGTTCGGCGACCAGACCGATGTGCCCGAATCCGGGGACTGGTGGGACGCGGCGTATCTGATGATGTGGGGCTCCAACGTCCCGATCACCCGGACCCCCGACGCGCACTGGATGGCCGAGGCGCGCTACCGCGGCACCAAGGTGGTCACCGTCAGCCCCGACTACGCCGACAACACCAAGTTCGCCGACGAGTGGATGCCGTGCGCCGCCGGTACCGACGGTGCGCTGGCCATGGCGATGGGCCACGTCATTCTCTCGGAATGTTATGTGCAAAAGCAGGTTCCGTTCTTCATCGACTTTGCGCGCCGCTACACGGACCTGCCGTTCCTGATCAAGCTGGAAGAACGCGGCGACATGCTGGTGCCGGGGAAAAACCTCATGGCAGCCGACATCGGCGAAGCGGTCGAGAACGCGGCGCTCAAGCCGGCGGTGCTCGACGAAGTCACCAACTCCGTTGTGGTGCCGCACGGCTCACTGGGATTCCGGTACGGCGAGGACGGGGTGGGGAAGTGGAACCTGGATCTCGGTGATCTGGTGCCGGCGCTCAGCGTGCAGGACGCACACGGCGCCAACGGAGACCGCAGCACCGCGCTGGTACACCTGCCCAGCTTCGACACGGTCGACGGCGAAGGAACGACCATTGCCCGCGGTGTTCCGGTACGCCGTGTCGGTAAGCACCTGGTGTGCACCGTGTTCGACCTCATACTGGCCCAGTACGGCGTGGCGCGTCCGGGGCTGCCCGGCGAATGGCCCACCGGCTACGACGATCCCGCGCAGCAGAACACCCCGGCATGGCAGGAGGCGATCACCGGGGTGTCGGCCGCACAGGCCATCCGCGTCGCCAGAGAATTCGCGCGCAACGCGGAGGAATCCGGTGGCCGATCGATGATCATCATGGGCAGCGGGATCTGTCAGTGGTTTCACGGTGACGCCGTCTACCGGGCGGTGCTGGCGCTGCTGATGTTGACCGGCTCGATGGGACGCAACGGCGGCGGGTGGGCCCACTACGTCGGCCAGGAGAAGGTGCGTCCGCTCACCGGATTCCAGACCATGGCGATGGCCACCGACTGGGTGCGTCCGCCGCGGCAGGTGCCCGGCGCCTCGTACTGGTATGCGCACACCGACCAATGGCGCTACGACGGCTACGGGGCCGACAAACTGGCCAGCCCGATAGGCCGGGGCAGGTTCGCCGGCAAGCACACAATGGACCTGCTGGCCTCGGCGACCGCGATGGGCTGGAGCCCGTTCTATCCGCAGTTCGACCGATCCAGCCTGGACGTCGCCGACGAGGCACGGGCCTCGGGCCGCGACGCCGCGGAATATGTCGCCGAGCAACTCGGGCAGCGCGAACTCAAGCTCGCCGTGACCGATCCCGACAATCCCGTCAACTGGCCACGGGTGCTTACCGTGTGGCGGGCCAACCTGATCGGTTCGTCGGGCAAGGGCGGTGAGTACTTCCTGCGCCATCTGCTGGGGACCGATTCCAATGTGCAGGCCGAGCCGCCGGTCGACGGGATAGCCCCCGTCGATGTGACGTGCGAAGGCGACATCCCGGAGGGCAAGCTCGACCTGATGATGTCGATCGACTTCCGGATGACCTCGACGACATTGGTGTCGGATGTGGTGCTGCCGGCAGCGACCTGGTACGAGAAGGCCGACATTTCCAGCACCGACATGCACCCGTACGTGCACGCGTTCAGCGCCGCGACCGACCCACCATGGGAAACCCGTTCGGACTTCGATGCTTTCGGCGCGATCGCGCGTGCGTTCAGTGCGATGGCCAAGCGGCATCTGGGCACCCGCAGCGATGTGGTGCTCACCGCGCTGCAGCACGACACCCCGGACGCGATGGTCTATCCCGATGGCGCCGAAGAAGATTGGCTGCACAAAGGCCTGACACCGATACCGGGGCGGACGATGGCCAAACTCACCGTGGTGGAGCGAGACTACGCCGCCGTTTACGACAAGTGGCTGACGCTGGGTCCGCTCGTCGACAAATTCGGGATGACCACCAAGGGCGTCACGGTGCACCCCCTCCGAGAGGTCGAGGAGCTGTCCGCCAAATTCGGGGTGATGAATTCCGGTGCGGGAGCGGGTCGTCCGGCCATCACCACCGCTGCGCGGATGGCCGACGTACTTCTGCTGCTGTCCGGGACGACCAACGGCCGGCTCGCGGTCGAGGGGTTCCACGAGCTGGAAAAACGCACAGGTCAGCGGCTGGCCCACCTCGCCGAGGGCAGCGAAGACCGCCGCATCACCTATGCCGATACCCAGGCGCGTCCGGTTCAGGTGATCACCAGCCCGGAATGGTCGGGCAGCGAAACCGGCGGGCGTCGCTACGCGCCGTTCACCATCAACATCGAGAACCTCAAGCCGTTCCACACCCTCACCGGGCGGATGCATTTCTATCTGGCCCACGACTGGGTCGAGGAGCTCGGCGAGCATCTGCCGGTCTTCCGCCCGCCGCTGGACATGGCGCGACTGTTCGGCCAGCCCTCGCTCGGTCCGACCGATGACGGAATCGGGCTGACCGTGCGTTATCTGACGCCGCACTCGAAGTGGTCCTTCCACTCCACCTACCAGGACAACCTGTACATGCTGTCGCTGTCCCGTGGCGGTCCGACGATGTGGATGAGCCCCGGCGACGCGGCGAAAATCAAAGTGCGCGACAACGAGTGGGTCGAGGCGGTCAATGCCAACGGCATCTACGTGTGCCGCGCGATCGTCTCGCACCGGATGCCCGACGGGGTGGTGTTCGTCTACCACGTCCAGGAACGCACGGTGGACACGCCACGGACCGAGACCAACAACAAGCGCGGTGGTAACCACAATGCGCTGACCCGGGTGCGGATCAAACCCAGTCACCTCGCCGGTGGCTACGGTCAGCATGCGTTCGCGTTCAACTACATGGGGCCCACCGGCAACCAGCGCGACGAGGTCACCGTGGTGCGCCGTCGCAGCCAGGATGTGAAGTACTGATGAATGTGACGTCCTCGTGAAAGTCATGGCGCAGTTGGCGATGGTGATGAACCTCGACAAATGCATCGGCTGCCACACCTGCTCGGTGACGTGTAAGCAGGCGTGGACCAACCGCGCCGGTACTGAATATGTGTGGTTCAACAACGTCGAAACCCGTCCAGGCCAAGGCTATCCGCGGACCTACGAGGACCAGGAGCGCTGGCGCGGCGGCTGGATACGCGACAAGAAAGGCCGGCTGCGGCTTCGCGACGGCGGCCGCATCCAGAAGCTGCTGCGGATCTTCGCGAACCCGAAGTTGCCCGTCATCGGCGACTACTACGAGCCATGGACGTACGACTACGAAAACCTGATTACGGCGCCCGCGGGTGACACGTTCCCGACGGCCGCGCCGAAAAGCCTGATCAGCGGCAAGCCGATGAAGATCTCATGGGGACCCAACTGGGACGACAACCTATCCGGTTCCCCGGAGATCCTGGGCGAAGACCCGATCCTGAAGAAGATCGGCGACGAGGTCAAACTGCGGCTCGAAGAGACCTTCATGTTCTACCTGCCCAGGATCTGCGAGCACTGCCTCAACCCCTCCTGCGTGGCATCGTGCCCGTCCGGTGCGATGTACAAGCGCAGCGAAGACGGCATCGTGCTGGTCGACCAGGACCGCTGCCGCGGCTGGCGGATGTGCGTGTCCGGATGCCCTTACAAGAAGGTCTATTTCAACCACAAGACCGGCAAAGCCGAGAAGTGCACGCTGTGTTATCCGCGGATGGAGGTCGGCCTGCCGACCATCTGCTCGGAGACTTGCGTGGGGCGGCTTCGCTACCTCGGGGTGGTCCTCTACGACGTCGACCGGGTGCTTCAGGCGGCGTCGGTGGAAAACGACACCGACCTCTACGAGGCGCAGCGCCGAATCCTGTTGGACCCGAACGATCCCGAGGTGATCTCTGGTGCGCGCGCGGAAGGAATCTCTGACGAATGGATCGAGGCCGCGCAGCGCTCCCCGGTGTATGCGCTGATCAACACCTACCAGGTCGCGCTGCCGTTGCACCCGGAGTATCGGACCATGCCGATGGTCTGGTACATCCCGCCGCTGTCGCCGGTGGTCGATGCGGTCAGTCGCGACGGTCACGACGGGGAGGAACTGGGCAACCTGTTCGGTGCGTTAGAGGCACTGCGCATCCCGATGCAATACCTGGCCGAACTATTCACCGCCGGCGACACCGACGTCATCGAAGGTGTGTTGCGGCGGCTGGCGGCGATGCGCTCCTACATGCGTGACATCAATCTCGGGCGGGATACCCAACCGCACATTCCGCAGTCCGTCGGGATGACCGAAGAAGAGATCTACGAGATGTACCGGCTGCTCGCCATCGCGAAATACGAAGAGCGGTATGTCATTCCCACTGCCTTCAGCCCGCAGGCCCGGGAGCTGGAGCAGATGGGTTGCTCGTTGTCGGGTGAGGGCGGACCGGGCATGTACGAGTCGGGCCCGTTCGGTGCGGCCGGCAGTGAACCGGCGCCTGTGTCCGTGGAGACGTTTCATGCCGTGCAGCGGTCCAGGGTGAACCTGCTGAATTGGGACGGTCGCCAGGTGCCCGCGGGGATGTTTCCCGAAGAGCAGAAGCAATGAGGCTGCTGCCCCAGATCCGGGACCGCTACAACAGCCGGGTGATGCAGGAACGGGTGGTGTGGCAGGCGGCATCGCTGCTGCTGGCGTATCCCGATGACGGGCTGCCCGGACGACTCGACACCGTCGACGAGCTGCTCAGTCATATCAGCGGTCCGGCGGGCGAGTCGCTCGGACGCACCGTCGCGGCGTTGCGGCGTTGCGCGACAGTGAGCCGATGGCCGCCGCGATGGACTACGTCGCGACCTTCGACATGCGGCGGCGCGCCACGATGTACCTGACGTACTGGACCGCCGGCGACACCCGCAACCGCGGCCGCGAGATGCTGGCGTTCGCCACCGCGTACCGGGAAGCGGGTGTGGAGCCGCCGCGCACCGAGGCGCCGGACCACCTTCCGGTGGTGCTCGAATTCGCAGCCACCGTCAATCCCGAGGTCGGCCGCCGGCTACTGTCCGAGCATCGGGTCCCGATCGACGTGTTGCGGGGCGTACTGGCCGAGGCGAAGTCGCCGTACGAGCATGCGGTGGCAGCGGTCTGCGAGACGCTGCCGATCGCAACGGATCGGGAGGTGCGCCGCGCAGAGCGTCTAGTGGAGGCCGGACCGCCCGCGGAAGCCGTTGGGCTGCAACCATTTACCCTGACCGTACCGCCCCGACGCCAAGGAGAAGCGCCAAGTGGGTAGTAGTGTCCTGTTCTGGGACATCGCGCCATACGTCACGCTGGCGGTGTTGGTGGTCGGCACCTGGTGGCGCTACCGCTACGACAAATTCGGCTGGACCTCCCGCTCCTCGCAGATCTACGAGTCGCGGATCCTGCGAATCGCCAGCCCGATCTTCCATTTCGGCATCCTGGCGGTTTTCGCCGGGCACGTGATGGGGTTGTTCATTCCGCCGTCGGTGACTCATGCGCTGAAAGTGAGCGACTACGTCTACCACCTGCAGGCTGTCATCGCCGGATCAATCGCCGGCACTGCGACGCTGGCCGGTATCGCGTTGCTGATCTACCGGCGGTTCACCCGCCCGCCGGTCTCCATGGCCACCACCCGCAGCGACAAGCTGATGTATGTGGTGCTGGTGCTGGCCGTGGTGGTGGGCCTCTACTGCGACCTGATCGGCACCGGGCCGCACGGCGGCGAGTTCCACTACCGGTACACAGTCGGCATGTGGTTCCGGGGAATCTGGATCATGCAGCCACACGGGGAAGTGATGGTGAACGCTCCGCTGGACTATCAACTGCACGCCCTGATCGGCATGGTGCTGTTCACCCTGTGGCCGTTCACCCGGCTGGTACATGCGTTCAGTGCGCCCATCGTCTACCTGTTCCGGCCCTACATCGTCTACCGCAGCCGCGATGCGGCAGCCAAGGGCGAATTGATCGGTTCAGCGCCGCGCCGGCGCGGCTGGTAAGGGGCCGTTGACTGTGCACACCGGGCGACGACACGCCGTACCCGACCGCCCTGGACGCACGCCGGATGAGCTGCCCGGTTCGTCGGCCGAGTTCGCTATCTGCGGCCGCCGCTGCCACAATCACCGACGTGCCATTCCGCAATGTCGCCATCGTCGCCCACGTCGACCACGGTAAAACCACCCTGGTCGACGCAATGCTGCGGCAATCCGGCGCGTTGGCCGAACGCGGTGAACTGCTGGACCGCGTGATGGACACCGGCGACCTGGAACGGGAAAAGGGCATCACCATCCTGGCCAAGAACACCGCGGTGCACCGCCATCACCCGGATGGAACCGTGACCGTCATCAACGTGATCGACACCCCCGGGCATGCCGATTTCGGCGGTGAGGTGGAACGCGGGCTGTCCATGGTGGACGGGGTGCTGCTGCTGGTCGACGCGTCCGAGGGCCCGCTGCCGCAGACGCGGTTCGTGCTGCGCAAGGCCCTGGCCGCCCATCTTCCGGTGATTCTCGTCGTCAACAAAACAGACCGGCCCGACGCGCGCATCGCCGAGGTGGTGGAGGCCAGCCACGACCTGTTGCTGGACGTCGCATCCGATCTCCACGACGCAGCGGCCGCGGCCGCCGAGCATGCGCTGGGCCTGCCGACGCTGTATGCATCCGGTCGTGCCGGGGTGGCCAGCACCACGCAGCCGGCCGACGGCCACGTTCCGGACGGCACCAACCTGGACCCGCTCTTCGAGGTCCTGGAAAAACATGTGCCGCCGCCGAAAGGCGACCCGGACGCGCCGCTGCAGGCTTTGGTCGCCAACCTGGATGCGTCTGCTTTTTTGGGCCGGCTGGCGCTGGTCCGCATCTACAACGGACGCATTCGTAAGGGCCAGCAGGTCGCGTGGATCCGCGAAGTGGACGGGCAGGAAACCACCGCAACAGCCAAGATCACCGAATTGCTGGCCACCGAAGGCGTGGAACGAACCCCGACCGACGAGGCCGTCGCCGGCGATATCGTCGCCGTCGCCGGGCTGCCGGACATCATGATCGGCGACACCCTGGCCGATTTGGCGAATCCGGTTGCGCTGCCGCGGATTACCGTCGACGAGCCGGCAATCTCAGTGACCATCGGTACCAATACCTCACCGCTGGCCGGCAAGGTGCCCGGCCACAAGCTGACCGGGCGAATGGTCCGCAACCGGCTGGACACCGAACTGGTGGGCAACGTGTCGATCCGCGTCATCGACATCGGCGTGCCCGACGCCTGGGAGGTGCAGGGCCGCGGCGAGTTGGCGCTGGCCGTGCTGGTCGAACAGATGCGCCGGGAGGGTTTCGAACTGACCGTGGGCAAGCCGCAGGTGGTGACCAGGACCATCGACGGCAAGCTGTGCGAGCCGTTCGAGGCGATGACCGTCGACTGCCCCGAGGAGTACGTCGGCGCGGTCACTCAATTGATGGCCGCCCGCAAGGGGCGCATGGTGGAGATGGCCAACCACACCACCGGCTGGGTGCGGATGGACTTCGTGGTTCCCAGCCGCGGCTTGATCGGATGGCGCACCGACTTCCTGACCGAGACCCGCGGCACCGGCGTCGGGCATGCGGTGTTCGACGGATACAAGCCGTGGGCGGGGGAGATCCGGGCCCGGCACACCGGCTCGCTGGTATCCGACCGGTCCGGCATCATCACGCCGTTCGCGTTGCTCCAGCTCGCCGATCGGGGCCAGTTCTTCGTCGAACCCGGCCAGGACACCTATGCGGGCATGGTCGTCGGGATCAACCCGCGGCCAGAGGATCTGGATATCAATGTCACTCGCGAAAAGAAACTGACCAACATGCGGTCATCGACCGCGGACGTGATGGAGACCTTGGCCAAGCCGCTCGAGCTCGATCTGGAACGGGCCATGGAGTTCTGCGCGCCCGACGAATGCGTCGAGGTGACTCCGGAGATCGTGCGGGTCCGCAAGGTCGAGCTGGACGCCACCGCGCGGGCCCGCGGGCGGGCGCGGGCCAAGGCCCGGGGCTAGTTAGTTGGCGCCTCCCGGCCGCGAGCGTAACGCCACTGCGAAATCCGGCGCTCTTTTTCGCAGCCCCGTTACGCTCGGCGCGCGCCCGGGCAGCAGGGCTGCTGGGCAGCCGCTCGATACCCTGATGGGCGTGTCGAGACGAGTCCGCCGTGTCTTTAGCAGGGTCGGCGTGGTGGTCTCGCTGGCCGGATTGGTGCTGTCGGCGTGCACGGTCAAACCCCCGCCGGCGCCGCAAAGCACCGATACGCCGCACAACTCGCCCCCGCCGCCGCCCCGGGTCACCCAGATCATCATGGGCATCGACTCGATCGGTGCCGGGTTCAACCCGCATCTGCTGTCCGACCTGTCCCCGGTGAACGCGGCGATCAGCGCGCTGGTCTTGCCCAGCGCGTTTCGGCCGGTGCCCGATCCCAGTGCGCCGACGGGCTCGCGCTGGGAGCTGGACCCGACCCTGTTGGTGTCCGCCGAGGTGACCAGTAAGAACCCGTTCACGGTGACCTACAAGATCCGGCCGGAGGCGCAGTGGACCGACAACGCCCCGATCGCCGCCGACGACTTCTGGTATCTGTGGCGGCAGATGGTCAGTCAGTCCGGGGTCGTCGACCCGGCCGGATATGACCTCATCACCGGCGTGCAATCGCTCGAGGGCGGTAAGCAGGCGGTGGTCACCTTCGCGCAACCGTATCCAGCCTGGAAAGAGTTGTTCAGCAACATCGTGCCGGCGCACATCGTCAAGGACGTGCCGGGCGGTTTCGCGGCCGGGCTGGCCCGGGCGCTGCCGGTCACGGGCGGGCAGTTCCGGGTGGAGAGCATCGACCCGCAGCGCGACGAAATCCTGATAGCGCGCAATGACCGCTATTGGGGGACACCGGCCAAACCCGCGCTCATCCTGTTCCGCCGTGCCGGCGCGCCGGCCGCGCTGGCCGATTCCGTTCGCAACGGTGATACCCAGGTGGCCCAGGTGCATGGCGGTTCGGCGGCCTTCGCGCAGCTGTCCGCCATCCCCGACGTGCGGACCGCCCGGATCGTGACGCCCCGGGTCATGCAGCTCACGCTGCGCGCAAGCGAGCCCAAGCTGTCCGACACGCAGGTCCGCAAGGCGATTCTGGGGTTGCTCGACGTCGACCTGCTCGCGGCGGTGGGCGCGGGCAGCGACAACACCGTCACGCTGGACCAGGCTCAGATCCGCTCGCCGAGCGATCCGGGCTATGAGCCGACCGCGCCACCCGCGATGAAGACGCCGGCGGCGCTGGCGTTGCTGGCCGGATCCGGATTCACGGTCGAGAGCAACACTTCGGTGTCGCCGGACCCGACCCCGGCGAGTGCCGGGCCGCCCGAAGTCATCCGCGGCCGGATCAGCAAGGACGGCCAGCAGCTGTCGCTTGTCATCGGAGTGGCGGCAAATGACCCAACCTCGGTCGCGGTGGCCAACACCGCGGCCGACCAGTTGCGCAACGTCGGCATCGCCGCGAGCGTGCTGGCGCTGGACCCGGTGTCGCTCTATCACGACGCGCTGAACGACAACCGGGTGGACGCGATCGTCGGCTGGCATCAGGCCGGTGGAAATCTGGCGACGCTGCTGGCCTCGCGTTACGGGTGTCCCGCGCTGCAGTCGACGACGGTGTCGCCCCCCAATGCGGTGACGACCACACCGGCCGGTTCGTCGCCGCCTGCCGGGCCGGGCACCAGCACGGTGACCCCGACGCCGACGCCGCCCAGTCGCGCACCCGAGCCGGGTGCGCTGGTGCAAGCACCGTCGAACCTCACCGGAATCTGCGATCGCAGCATCCAGTCGAACATCGATGCCGCCCTCAATGGCACCAAGAACATCAACGACGTGATCACCGCGGTCGAACCGCGATTGTGGAACATGTCGACCGTGTTGCCGATCTTGCAGGACACCACCATCGTCGCTGCCGGCCCGAGCGTGCAGAACGTCAGCCTGTCGGGCGCGGTACCGGTTGGCATCGTCGGCGACGCCGGCCAATGGATCAAAACCGGGCCGTAGGCTGCTCAGTCGGCGCAGGCCGGTGGTTGTGGCGGGATCACGGTATCGACGATGAGCGCCAGCTCCCGTCGGTTCGGCGGTAGCCCGGTGAGCAGGAACTGGTGGTTGATCAACGCCGGTCCGATTCGCGCGGTCAGCGGTGTGATCGTGGCCGGTTCGATGTCGCCGGCCTCGACGGCGGCGCACAGAATCGATTCGACGAGTTTCAGTCGCGGGCCTACCACGGCATCGGCGAAGATGGCACGCAGCTCGGGTTCGTGAATGAGCTGACCGATGATGTCCAGCCCCGGGAAGGCAGTTTTTCCGGCCAGGAGGTCACGGTGGGCGGTGAAGACCGTCAGCAGATTCCCGCGGGCCGACCTGCCGGAGCGCGGCTCCGGCAGCGGCGGCAAAGAGAACACCAGAGCTGCGTGCACCAGGTCATGCTTGCTGCACCAGCGCCGGTACAGGGCCGCCTTGCCGGTGTGGGCGCGCGCCGCAATGCCTTCCATCGTCAGCCCGCCGTATCCGACTTCGGTCAGTTCGGCCAAGGTGGCCTCGTAGAGGGCACGTTCGAGGACCTCGCCGCGCCGGCGGCTCCGGCTGCCGGTCGGCGTTGTCGGGGTGAGCTGCGGCATATTGTGATAGTAGCCGCCAGCGTTCCTATTTTTGCTGCGAGCCGCTTAAGAAAACCGCCGCGCCGGCCGTGGATAAGAAACGGTTTCGACTACTAAACCTGGCTTTCGACACAGTTGGCGATGCCGGTAGGGTGCGTCCATGTCTGAGACTCCACGGCTGCTGTTCGTCCACGCGCACCCCGACGACGAGAGCCTCAGCAACGGCGCCACCATCGCCCACTACACCGCCCGCGGCGCCCGGGTGTGGGTCGTCACCTGCACGCTCGGCGAGGAGGGCGAGGTCATCGGGGATCGTTGGGCCCAGCTCGCCGTCGACCGCGCCGACCAACTCGGCGGCTACCGGATCGGCGAGCTCACCGCGGCGTTGCATGCGCTGGGCGTCAGCGAGCCCATCTATCTCGGCGGCGCGGGGCGCTGGCGCGATTCGGGCATGCGTGGCACCCCCACGCGGCGTCGGCAAAGGTTCATCGATGCCGACGAACGGGAGGCCGTCGGCGCGCTGGTCGCCATCATTCGCGAGCAGTGTCCACATGTCGTCGTAACCTACGATCCCCAAGGTGGCTACGGCCATCCCGATCACGTCCACACCCACACCGTCACAACGGCCGCGGTGGCCTCTTCCGGTTTCGGGGCCGGCGCCGCCGACTACCCGGGCGAGCCGTGGACGGTGCCGAAGTTCTATTGGTCGGTCTTCGCAATGAGCGCATTCACGGCGGGCCGGCATGCGCTGAATCGTCACGATTTGCGGCCCGAATGGACCCTGCCGCCGCAAGAAGAGTTCGACTTCGGGTATGCCGACGAGAACATCGATGCCGTCGTCGAGGCCGGCGAGGAGGCGCTCGCCGCCAAGACGGCCGCGCTCGCCGCGCACGCCACCCAAGTGGTCGTCGGGCCGACCGGCCGGGCCTGCGCCTTGTCGAACAGCATCGCGCTGCCGATCCTCGGGCAAGAGCATTATGTTCTGGCCGCCGGCGACGCGGGGGACCGCGATGGGCGCGGCTGGGAAACAGATCTGCTTGCCGGACTTGGTTTCACTGCGCCGTGACGCGGTAAGCTGCCAAACAGGCAGCCACGGAAGGATTTCGCATGGACCCCGACCTGGACCCTAACTTGCAGCACTGGCAGGACCGACTGGACAGCCTGCAGTGGGTTATCGGCTCGATACTTTCGCAAGTCGATAGCGTTCCGACCTGACCGAAGCCAAGCCACGCGTCGCGTCTGTTGACGACAGCGGCGCGACGGACCCCGCGATTCGTTTCGTTGTCTTGGCGTTGTTGGCTGTCGACGGCGTTCTCTCCGCACTTGCCGGGGCGTTGCTGCTGCCTTTCTATATCGGCTCGGTTCCGTTTCCCATCAGTGGACTGGTCAGCGGATTGCTCAACGCGGCACTGGTCTGGGCCGCCGGGCGGTGGACCAGGTCGCCGCGGGTGGCCGCGCTGCCGTTGTGGACCTGGCTTTTGACGGTGGCGGTGATAAGCATGGGCGGACCCGGCGACGACGTCATTTTCGGCGGCCACGGCCTGATGGCCTACGGAGCCTTGCTGCTGATCGTGCTGGGTGTCACGCCGCCGGTGTGGGTGTTGTGGCGGCACAGCCACCACGGCTGACGTTTGCGGAGCCGATCGGCGGGACGAAGCCGGGCATCCAGTTGATCTCGGGGTTGATGAACTGGTTGATCGACGCCGTGGTGGCCGCGTAGGCGCTCACCTCTGCGGTCAATGCCCGGACGAACTGCTCGTGAAACGCCGACACCTGCGCGCCGAGCTGCTGATACTCCAGCGCGTGTTCGGACAACAGCGCGGCGACCTGTGTCGACACCTGATCGGAGGCCGCAGCCAGTACGCGGGTCGTCGGTGCCGCCGCTGCGGCGTTGGCCGCGCTGAGCGTCGACCCGATACCGGCCAAGTCAGCGGCCGCGGTAACCAACACCTCCGGTGTTGCGAGCACGAAGGACATCTCGCACCTCCTACTGTCTTAGGACAGCGCGGCCATCGGTCACATCGATCGGTGGTTCCGCACGGATCGTATCGCGCTCACCGGTGATAGCGTCGGTGTCCGGGAAACGGCCGGCCGAGTACCCGCGGTGTCCTGCTGTAGGCCGGGATGTCGACGGCTTGGCGGTCCAGGCCTGGCGCTACTGTTGCGCATATGGCACCCGCCATGGGTGCGGAGATTTCCGACGTTGGGACACGCGGATGAAATTCGATCGTGGGGAAGTTACACCAAGGTGCCGCTGACACGAGGCGAGGAGCCCGCCGCTCTGCCTGACCCTGTGATTCCGGCCAAAGCCAGTGCGTCAGCGCTGCGGCGGGTGCTGCGACGGGCCAGAGACGGCGTGGTGCTGAACCTCGACGAGGCGGCCATCGCGATGACCGCGCGCGGTGCGGACCTCGCCGATCTGTGCGCGAGTGCGGCGCGGGTACGCGACGCGGGTCTGGAGTCGGCCGGGCGGCGCGGCCCAGGTGGTCGGCTGCCGATCACCTATTCACGCAAGGTGTTCATCCCGGTCACCCGCCTGTGCCGTGACAGCTGTCACTACTGCACGTTTGTCAGCGTGCCGGGCAAACTGCGCGCCCAGGGGTCCGGCATGTATCTGGAGCCCGCCGAGATTCTCGGCATCGCCCGCCACGGGGCTGAACTCGGTTGCAAGGAAGCATTATTCACCCTCGGCGATCGGCCCGAGGATCGCTGGCCGGAGGCGCGCGAGTGGCTTAACGAACGAGGCTACGACTCCACGCTGTCCTACGTGCGCGCGATGGCGATCCGGGTGCTGGAGGAAACCGGGCTGTTGCCGCACCTGAATCCCGGCGTGATGAGCTGGTCGGAGATGTCGCGGCTCAAGCCGGTGGCGCCGTCGATGGGCATGATGCTCGAGACGACGTCGCGGCGGCTGTTCGAGACGAAAGGGCTTGCGCACTACGGCAGCCCGGACAAAGATCCAGCGGTGCGGCTGCGGGTGCTCACCGATGCGGGCCGGTTGTCCATTCCGTTCACTACCGGGCTACTGGTCGGAATCGGCGAGACGCTGCCCGAGCGTGCCGATACGTTGCATGCGATTCGCAAGTCGCACAAGGAATTCGGGCATGTCCAAGAAGTGATCGTGCAGAACTTCCGGGCCAAGCCACACACTGCAATGGCCGCCGTGCCCGATGCCGGCATCGAGGACTACCTGGCGACGGTGGCGGTTGCGCGGTTGGTGCTCGGTCCAGGCATGCGTATCCAGGTGCCGCCTAACTTGGTGTCCCGCGACGAGTGCCTGGCGCTGGTCGGTGCCGGAGTCGACGACTGGGGTGGTGTTTCACCGCTGACGCCCGACCACGTCAACCCGGAACGGCCGTGGCCCGCTTTGGACGACCTGGCCGCCATCACTGCCGAAGCCGGATACGACTTGGTGCAACGGTTGACCGTGCAACCCAAATACATACAAGCCGGCGCGGCGTGGATCGACCCGCGAGTGCGGGGGCATGTTGTGGCGCTGGCTGATCCGGCGACCGGCCTTGCTCGCGACGTAAACCCGTCAGGCATGCCATGGCAGGAGCCCGACGACGTGGAGTCCTCTGGCCGGGTCGACCTCAACGCGGCCATCGACACCGAGGGCCGTAACACCGAAGCCCGCAGCGACCTGGACAGCGCTTTCGGTGATTGGGAATCGATCCGTGCGCACGTGCAGGAGCTGGTCGCGCAAGCTCCGGAGCGCATCGACACCGATGTGCTCGCCGCGCTGCGGTCGGCTGAACGCGATCCCGCCGGCTGCACCGACAGCGAGTATCTGGCGTTGGCGACCGCCGACGGCCCTGCACTGGAAGCAGTTGCTGTACTGGCGGATTCGTTGCGCCGCGACGTGGTTGGCGATAACGTGACGTTCGTGGTCAACCGCAACATCAACTTCACCAACATCTGCTACACGGGATGCCGGTTCTGCGCGTTCGCGCAGCGCAAGGGTGACGCCGATGCGTATTCCCTGTCCGTCGAAGAGGTCGCCGACCGTGCTTGGCAGGCGCACGTCGAAGGCGCCACCGAGGTATGCATGCAGGGCGGGATCGACCCCGAGCTGCCGGTAACCGGCTACGCCGAGCTGGTGCGCGCGGTCAAAGCCCGGGTGCCGTCGATGCACGTGCACGCGTTCTCCCCCATGGAGATTGCCAATGGCGTGACCAAGAGCGGGTTGAGCATCCGCGAGTGGCTGATCAGGTTGCGAGAGGCCGGGCTGGGGACGATCCCCGGAACAGCGGCCGAGATCCTGGATGACGAAGTGCGCTGGGTACTGACCAAAGGCAAGTTGCCGACTTCGATGTGGATCGACATCGTGACCACCGCACACGAGGTGGGCCTACGGTCGTCGTCGACGATGATGTACGGACACGTCGACAGTCCCCGGCACTGGGTTGCCCACCTCAATGTGCTGCGTGAAATTCAGGACCGTACCGGGGGTTTCACCGAATTCGTGCCGCTGCCGTTTGTGCACCAGAATTCGCCGCTGTATCTGGCCGGCGCGGCTCGTCCCGGGCCCACCCATCGCGACAACCGCGCGGTGCATGCGCTGGCGCGGATCATGTTGCACGGCCGCATCTCCCACATCCAGACCAGCTGGGTCAAGCTGGGGGTAGAGCGCACGCAGGTGATGCTCAACGGTGGCGCCAACGACCTGGGCGGCACGCTGATGGAGGAGACCATTTCCCGGATGGCCGGTTCGGAACACGGTTCGTCGAAGTCTGCGGCCGAACTGACTGCGATCGCCGAAGGCATAGGCCGCCCGGCGCGGCAACGTACCACCACTTACGCCCCGCTGGCGGCCTAATAGCCGCCCCAGCGGGGCGTAAGTGGTGGTACGCGTGAACCAACCGCTAAGCGGCTGAACTACGCCCGCGAGGCGCTCAGTAGTTGCTGCAGGTACCCGCGACCTGCTGGATGTCGTTGAAGTACTGCGCAGCCGCCGGCATGGCCTGGACCTGAGCTGCCATCTGTGCGCGCCGAGACGGCGGCGCGGCGAGGAACTGACGCAGGTAGGACTGCGCCATCATCGATTGGTTGAATTGTGCTGCAGCTGCCGGGTCGGTCGCGTTGAGCGCCGCCATCACCTGACCGTAGTCACAGGTTGTGTGGATGATCGGATCCATGGGATCCGCGGACGCGACTCCAGCCGCGGCGCTCAGAGCCAATGCCACACCGCCGACCGCAGCTGCCAACTTGCCTAACGACAGCGACACCATTTAGACACCTTCCCCAAAATTATGCACCGCAATGAACGGCGACGACATCTGCCCAACGGTTGCCGTCTATCGTTGAGGCTACCAGGCACCGCGGGCGTTCTTCTATTGTAACGATATTCGGATCCCCCGCCCGAACGTAACTATCTGCAGGTCAGCGACTTTTCGATGTCGTTCGTCTTCATCGAAACCGGGGCCTGGAGCCTGGCCCCCGGCGATCCGGACCGAAGCCGATGTAAAGACCGTTGTCGGCGGCACAGCAGCACCAAGATCGGCCTGGGGCAGTGCCATCGGGCAGGATAAACGGCATATTGCCGACAGGTATGCCAAGTGGTTGAAGTGTATGTGCAACGTTTAGTATCACCAACCGACAGCTTTGTCTGAAGCGGCCCCAAGCGCCGGGGCGAGCCGAGTAGCAGCCCACACCGAGCAGTAGATGAAGGAGACGTCAGTGACGTACACGATCGCCGAACCCTGCGTCGACATCAAGGACAAGGCATGTATTGAGGAGTGCCCGGTCGACTGCATCTATGAAGGCGCTCGGATGATGTACATCCACCCCGATGAGTGCGTCGACTGCGGTGCCTGCGAGCCGGTCTGTCCGGTGGAAGCGATCTACTACGAAGACGATGTGCCCGAGCAGTGGAGCCAGTACACACAAATCAACGCCGACTTCTTCGTGGAGCTGGGATCGCCGGGCGGTGCGGCTAAGGTCGGCCTGACCGAGAACGACCCGCAAGTGGTCAAAGATCTGTCGCCGCAGGGCGAAGGCGACTGAGCGGGCGGGCCGGTGCCGCCTAAGCGCGGCCGGCCGGCCGTGTCGGCGTCCCTGCCGGAGTTTCCGTGGGACACCTTGGCCGACGCGAAAGCGCTCGCGGGCGCTCATCGGGACGGAATCGTCGACCTTTCCGTGGGCACCCCGGTCGACCCGGTTGCGCCGTTGATCCAAGAAGCGCTGGTAGCCGCGGGTTCCGCGTCAGGGTATCCGGCAACCGCCGGCACGCTGCGGCTGCGTGAATCGGCAGTGGCCGCGCTGCACCGCCGGTACGGAATAACCGGGCTGACCGAGGCGGACGTGCTGCCGGTGATCGGCAGCAAGGAACTCATTGCCTGGCTGCCGACGCTGCTGGGCCTGGGCCCCGCGGATGTGGTGGTGGTACCCGAGCTGGCGTATCCCACCTATGAGGTCGGTGCCCGGCTGGCCAAAGCGCAGATGCTGCGCGCGGATGCGCTGACCCAGGTGGGCCCGCGGTGCCCTGCGCTGGTCTACCTGAACTCCCCGAGCAACCCGACCGGACGTGTGCTGGGCGTCGACCACCTGCGCAAAGTGGTCGAATGGGCGCGCGACAGAGGTTGCCTGGTGGCTTCCGACGAGTGCTATCTGGGTTTGGCCTGGGACGCCCAACCCCTGTCGATTCTGCATCCCTCGGTCTGCGGCAACGACCACGCCGGGCTGCTCGCGATCCACTCGCTGTCGAAGAGCTCGTCGCTGGCCGGTTATCGGGCCGGCTTTGTCGCTGGTGACGGGAGTTTGGTGGCCGAGCTGTTGGCCGTGCGCAAACACGCCGGGATGATCGTGCCGACGCCGGTGCAGGCCGCCATGGTGGCCGCCCTCGATGACGACGCCCACGAGCAACGTCAGCGGGAGCGGTACGAACGTCGGCGGGCCGCGCTGTTGCCGGCGTTGCACTCGGCCGGCTTTGCTGTCGACCACTCCGAGGCCGGCCTCTACCTGTGGGCCACCCGCGACGAGCCATGTCGGGACAGCGTCACGTGGCTGGCCATGCGCGGCATCCTGGTGGCTCCCGGCGACTTCTACGGGCCCGGCGGTGCGCACCATGTCCGCGTTGCGCTGACGGCCACTGACGAGCGCATCGCCGCCGCGGTGGAACGGCTCACCTAGCCTGGCCGGCTGCCGCGCGGCTCGAGGCGGACGGCAGAATGCATCGGAAGAGTGTCGCCTGCTCAATCTCGGGGTAAGGAAGGTGTCGTGACAACTTCGGCGGGCAAGTTGCGCATCCCACTGTCAATAGGGGACGTAGCCAAGCGCATTTTTCTGGGAAAGCCGCTGATTACTGAGGACCTGTCAGCCGAGAAACTCTCGAATCCGGTTGCACTTGGTGCACTTTCGCCCGACGCGGTCTCATCCGTCGCCTACGGCCCCGAACAGATCCTGATCGAACTGCTGCCGCATGCCGGGCTGGCCGCATTTGTGTTGTTGCTGCCCATCACCGGCGTCATCTTGTTGATTCTTGCGTTGGTGGCCGCATCATATCGGCAGGTCGTGATGGCCTACACGCGAGCGGGCGGTTCCTATGTGGTCGCGCGGGACAATTTCGGACCCCGGGTGGCGCAGGTCGCCGCCGCGGCACTGTTGATCGACTATGTGGTCACCGTGGCGGTGCAGGCGGCGGCGGGCACGGTCGCGGTGGTGTCGGCGATCCCGGTATTGGGTCCCTACGACCTGTACATCACGCTGGGCGTGGTGCTCATTATCTGCTACCTGAACCTGCGCGGATTGCGCGAAGCCGGCTGGCCGTTCGCGGCCGCAACTTACTTCTTCGTCATTATGATCGGCCTGACGATTGTGGTCGGTGTCGTCCGCGAAATCTTTTGGGGGCTACCGATATACGATCCAGAGCACATCGCCGGCGCGGTGCCGGTCCATTCGGGGAACGGGTTGGTGATGGGCGCGACGGTGCTGGTGCTGTTGCGCGCGTTCGCCAACGGCGGCTCGTCGCTGACGGGGGTTGAGGCGATCTCTAACACGGTCGACGTCTTCCGAAAGCCCCAGGGCCTCAACGCGCGTCGGGTGCTCACCGCTATGGCCACCATTCTCGGGCTCTTGCTGGCGGGTGTCGCCTACCTTGCTCACGTCACCCACGCCACTCCGTTTGTCGCTGAATATCCATCGATGCTGTCGCAGGTTGCCCGGGCGGTCTTTGGCAGCGGGGTGATCGGCGGCATCCTCTACTTTCTCGTCCAGGCGTCGAGCGCCGCAATCTTGTTCACCGGTGCCAATACCAGTTTCAACGGCTTTCCGGCGCTGGCCAGTTTTGTCGCCGAAGACCGCTTCCTGCCCAGGCAGTTGACGAAACGCGGTCACCGCCTGGTGTTCTCCAACGGCATTATCACGCTCACCGCGGCGTCGCTGGTATTGCTGGTGGCGGTGCGCGGTTCGGTCAACGCCCTGATCCCGGTTTTTGCGATCGGTGTGTTCACCGGATTCTCGATGGCCGGTTACGGAATGACCAAACACCACCTGACTCATCGGGAACCCGGGTGGCGACGTCGGCTGGCGATCAATCTGTCCGCGGGGATTGGGTCGACGGTCGTGGTCGGCATCTTCGCGGTGGCGAAGTTCACCGAGGGTGCGTGGCTAGTAGTCGTCATCTTCCCGCTGCTGGTGTTCGTGCTGATGCGGCTCAACCGGGAATATCGGGCCGAGGCAGCCATTCTCGAGATGTTCCGCACCGACCGCCCCGAACTGGTGAAGTATGCGCGGCATCGGGTGTTCGTCTTTGTGAATTCGGTTGACCTGGCGACGATCGAAGCGCTGCGGTACGGCAAAGGATTGCGGGCCGACGAGCTGGTCGCGGTGCACTTCATGGTCGACGCGGCCCATGCCGCGCAGCTGCGAAAGCGTTGGGATCACTTCGATCTCGACACCCCGCTGCGGATCGTGGACTGCCCGGACCGGCGGATCAATCGGGCCGCGCAGGTGCTGGTCGCCAAGGCGCGCGATGAACATCCGGACACCAATGTGACGGTGCTGCTGCCGCGTCGAACATTTGCGCCGCTGCTGGGCCGACTGCTGCATGACCGCACCGCGGACAAGATCGCCCGGGCCGTCAGCCTCATCCCGGACGCCGCGGCGACGATCGTGCCCTACGACGTGGAATCGCGGATCAAGGAGGCCTACCCCGACACGTTCGAGCAGCGTATCGCCCAGGAAATCGACAAATTCCAACTGTGGGTTTCCAGGGGCGAGGACCAGAATGTCGATGCCTACGAACACCCCGAGCGGCCGCCGTCGGTGATCATGGTGGCTGGCCTGATTTCCGGGCAGCGCGCCACCATCGAAGGCAGGGTCAGCGAAGTCCAGGATCTCACCGAAGGCAGGCGGACCCTGCGACAAATCGAGGTCGGTGACAGCAGCGGCGAGCTGACCGTCACGTTCCGTCCCGGCCACGGGGGCGCCGACATCGAGCCCGGTCAGCTGTTGCGGATCACCGGGAAGGCACGTCAAACCGGCAGCCGGCCCATATCGATGGTCGATCCGGTGTATCACGTGATCGAGGACCCCGCGAAGGCTGCTGAGTCCGGAGAATCCGAGCAAGCCGGCAAAACGTAATTCGCCGAACAGCCTGATGGCCCGCGCGACCGTTTATCCGCCGTAGACAGGCCGGGGCATCTTGAAGGCGCGACGCCCATTGCGCAACACGACGCTACCCACGGGCTGCCGCTGGGTGCCCGCCGTCGGCATTGCGCCCAACATGTTCGGCGAGGGCTGCGCCTCCGCTGTCAGGACCACTCGGCTATCCGTTCCCGACACCGGTAGTGGCGCAGTGCCCGGTCCGGCGACCGGATTCGCTGCCACCCAACTCTGCGGGACCGACAATTTCCCCACCGGTGCGCCATTGCCCAGGCTGGCAAGCACCGGACCGCGAACGGCTCCCGAACCCAGGGCGTTAGCCGCATTGGCAGCAGCCGCGGCCGCCTGCTTGGCGACCTGCAGGTTAGCCAGGTTGAGCCCCGTCCCGAATTGTCCGGCCGAAAGCACTGCGTAGGTCGTCGACCAGAACGGTTGTGCCGGGCTGGTGACAAGGGTGTTGAAGTCACTGAAGGCTGTGAGTATCGATGTTGACGTCGACGTCGTGGAAGAGTCCGCTGAGGAAGCGTTGGTGGATGTGCCCGATGCGAGGGTTTGCAGCTGTTGCGGCAGAACGGATGTCAGCTCTGACAGGGTTGCCTGACTCTGTCCCGTGGAGGTCCCCGTGGCCTGGGCCACCGCGGACGCCTGGGCGGATTGGCCGCTGGCATTCGTGGTCTGCGGCGGCTGAGTGAATGGCGTCAGCGCGGTCGCGGCCGACGAGGACGCGGCATAGCCGTACATGGCAGCGGCATCCTGGGCCCACATCTCGGCGTATTCGGCCTCGGTGGCTGCGATCGCCGGCGTGTTCTGCCCGAAGAAGTTCGTTGCGACCAGCGTCGCCAACTGGATGCGGTTGGCCGCGATCACCGGCGGAGGCACCGTTGCGGCGAAGGCCGCCTCATAGGCGGCCGCGGCCGCCCGAGTCTGACCGGCGGCTTGCTCGGCCTGCGCCGCCGCCGTCGTCGCCCAGGCAATATATGGTTCGACCGCGCCGGCCATCGCGACCGATGCACCGCCCGACCAAGTCTGGCCTTGTAGCTCCGAGAGCACCGAGGAGTAACCGGCCGCGTACAGCTCCAGTTGTGCGGACAGCGCGTCCCAGGCCGACGCGGCCGCCATCATTGGTCCCGAGCCGGGACCGGAATACATTCTGGCCGAGTTGATCTCGGGCGGCTGCGCCCCGAAATCAAGCATCGGCGTTCCTTTCTCGATCGTCGGTGCACCGTCGCCCGCAACAAGAAGTCGCGACGGTCCGGTCTGCGCAAGGGGGCGTTTACCGGCTATCCGCCGAGGGAAGGACGGGGCATCTTGAATTGGCGCGGCGACACACGCAGCGCGTTGTTGACCGAAGGCCGCGACAACAGCCCCGATGCCGTCCCCATGCCTGCCGGCGGTACGCGGTTCCACATGTTCGTTGCCGGGGCTTCCTGCCATGACGGGCCACCGTCGAGCTCGGCGTCCGACAACCAGTGCGGCTCTGCAACAGTGGCGGCCGCCGGGTTTGTCGTCGCCCAGCCTTGCGGGACGGACAATTTCCCCACCGTCGTCGCGTTACCCGCACTGGCAAGCATTGGACCGGACAAGCCTGCCGAACCCGTGCTAGCCGTCTTGGCGGCCCCTGCAGCCGCCTTCGCGGCATCGCCGGCCGCCTGAATGTTAGATCTGAACAGTCCGGTCCCGAAGCCTCCCCCGGACGTGATGGTGCGGCTGATGCCGTCGCTGAGATTCACCGGTGCGGTAAGGGTATTGAAGTCACTGACGCTGCTGAGTGCCGACGAGGACGACGACGACGTGGACGAGCTCGAAGATGCTGCCGTTGAGAGGGATTGCAGCTGTTGGGGCACCGTCGACATCACCTGCGACAGGGTTGTCTGAGAATTTCCGGCGGTTGAGGTGCTCAGGGCTTGGCCCACCGCTGCGGTTTGGGCGGATTGGCCGGTCGCATTAGTGGTCTGCGGCGGCTGGCTGAACTGTGTCAGCCTGCTCGCCGCTGAGGAAGACGCGGCATAGCCGTACATCGCGGCGGCGTCCTGGGCCCACATCTGTTCGTAGTCGGCCTCGGTCGCACCGATCATCGCGGTGTTCTGCCCGAAGATGTTGGTTGTGACCAGCGTCGCCAACTGAGTTCGGTTGGCAGTCACCAGCGTCGGTGGCACTGTGGCTGCAAATGCGGTCTCGTAGGCGGCCGCCGCCGCCCGAGCTTGAGTGGCGGCCTCCTCAGCCTGCAATCCTGCGTTCGTCATCCAGGCCACATAGGGTGCGGCCGCGCCGGCCATCGCTTCGGACGCACCGCCCGACCAACTCTCGCCCTGCAACTGCGTGATCGCCGAGGAGTAACCGCGTGACGTCGATTCCAGCCCATTGGCCAGTACGTCCCAGGCTGCAGCGGACGCCATCATGGGTCCCGCCCCCGGACCCGAATACATTCTGGCCGAGTTGATCTCCGGCGGCAGCGTCCCGTAATCCAGCATCTGTATGTCCCCTTTTGTCAGCCGGCTCCCGACCCGTCAGAACCGTTGAGTCTCCAAGCGCTAGTCGTCATGGGCAGCGACGGATTGGGGGTTGCCGACCGAGGTGCCGAACCGCGCACCCAGCGCGCGCGAATCGAAGATCCCGATCGCCAGTGCGGACGAAAATCGAATGCCAATGCGGTCCTCTGCGTCACACGGCTGCCGCGCAACTGGTCAGCCGACTACTGATTTGTTCCGAAGGGACCGTTGGCCGTCGGCAGTGACGCGCAGTTATGGCGGGCCCCACCGCCAGCCGTGCGTTGCCGTTTAAGGCGCCATCCGGGCAACGCAACTTCACTATCTGCTTAACAGTCAAACCGACCTGCTCGCGTTCGACAAGCCAAAACGGCTGATATACAGCAGATTTCCAGCTAACTTCACTGGGACGTTCAGCTATCCACGCGACTCCATCGTGCCTGGCCTTGGGCCATATAGCATCGGAACGCCGGCCGAGTATCGCTGCACTGGCAAAGGGCTGCGACGCCCGGCCCGCACGGCTCGAGGACGGTTCGCATGACCGCGACCGACGGTCGGATTGCTCTCGTCGTGGCATTGGTGGGCTGCGTCGGACGCGGTGAGTGTTTCGGCTGGATAAGACCTGCGGGCGCGGCCGCGCTCGCGGCATCGGCCTCGACGCGACAGCCGTCGGTGTGAACGCATCTCGGCAGGCGCGTCCCGCCTACGCCGCAATGCGACGCCCCGGCCGGGTGGGCAAAACCTCCAGCTGGCCGAGCCGGTCGTTGTCGCATTCTGCTGACAGGCCGGGTTCTCACTCGACCCGCATGGGACATGTGAGTTCGAGAACGTGAACCCGGGAGCCTGCCACGCGCCCCACGAACACGGCGCTAGCCGGAGCTATCGGCGACGCTAGCTGGTAATCTCCTGTAAATTGGTCATCTTAACTTGTCGAGCGACCATAATGCGGTTTGACTACAAGGGAGCGATGAGGGTGCGTTACCGGACGGGTGCACCGAGGTTGTCACGCACCACGGCGGTGGGGCTCGCCATAACTGCGCGTCACTGTCGACGGCCAGCGGGTCCCTGCGAAGCGCACCCAGCACTCGGGCCGGCACGTTAGGCAGCGGCATGCGACGCGGAGGATGGTAAGTGGCCGTTAAGGTTTCGCCGTCATGTGTGACTGCGGCCGTCGATGCCCGCGTCGTGCATAGGTTCACATGTCGGGTCCCGGGCTGTCGGGTTGGCAGGTACCGGATTGTCTAGGGGTCCCGCCGAAACCGACTCCCTGAGTGGTCAGGTTGGCGTGCCGGGCACGCCGACACCTTCTGTGAAAGGTAGATATCGCTTGGCGCGCACGCATCGCATCGACGTCTGGGACCCGGAAGACGCTGAAGCCTGGCGCGCCGGTAATTACGTCATCGCCCGGCGCAACCTGATCTGGCAGGTCGTGAATGTGCATATCGCCTTCTCGATTTGGTACCTCTGGTCGGTGATGGTGCTGTTCATGCCGCAGTCGGTCTATGGTTTCTCGACCGGCGACAAGCTGCTGGTGGGTGCCACCGCCGCCCTCGTCGGAGGGCTCGCGCGCATACCTTATGCGGTTGCCGCCAACTGGTTCGGAGGCCGCAACTGGACCATGTTCTCGTCGGCGGTGCTGCTGATTCCCACCGCGGGGGCCATCGTGCTCCTGGCTCACCCCGGCTTGCCGTTATGGCCGTATCTGGTCTGTGCCGCGTTGACCGGATTGGGCGGCGGCAATTACTCGGCGTCGCTGGCCAAGGTCGAGGGACTATTCCCGCAGCGGCTCAAGGGCTTGACTCTGGGTCTCATCGGTGGGATGGCCAACCTCGGGTCGGCGGGCATCCAGGCGGTGGGGCTGGTGGTACTGGCCACCGCAGGCCATGAGGCGCCGTACTGGGTCTGCGCGATCTACCTGGTGCTGCTGTCCATCGGCGGAATCGGCGCCGCACTGTTCATGGACAACATTTCCGCGCATCGCACCGGCCTCACGGTGGCCAACTTGCGGTCCATTCTCTCGGTGCCCGACACGTGGGCAATCTCATTGCTCTACATGTGCGCATCCGGCTCGTTCCTCGGTTTTGCGTTCGCCTTCGGCCAGGTGTTGCAGCACAACTTTGTCGCCGGTGGCCAGAGCCACGGGCAGGCATCGCTGCACGCCGCCGAGGTCGCCTTCATCGGCCCGTTGTTGGGGTCGTTGGCGCGGATAGTCGGCGGCAAACTCAGCGACCGCTTCGGCGGCGGCCACGTCACGCTGAGCGTCTTCGCGGCCGCGATCGTGGCCGGCGGGTTACTGGTCGGCGTCAGTACTCACGACGATCTGACCCGCGGTCGCGGTGGTGCCGTGACAGCGCTGACGATGGTCGGCTACATCGTCGGCTTCATCGCGCTGTTCGTCTTCTGCGGCGCGGCCAAGGGGGCGGTGTACAAGCTGATCCCGTCGGTATTCGAGGAGCGCGGCCGCGCGCTGGGACTCAGCGACGGCGAACGCCACCACTGGGCCCGGGTCCGGTCGGGAGCGCTGATCGGGTTCGCCGGCGCGTTCGGGGCGTTCGGCGGCGTGGGGATCGACTTGGCGCTGCGGCAGTCCTATGACACCGCGGGCACTGAGACGCCGGCATTCTGGGCCTTTTTGGCGTGTTACATCGCCGCCACGTCGCTGGTGTGGATTCGCTACGTGCGGCCCCATCGCAAACGTGTGGCGATGCCGACGGTGCGAGAACATGCTGTGGACGAAACGGTCAAGACATGACCGCGTCGGGAAACCGGGTGGCATTACGCGAACCAGCTGACCCAACTCAGGAAACAACCAACCCTAACTATGGAATCGGGCGTGGCGGATTTGTCAGGGAATGGCGGCTCGTCACCGGCTATTTAGGAGCTGAAAGTGTCTAACAACATTACCTGGCACGACCACAACGTGACTCGCAACGAACGCGAGAAACTAAATGGTCACAAAGGCTGCGTTATCTGGTTCACCGGCCTGAGCGCGAGCGGTAAGAGTACGATCGCGAACATCGTAGAGCAGAAGCTGTACGAACGGGGCACGCGGAGCTACCTCCTGGACGGGGATAACGTCCGTTATGGACTCAATGCCGGTCCCGACATTCTCGAAGAGCGCCATGGGGCCGAGTTCTCCAAGCGATTCGGCCTGGGATTTTCCGCCGAGGACCGCGAGGAGAATATCCGGCGTATCGGCGCGGTTGCGAAATTGTTCTGCGAGGCCGGCATCATCGTGCTGACGGCTTTTATCAGTCCTTATCGTCGTGATCGTGACGCAGTTCGCGCCAGTCTCAACGACGGCGACTTCATGGAAATCTTCATCGATACTCCCATAGAGATATGCGAACAGCGCGACCCCAAAGGGCTTTACAAGAAAGTCAGGGCCGGCGAGATCAAGGGCTTTACCGGAATCGATGATCCGTACGAAGCTCCGCTGCAGCCGGAATTGCGGATTGATGGCGGTAAGAAGGATGCGGATACGCTGGCCGAGGAAGTGATTTCGCACCTCGAAAAGGCGGGTATCATCCCAGCCGTCGTTCGATCCAACGGTATTCGGCAGGGGATGGTTGAAGTTTAAAAATCAAGTTCGGGCCGGCCGAGGCCCGGTGTGCCGAAACGGCGCCGGCGCCGGGACCGCACGAAGCCGACTACTCGAGGGCGCAACTGTTGAATGCAAAATCTGCGAAACGAGGTCATGACATGAACTACAAGGGGCACAACGGGAATCCGATTGTGGAACGAGTGTCCACGGAAAACGCGGCCAGCCAGATCAAAGGTATGCCGCGTGTTCCCATATCGAAAGCCACCGCGCACGAAGTGATCAGCCTTTCCTACGGTTTCTTCACGCCGCTGACGGGATTCATGGGGCGGCAAGAGGTTGATGGAACCTTGGACAAAATGCAGCTCCCGGACGGGACGCTGTGGAGCATACCGATCGTCTTCGACATATCCGCGGAGGACATCGAGAAGCTCGAGATAAAAGAAGGGGGCAGCGTAGTTCTGGAATATCTCGGCGCTCCCATGGCCATCTTTGAAATCACCGAGATATACGAATACGACCTGGAGTGCATGGCCGAAAAGACGTACGGCACCACCGACGATCGGCATCCCGGGGTGAAGAAGACCAAGGCCTACAAAGACCGGTTCCTGGGCGGAGACATCACCCTCATCAACGAACCCGTCTTCAACGAGCCGTTCAAGAGCTTCTGGCTGACGCCCAAGCAACACAGGGAGGTGGCACAGCAGAAAGGCTGGCAGCACGTCGTCGCCCATCAGACCAGGAATGTTCCGCATACGGGTCACGAGGCGCTGATGAAGCAGGCCTGGTTCGCCGCCAACGAGGACCTGCCCGTCGACACGCTGAAAACCGGCGTGCTGGTCAACGCGATCATGGGGCAGAAAAGGGTTGGGGACTACGTCGACGAAGCGATTCTGCTGGCGCAGAACGCCCTGCGAACCAGCGGGTACTTCCGCGACGACGTGCACATGGTGTCCTTCACGTTGTGGGACATGCGGTATGCCGGTCCGAGGGAGGCGATCTTCCACGCGATCTTGAGGACCAATCTCGGCTGCTCGCATCACATGTTCGGGCGAGATCACGCGGGAGTGGGCGACTTCTACGGTCCATATGATGCGCAGAATCTCCTTCAGGAGCATCGAGAAAAGCTCGCGCTGAAGCCGGTCTTCCTTCGGGAGAATTGGTACAGCCCGGAGTGTTCGGACATCGAAAGCTCGGCTCTCTGTGGTTTCGATTCGACCGCCCAGAGTTTCAGCGGTAGCTTGATCCGAAGCATTCTGACAGACGAGGTGAAACCGACTCGGATGGTCATGAGGCCCGAAGTTTTCGACGTCGTCATGGAAAGCGCCACCAAATACGGACAGGGTTCACCGTTCGTTAACGAAGAGTACCTGAAAAACAGGCTCCCGATCTTTTACCTGGCGCAATTGGAGGAACTCGACTGATGAGCAAGACCGACGGTACTATCAAGATCAACGTCTGGATCAACGACGAACGCTTGGCCACGCTGGAAAAAGCTGGCATGGCGCAACTGGCGCAGGAGGCCTTCGCCGGCATGAAGGTCCTCGCGATTCACGCGACCGAGCAGCAGAAGGATGTGCTACTGCAGCGCTATTCGGGAGCAAAGTACGATTCGGCCACTACCAAGTCCATCGAGCTGCTTCCCAAGAAGGTAAAGGACGAATTGCTCGAGCTGGCCGTCAAGATGCATTCGACGGACCCTGACGTCACGAGTCGCTTCCTCGCGGAGGCGTAACCTTGACGAGATACCGCTAGGGGTATCGCATTATACCAGAGAATAATGACCGCGGCCGACGACTGGCCGCGGTGCGTTCGTCGGTCGGCGACTTCATTATCTGCATGTAGCTGAATTGCTGGCGGCGCCGGCGACCAAAGCGGCTGGGTGGGTACCTCCACCAGCCTAGGTGCGTGCCCATCCCGCGGTTTCCGTTGGCCGGCCGCGCCTTCCCGCCGCATTGCCGACACAGCTGACGATGAAGCCGCTGCGAAAAGGCCGCGTTCGAAATCGCCAGGCAGAGTGGCATCGGCAGCGCCTCGGCGAGTGAACTCTCAATCGTTCTTCCATGGGTGGCCTGGATCATTCGCCGCTCTAGAAGTTGCTGTGTCGTGGCATGGCGTGGGTGCCCGACTGTCCGACACACGCTGGTTCGCCCGCAAAGGACAGGAAGAATCCAACCAAACCACAGGGAGTTACCAGCCTGCCTGTCCATACTAATAATCATCACGAGTTTAAGTAGGCGCGGACGTCCGTCCGGCCACCTGGGTGGCGGAGATGGGCGCGTGTGCTTAAAAACTCGAGGTCAGAGTGCTCTCGTTTCGCGGAGGACTGCTCGTGACCCGTTTTACGTAATGGATAGCAACTCTGCCCGCCGAAGGGTCGGGGAGGGTCGACTGGCGTTCAGAAAGCCGCTTTTCTAAACGCCAGTCGAGTCTCGGTGCTAGCCAATCGGCATGAAATGCGTTCTACAAACAATCTTACGGAAGGCAATTCGACTGTGGAAAACCAACTTATCGCGCCGACCAGGGTCCTGAGGGACTACCTCTCGAACTCCGTCGTTTGGGAAGAATTCCTGGCCCAAGGCGGCTTCGTCGAGGGAGACATCGTCGTAGCAGACCCATTCAAGGCCGGCACCACCTGGACGCAGAGGATTGTTCAGCAAATACTCCACAACGGCGAGGAGCCGGAGGGTGGCCTCTCTGACACGTCGCCATGGCTGGACTCCAGCTGGGGCGATCACGCCGGGATGCTCAAAATTCTGCAGGAGCAGCGCGAGGCCGGAATGCGGCGCGTTATGAAATCGCATCTGCCCGCGGACACCCTGCCGATCGCGCCCGAGGCGCGTTACGTGTTTGTCGGCCGGAATGGCAAAGACCTCGGGATCAGCTTCCACAACTATCTCTACAATTTCTCCCCGCCAACCATGGAGACGATCAACCAGATCCATGCCGAGTGGTCCGGCGATCCCACTCCGTTGGTGATTCCCGAGGATATGCGGGAGTTCTTCGACCTCTGGCTTGACACCGATGGTTACCAGTGCTGCGACCTGCTCGACATCATGAAATCGTGGTGGGAGCTCAGGAATGAGCCGAATGTGCTACTCCTGCACTATGCAGAGCTGAAGAAAGATCTACCGGGCCAGATTGCCCGGCTCGCCGAGTTCTTCTCCATTGATTCCGCGTCGCTGCGGATGGACGCCATTGTCGAACATTCTTCTTTCGATTACATGAGCGGCAAAGCGGAGAAGATGGCGCCGTTTGGTGGCGGACACATGTCCAGCGCCAAGGCCTTCTTCCACAAAGGCCCGAAGCGCGATTTCCGCACCGAGCTGACGCCGGAGCAGATCGAGCGCTTCGACCGCGTTGCTACCGAAAAGCTGGGCGGGGAGTGCGCCCACTGGTTGGAGACCGGCGAAAGCCCCTCGGCTGGCTGAGCTAGCTCGAAACGACCTGGCAGTGTCGCGGGACTTCGCTCTGGGGCGAGGTCCCGCGACACGATATAAGGACCCAGAGGCTATGACTCGTCGAGCTTTGGTAGGCCGCGACCGCCTCCTCATGGAGGGCATCGCCGTGCTCTACCTCATGGCGATCGCGGAAACAGCGCACCGCAGCGGCTGGCATTACTTGCTCTTTCCTGCGCTTGCGGCGCTTTCGTATGACGTGTTGACCCGGCCCTGGGGAAAGTGGGCCAGTCAGCCGGGGCGGCTCGTGGTAACGCCGACCCTGGGCGCGGCTGCCGGCACGTTGATTTCGCGAGAATTCGCGTATCACGTTGTGACGATTGTGCTCATCGTCGTGCTGTGTCTGCTTCTCCTGACTGCCTTGAAGTCCACTATCGCGCCCACGATCGCGGCGGGCCTGTTGCCGCTGGTCTTGGATATCAAGAGTTGGTTGTTTCCTGTTGCGATAATGCTTGGTCTAGCCAGCTTAGCGGCCATCTTATTGCCGTGGCAAACTCATTACCGAAGGAAGTATCAGACGGCGTCAGGGCTTTCCGCTGCCGACATTGACGATCTTCTTGAAACACCTCCCGGCGGAAACGGGTGGCTGCTCCCACTGCTTTTATTTGTCACCGTGATGGCCTGCTGTGCGGTAGCTACGGGCCTCCGGCTGATTCTATTTCCGCCGCTCGTTGTCATAGCTTACGAAATGTTCGCCCATCCTACGTCGTGTCCCTGGGCCAAAAAGCCGCTGACTCTTCCTGTCGCGTGCTTGCTGACGTCGGCCGGAGGGTGGCTTGCCGTCAGCCTATTCGGGACCGGCGCCATTGCGGCGGGCTGCGGAATGCTAATCGGCATCATTGTGCTGCAGCTTTTAAAGATTCACATGCCACCGGCGCTTGCAATCGCACTGCTGCCCCTCATCATCGTTTCTTCCGGCATCAAATATCCCATCTCTGTGGGTATCGGGACGGCAGCCTTGACGTTCGCTTTCCTGCTTTACCGAAAATGGTTTGTCGGCCAAGGCCGCGCTGGCCGGAACGTCTCGATATCATAAGGAGTGTATAGTGTCGAATGCTCAATTGACGGCCGTCATATTCGTGCTGTTTCTGCTTGTCGGCCTCGCCCAATTGCTGGGCTATTTATTCATGAAACTTCGTCAACCCAAAGTGGTCGGCGAAATCCTGGCCGGCGTCGTCCTGGGGCCGGCGCTGCTGGGTCGGCTGCCATTCATTGAGCACATCATGAGCACCGCCAGGCACAACACCCACATCCTGAGCTTCGTTTATTGGCTGGGCTTGCTACTGCTGATGTTCGTCTCCGGCGCCGAGGTGCAACAGCTGTTCGGCCGGGGCGAGCGGCGGACCGTCAGTTGGCTCGTCATCGTGGGCACTGGTATCCCGTTCCTGCTAGGGCTGGGTTTCGGGCCTCATTTGATTCGTCCCAGCCTGGCCGGCCCGCATGGCAATCGCGTGTCACTCATCATCATCCTTGCGGTCGGCGTCGCGGTCACCTCCGTGCCAGTCGTGTCGAAAATCTTCGCCGATCTCAAAATTCTGGACACCCGGTTCGCGCGGCTCATCCTCGGTGTCGCGGTGCTGGAAGACATTGTGCTGTGGCTCGCACTGGCGATCGCGACGTCACTCGCGGCCAGGGCCCATCTGAATCCGTGGCAAATGTCGTCGCACCTGTTGGTGACAGTGGCCTACTTCGTTCTCGGGCTCACGCTTGTTCCGCGGGCCATCAGGCGCATCAACAAGGCCCGCTGGAATGCTTTCGCGAGGCACTCGCCCACCGGCTACGCAATCTCAGTGCTGCTGGCCTACTGTGCCGTCGCGGGAGCGCTCGACGTCAACCTGGTTTTCGCGGCGTTCCTCGCGGGATTCGCCCTTGTCCACAAAAAGCGCAGGATATTCGACGATTCGCTCGACGCGATCAGCAAAGTGTCCTTTGCCTTTTTCATTCCCGTCTACTTCGCGATCGTCGGTCTGAAGCTAGACCTCATCCGCGGCGTTTCGTTGCCGATGATCGCCATCTTCATCGTCGGCACCTGCGTGGTGAAGATGCTGTCAGTCGGGCTCGCCGGGCGGTTCGCCGGCTTCCGAGGCCTGGAACTAATCAACCTTGGGATCACCACCAACGCACGCGGCGGCCCCGGGATTGTGCTGGCCAGCATCGCCTTCGACGCCGGCATCATCAGCTCGAAGTTCTACACCACGCTCGTGGTCGCAGCGGTGCTCACCTCGCAGCTCGCCGGCGCCTGGCTCGAATACGTCCTGCGGAAAGGTTGGCCGTTGCTGAAGTCGGATGCGCCCAAAGAGGCCGTGGACGGCTCGCGCGAGGGCCTTCCGCCGGCCGAGTATGTCCCCCTGCATGACGAGCCCGAAGTAAGACAGCCCGAAGTAAGCCAGGTAGTCGGTTCTGGATCCGAGGATCAGGCCAGTACCCAGGCGTCGTGAGCAAACCCGACTCAGGTCGGAGAGGGTTTCTCACAAATCGGTAGTCAGGTAACCGTCCTCACTGGGTTTGCACGCAGCGTTTGGCCAGCGCTGCGTGGCGACATCAGCTCCGCTCCAACCGATTCCGCTCGCTTTACCTGGGTCCGTGCAGCCGGCAGGCCTAGTTTTGTTGAGGCGGTGACGATTTCGCCGGGCAACTTGTGCGCGGCTCAAGATACAGCGCACCAGGATCAGCTTTGCTGCGACTTGCCGGCGTGCAAGTTGCCAGTATCGGCGACGGGAAAGTGTGGAGCAACGTCCTGGCGGCAATACCGCGAGTTAGCATTGCGTGCCGGCCTTTGCGAGCGCACTCACGACCCCGGGGGAGACACAGCGTGCACAACTCCGAGTGGGGAATAGGCGGTGGGCAGCGGTGGCTCACGAGGGGCGGCGTGAAAGAGTCGGCCCGCCGCATCATATGGCGGGCTGACAGAGGCTACTACGGCCGATCTGCGTCGACGATTCGTCCCGCTTGACCCAGCGAAAGTGGACCGGTTTCGTAATCACCTGCTCGACAGCTGGTCAACCAAGGATTATTGGGATTCAGAAGTCGGCCGCCAAGACATTGAAGAGCATGCCGTTGGGCGTTTGATTTATGACCGACACGAGTACGTGCCGTGGCTCAATGCGCTGCGTCGCCTGGACGGGGCGCGGATCTTGGAGATCGGCTGCGGAACCGGGTCGTCGATATTTGCCTTAGCCGAGCAAGGCAGCGAGGTTACCGGCATCGACGTCGTGCCGGAGTCCGCAGCGGTGTCGCGGGCGAGGTTGCGCGTCTTCGGACTTGACGAACAGCCGCTTCATGAAATGAACGCGATCGAGATAGACACTCACTTCGATCACCAAAGTTTTGATTTCGTGATCTTCTTCGCATCACTGGAGCACATGACACTCGATGAGCGCTTGCGTAGTTTGCGAGCGGCATGGAAGCTGTTGGCGGATAACGGAATTCTGTGCATTATCGAAGCGCCGAATCGGCTTTGGCTGTTCGATGACCACACCGCGGACTTGCCTTTCTTCCACTGGCTGCCGGACGAGATTGCACTCGAGTACCTCAAGCAAACGCCGCGATACCAAGCAGCGCCGTTCGACACAGCCTGCGCGGGGGCGGAACTGGAACTCAACCGCCGCGGTCGAGGGGTGAGCTATCACGAAATAGAGTTGGCGCTGGGACCCGTTGGGGGCCTTGAGTTCATGGTCGATCGGCAGAGCTTCCAACTCAAGCAAAACCCGCTGCGCTAGCTGCGCTACCGCCAATCCAGTAATCGCCGCTATGTCAATTTGTTGCGCCGACAACGCCCAGACCTGCCTGTCGGGCATGAATTACCGTGAAAAGCTAGCGGATCGGCGTCATCATGAATCGGTTGGATCAAGTCATTTTGCCTCGTCTGGCGGCCTTTCAGGACGTCTTGTTGCGGCATGGCTCTTAGTGGAGCAACAGTGGCGATGAGTTGCCCGATCTGTATGGATATCACGGGGGCTGTTCTCCCCACGCTCCTCTTGGCCGCCGCGGCAGCCGGATTCGGCTATCTTCAGGCGGTCAGGACCAATGCGCGGCAACGCGGTGACGACGATGACCCTCGCCGCGATGCCGGCCACGGCGCTCCCTCCCGCCGCACGCGCGGCCGCCGATTGTCGACGGCGGCACCGCACGAGGTCGTAAGCCGGCCGACGCGTCGGGTCACCGGAACCGCAGCCGCGCGCATTCGAGCCCGGAGTCGCTGACCAACCTCTTCGGGTCGTCAGGCGATGGCCCGTTCCGGCTGTACCCAAGCCCGGCTTCTGCATACGGTCAGTGCCACGGGTAGAACCGTTCGTCAAGCCAGAGATGTGCTGGACAGTCGCCGCTGCATCCATCGCGGAACCGCTAATACTCTGCGCGACAGTAATTTCAGCGGCCACCATCGCTGCCTCATCGGTGCGCTTCAAGACCTCGGCGCCGGGCAATGACGCATCACACCGACTTTCAAAAGTCTGGTGACGACACTGACATCGGCACCGCCGAAATCCGACGATGCGAGAAAGTCCGAACGCGATGACGCTACGCCGGTCGCTCCAACACCCGCAAACCCAGCGAAAACAGCAGCCGCACCTCGGGATCGGCCAGCGAGGTTGACAACAACCTCTCGATCCGCTTTACCCGGTAGCGCACCGTGTTCGGATGTACTTGCAGCGACTGCGCGGCGGCGGCGATGTCGCCGAAGCTGTCCAGGTAAGCCCGCAGGGTCTCGACCAGCACCGGATCCTGCGCACGCAGGTCGACGATCCGCGGATCGACTAGCCGCTCCTGGCTGCCGACCAGGGTGATGATCTCGTCGAGCAAGACAGTGGTGCGCGCTTCGGCCAGCGATGTCACGTGACCTAAAATCGGGTGCCGCTCAGCACTGTCCAGCACGCGGTCCACCTCGGTGCGTGCCGCGGCGACCCTGGCGAGGCCCGCGACGGGCGCGGCGATAGCGGCCCGCAACTGGACCCCAAGCTCAGTGCGCAGTGCGCCGATCGTGCCCCGGACCCACGAGGTGACCGTCCGGCTCGCGGTGGTCTGTGGCAGCAGCACATAAATCCGCGACCGGTGCGAGGCGACCTGAGCATCGCGGCGAAAGGCGCTGGCGCTCAATGCCAATACGTCAGCTAGCCGCGCGTGACGTGCCCCGGTGTCTGCCGTGTCCCAACCGATCAGCGTGGCGGCGCCATCGGCGGCCAGGCCAAGTTCGCGGGCGATGGCAGCCACGTCGGCGGGTGCCGTGGTTGCGTCCAGTTCCGTCAGGCCCAGAAGTTGCTGCACCCGCCGCGCATGCGTGGACGGCCGGGCCGCCAACCGCGACATGATCCGGGCGGCCAGCACTGCCGCCCCCCGCAGCATCTCCTCGGCGTCGTCTGCCAGCGGTCGTGAGCCTTGCTGGACCCAGATGGTGCCGGCGAACAGCGGCGGTCGCCGCGTATCAGCCGGCGGCTGGTAAATCCCGATCGCCAGCCGCGGATGCAGCCCTAACTCTGGGCGCTCGGCAACGCGCACCACCTCGTCACTTGCCCTTAGCGCATCGAAGATGCCCCATTGGCCGATCCACTCGAGATGCTCGGGTGGGCCGGCCCTGCCCAAGATCGAAAGGCGGCGCAGCTCGTCGGCTTCGTCGTTAGAGGCCGAATAAGCGAGCACATGCGACTGGGCGTTTTCGATACTGACCATGCCGTGGATACGGTCGGCCAGCGACTGAGCCAATCCGAACAGGTCGGTGCCCGAGTCATCCATCGCATCGGGGTTGTCCCCGTGATGTTCCAAGAAGTGATTGACCAACTGGTAGAGGCGCTCCCAGCGGGCCCGCGGCTCCACGGCTACTACCGCTGACCCGGCGGCGACCGCCGTGATGACCAGTGCGTTGGACGGTTCTTTGACGAAGATCGCCACCGGCGCGCGTTCGCGTGCCTGCTTGTCCATCCACTGCAGCGCCTCGTCGTCGGTGACTCCGAGCAGGAAGAAGACATCGGCTGAGCCCGCTGCCGCCGCCAGCCCCAGGCGCACATCGTCGGAATCGATAAGCGCCGCCGACCCCACCGGGAGGTCCAGGCCCCGGGGCGCGTCCACCAGCCTGACCAGGGTCGCGTCCAGCGCGAGCAGAAGCTGGCCCAGCCCCACACCGGAGATTCGCATGTTGTTCAATCTTACTAGCAAGGCATCGTGATCTTGTCCGATCGGCTAACACGATGAGGCCGTGCGGCGAGGATGCTGGCAGCATGGACGCGATCACCCAGGTGCCGGCCCCGGCCAATGAGCCGGTCCATGACTATGCGCCGCAATCCCCGGAACGCACCCGGCTACGCGCTGAGTTGACCGCGCTGGCCGATCACCCGATCGACCTCCCGCATGTCATCGGCGGTAGACACCGGATGGGCGACGGTGAGCGGATCGATGTCGTGCAGCCGCACCGGCACGCCGCGAAGCTGGGCACCCTGACCAACGCCGTGCACGCCGATGCGACGGCGGCCATCGAGGCCGCCATGGCCGCGAAGAATGCTTGGGCGGCGACGCCGTTCGACGAGCGGGCCGCGGTGTTCCTGCGGGCCGCCGACCTGCTGGCCGGGCCATGGCGGGAAAAACTCGCCGCCGCCACAATGCTCGGCCAGTCCAAGTCTGCCTATCAGGCCGAGATCGACTCGCCCTGCGAGCAGATCGACTTCTGGCGGTTCAACGTGGTGTTCGCCCGTCAGATTCTGGCGCAGCAGCCGATCAGCGGGCCCGGGGAGTGGAATCGCAGCGACTACCGCCCCCTGGACGGCTTCGTCTATGCGATCACGCCGTTCAACTTCACATCGATCGCCGGCAACCTGCCGACCGCACCGGCGCTGATGGGCAATACCGTCGTGTGGAAGCCGTCGATCACCCAGACGCTGTCGGCGTATCTGACCATGCAACTACTCGAGGCCGCCGGGTTGCCGCCCGGCGTGATCAACCTGGTCACCGGCGACGGCTTCGCGGTTTCCGATGTGGTACTGGCCGATGCGCGACTGGCCGGCATCCACTTCACCGGATCGACGGCCACCTTCGGCTACCTGTGGCAGCAGGTGGGCGCCAATATCGGCCGCTACCATAGCTATCCGCGGCTGGTGGGCGAGACGGGCGGCAAAGACTTCGTCGTCGCACACGCATCGGCGCGGCCGGATGTGTTGTGCACGGCCTTGATCCGGGGCGCGTTCGACTACCAGGGCCAAAAATGTTCGGCGGCCTCACGGGCATTTATCGCGCATTCGGTCTGGCAGCGCATGGGTGACGATTTCCTCGGCATCGCCGCCGGGCTGCGCTACGGCGACATCACCGATCTGACCAACTACGGCGGCGCGCTGATCGACCAGCGAGCCTTTGCCAAGAACGTCAGCGCCATCGAGCGGGCGAAAAGCGCTCCGGGTGTGACCATCCCGGTGGGTGGCGAATACGACGACAGCATAGGCTATTTCGTACGTCCGACCGTGTTGCTCTCCGACGACCCGACCGATGAGTCTTTCGCGACCGAGTACTTCGGCCCGCTGCTGTCGGTACACGTCTACCCCGACGAACAATACGAACGAATCCTCGACGTCATCGACACCGGATCTCGCTACGCGCTGACCGGCGCGGTCATCGCCGACGACCGGGCGGCCGTGCTCACCGCGCAGCACCGGCTGCGATTCGCCGCCGGGAACTTCTACATCAACGACAAGCCGACCGGCGCGGTGGTCGGCCGCCAGCCGTTCGGGGGTTCCCGCGGCTCGGGTACCAACGACAAGGCCGGATCGGTGCTGAATCTGGTGCGCTGGACGTCGGCGCGCACCATCAAGGAGACCTTCGTCCCGGCGACCCACCACACCTATCCGCACATGGGGGCGCAGTGATGGCCGGAGTATTCGCCAACACCCTTCGTCCGGTGATCCTGACCGCCGGCCGGGGAGAAAAACTACGTCACGCCGCCGAACGGCTACCCATCACCCGCAAGGTGGTGCGGCGGTTCGTGCCTGGGGAGACCATTGACTGTGTGCTGGAAAGCATTGCCGTGCTTCGTGAGTCGGGTCGATATGTCAGCATCGATTATCTGGGAGAGGATGTCACCAACGTCGGCGACGCCGATGCCGCGGTGCGGGTTTACCTGGATCTGATCGACAAGTTGAGCCGCTTCGGCGGTCACACTGACGACGGTGTCCGGCCACTCGAGGTATCGCTGAAGCTGTCTGCATTGGGGCAGTCACTGGATCGCGACGGCGAGAAGATCGCTCGGGAAAATGCCTTCGTGATTTGCGATGCGGCGCAGCGGGCCGGTGTATGGGCGACGGTGGATGCCGAAGACCACACGACGACGGATTCGAGGCTGTCGATCGTGCGCGATCTGCGGGTCGACTTCCCTTGGCTGGGCATGGTTTTGCAGGCATACCTGCGCCGCACGCTCGGCGATTGCGAAGAGCTCGCCGCAGCCGGGGCGCGGATCCGGCTGTGCAAGGGTGCCTACGACGAACCGGCATCGGTGGCCTACCGGGACCACGCCGCGGTCACCGATTCGTATCTGCGGTGTCTACGGGTGCTGATGGCCGGCTCAGGCTACCTGATGGTGGCCTCCCACGACCCGGCCGTCATCCAGGTGGTGCCCGCGCTGGCCGCCGAATGGGGCCGTGACCCAGACAATTTCGAATACCAGATGCTGTACGGCATCCGCGACGGCGAGCAGCGACGGCTGGTCGACTGCGGCAACCAGGTACGGGTGTATGTGCCGTTCGGCACCCAGTGGTACGGCTACTTCATGCGTCGGCTGGCCGAACGGCCCGCCAACCTGACGTTCTTCCTGCGGGCGCTGGCGGCGGGCAATCATTGATCTGATCGCCGGCTCGTTCGACGGGGGAGGCGAATTGTCACGAGGTGGGGCAGTTCTCACGATTGCTGCCGTCAAGTGCTTTCGGCGCGTCCTCGATAGCGGTGTGCAGCACGTCGAAGACCTGCGGATCCCAGGTCAGCGCCGTCTTCCAATCCAGCCCGGCCGCGTTGGAGACGTAGATGCTGTGGGTGTCGTCGAAGGTGTAGCAGCGCCGGTGCGGCAGCACCGAGTCGGCGATATCGACCGCCAGCGCGCTGCGCAGCGCCACGACGCCGTCATTGGGCCACACCAAGGGGTTCACTTGCCCCGGCCTGGTGAATTTCTTGCCACCGATCAGCACGACCGGGATCTTGTCCAGCGCTCCGGCCTGGAACTGATTCCAGCCGTCCTTGCCCATCAGGTAGGCCTGGTTGACCTCGCGACCGGAGCCTGACACCAGGTGCAGCACCTCCGCCCTGAAGCTCTTCATCGCGTTCTCGCAGAACTGGTCGCCGGCACAGTCGGTCAGCGGAACCACGTCGTTGGCGTAGTCCGACAGGTAGGAGCCCTGCCACGGCGTGCCGATGGTGGTCAGCGAGCGGACGTGCACTGGGGAGTTCGTGGTGGTCAGCACGCGGATCGCGGCGCGCGAGTACAACCCGCCCATCGAATGGCCTACCAGATCGACGTCGTCGATGCCCTTGTCGGTGTGCAAGTAGGTCAAAAACCGTGCCAAGTGCTCGCCGGCAGTGTCGATGCTGCCGGTGGAGTTGACGGTCATGTTCTCCGGCAGGGTGATTGGGCAGACCCCGAACGGGCCAAAGCCGGACTGGTCCACCACCTGCCCGCGGCCGGCCATCGCCGGTGAGCTGAACACCCGGTAGCCGGCGGCCGGGCGGCCGGGCGCCGGGTTGCCCTGCATGCCAAGCCAGGAGCGCCGACACAGCGTAAACGGGGTGCGGGCCCGGGACGCGCTACCCCATTCGATGGTGGTGCCAAGGACGGGGTCACTGAGCGTGTCGGGGCAGCCGACGATCGCCGGCGAAACCACGCACCACGTGGGCACGCACGAACTCGGCGACCGCATCAGGGTTGTCCATATCCCGTATCGATGACGGCGTGCTGAACAGCGAGAACAAGATGCGCGCAAACCATTCACCGGCGGCTTCGACGTCGAGGTCTTTGCGAACCTCACCGGTGAGCTTGGCGGCGGCGATGTAAGGCGCGAAGAAGTCGACACATTCGCGCAGCAGCACGGCGGCGTCTTTGGTCAGCAGTAGGCTGATCGCGTCTTCGTCGAAGTATTTCCCGGATGCGATGGCCCGTCGCGCCTGGGTCACAAAGACGGCTGCGTGGCTTAGTTTTTCCTCCAAGGAGCTGCCACCGTTCATCGCTTTGGACATCTCGCGGTAGAACTGCTCGGAGGCGTGTTCGGCGCACGCTTCGAGAATGGCGCCCTTATCGCTGAAGTACTCGTAGATCGTGCTGCGCGAGACGCCGGCCATCTTGGCAATGTCGACGATCGTCGTCTTCTGCAGTCCCTGCTTGCGGAAGCAGGCATACGCGGACTCGACGATGAGCTCGCGGGTATCGGTCGCCTGGGTCAATGCAGAAGCCTGGCTCATCGAGAGCTCACCCGGCCGGCGCGAGAATCAGTCCGCTCGTGGGCACACCGGTCCCCGACGTGACCAGCACGTGCTCGACGTTGTCGACCTGGTTGCAGGAGGTGCCGCGGACCTGACGCACGCCCTCGGTGATGCCGTTCATCCCGTGGATGTACGCCTCGCCGAGCAGCCCGCCGTTGGTGTTGATCGGCAGCTCCCCGCCCAGCGACAGCCGTTCGACGGTGGCGAAGTCTTTCGCTTCGCCACGTCCACAGAAGCCGAGCTCCTCCAGCTGGGTGAACACGAACGGCGTGAAATGGTCGTAAATGAACGCGGTTTGGATGTCCTGCGGACCCAGACCTGAGTCACGCCAGAGCCTTTTGGCGACCACCCCCATCTCCGGCAGACCCGTGATGTCTTCGCGGTAGTAGCTGGTCATCATCTCGCCCTCGGCGGCCGCGCCCTGGGCGGCCGCGGTGATCACCGCCGGGGACTGCCGAAGGTCCCGGGCGCGTTCGGCACTGGTCACCACCAGTGCGACCCCGCCGTCGCTTTCCTGACAGCAATCCAGCAGTCGCAGCACCGGTGCGACGATCCAGCGCGAGTTCTGGTGGTCTTCCAGGGTGATGGGCCGCTGGTAGAACCAGGCGTCGGGATTTCGTGCCGCGTGTGCGCGGTCGACGACGGCGATCCGGCCGAAGTCCTCGTTGGTGACCCCGTACGTCGACATGTAGCGCTGGGCGTGCATCGCGACCCACGCGGCGGGAGTGAGCAATCCGAACGGGGCGTAGTGCGCCATGAACGGCGGAGTCCCTAAGTCGGTGCGTCCGCTGCCGCCGAAACGCATGCCGGATCTCTCGTTGAACGCGCGCCAGCACACCACCACATCGGCCACGCCGGTCGCGACGGCCATCGCCGCGTGCACCACGGTGCCGGCCGCCGCGCCGCCGCCGTGCGGCACGCGCGAGAAGAACGACAGGTCTCCGATGCCCACGTTGCGGGCGACGTCGATCTCGTCGCTGGAGTCCATGGTGAACGTGACCATGCCGTCGACGTCGCTCGGGGCCAGCCCGGCGTCGTCGAGCGCGGCACTGACTGCCTCGCACGCCAATTGGAGCTCGCTGCGCCCGGACTCCTTAGAGAACTCGGTCTGGCCGATCCCGGCGATGGCGCAGCTGCCCGCCAGCGAACGACTCATGCGCCGGCTCCGTCAAGCAGGCTGAGCACCGCGGTACCAGAGACATGGTCGCCCAGGCTGTTCGATGCTTTGAAGGTCACTTCGACGAAGTTCTCACCGTCGTGTCCCGGTGTCTTGCCGGTCACGCTGCCGGTAAAGCACAGCGGGTCATCGGGAAAACACGGGACGCCCAAGCGAATCGACAGCTTCTTGACCATCGCTTCGGGTCCGGCCCAGTCGGTGAGGAAGCGCACGCAATACCCGTTGGAGGTCAGGATGTTCATGAAGAGATTGGGCGAGCCTTGCTTGTTGGCGTAGTCGCGGTCGTGGTGCACCGGCATGAAGTCACGCGACGCGATCGCGCCGGCGACGATCATCGTCGTGGTGATCGGGATCTCGAGCGGGGTTGGCTCGTCGCCGACTTCGATGTCGGCCCACAGCAGCGTCTTTCTGGTGGTCGTCGCCCGGGATTTGGCGGTCGTCATCGCTTGCCCTCCTTAACGTCCCCAGTGGCCGGCCGAAACTGGTGCAGCACAAGGTCATCATCGAACGCCTGGTAGAACACCTCGACCGGCATTCCGACCGTGACGTCGGTCGGGTCAATGTCACAAAGATTGGACACCAGCCGCACCCCTTCGTCGAGCTCCACCAGCGCGACGATGTAGGGATAGTCGAAGAACGGGAACCGGGGCTCCAGCGGCAGCACGTAGCTGTAGACGGTGCCGCGCCCCGACGCCTCGATCGCATCCCAGTCCAGGGACCGGCACTTGGGGCACATGGGCCGCGGCGGGTGGCGCAGGGCGTCGCATCCTTTGCAGCGCTGGATCAGCAGTTTGTGCTCGCGCAACCCGTTCCAGAAGAATTCGGTGTCCGGGCCGATCGCCGGTGCCAGGCGGGATGCCATCAGCGTTCCGGCCTGAATCGCAGCACCCGGAATCGCTGGCGTCCCAGCACCTCGCCGTTTTGGTCGGTGTAGGTGATCAACCAGGTCAGGAAGTAGCCGGTGCCCTTCGCTGTCTTCTTCGTGTCGGAGACGTCCTCGAACACCGACGTCGCGCTGATGACGTCGCCCAGCCTGGGATAGCGTTCGATCTCGAACTCGGAGTTGGTCGCCACCGTGCTGCTGAACCCGGCTTCGTCGAGGAAAGCCGTCGGGTTGCCTTCGATTTCGACCGGTGCGCCGCCACGTTCCCTGATCCCCTCCAGCTTCGGTGCCGGCATTGTCCAGGTCTGCAGCATCACCGGGGGCGACACGATTCCGCCGAACCTCGACGCGGCCGCGAACTCCGGGTCCAGGTAGACCGGGTTCATGTCGTCGAGCGCGTGAGCCCAGTGCCGAATCATCGGCTGATTGACCGGATCCGGTGCGATCGAAGGCTTCCCGCTGCCCCCGGTGGGCTGCCCGGCGAGCGCCCGCAGCTTTTCGTGGAACTCGGTGTCTGAATCGGTCACTGACTTGATCCTCCGATCTATCGTGCGGTGGTTCCCAGCCGTACCGGCATGCGCTTCACGCCGGGCACCATGGTGGCCCGCATCCGCTCTACCCCTCCCACCAGCTCGAGCTTCGGGAAGCGGCGCAGCAACTCGTCGAACATGACGGCCGCCTCCAGCCGCGCCAATTGCGCTCCAACACAAGCATGCTCGCCGCACCCGAACGCGATGTGCGGGTTGGGGTGCCGGGTCACCCTGAATTCTTCGCAGTCAGCACCGAATACGTCCTCGTCCCGGTTGGCCGACCCGTACAGCATCACCACCACGTCGCCTTCAGCAATCCGCTGACCACGAATCTCGACGTCGGTCGTCGCGGTGCGTGCCATGTGGACCACCGGGCTGTTCCACCGCAACATCTCCTCGACGGCGCCCGGAATCAGCGAGGGATCGTCGACCAGCAGGCGGCATTGGTCCGGATGTGCGATCAATGCCAGCGTGCCGAGCGCGATGAGATTGCGGGTGGTCTCGTTGCCGGCGACCAGCAGCAGGAACGCGAAGTTGAGCAGGTCTTCATCGGTGAGCCGATGTCCGTCGATCTCGGCGCCGGCCAGCACAGACAGCAAGTCGTCGTGGGGTTCAATTCGCCTGGCGGCGATGAGCTTTTCGAAATATGCATAGAGCTGCCCCAGGGCCACGAACGGGTCGAGTTCGATCTCCGGGTCGGCGGTTCCGGTGGCCGCGTCCGACCAGGCCCGGAATTGCTCCCAGTCATCCGGCGGGGCACCTATCAGCTCGGCGATCATCCGAGTGGGCAACGGAGCCGCGATCTCCTCGGCGAACTCGTGGACGGAATCGGGTTCCAAGCCATCGAGGATGCCCCGGACGATTTCACGGATCTTGGGTTCGAGCACGGCCACTCGTCGCCGGGTGAAGCCCGAGTTGATCAGCTTGCGCAACTGCCGGTGCCGCGGCGGGTCGGTGAAGATGAGGTTGCCGTCCTGCACCGGGTTTGGCATGTGCGGGTCGGGAATGGTGATGCCCTTGGTGGAGGTGAACGTGGCCGGGTTGCTGGACACGAACCGGACGTCTTCGTATTTCAGCAGCGCCCAGAACTTTGTGACGTCGTTCCAGCACACCGGCGACGAGGCGCGCAGCTCCCGATAGGCCGGATAGGGATCACCCGCGTAGAAGTCGGGGGAGTGCAGTGGAAAAGTAGTCTGCACTGCGGCCTCCTTCGACCGATCAAGCATCCGACACATTGGGGCGATGTGTCGTGCGAGGTCGTGTCTACCCCAGCGGTCAATCGCTGTCAATACGCGCGCAACGCGTTGAAAGGCCGCGTCGTTCATGTCAGTAGTGATTGACGCCACAGGTGCTGGGGTGTACACAAGGTGGTTAGATGACCGATTTCTGATGAGGAAGCGCATGGCCGAGCTACAGCGTCCGGGACCCCTTGTCGACACTTACCAGCTCTACATCGACGGGCGATGGGTCGAGCCGCAGGACGGCCGTTACGACGACATCTCTCCGGCCACGGAGCAGACCATCGCCACCGCACCCGACGCGAGCGCCGCCCAGGTGGGCGAGGCGGCCGCGGCCGCGCGGCGGGCTTTCGACGAGGGACCGTGGGCGCAGATGAGCCTCGATGACCGAGCACGCTGCCTCAATCAGCTCGGCGATGCACTGCTGAAGCACGCTGATGAGTTTTTCGCGCTGTCGCAGGCGGAGTGGGGCTGCGTTCCGAACGAGCGCATGATGCAAGTCGACGGCGCCGCGTACATGTCCATGCATGCGGCCCAACTCGCCGCGCAATTGACCGACCAGCCGGTCACCGGAATCGGCGCCGGAACGACGTTGCTGCGTCATGAGCCACTCGGTGTCGTATCGATCCTGACGCCGTGGAATTTCCCGCACTGCCTGAACGTCATGAAGGTGAACAACGCGCTGGCCGCGGGCAACACCGTGGTGCTCAAGCCCTCCCCGCTCACCCCGCTCGCCGGGCTTGCACTCGCCCGGATGATCGACGAGTACACCGACATTCCGCCTGGTGTGGTCAATGTCGTCACGCCGTCGGGTATCGACGCCGCCAGACTGCTCACCACCGATCCGCGCATCGACATGGTCAGCTTCACCGGCAGCTCGGCGGTCGGCTGCCAGGTCATGTCCGCCGCGGGCGCCACCATGAAGCGGATCCTGCTGGAATGCGGCGGGAAGTCGGCGAGCATCGTCTTGGACGACACCGAGGTGACCGACGAAATGCTGCAGCAGATGCTGTTCGACTGCTGCTCGCTGCACGCCGGTCAGGCCTGCGTCCTGCACAGCCGGCTGCTGCTGCCCGATTCGTTGCACGACGACGTCGTCGACCGGCTCGTCGCGCTGGCCTGCGACGTCAAAGTCGGCGACCCGGGAGATCCCGACGTGCAAATGGGGCCGCTGATCAGCGCTGAGCAACGTAACCGCGTGCAGGACCACGTCTCTCAGGCACTCGACGACGGAGCGAAGCTGGTAACCGGCGGCGGTCGTCCGGCCGGTTTGGACGTCGGCTTCTATTTCGAACCGACGATCCTCACCGAGGTCGATCCGGATTCGGCGATCGCCCAGGAAGAGGTGTTCGGGCCGGTGCTGACGGTGCTCCGCTACCGTGACGACGACGACGCGGTCGCGATCGCAAACAACTCTCGCTACGGACTTTCCGGTGCCGTGTGGGGCGCCGACGCGGACCGGGCCGTCGGTGTGGCCCGCCGTATCCGTACCGGCCAGATCGCGGTCAACGGTGTCGGGCCCGGGGACGCACCGTTCGGCGGGTTCAAATTGAGCGGGTTCGGCCGTGAGGGTGGCGGAATCGGCGGCCTGCATCAGTACATGGAGCCGAAGGCTATCGGGGTGCCTTCCTGACGGAACCCCCTCGCCGGGCTCCGGGTGGTCGAAATCGCCAATGAGATCGCAGGGCCCTGCGCGTCGCCGAACTCGACGCGTGCGGATACTACGAGGAGTTCGAGGCGGTCGAGTGGTGCCCCGAACGCGAACTGGGACGAAAGAGGGCCAATGTTTGACGACCCGGCATCCCTCGCCAAGGTCTTCGCGCTAGCCAATAAGGTCGTCCGGCCCCTGCTGCGGTCACCGTTGCACCCAACACTGAGCAGCCGCCTGATGCTGCTGAGCTACACCGGCGGGAAGACCGGCAAGGAGTACACCTTAGCCATCGGCTATTTCCCCTGGGACGACGGGGATATCCTCGCGTTCAGCTCAGCCAACTGGCCCAAAACACTCGGCAGCGCCCGGGATGTGCGGGTTCTCATCAAGGGCCGGTGGTTGGCGGCCCAACCAACCGTGATCAGGCAAGTCGAGCAGAAGGCTGACGTTCTCGGTGAATTCGCCAGGCGCAACGGACCGCGAGCTGCCAAGGGCCTGATGCTCGGTCTACCCGGCGATCGCCAGCCGGACCGGCAAGAGTCGCTCGCTGCGGCGGCCAACACGACGATCGTCCGCTTCACCCTGACGAATCCGAGCTAACGCCTGAGCGCATCGCCCACCACGCGGCCAGAAACCGAGGTCTGACCAGTGGTGGTCGTCGCCTCGTGCCGTCACACAGACGCTCCGGCGATCGCGGGTAGCCGGCGGGGTCGTAACGCGCTCCGTGAGCCTTTCGTAAACCGCTCGTCACATGCAAAGCTGCTGGCATGGTCGTCGCGATTGCCCGCCCGAAGCTCGAAGGAAACATTGCGGTCGATGAGGACCGCCAAATCAGTTTTGCCGAGTTCGGCGCCCCGCAGGGGCGGGCGGTCTTCTGGCTGCACGGAACTCCCGGCGCCCGTCGGCAAATTCCGACCGAGGCCCGGGTCTATGCCGAAAACCACCACATTCGCCTGATCGGCCTGGACCGCCCGGGGATTGGCGCATCGACACCACATCGGTACCAGAGCATTTTTTCTTTCGCCGACGACCTGCGGACCATCGCGGACACGCTCGGGATCGACACGATGGCCGTCGTGGGCCTGTCCGGCGGCGGTCCCTATGCGCTCGCGTGCGCTGCCGCGATGCCCGACCGAGTGGTAGCCGTCGGTGTCCTCGGTGGCGTCGCGCCGACCTGCGGCCCCGATGCGATCAGCGGCGGTTTGATGAACCTCGGTTCGCGGGTGGCGCCCCTGCTGAGGCTGGGAGGCAACCCGCTGCGGGTGGGTGCGAGCTTGCTGGTCCGCGCGGCACGCCCGGTCGCGTCGCCCGCGCTCGACGTGTACGCGCTGCTCTCACCCGAGGCCGACCGCCACCTGCTGGCCCGCCCCGAGCTCAAGGCGATGTTTCTCGACGACCTGCTCAACGGCAGCCGCAAGCAGCTGGCCGCGCCGTTCAACGACATCATCCTGTTCGCGCGGGACTGGGGATTCCGGCTTGACGAGGTGAAGGTCCCGGTGCGCTGGTGGCACGGGGATCACGACCACATCGTCCCGTTTTCGCACGGCGAGCACGTCGTTTCCCGGCTGCCCGACGCCGAGCTCTTCCACCTGCCGGGCGAAAGTCATCTCGCCGGGCTGGGTCGCGGCGAGGAGATCTTGTCCACCCTGATGAAGATCTGGGACGAGCAGGACTGAGGCAAGGCCTCGGGTAACCTGCTCACGTGTTGCTGGCATCCCTGAATCCTGCGGTGGTCGCCGCCACCGACATCGCCGACGCGGTGCGCATCGACGGCGCTGTGCTGAGCCGCAGCGACCTGGTCGGTGCCGCAACGTCGGTGGCCGAGCGGGTCGCGGGCGCGGACCGGGTTGCGGTCCTGGCCACGCCGACCGCGGCGACGGTGCTGGCGGTGACCGGCTGCCTGATCGCCGGCGTGCCCTTCGTTCCGGTGCCCTCCGATGCCGGTGTGGCCGAACGCCGGCACATGCTCACCGATTCCGGGGTGCAGGCCTGGCTCGGGTCAGCGCCCAGCGAGGACTCGGCACGAGAAGGGCTGCCGCACATCCCGGTGCGATTGCACGCCCGCTCCTGGCACCGTTATCCCGAGCCGTCACCCGATGCCACCGCGATGGTCATCTACACGTCGGGCACCACCGGGCTGCCCAAGGGCGTGGTGCTGAGCCGGCGGGCGATCGCCGCCGGCCTGGACGCGTTGGCGCAGGCCTGGCAATGGACGGCCGAGGACGTTTTAGTGCATGGATTGCCGCTATTTCACGTGCACGGGCTGGTGCTGGGCCTGCTCGGGTCGCTGCGGATCGGAAATCGCTTCGTGCACACCGGAAAGCCAACACCGGACGGCTACGCCCGGGCCGCTACCGAGGCCGGGGGCACGTTGTATTTCGGCGTTCCCACGGTGTGGTCGCGGGTGGTAGCCGACGAGTCGGCTGCTCGGGCGCTACGCCCGGCCCGGCTACTGGTGTCCGGGAGCGCACCGCTGCCGGTGCCGGTGTTCGACCGGCTGGCCGAACTCACCGGGCACCAGCCCATCGAGCGGTACGGCGCCTCGGAATCACTGATCACCATCTCGACACGGGCGGACGGTGAGCGACGCGCGGGCTGGGTGGGCCTGCCGCTCGCCGGCGTGCACACCAGGCTCGTCGACGACGACGGCGGGCCGGTGCCGCACGACGGGGAAACCGTTGGGAGGCTTCAGGTTCGCGGTCCGATGATGTTCGACGGCTATTTGAATCGGCCGGAGGCCACCGCCGAGGCGTTCGACACCGATGGCTGGTATCGCACCGGGGATGTCGCGGTGATCGACAGCGGCGGGATGCACCGCATCGTGGGACGTGAGTCGGTCGACTTGATCAAGTCCGGCGGATACCGCATCGGTGCGGGCGAAATCGAAACGGCGCTGCTCGGGTATCCGGGAGTGCAGGAGGCGGCGGTCGTCGGGCTGCCCGACGAGGACTTGGGCCAGCGCATTGTCGCATTCGTCGTCGGCTCGTCCGGGCTGAAGGCCGACGACTTGATCAACCATGTTGCCCAACAACTTTCGGTACACAAGCGGCCACGTGAGGTACGCATCGTGGACGCCCTGCCACGCAACGCGATGGGCAAGGTCCTCAAGAAGCAGTTGCTGTCCCAGGGATGAGCTGCTCCACGAGGGTCGCGAACTTCTCCTGACCGGGGTTCAACGCGGCAGTGTCATATCGGTCGGATAACGACGACATCACAAAGCGGCCCGGTACTGGACGTATTCTGCGAACCGCAGGAAATTGCCAGCATTGTGGACGAGCGAGAGCTCGCGCCTTCGCATAGCTTCGTTGTGTGGAGATGGAGGGAACAGTGACAGGGCCCGTCTCGTCATCTGTGCGGGTGGCGGTGAGGCATGGGGCGTGGTTGAGTTGAATCGCTCCGGCGGCTCGACCGCGACGGTTCTTGTCGGCCCTGGTCCCACACCGCTGAGACGAGTGGCGGCAGCCTGTCTCGTCGGCTCGGCAATCGAGTTCTACGATTTCCTCATCTACGGCACCGCGGCAGCGCTGGTGTTTCCCACCGTGTTCTTCCCGCAGCTGAGCCCTACGGCGGCCATGATCGCCTCGATGGGGACGTTTGCCACCGCATTTCTGTCCCGGCCGCTGGGAGCGGCCTTCTTCGGCTACTTCGGCGATCGGCTGGGCCGCAAAAAGACCCTGGTGGCGACACTGCTGATCATGGCCGTATCCACCGTGGGGGTGGGCCTGGTTCCCAGCACGGCGGCGATCGGTATGGCCGCCCCGCTGATCCTGGGCGCCCTGCGGCTGCTGCAGGGGTTCGCCGTGGGCGGCGAGTGGGCCGGGTCGGCGTTACTGAGCGCTGAGTACGCGCCGGCCGGCAAACGCGGCCGGTACGGCATGTTCACCCTGCTCGGTGGCGGTACCGCGGCGGTGCTCAGCAGCTTGACCTTTCTCGGTGTGAACTTCACCATCGGTGAAAACAGCGTCGCGTTCATGCAGTGGGGATGGCGCATCCCGTTCCTGATCAGCGCCGCGCTGATCGGCTTTGCCCTGTATGTGCGGCTCAACATCGACGAGACTCCGGTGTTCGCCGAGGAGAAGGCCCGCAACCTAGTCCCGAAAGCGCCGCTGGCAGAGGTTCTGCACTTGCAGCGCCGCGAGGTCTTCCTGGCCGCCGGCAGCATGCTGTGCGCTTTTGGCTTCGTCTATATGGGCAACACCTACCTGACCATGTACGCCCACTCCCAGCTGGGCTATTCGCGCGGCTTCATCTGGTCCGTCGGCGTGCTGGGCGGGGTGGCGAGCATCGCGTCCGTCGCACTCTCGGCCACGCTGTCCGACCGAGTCGGGCGCCGCCGCATGATGCTGCTGGGGTGGGCGGGGTGTCTGCCGTGGGCGTTTGTGGTGATCCCGTTGATGGACACCGGCAAACCCGTGTTGTACGCGGTCGCCATCGTCGGGATCTTCGTCATCGCGCCAATCGGTTCCGGGCCCACCGGAGCCTTCATCCCCGAGCTGTTCGCCACCCGCTATCGCTACAGCGGATCGGCACTGGCGCAGAACCTCGCCGGCGTCGTTGGTGGCGCCGTGCCGCCGCTGATCGCCGGAACGCTGCTGGAAACCTACGGCAGCTGGGCGATCGGCCTGATGCTGGCCATCCTTGCGGCGATCAGCCTGGTATGCACCTATCTGCTGCCGGAAACCAACGGGACGGCGCTTCGATCCACCCGAGGTACTTGATTTCGAGGACGTGCCTGCTGAGGTGGAGCTGCCCGGCAGCGGCCGTTGACTTCGGCCTAGTGCAACCACATTCGTTCTAGGACTTCAGGACCTGCAGTTCAGCGGACGCTTCGGTGCCGGTGACTGGCCATCATGGTGTTGCTGATATGGCCTCTGGGGTGGCCAGCGTGTCGTACAGGCGCTCCGCCAAACCTCGAACGGTGGTGATGTCGGTGGATTTGACGCGTATTCCCGTCTCGGTTTCGATGCGGGTGCGCAGTTCGAGATTGCCCAGCGAGTCAAGGCCGTAGTCGGACAGGGGGCGGTCCGGATCGACGGGGCGACGCAGAATCAGGCTGACCTGCTCGGAGACCAGGCGCCGCAACCGGGTGGGCCACTCGTCCGGGGGCAGGGCGTTCAGCTCGGCGCGGAATTTGCTTGCGTCCGTGCCGCTTTGCCCAGTCGATTGGAACACTTCAGCGAACCGGCTGCGTTGCGCGAGCGCAGTCAACCACGGTGTTCCGGTGATCGCCGCATAACCGGTGTAAGCGCGATCGTGGCGCAGCAGTGCCTCGAACGCGTATGCGCCCTCGTCGGGAGTGATCATGGTGGTGGCGCCGCCTTCTGCCAGCACCGCGCCGCGCCCGATTTCGCCCCACGCGCCCCACGCGATCGCGGTGGCCGGAAGGTCCTGAGCCCGGCGCCAGTGGGTGAAGGCGTCCAGCCAGCTGTTGGCCGCGGCATAGGCGCCCTGACCGGGCGATCCCAACAGGGCTGCCGCAGAGGAGAACGAGCAGAACCAGTCCAGGGGCTGCGTGGCCGTGGCACGGTGCAAGTGCCAAGCGCCGTAAACCTTTGGCGCCCAGTCGTGCTCGATCAGCTCGTCGGTGATGTTGGTCAGCGTGGCGTCCTCAACCACCGCCGCCGCGTGCAGTACACCGCGCACCGGGAGCCCGGTGGCGGTCGCCGTTGCCACCAACCGGTCGGCCGTTTCGGGTGCCCCGATATCGCCGCACTCCACCACGATGTCGGCCCCGGTGGCGCGGATACGCTCGATGGTCTGCTGCGCTTCGGGGTTGGGCTGGGAGCGGGAGGTGAGCACGATCCGGCCGCAGCCCGCGGCGGCCATCTTCTCGGCGAGGAACAGCCCGAGGCCACCGATGCCACCGGTGATGAGGTAGGCGCCGTCGTGGCGGAAAACCTGAGCCTGCTCCTGCGGCACCACCACCCGGCTGTGCCCAGTCCTCGGGACGTCGAGCACGAGTTTGCCGGTGTGCTCGGCGGCGCTCATCACCCGGATCGCGGTGGCCGCCTGGGCGAGCGGGTAGTGGGTGATCTGTGGCATTGGCAACACACCGTCTGCGGTGAGTTTGTACACCGTGTTGAGCAGGTCTCGAACCTTGCCCGGGTGGGTGTAAGACAGCAACCCCAGGTCGACGGCGTAAAACGCGATGTTGCGCCGGAAGGGGAAGAGCCCCAACCGGGTATCGCCGTAGATGTCGCGTTTGCCGATTTCGACGAATCGTCCACTGAAGGCCAGCAGCTCCAGCCCGGCGCGTTGTGCGGCGCCGGGCAGCGAGTTGAGCACGATATCCACCCCGTACCCGTCGGTGTCGCGGCGGATCAGCTCGGCGAACTCGATGCTGCGCGAGTCGTAGACATGCTTAATACCCATGTCGCGCAAGAGTTCTCGACGCTGCTCACTGCCGGCCGTGGCGAAGATCTCGGCTCCCGCCGCACGGGCTATCGCGATCGCGGCCTGCCCCACGCCGCCGGTCGCGGAGTGGATCAGCACCCGATCACCGGCCTGGATCCGGGCCAGGTCGTGCAGGCCGTGCCAGGCGGTGGCGTGCGCGGTCGACACCGCGGCCGCCTGCTCGTCGGTCAAGCCGGACGGCAGGGTGACCGCCAGGTTGGCGTCGCAGGCGACGAACGTGCCCCAACAGCCGCCGGGGGACAGGCCGCCAACACGGTCACCGACCCGATGAGCGGTGACGTCCGGCCCGACCGCGGTCACTACACCGGTGAAATCAGTACCCAACTGCGGCAGCCGCCCATCGAAGCTGGGGTAGCGGCCGAACGTGACGAGAACATCGGCGAAGTTGATGCTGGACGCGGTGACCGCGACCTCGATCTGTCCTGGCCCGGGCGGAACGCGGTCGGACGCGGCGAGTTCCATGGTTTGCAGGTCACCCGGCGTGCGGATCTGCAGGCGCACGCCGTCACGCTCGTAATCGACAACAGCGGTTCGTCGCTCGTCGGGCCGCAGCGGACCGGGGCACAAGCGCGCCGCATACCACTCGCCGTTCCGCCAGGCGGTCTCGTCTTCCTCCGCCCCAACGAGAAGTTGCTGCGCCACCTGCTCGGCGTCTGTCCGCTCGTCGACGTCGATTTGGGTGGCGCGCAAATGAGGATGTTCAGCGCCGATCACGCGTATCAGGCCGCGCAGCCCGGCCTGCTCCAGGTTGGCCCGCTCGCCAGGCAGCACCGTCTGGGCATCCCTGGTCACGACATACAGGCGGCGCGCCTCGCCGGGGATTTCCGGCAGCTCGCGGGTAATGCGCACCAGATGTTGTACATGCTCCCGACCCCGGAGCCCGCACTGCTCATTCGGGTCACCGTTGCGTGGTCCCATCAGGACGACTACGCCGGTGCATCCGCCCGCGCCGAGGTGGTAGCTGAGCTGTTCGGCGTTGCCTACGTGGTCGGTATCCGCTGGCCAGCGCATCGTCGTACATTCCGCGCCACGGAATTTCAGCGCATCGGTCAACTTGGCTGCCAGGAGATCTGAAGTATCGGAGGTGCTGATCAGCAGCCATGTTCCCCCGTTGGCGTGGTCGACTTCAGGGAGCGCTTGCTGCCGCCACTCGATGGTCAGCAGCCGCTCGTTCAGGACGCGATCGCGGTTGCCGCTCTCAGATGCCCCGGTGCCCATCTGTAGCCCACGCACAGTCAGCAGGACGGTTCCGTGCTCGTCCAGGACGTCGAGGTCTGCCTCGGCACCGGTGCTGTGCGGGGTCAGCCGCGCATAGCAGTAGCGGGCGTCGCGGGCCGGACCATAGGCACGTAGCCGACGCGCGCCCAACAGCAACAGCAGGCCGCCGCCGCCGGCACTCTGGACGGCGGGGTGAGCGGCGACGGACTGGAAACAGGCATCCAGCAGCGCGGGATGAATGCCATAAGCCGCCTGCTGTGACCGGATTGGGCCGGGCAGCCTGACCTCGGCCAGCACGGTGCTGGCCGACCCGTCGGCGGTGCGTGCGGCCGCCAGACCTGTGAAAGCCGGACCGAACTGGATTCCGCGCCCGCCGAACCACTTTCGTATCTCGGCGCCGTCCATGGCGCACGGGTGCGCGGCGAGCAGGGCGGCCACGTCCTGCGGTGGTGGCTGGTCCTCATCCTCCGTGGCGTGCAGGACCGCGGTCGCCCGCCGCGCGCGGTTCCCATCCTGCTCGGTCTCCACCACGAACTCGACGACACCGGGCGCCTGCACCGACGCGGCGGCACCGACCGAGGTCTGGTCATCCAGCAGCAGCATCTGCTCGAAACGGATGTCGCGGACTTCCGATGCCTCGCCCAGGATCGTGCGGGCCGCGGCCAATGCCATCTCGCAGTAGGCGGCCCCGGGAAGGGCGGCCACATTATTTATCCGATGGTCGACAAGCCATGGCTGTGCCGCGGTGCCGACCTCAGCGTGCCAGGCATGGCGCTCGGGTTCCTCGAGCAGCCGCACATGCGGCCCCAGCAGTGGATGGGCGGCGACAGTGAGGGTTCCTTGCGCATGATGGCCCCGGCCGTCGGGGGTGACGAGCAGCCGGCGGTGGCTCCACGCCGGAAGCGGCGCGTCCACCAGCCGCCCACCGGGATACAACACCGAGAAGTCCACCGCGGCCCCCGCGCTGTGCAGATCGGCCAGGAAGCCGCGTAGCCCATCCGGCAGCGGCTGCTCGCGCCGCATGCTGGCCAGCGCAGCCACCGGCATGTCGATGCCCTGGGCGGTCTGCTCCACCGCGCGGGTCAGCAGAGGATGGGGGGCCAGCTCCCCGAAGACCCGATACCCGTCTTCCAGCGCGGCCTTCACCGCGGCGGCGAACCGCACGGTGTGACGCAGGTTGTCGACCCAGTACCCGGCGTCATACGCCGGCCGATCACGCGGGTCGAGCAGGGTCGCAGAGTAGAAGGGCACTGTCGGTGGCATCGGGGTGAGCTCCGCCAGCACGTCGGCCAGCTCCGCGAGGATCGGTTCGACCTGCGGCGAGTGCGAGGCGACGTCGACGGCCACCTCCCGGGCCGCCACGTCGTGGGCTTCCCACGCCGCGACGAGGTCGCGAACTGTCTGGGTAGCCCCCCCGACGACAGTCGACTGGGGCGAGGCGACCACGGACACGACGACGTCGGTCACACCGCGGGCCGCCAGTTCTTCGCGCACGCGTCGGGCGGGCAGTTCTACTGAGGCCATCGCGCCGGCGCCGGCCAACCGGGCGCACAGCAGTGACCGGCGGCAGATGACGCGCACCCCGTCATCCAGCGACAGCGCTCCCGCGACGACCGCCGCCGCGACTTCACCGAGCGAATGCCCGATGACCGCGCCCGGGCGCACCCCGTACGCGCGCATGGTGGCGGCCAGCGCGACCTGCATGGCGAACAGAATCGGCTGGATTCGGTCAATACGGGTCACCCTCTCGGGGGCCGTCATCGCCGCGGTCACCGAGAACCCGGCCTCACGGGCGATCAGCGGCTCAGCTTCCGCGACGGTCGCGGCGAACACCGGTTCGGTCGCAAGCAGCTCAGCACCCATCGCGGCCCATTGCGACCCCTGCCCGGAGAACACCCACACCGGTCCCCGGTCGTCCTGTCCGACCGCGGGCAGGTACAGGGTGTCGCCCTCGGCGATCTCGCGCAAACCCTCGGCCAGCTGGGCGGGGTTTCCGGCAACCACGGCCGTGCGCACGGGCCGGTGCGCGCGCCGGCGCGCCAGGGTGTAGGCCAGGTCCGACAGCACCAGTTCATTCGGACTGGAATCCGCGCGCTGTTGCACCCAGTCGGCGAGCCGGCGCGTTGTCCGACGCAGGCCTTCGGCCGAGGTGGATGACAGCGGGAATAGCAGCGGAGCCGCGGCCGCGGCTCCTGCTGATACGTCGTCGTGTGCAGTGGTCTCGGGAGCTTGCTCGATGATGGCGTGCACGTTCGTTCCGGACATCCCATACGACGACACCGCCGCCCGCCGTGGCGTGTCACCATTTGTAGGCCACGGCGTGATCGCCTGTGGCACAAAGAGTTCGGTCTGGATTTGCGCGAGGCTGTCGGGTAGCCGGGTGAAGTGCAGCACCGGCGTGACCACACCGTGCTCCAGCTGCAGGATCGCCTTGATCAGTCCTATGGCACCCGCCGCGGACTCGGCGTGGCCCAGGTTGCTCTTGACCGATCCGAGCGCACAGGGATTACCGGCGGCGCCGTATACCCGCGCCAGGCTCCCGAATTCGATCGGATCACCGACCGGGGTGCCAGTGCCGTGCGCTTCGAGCACGCGGACGCTGGCGGCGTCCACGCCTGACGCCGCTAATGCCGCCTGATACACCGCGACCTGCGCGTCCAACGACGGTGTGGCGATGTTCTCGGTGCGACCATCCTGATTAGCGGCGGTGCCGCGCACCACAGCCAGGATGCGGTCGTTGTCCTGTAGCGCATCCGGCAGTCTCTTCAGCAACAGCACCGCACAGCCCTCGGACCGCACGAACCCATCCGCCGCGACGTCGAATGTTCGGCAGCGGCCGGTCGGGGACAGCATGCCCTGCGCGGACGCGGACGTGAACTTGCGCGGTTCCAGCATCACCATGCAGCCACCCGCCAAGGCAAGATCGCTCTCACCCTCCTGCAGACTGCGACAGGCCATGTGCACAGCAAGCAGACTCGAAGAACACGCCGTGTCTATCGTTACCGCGGGGCCGCGCAACCCCATTGCGTAGGCGATCCGCCCTGAAGCCATGCTGGGGGCGGTACCGCTGAACCCGTACGCATCTTCCAGCGCGCCCGCGTCATCGGTGACGAATGCGTAGTCGTCGTGGGACAACCCGACGAACACACCCGTCAGCGAGCCTGTCAACGACTTTGGTGTCAGCCCGGCGTACTCCATTGCCTCCCACGACGTCTCCAGCAACAACCGGTGCTGCGGATCGATCGCGGCCGCTTCGCGCTCAGTGATCCCGAAGAACTCGGGATCGAAGCCGGCGACGTCGTCTAAGAACGCGCCCCACTTCGACACCGACCGACCGGGCACCCCGGCCTCGGGGTCGTAGTACTCGGCGGCGTCCCATCGGTCGGGCGGAATCTCGGTGACGAGGTCGTCGCCGCGCAGCAACGCTTCCCACAGCAGGTCAGGAGAGTCGATACCGCCGGGAAGTCGGCAAGCCATGCCGATGACCGCCACGGGTGTGGCAGGTGTTTTGCTCATCAGCCAATTACCCTCAGCGACACCGCAGGCATTGTCAAATCGCGATAAGGGGCCGTAACCGACTCTGCACACTTCCCCGTCTGGCTGCCCGGGTTCCGGCTAAGTTCCGGCTAAGTGCTCCGAGCGTCTATTGACCGTGGTGGTGCCGAAGCTCAGGACTTCGGTGGTGCCGGCGACTACCGACGCGGCTGGCTGTCCGTCGTGGGGTGGTGCGCGTCGATGTAACTGATCTCACAGGCTTCGTGCAGGACGGCTATGTCCCCGGCGGCTATACCGAGCCGTGCCCGCATCAAGTCTCTGCGCTACACGTTCGCGATACTCCGGGCAGACGATCCGAGACCGCAGCGGTGAGCATCGGATCGCCGAGGCGTTCGCCCCACCCGGCGATGTCGGTAGCGCCGCCGGATCGTCGGCGAGGCCGCCGGGGTGACCCGCGGCACTGCCTCAAACGCCGCCTGGCTTCAGTTGGCGTGCAGCTCGGTGTTGAGGGCGATGCCCTGACCGTCGCGGGCCACCACCTCGACGGCTCCGGTGACCGAATTGCGCCGGAACAGCACGTTATTAGCACCGGAGAGTTCACGAGCTTTGACTGCGGTGCCGTCGGGCATGGTGACCTTGGTGCCCGCGGTGACGTACAGGCCGGCTTCGATGACGCAGTCGTCGCCGAGCGAGATACCCAACCCCGCGTTGGCGCCGAGCAGACACCGTTTCCCTATCGAAATCACTTCCGTCCCACCGCCGGACAACGTGCCCATGATGGATGCGCCGCCGCCGATATCGGATCCGTCGCCGACCACCACGCCCGCTGAGATACGGCCCTCCACCATTGATGCGCCCAGGGTGCCGGCGTTGTAGTTGACGAAGCCCTCGTGCATCACCGTGGTGCCGGGCGCCAGGTGGGCACCAAGCCGCACCCGGTCGGCGTCGGCGATGCGCACCCCGGTCGGCAGCACGTAGTCGACCATCCGCGGAAACTTGTCGACACCGTAGACAGTCACCGGTCCATGGCGGCGCAGCCGCGCCCGGACTGCCTCAAACCCCTCGACTGCGCAAGGTCCGCGATTAGTCCAGACCACATTTGTCAATACCCCGAACAAGCCGCCGGCGTTCAGCCCGTGCGGCGCCACCAGCCGGTGTGACAACAGATGTAACCGCAGGTAGGCGTCGTAAGCGTCGGCGGCGACATCGTCCAGCGAGCCGATTACCGTGCGCACGGCGATGGTCTCGGTGCCGCGGTCGTCGTCTCGGCCGATCAGCGCGGCCAGTTCCGGGGGAACCTCGGACGGAGCGAGTCGCGACGTAGCGCTGGTGCCTGATTCGGTCAGTTCCGGTGCAGGAAACCAGGCGTCGAGAATCGATCCGTCGGAGGCCAGCGTCGCCAGCCCGATACCTGCAGCTCCAGTCACGGCGGACAGGTTACTTCCTGCGCCGAGAAGACGCAGAATCGCATCCCGGAGCGGCCGAGCGGGCGATTCTGCGCCTGCTCGCCCACCGGGGCGACCCATTACCCTTGGATGCGTGCTGGACTTGCGCGGGGATCCGATCGAGCTGACCGCGGCCTTGGTCGACATTCCGAGCGAATCAAGACACGAAGCGTGCCTGGCCGACGAGGTGGAAAACGCGTTGCGTGCCCAGACGTCCGGCTTTGAGATCATCCGCAACGGCAACGCCGTGCTGGCGCGTACTCACCACCAGCGGCCGTCGCGGGTACTACTGGCCGGACACCTGGACACCGTCCCGGTGGCCGGAAATCTGCCCAGCCGTCGCGAGAACGGCGAGCTGTACGGGTGCGGCGCCGCGGACATGAAATCCGGTGACGCGGTCTTTCTCCATGTGGCCGCGACCGTGGCCGAGCCGGTCCACGACCTGACGCTGGTGTTCTACGACTGCGAGGAAATCGAGGCGGCGGCGAACGGTTTGGGCCGCATCGAGCGCGAGCTGCCGGATTGGTTGTCCGCCGACGTGGCCATCTTGGGCGAGCCCACCGCCGGCTATATCGAGGCCGGCTGTCAGGGCACGCTGCGCGTGGTGATCAGCGCCACCGGGACGCGTGCCCATTCAGCGCGACCCTGGTTGGGCGACAACGCAATTCACAAACTGGGCGCTGTCCTGGACCGGTTGGCCGGATACACCGCACGCACCGTCGACATCGACGGTTGTACCTACCGCGAGGGTTTGTCGGCCGTGCGCGTCGACGGTGGTGTGGCCGGCAATGTGATTCCCGACGCGGCTTCCGTGACGGTCAACTTCCGTTTTGCCCCTGACCGGTCGGTGCCCGCTGCGCTGCAACATGTGCATGACGTGTTCGATGGTCTCGACGTGCAGATCGAGCAGACCGACGCCGCGGCGGGCGCGTTGCCCGGATTGTCCGCCCCTGCCGCCGAGGCCCTGGTCGAGGCGGCCGGCGGACAGGTGCGGGCGAAATACGGCTGGACGGATGTCTCGCGGTTCGCCGCCCTGGGTATCCCGGCGGTCAATTTCGGGCCCGGCGACCCCAACCTGGCGCACCGGCGCGACGAACGGGTGCCGGTCGGCAACATCACCGCCGCGGCGAGGATGCTGCGCAGATACCTGGGCGGCTAATTGCGGCTATCCTCCGCATCGCCGGGCCTGCGCGGCGGCGTCTGCGGCCGCCGCCCGCATCCCGACCGCCGCCAGGTCGTCGGAGACCGCCCGCAGCGCCGCGTCGTCCCCGGCTGCCAGTGCCTGCGCATGAGCGAGAGCGATTCTGCCTGCGACGCAGTCGATCTCACGGCAGAGCCGGGCCAGCGGATCGCCGGCACGAGTGTCGCCGAGCCGGACGGCCTCATGCCAGGCGCGGAGCGCCACGGCCGGCTGCCCGCCGCGCTCGGCCATGCGAGCGGCATCACGGGCGGCGGTCACCGCGCCATGCCAGTCGCGCATCGAGGCCAGCCGCCATGCCCGCGCCACGCCGAGCTCCGGGGCGAACAGCGCCGACTTGGTTCCGTGTCGAGATTCGGCTCTGCTCAACGCTTTTGCCGCAGCAGCGGTGTCTGGTTGCTGGGCCAGCGCGGTGGCCAGCAGCATCAGCGACAGCGGCCCCCACGAGTAGCCGGTGCGCTCCAGGGTGGCGGCCGCCGGGCCGAGAAGCCCCGCCGCTTGGCCGAATTCGCCATCGGCGATCAGCACGTGCGCCAGCAGCACGTCGCCGATCGCGCGGCCGGGCTGCTGCAGTTCGGCGAAGTCGGTGTATTGCTGAGCGAGTTCGCGCGCCGCGTCGAGCCGACCCGTCATCAACAGTGCGGTGGTCTGGCCCAGCCCGATCGTGAAACGCAGTAGCCCCGGATGCTCGGCGGCGAAAGCGCGCTGCGCCAGCGGCTCGACGTCGTCGAAACGGCCCTGCCGGGCCGAACACAACGCGGCAGCACTGGCCGCCCAGGCCACCGCCTGGTCGTCGGCCGACGGTGATGCCAGCACCGTGCGACCCATTTGGACGGCGTGTCCGACATTGCCCGCGTTCATGGCAAAGGTGGCGCTCAGCGCGTCGAGAGTGGTATGCGCGCCGGCATCGGTGATCCGATTGCGGATCGTCTGCAGGAATGCGGTGGCCCGTTCCGGTTCGCTGAGCATCCAGAATTGATTGGCCGCCCGCAACAGCGCCCAGGCCATCAGGTCCGGCTCGGACAACGCGGCCGAGTCGACCGCGGCCAGCACCGCGTCGGCCTCGCGGCCGCGCCCCTGCCAGGCCAGCGCATGTGCCAGTGACAGCCGCGCGGCCATGCCGCCGGAGCGCTCCAGCGCCCCGCGGGCCAGTCGTTCGCCAAGGGTGAGGTCGCCCAGCCGCAGCGCCTGCTGCGCCGCGTCCAAGACATCGGCCACCGGCTGCGCAGCGTCGCTGTCCACCGCGAGGGACGCCAGCCGCAGCCGGTCGCTGAGGTGGTCCGACGGATGCTGCGACAGCAGCTCCACCAACTCGGTGCGGCGTCGTCGCGCGCCGTCGTCACCGAGCGCGACCCGAGTTCGTTCGGCGAATAGCGGGTGGGCCGTGTAGACCACCGGGTCGTCGCCGCCCCGGCCGCGGATCCGCGTCTCCGCCGCACCCCATTCCTCCGCCTCCCGTACCGCGGCGTCCCCGGCGAGGACGGTCAGATCGGCGAACGACAGCGGCTCTTCGACGGCGAGATAGTCCAGCACCGATCGCACCGCCGCAGGCAATTCGGCGATCAAGGCATCGACCTCGGCCGGCGTGGTCGTCCCGCCGGGCGGCTCGATGTCGATCCGGGCGAGCAGACCGTCGGCCCACAGCGCTGCGATGGCCTCGGGCGCTGCCCCACAATCCGGGCCGCGGGCGGTGACGATCATGCGGGCCGCGCCGGCCAGCGCCAACTGGTACACCAGCGTGGCAGACAGGATGTCGAGGTGGTGGGCGTCGTCGACGACGAGCAGCAGATCGTCACCGCCCAGCGATGCCCGCGCTGCCCGCAACAGCGCAGCCGGCTTCCCGATGTCTGCGATTTCCACCAGATGGCTGAAGGCCCCGAACGGGACCAGACGTTCGGTCGGGGTGCCGGTGACCCAGCGGGTGAGCGTGCCCGGGTGCCGGCGGCCGAAGCGTTCGGCGGCCAATCGGGCCAACGTGGACTTACCGACGCCGTCGGGTCCGAGGACGACCGCGCCGCCCGGTGACGATGCGGGCCGATTGCGGCCCGAGGTGGAGCCGGGCAATTCAGCCCCGCCCGGCCGCGGCACGTCACCCAGGGCAACGCTGAGTTGCTCCAATGCCGTCGCGTGTTGGGGGACGCTCCATCGAATCGGCACCGCCGGATTTTATTGCGTGCGACCCGGCGGCAGGTGGAAGTCCGAGATATGACGGGTCCAGCGGGATTGGTCTACCTTTGGCGGATATGCGCCCGGAACCCGATTCGTCAAGCGAATGGGCGGTGTGCGTGTACTGCGCGTCGGGCCCGGCGCATCCCGAGTTGCTGGAGCTCGCCGCCGAACTCGGCGAGGCGATTGCCGAGCGCGGCTGGACCCTGGTGTGGGGTGGCGGCGCAGTTTCGGCAATGGGTGCGGTGGCAAGCGCGGCACGGGCCCGCGGTGCCCGGACCGTCGGCGTCATCCCGCGAATTCTGATGCGCCGCGAGATCGCTGACACAGCAGCCGACGAGCTGATCGTCAGCGAGACCATGCGCGACCGCAAGCAGATCATGGAAGACCACGCCGATGCGTTCATCGTGCTCCCGGGCGGCGTCGGCACGTTGGACGAGTTGCTTGACGCATGGACCGCGGGCTATCTCGGTTTACACCGCAAACCCATCGTGATGCTGGACCCCTTAGGGCATTACGAAGGCCTGTGGGTCTGGTTGTGCGGACTGGTCGACAACGGTTACATCTCGCAGACCGCGATGGACCGGTTGGTGCTGGTCGACAAGGTGAGCGCCGCAGTGGGGGCGTGCGCACCCGCCTGAGTCGCCGGCAAACCTCGCACCCCTATTAGGCTGGCCGCCGAGCTTGACTTTTCGACGGAATCGAGGGATCACGTGGCCGATCACGACGGGGGAGGACGCAGTGCGGTCAGCCTGACCGATATCGCGTCTCGGGTGCCGGGCGTCCTGGCCGACATGCCGGTGATCGTGCGCGGAGCGCTGACCGGGTTGCTGGCCCGACCGACCTCGAAGAAATCGATCGGCACGGTGTTCCAGGAACGGGCCGCCCGCTACGGCGACCGGATTTTTCTGAGGTTCGGCGACCAGGAACTGACCTACCGGGACGCCAACGCGGCGGTCAACAGGTACGCCGCGGTGCTGGCCGCGCACGGGGTCGGCAACGGCGACGTCGTCGGGATCATGCTGCGCAACTCGCCCAATGCGGTGCTGGCAATGCTTGCGGCGGTCAAGTGTGGCGCCATTGCCGGCATGCTCAACTACCACCAGCGCGGCGAGGTGCTGGCGCACAGCCTGGACCTGCTGAAAGCCAGGGTGTTGATCGCGGAGACTGACCTGGTCAGCGCCGTAGCCGAGTGCGGCAGCCCGGGTGACACCGAGGTGCTCACGGTCGAGGACCTGGAGCGATTCGCGGTGAGCACTCCGGCCACCAACCCGGCGTCGGCATCGGCGGTGCAGGCCAAGGACACCGCGTTCTACATCTTCACCTCCGGCACAACGGGATTCCCCAAGGCCAGCGTGATGACGCACCACCGGTGGCTGCGGGCCCTGGCGGCGTTCGGCGGGCTGGGATTGCGGCTGAAGAGCTCCGACACGCTCTACAGCTGCCTCCCGCTGTACCACAACAACGCGCTGACGGTCGCGGTGTCGTCGGTGATCACGTCCGGGGCCACACTCGCACTGGGTACGTCGTTCTCGGCATCACGGTTCTGGGACGAGGTGATCGCCAGCGAGGCCACCGCGTTCATCTACATCGGCGAGATCTGCCGCTATCTACTCAACCAGCCGGCCAAGCCGACCGATCGCGCACACAGGGTGCGTTTGATCGCCGGCAACGGGCTGCGGCCGGAGATCTGGGGCGACTTCACCAGACGGTTCGGCATCGCGCGGGTGTGCGAGTTCTACGCATCCAGCGAAGGCAACGCCGCCTTCATCAACGTCTTCAATGTGCCCAGGACCACCGGGATCTCGCCGACGCCACTGGCCTACGTCGAATACGACCCCGACACCGGAACCCCGCTGCGCGACGAGAGCGGACGGGTGCGCCGGGTACCCGCCGGTGAGCCCGGCTTATTGCTCAGTCCGGTCAACCGGATGCAGCCGTTCGATGGCTACACCGATAAAGCGTCGAGTGAGAAAAAGCTGGTGCGCAACGCTTTCCGGGAGGGCGACTGCTGGTTCAATTCGGGCGACGTGATGAGCCCGCAGGGCATGGGTCACGCCGCGTTCGTCGACCGGCTCGGGGACACCTTCCGCTGGAAAGGTGAAAACGTCGCCACCACACAGGTCGAAGCGGCACTGGCGTCCGGAGAGTCCGTCGAGGAATGCACGGTCTTCGGCGTCGAGATTCCACACACCGGCGGGCGCGCCGGGATGGCCGCCATCAAGCTGCGCGCCGGAGCCGAGTTCGACGGCCGCTCCCTGGCGCGCGCGGTCTATGACCAACTCCCCGCCTACGCACTGCCGTTGTTCGTTCGGGTGGTCGAGTCGATAGCGGCCACGACGACGTTCAAGAGCCGCAAGGTGGAGTTGCGCGAGCAGGCCTACGGTCCGGATGTGAAGGACCCGCTGTACGTACTGGCCGGCCGCGACGAGGGCTACCTGCCGTACTACGACGAATACCCCGACGAGGTGGCGGCCGGTAAGCGACCGCGGGGCTGAAGGCCCCGGGGGAACGCGCCGGCCAATTGGTTCGAGCCGGTAAGCGACCGCGGGGCTGAGGGCTGGGCCCAGTCTCGATCCCCGGGCCGCGCCGCAACCGGTGACCAGGCACCATAGACGTGTGCAGTCAACTCTGTGCGGCCGCCCGGTCGCAGGCGATCGCCCGTTGATCATGGCGATCGTCAACCGCACCCCGGACTCGTTTTATGACAAGGGTGCCACCTTCAGCGACGAGGCTGCCAGGGCTGCCGCGCACCGCGCCGTCGCTGAAGGCGCCGATGTCATCGACGTGGGCGGCGTCAAGGCCGGCCCCGGCCAAACCGTCGATGCGGATACCGAGATCTCCCGCCTGGTGCCATTCATCGAATGGCTGCGCGGCGCCTACCCGGACCAGCTGATCAGCGTCGACACCTGGCGCTCAGGGGTGGCCAAAGTGGCCTGCGCGGCGGGAGCGGACCTGATCAACGACACCTGGGGTGGCATTGACCCAGCCCTGCCTGAGGTGGCCGCGGCGTTCGGCGCGGGCCTGGTGTGTTCGCACACCGGCGGCGCGGTGCCGCGCACGCGCCCTTTCCGGGTGAACTACGGAACCACCCTGCGCGGGGTGGTCGACGACGTCATCCGTCAGGTCACCGCCGCCGCCGAGCGAGCAGTCGCGTGCGGAGTAGCCCGCGACCGGGTGCTGATCGACCCGGCCCACGACTTCGGCAAGAACACCTTCCACGGGCTGCTGCTGTTGCGCCACGTGAGCGATCTTGTTAACACCGGATGGCCGGTGCTCATGGCTTTGAGTAACAAGGACTTCGTCGGGGAGACTCTGGGTGTGGAATTGACCGAGCGGCTGGAGGGAACGTTGGCGGCCACCGCGCTGGCGGCGGCCGCCGGCGCGCGAATGTTTCGGGTGCACCAGGTCGCCGCCACCCGGCGGGTCCTGGAGATGGTGGCCTCGATTCAGGGCACCCGCCCGCCGACGCGCACGGTGAGGGGGCTCGCATGACAGCATCGGAGCTGGTTGCCGGCGACCTCACCACCGACGGGGTGCTCGCCGCCCGGCCCGGCGACACCTGGCTGTCCAACCGCAGCTGGAACCGTCCGAGCTGGACCATCGCCGAACTGGAAGCGGCTAAGGCCGGGCGGACCATCTCGGTGGTGCTGCCGGCCCTCAACGAGGAAGAAACCATCGGATCGGTGATCGAAAGCATCTCACCGCTGGTCGATGGACTGGTCGACGAGCTGATCGTGCTGGACTCCGGCTCGACCGACGACACCGACATCCGTGCCGTCGCCGCCGGCGCCCGCGTGGTCAGCCGCGAACAGGCATTGCCCGAGGTGCCGACACGGCCCGGCAAAGGGGAGGCGCTGTGGCGCTCGCTCGCGGCGACCAGCGGCGACATCGTGGTGTTCGTCGACTCCGACCTGATCAATCCGCACCCGATGTTCGTGCCGTGGCTGGTCGGCCCGCTGCTCACCGGCGACGGCATCCACCTGGTCAAAAGCTTTTACCGACGGCCCCTGAACGTCGGCGACGTCGATGGCGGCGCCGGTGCCACCGGTGGCGGGCGGGTCACTGAGCTGGTGGCCCGGCCGCTGCTCGCGGCGCTGCGGCCCGAGCTGGGCTGTCTGCTGCAGCCGTTGGGTGGTGAGTACGCGGCCACCCGCGACCTGCTGACATCGCTGCCGTTCGCCCCGGGCTACGGCGTGGAGATCGGCTTGTTGGTGGACACCTTCGACCGATTGGGCTTAGCAGCGATCGCGCAGGTCAATCTGGGCGTGCGTGCGCACCGTAACCGCCCGCTGGCCGAGCTGGGCGCGATGAGCCGCCAGGTCATCGCGACCCTGCTCTCGCGTTGCGGGATCCCCGACTCCGGCGTTGGGCTGACCCAGTTCTTCGCCGACGACCCCGACGGTTATGGCTACACCCAGCACACCTGGCCGGTGTCGCTGGCGGACCGGCCGCCGATGAATGTGCTGAGGCCACGCTGATCCCCGAGGCGTCGGCGGTATAGGGCAATATCGACACGTGGCGTTGGTGTTGCTGTACCTGGCCGTGCTGGTGCTGGTGGCGATCGTGCTGTTCGGCGCGGCAAGCCTGTTGTTCGGTCGGGGTGAGCAGCTGCCGCCCCTGCCGCGGGGGACGACAGCGACAGTGCTCCCTGCCTACGGTGTCACCGGCGCCGATGTCGACGCCGTCAAGTTCACCCAGGTGTTGCGCGGATACAAGACCAGCGAGGTGGACTGGGTGCTGGACCGGCTCGCCCGTGAGCTTGAGGCGTTACGGGGCCAGCTGGCGGCGGTCCACGGTGCGTCAGCCGCCCAGACCGGCGCCGAGCCCGACCGCGCCGGCTCCCCGAATGCGGAGGACGGCGGGGAGCATCAGGATCTGACGTGAGCGACGATGGGCTGGTTCGCTGCGGCTGGGCGGATCTGCGGCCCGGACCCGACTGCGAGCTGTACCGCAGTTACCACGACCAAGAGTGGGGCCGTCCGTTGCACGGCGGGGTGGCGTTGTTCGAGCGGGTGAGCCTGGAGGCCTTTCAGAGCGGCCTGTCGTGGCTGATCATCCTGCGCAAACGGGAGAATTTCCGGCGGGCCTTCTCCGGGTTCGACATCGAGAAGGTCGCCGGCTACACCGGCGCCGACGTGCAGCGGCTGATGGCGGACCAGGGAATCGTCCGCAACCGGGCCAAGATCGAGGCGACGATCGCCAACGCCCGCGCCGCCGCTGACCTGGGAACTCCTCAGGACCTGTCGGAGCTGCTGTGGTCATTTGCGCCGTCACCTCGGCCTCGTCCGGCCGATGGATCCGAGATCCCTTCGGCCACCGACGAATCGAAGGCCATGGCACGTGAACTTCGACGGCGCGGGTTTCGCTTCGTCGGGCCAACCACCGCCTACGCGCTGATGCAGGCGACCGGGATGGTCGACGACCATATTCGCGGTTGCTGGGTGCCAACCAGAAGCCGGTGATCACCCAGATGCGGGTCTTGGTGCCATGGGTGACCTGGATAGGGAACAATAGGGGAGTGATTTGGCAGTTCGGTGCCGGGGATGGCTGGAAGTTCGCTGGAGGGGCATGCCCGGTGCCGACCAGGTCCGCGAGGGCGGGCCAGCTCGAACCTGGAGGGAGCACTCGATGGCGGCGATGAAGCCCCGGACCGGAGACGGTCCTCTGGAAGCGACCAAGGAGGGGCGCGGCATCGTGATGCGAGTACCACTCGAGGGAGGCGGTCGACTTGTCGTCGAGCTGACGCCCGACGAAGCCGCCGCCCTGGGCGACGAACTCAAGAGCGTTACCAGCTAGGACCGGCTAAGTCCTGCCGAACGGCGCTACGCACACACCTTTCGATAGATGTCCAGCGTTTGCTCGGCGACGTAGTCCCAGGAGAATTCCGCGATGCAGCGCCGGCGTCCGGCCTGGCCGTAGCGCTTCGCTTTTTCGGGGTCGGCGACGAGTTCATTGACCGCCTCGGCCAATCTGGCCTGGTAGCCGCCGGCATCGTCGGCGTCGTAATGCACCAATGACCCGGTAATCCCGTCGGCGACCACTTCCGGTATCCCACCGACGTCGGATGCCACCACCGCGGTCGCGCAGGCCATCGCCTCCAGGTTCACGATACCCAATGGCTCGTACACCGACGGGCATACAAAAACAGTTGCCGCCGAGAGTATTTCGCGTAGCTCCCCGATGGGAAGCATTTCCCGGATCCAGAACACTCCCGTGCGACTGCGGGCCAGTCCCGCGACCGCGGTCCCAACCTCCTCGGCGATCTCCGGGGTGTCGGGAGCCCCGGCGCATAGCACCAACTGCGCGTCGGGGCTGAACTGGTGCGCGGCCGCCACCAGGTGGGCGACGCCCTTCTGCCGGGTGATCCGCCCGACGAACGCCACGATGGGCCGGCTGGGATCGACGCCGAGTTCGGCCAGCACAGACCCGCTTGGCACTGGCCCGGCGGGATACCAGACATCGGTGTCGATCCCGTTGTGGATGACATGCACCAGGCTTGGATCCAGTGCCGGGTAAACCCGCAGAACGTCTTCGCGCATAGCGGAGCTGACCGCGATGATGGCATGGGCGGCCAGTATCGCGGTGTGCTCCACCCACGTCGAGACCCGGTAGCCGCCGCCGAGCTGTTCTGCTTTCCACGGCCGCAGCGGTTCGAGCGAATGCGCGGTCAGCACATGAGGGATGTCGTAGAGCAACGCGGCCAGGTGCCCGGCCAGGCCGGTGTACCAGGTGTGTGAATGCACGACGGTGGCCGCCGACACGCTATTGGCCATCATCAGGTCCGACGACAGCGTAGACAGCGACACGTTGGCACCCCGCAGCCGCGGATCTGGCTGATGGGCGAAGGCGCCCGGGCGCGGCTCGCCCATGCAGTGCACGTCCACTGCGCACCGTCGGCGCAGTTGGGCGACCAGTTCGGTGACGTGGACTCCGGCTCCGCCATAGACGTCAGGTGGGTACTCCCGAGTCATCATCGCCACCCGCATACCCGCACGGTAGTGCGGCGACGATGCAGCCCGCGAGTCGGGCTGGCCAATAAGTTGCGGTGATCCGCCCGACTGCGGAGCCAAATACCTTGACGGACAGCCCTACAGAACGCTGCCAATAATGCGTTCCCCCTGGCAGCGGTTCGCGGCGGCCGATAGGTTTGAAACCATGAGGGAAGCGCCACACGTGCTGGGCATCGTCCTGGCCGGCGGTGAGGGCAAGCGGCTGTATCCGCTGACTGCGGACCGGGCCAAACCCGCGGTTCCCTTCGGCGGCGCCTATCGGCTTATCGACTTCGTGCTGTCCAACCTCGTCAACGCCCGGTATTTGAGGATCTGCGTTCTCACCCAGTACAAGTCGCATTCACTGGACCGTCACATTTCGCAGAACTGGCGGTTATCCGGCCTGGCCGGTGAGTACATCACCCCGGTGCCGGCGCAGCAGCGCCTCGGCCCGCGCTGGTACACCGGCTCCGCCGACGCGATCTATCAATCACTCAATCTGATCTACGACGAAGACCCCGACTACATAGTGGTTTTCGGTGCCGATCACGTGTACCGGATGGACCCCGAGCAGATGGTCCGGTTCCACATCGACAGCGGGGCGGGCGCAACTGTGGCCGGCATCCGGGTTCCGCGCATTGAGGCCACCGCGTTCGGCTGCATTGACGCCGAGGAGTCGGGCCGCATCCGCGACTTCGTCGAGAAGCCGCTGGATCCGCCGGGAACTCTGAGCGACCCCGATTCGACGTTCGTTTCCATGGGCAACTACATCTTCACCACCAAGGTGCTCATCGACGCAATTCGCGCCGACGCCGATGACGACCACTCGGACCACGACATGGGCGGTGACATCATCCCGCGATTGGTGGCCGACGGGATGGCCGCGGTGTACGACTTCAACGACAACGAGGTACCCGGAGCCACCGATCGCGATCGGGCATATTGGCGTGACGTTGGGACCTTAGACGCGTTCTACGACGCGCACATGGACCTGGTATCGGTGCATCCGGTGTTCAACTTGTACAACAAGCGCTGGCCGATTCGCGGCGAGTCGGAGAACCTGGCACCGGCGAAGTTCGTCAACGGTGGCTCCGCGCAGGAGTCGGTGGTGGGCGCCGGCAGCATCATCTCGGCGGCCTCGGTGCGCAACTCGGTGCTGTCGTCGAACGTCGTGGTCGACGACGGCGCGATCGTGGAGGGCAGTGTGATCATGCCGGGCGCCCGGGTCGGCCGTGGCGCGGTGGTGCGCCACGCGATCCTGGACAAGAACGTCGTTGTCGGGCCCGGCGAGATGGTCGGAGTGGATCTGGAGAAGGACCGGGAGCGCTTCGCGATCAGCGCCGGCGGCGTGGTCGCGGTGGGCAAAGGCGTCTGGATCTAGCTGGGTCTCCCCGCGAGCAGTCGCAAAATCGGCCGTTTTGTAGTGGAAGGGGGGATTTTGCGTCTGCTCGCGACTATTACGGGATCTCTGGGACCAGCAGATGCGCGTCGTAACGCGGCCCCCAGTGCAGGGTCACGCGACCGCGCGGCGAGTTGGCGTAGGCCGCGGGGAACTGGCCGATCAGTGGGTTTCGCGGACACAGCCAGCGCCCACTGACCACCAGCCGCAGCTGCTCGCCGGCGCGGAACAACGTCGCCGATGGGCCCAGCGCAACATCGACCGCGGCCACCTCACCGGCGGAGACCGGCTGCGGCTCGATGCATGCCGCGACCGGCTCCCATGGCTGTGAAAGCTCGGCGTCGAGGGCGCGCAGCGAGACGCGCTGCCAGCCGGTGGTCACCCGGTCGCGGCCGTACCCGTACGACCCCTCGAATCCGACGAATCGTCCGCCGCGCCACTTCTCCACGCCGACGAAGAGGTTCGCGTCGTCACAGCCGTCCAGTTCGACCCATAACCGCGCAACCATCGGACCGGTCAACTCGATATCGGTGGGCACCGTCCAGCTGAATGAGGCTGCACGAGAATGGGTTTCGAACGTGATGCTACCGTCGTCCGGTGGCCGTTCAGCCGCCAACTCCCCGCTGGCGGCCAGATACATTGCCCGCCAGCGTGTTCGGGCGAGCGGCCATTCAGTTTCTTCGCGCACCGCGGTGATGGTGTCGCCATCCTCGCGCACCTCGAGGCGAACGCTGCGGGTTCCGGGTGCGCCGTCCAGCACGCTGCGGAAGAACGTGAGCTGTTCGGCCCTCGCGGCTTCGGAGTAGAAGGTCGCCCATTTGCCGCCCCGATGGGTGTAGAGGCGGGCGTGACTGGAGCCGCCGTGCGTGAATGCCCGGATCGAACCGCGGCTGTGCAGGTTGTTGTCCGAGAAGCTGCCGCAGACCAGCATGGGAACCTTAATCGCCGACAGGTCGGGCACCAGCGAGCGCCAGAAGTCGTCGCGCAGCGGGTGGTCGTCTTGCATCTGCCCGAGGGCGTAGGTCTGCCGGGTCGTTCTATACACATTCCGTGACCACAACCGGGAGAAGCCGGTCTCTCGAATTCCGCCCGGACACATGAGGTCGCGATAGGCGTCGGTGAAGCCTTCCCACGGACAGATCGCCCGCAGCGCCGGCGGCTGCAGGGCCGCGACGGCATACTGGCTGATGGCCAGGTAGGACACTCCGAGCATGACGACCCGGCCGTCACTCCACGGCTGGTCGGCGATCCACTGCACGAGGTCATAGGTGTCCTCGGCCTCCTGGCGTGACAGCAGCTTGCCGGTGCCGTCGGAATGGCCGCAGCCGCGCGAGTCGGCATTCACCACAGTGAAGCCTTGCGCTGTCCACCACCCCGGATCCGGTGCTTCCCAACCGGTCAGCGCCGAGAAAGTCACCGGTTGCGGCTGACGTAACGCGCGATACTGCGGCGAGAACGTCCACTTCTTGCCCCGCCGGCTCGGCAGATTGTCCTTGCCGTAGGGATGGATGCTCAGGATGACCGGCCGGGCCACAACGTCTGTCTTGCGGAAGACGTTGATTTGCAACACCGTTCCGTCGCGAGTTGGGACGCCGATGTCACGTTCGATGACGATGTCGGCCGGTGGATCGGTGACGGTGACCGGGGGTTTGGCGACGCCGCGAATCCGGCCTAGCGCATACCGGAGAGCGCCGGGACGTCGCCACGGCTGGTCCAGGATAGGTGCCGGATTTCGGGCCACGCCGATATCCTAGGCGGGCGGGCTCGGGCGCTACCAGACATGCGGCACCAACCGATAGCGCACCCGCTGCGCGTACTCGCGGTACCCGTCGAGCTCTTGCTCGAGCAGTTTTTCCTCGTCGAAGATACGAAAGACCAGTCCCACCAGGCCGGGTACGACAAGGAGAAGCCCCCAGTACGAGCCGAGCGCGAGCGGGATACCCACCATCATGATGACGTTTCCGGTGTACATCGGGTGCCGCACCAACCCGTACAGACCCGTGGTGACCAGCCGCTGTCCCGCCTCGACAGTGACGGTCGCTGCGGCGTAACTGTTCTGAACGACCACCAGCATGGCCACACCGAGTCCGATCGCCACCAGACCGTCGCCCACCCACGAGATCATCGCCGGCACCGGCGACCAGCCAAAGCGATGGCCGAGGACGCTCACCACGGTCATCGCTGCCAGCGACAAGAATGAGCCGACGATGACAACCTTCTCCACCGGCCTGGTTTCCGCCTTCGGCCCCACATGCATACGCCGCTGCAGCGCAGCCGGGTTAGTACGCATCAAGTAAATGCTGGGAAGCCAGGTGGACAGGGTGAACACCGCCAGAAAGACCCATGCTTGCCAGTAGTCGAATGTCCATGCCGGCAAAAACAGCATCAAGCCGAACACGACCAGTCCAACAGCGCTGAATCCCACTGCGCGAAGAGTTGTTCTCACCTATCCTCCTAGCAACGCAGATCACGCCGTCGAAAAGCCGTTGCTCCCAACATGATCAGCGCGGCATCGATGCCCAGCAGCCACAGCAGCGGCACGCCAGTGAAGTCGCTACCGACGCGCGGAATGTGCGCGAAAGGTTCCAGGTCAAGCAGCCACTGTGAGAATCCGGCCAAATTGCCGATCAGGTACAAGGCAATGAATCCGACCAGCACGCCCCACGCCACGGGCGTGAACCGCGGTGCAATACCGAATAATCCGACCGTCACGGCCGACAGCAGCCAGACGGCGGGCAGCTGTACTGCCGCGCTCGCAACAACGAGAGCCAACTTGCCGCCGACGTCGCCGGCGGCGATACCGTAGACGAGCCCGCCTGCCAATCCGCCGACCAGCATCGCCACTGCGGACCCGACGAACGCAGCGACGAGATGGCTTGCCAGCCAAGCAGTTCGCGACACCGCACCGGCCAGGGTCGGTTCGGCTCGCTGGCCGGATTCTTCCTGATGTAGCCGCAAGGTGAGTGATATGGCGAATGCGGCGGCCGCGATGCCCAACATGGTGAACGCCACCGCGATGAAGGCCTCCTCCAAGGCGCTGGTGCCGCCCATCCGCGCGACGATGTCACGCGCCACAGTGCCGTCGCCCAACTCGTCGCCGATGCCGTGCACCACACTGCCCATCAACAGGCCATACAGGCACAGGCCCACGGTCCACAGCAGCAGTGCGCCGCGGTCCAACCGCCATGCCAGCCCGAAGACGTTGCCCAGCGTCGGCGCCGCGGTGCCGGGACCGGCGCGTTCGGCGAAGAGTCCGGCGCCGACATCGCGGCCGGCGAGCAGTTGATACGCCACCAGGGTGAGCGCGGCCGCCGTCGCCAGATGCAGCAGCAACACCCACCAGTGATCACCCGCGTACGGCCTGACCTGCAATGACCACCCCAGCGGCGAGAGCCATGTCAGCGCGCCATCACCGGCATCCCCGACGGCACGCAGCGCGAACGCGATCGCCAGAACGGCGAACGCCGCGCCGCGGGCGAACCGCGCGCTCGTCGACAACTGCGCGGCCACCGCGGCAACAGCGGTGAACACCAGGCCGGACCCGGCGAGCGCTGCCCCGAAGGCGAGCGACCCACCGGGCGGGACATCGGTGGTGAGCAACCCGGCCGCACCGATCACGCCGGTTGCAATCGAGGCGCCGAACGACAACATCAGCGCCGCGCTGAGGCTGGCATACCGACCGACCGCGGTCGAGTCCAGTAGCTCGGTCCGGCCGGTCTCCTCGTCAGCGCGGGTGTGCCGGATCACCGTGAGGATGACGGCAACCGCGATCAACAAGTGGAACATCCCAGCCTTCCAGATGCCAACCGCCCCAAGGCTGTCGTTGTAGATCTGCCCGTAAAGCGCACGCTGGGCCGGGCTGGCCGTGATGGAAACCGCGAATCCGGCGCGGGCGGCCTGGGTGGGGTAGACCTTTTCGACGCTGCCGACGTACACCGTGGCCAACGGCAGCGACAGCAGCAGCACCCACAGTGGCAACGAGACCCGGTCGCGGCGCAAATAAAGTTGTAGCGTTGCCAATGTTCCCGAGAAGTTCGAACTGCGGTGCGGTGCAGGGTGTGCCGGGGGGCCTGGCCGGTCCAGTGTTGCGCTGCTCATGAGGCTGAGACCCTCTTTTTGCTGCTTCCGCGCTGGGCCTCGGTGCTCGCCGTGCCGTAGTGCCGCAGGAAGAGCTCCTCAAGCGTCGGCGGCTGGCTGACGAGGCTCAGTACGCCGGCATTGCCGAGCGCCCGGATGAGTTCTCCGAGGCCTTCGCCGTCGACCTGGGCACGCACTGTGTTGCCCTCGATGCTGACGTCCTCGACCCCTTTTATCCGGGTGAGATCTCCTGGATCACTGGCTATTTCGGCCTTGATCGAGGTGCGGCTGAGATGGCGCATGGACTCCAGCGACCCGCTCTCGACGGTCTTACCGGCCCGGATGATGGTCACCCTTTCACACAGCGTCTCCGTTTCAGCCAGGATGTGACTGGACAGCAAGACCGTCGCACCGCGGTTGCGTGCCTCGCCGACACACTGCTGAAACACGTTTTCCATCAAGGGGTCCAGGCCGCTGCTGGGCTCATCCAATAGCAGCAGCGAAGCTCGTGATGAGAAGGCCGAAATCAGGGAGACCTTTTGGCGGTTGCCCTTGGAGTAGGTGCGCGCCATCTTGTGTGGGTCGAGATCGAAGCGCTCGATCAGTTCGGTGCGACATTTCTCATCGATGCCGCCGCGCATGCGGGCCAGCAGGTCGATGGTCTCGCCGCCGGTCAACGCGGGCCACAACGTGACATCTCCTGGCACGTAAGCGATTTTGCGGTGCAGATCGACGGCGTCGGTCCACGGGTCACCGCCCAGCAACCGCACGGTTCCGCTGTCGGCCTTCACCAGACCTAACAGGATGCGGATGGTGGTGGACTTCCCAGCGCCGTTCGGTCCGAGGAAGCCGTGCACTTCTCCTGCGCGCACCGTGAGGTCGAGACCGTCCAGCGCCCGCACCGCACCGAAGTTCTTGACCAGATCGCGGATTTCGATGGGCGCGACATTGTCAACCGACATGAGATTCTCCTTGATCATCTGCGGCCAGGAATGCGTCGTACATGGTGCGGTCGACCATGAGTCCCTCGGTGTACACCTCGAGGGCGGGCAGTATCATGTCGCGCAAATAGTCGCGCAGTACCGTGCGGAGATCCGTTGGGGTTTCATGCATTTGCAGATACAACAGGAAGCCGCCGCCGCCGGTGATCGCCAGATATCGTGCCCTGGCCTGCGGATCACGGCTGGGCTTTATCGTTCCGGCCCGCACGCCCTCTTCCAGGTATTCCGCGGCATTTTCAATCATCTTGTCCCACAATAGCTTCGCCAGTTGGCCGCCGGCTTGCATACTGCGCACCAGGTATGCCATCAGCGGTGCGTAGGTCTCGATTTCGGCCATCTGCGCGAACCAGGTGGCCGGGTCGTTGGAATGAAGTGCCTCTGACTTGCCGCTGCGGATCTGTTCGGCGACGAATTCGTCACAAGTGTTGCGCAGGCCGTCCTTGGAGCCGAAGTGGTGGATGACCAACGCGGCGCTCACCCCCGCGGCCTCGGCGATCGCACGTAGCCCAATGCCGAAGCCGTGCTGGCCGAATTGCTCGATGGCCGCATCGCGGATCCGGGCGGTGGCGGTCAGGTCGGCTGAACGCATGTTCAGTACATTAAACGCGCGTTCAGTCGGGCGTCAAGGAGGTGGTACGTCAGGAATCCATAAAGGTCTGGTTGTGGAACTAGTCGCGGACGGCGGCCAGAATGCCGTCCCCGAGCGGCACCAGCGCCGGGGTGAGCCGCGCGTCCTCGGCGATGAGCCGGGCCGCCTCGCGCACCGCAACCACCTCGGCGTCGCGGGCCGCGGGATCACTGGCCCGCCCGCCCAGTGCCGCCCGGTGCACCACGATGACGCCGCCGGGTCTCAGCAGCCGCAGGCCCTCGACGACGTAATCCGGCTGGTCGATGGGATCGGCGTCAATGAACACCAAGTCATACGACTCGTCGGCAAGCCGGGTGAGGACGTCTTGGGCACGGCCGCTGATCAGCCGGGTGCGCGAGGGCCCGGTACCGGCTTCGGAGAATGCCTGCTTGGCGAGCCGCAGATATTCGGGTTCGATGTCGATCGTCGTCAATACGCCGTCGTCACTCATGCCCGACAACAACCAGAGCCCGCTGACCCCCGCGCCGGTACCCACCTCGGCGACGGCCTTGCCGCCGCTGAGCCTGGTCAGCAGGCTCAACAGCGCACCGACCGCGGGCGTCACCGGCGTCGCGCCGATGTCCATGGCCCGCTCGCGGGCGGCCGCCAGGAGCGCGTCTTCAGATATCGACCCCTCGGCGTGCGCGGAGAGAGATTCGGCTCGACTGGGGGCCGCTTCGCCGAGGGTTTCTGCGTCGGTGCCGTCCATGTCCGCAGCGTATTCCAATTCGCGGCGGAGTCAGTGCGGCGCGCCTAAGCCGGACTGTCATGACACGCCCGGCGGATGCGGAGCGTTTAAGCTCACTCCGCAACGGATATGCCCTGCACAACGGAGGTAACGAAAAGGTTTCTCAGGCTCAGCTCAGATTGTTCATATATCGCGCATACTCCGGTACGCGACGGTAGTCCGTATGGATCGCGGAACCCATTGGACCGGGAATATGGAATGGCAGCCAGGTGTTGCCGCCGGTGACGAACTGCCACCCGTTGGTAGCCCGAATTCGGAGGACTTGATCATCACCACGCTTTTGAGCCCGATCAGCATGTCGCATGTGCAAGCGTGCCCCGCCGACGAGTGGGTGGAACCGTCCGACGCCTTACAGGGCACTGCGGTATTCGACGCCACTGGAGACAAGGCAACGATGCCGTCGTGGGATGAGTTGGTGCGTCAGCACGCCGACCGGGTGTATCGGCTGGCCTACCGGCTCTCGGGCAATCAGCACGACGCCGAGGACCTGACCCAGGAAACGTTTATCCGGGTCTTCCGGTCGGTGCAGAACTACCAGCCCGGGACCTTCGAAGGCTGGCTGCACCGCATCACCACCAACCTCTTTCTCGACATGGTCCGCCGGCGTGCCCGCATCCGGATGGAAGCGTTGCCCGAGGATTACGACCGGGTACCCGCCGACGATCCCAATCCCGAGCAGATCTACCACGACGCACGGCTCGGGCCTGACTTGCAGGCGGCCCTGGATTCGCTGCCGCCTGAGTTTCGTGCCGCGGTGGTGCTGTGTGACATCGAAGGTCTGTCCTACGAGGAGATCGGTGCCACCCTGGGTGTGAAGCTGGGCACCGTACGCAGTCGCATCCACCGGGGACGGCAGGCGCTGCGCGACTACCTGGCCGCGCATCCCGAACACGGCATCCGTGCCCAGGCCCTGCACGCGGACTCGGCCGCCCGCTAAGCCGGCGGGCGAACGCATCTGACTCGGCTCAGTGATGCTGGGGTTTTATCGGTTTGTGCTCGGTATGGGGCACGGTGTCGCGCTACATTCGAGGTACGGGTGGCAACGACAACGAAAGGAGCCGATGATGAGCGACCGCGGACATGTGTTCCGACGCGCGTTCTCCTGGCTCCCCGCACAGTTCGCCTCCCAGAGTGACGCACCGGTCGGCGCGGCGCGCCAGTTCGGTTCCACCGAGCACCTGTCCGTCGAGGCGATCGCGGCGTTCGTCGATGGCGAGCTTCGGATGAATGCACACTTGCGGGCTGCGCACCACCTCTCGTTGTGCCCGCAATGCGCTGCCGAGGTCGATGACCAGAGCCGGGCGCGTGCGGCGTTGCGCGACTCCTGCCCTATCCGTATCCCCAGCACATTGCTCGGAATGCTGGCCGACATTCCGCTTTGTGCGCCCGACGACGACACGGCGGCGCGAGTATCCGACCGTATTGCTGACCGCGATCGGCGTGACCAGCGTAAGCGCCGGTAGCCCGCCGCTTTCTCGCCCGAACCCACAGTGATTGATCTGGCCGATGCTGCTCACCCACGCCATGCCCGCGCTCATGCCGACCAACAGCGAACCGTGGATACTAGGGTGGACACGATCATCGCCTTGTAACAGGCCTGTCTCGAGCGCTCAAGAAGAGGATCCAAAGGGATAACGTGACCTCCGACCAAGGCAACGACAGCGGGAAGAAGAGCGGCTACCGCTTGGCGCCGCGCCCCATTCTTCGGCCGCCGGTCGACCCCGCATCGACTCAAACGTTCGGTCGGCCCGATGGGCTGAACGGGTCCTTCGTGGCCGAACGCGTCCGCCCACCGAAGTACCGGGACCAGGCCGAGTTCAGGCCTAACGATCAACCCGCCGACCCGGTACTCGAGGAAGCGTTCAGTCGGCCCGTCGGGAGTCCCGAGTCGCTGCAGCGTCACCCCATCGATGCCGGCGCGCTGAACGCCGAGAAAGACGGTGCCGCGGCGGACGAACCCGACGATCCGTGGCGAGACCCCGCGGCTGCGGCCGCGTTGGGAACTCCGGCGGTTGCCCCGTCGCTACCGCGCACCACGCTGGGCTACGGCGGCAAACTCGGGGTGCGCGACCTGCTGTTCGGCGGCAAGGTGTCGTACCTCGCGTTGCTCGTCCTGCTTGTTGCCGCGTTGGTGATCGGCGGGATCGGCGGTGTGATCGGTCGCAAGACAGCCGAGGTCGTCGAAGCTTTCACCACCTCGAAGGTGACGCTGGCGACCAGTGGCAACGGTGAAGTGCCGGCGGGCCGGTTCGCCAAGGTGGCGGCCGCGACCGCCGACGCCGTGGTCACCATCGAGTCGAAGAGCGACCAGGAGGGCATGCAGGGCTCCGGCGTCGTCGTCGACGGCCGCGGCTACATCGTCACCAACAACCACGTGATCTCGGAGGCGGCGAACAATCCCAGCCAGTTCAAGACGACCGTGGTGTTCAACGACGGCAAAGAAGTGCCCGCCAACCTGGTGGGCCGCGATCCCAAGACCGACCTGGCCGTGCTCAAGGTCGACAACGTCGACAATCTGACCGTGGCCCGGCTCGGTGATTCCGACAAGGTCCGCGTTGGTGACGAGGTCCTCGCCGCAGGTGCGCCGCTGGGGCTGCGCAGCACCGTGACGCACGGCATCGTCAGCGCGCTGCACCGGCCCGTTCCGTTGTCGGGCGAGGGCTCTGACACCGATACCGTCATCGACGCCATCCAGACTGACGCCTCGATCAACCACGGCAACTCCGGCGGCCCGCTGATCGACATGGATTCGCAAGTGATCGGTATCAACACCGCGGGAAAGTCGCTGTCCGACAGCGCGAGTGGGCTGGGCTTTGCGATCCCGATCGACGAGGCGAAGACGGTCGCCCAAATCCTGATCAAAGACGGAAAGATCGTGCATCCGACGCTGGGGGTCAGCACCCGCTCGGTGAGCAACGCGATCGCGTCTGGCGCCCAGGTCGCCAACGTGAAGGCGGGAAGCCCCGCGCAGAAGGGCGGAATCCTGGAAAACGACGTGATAGTCAAGGTTGGCAACCGTAAGGTCGCCGACGCCGACGAGTTCGTCGTCGCCGTGAGACAGCTGACCATAGGCCAGGATGCCCCGATAGAGGTGGTCCGCGATGGTCGGCACGTCACGCTGACGGTCAAACCGGATCCGGACACCAGCTAGATGTTCGCCAACGTCGGCTGGGGAGAAATGCTCGTACTCGTCGTGGTCGGGCTGGTGATCCTCGGCCCGGAGCGGCTCCCGGGCGCCATCCGCTGGACGGCGAACGCACTGCGACAGGCGCGTGACTACCTCAGCGGTGTGACCAGCCAGCTGCGCGAGGACCTCGGACCCGAGTTCGACGATCTGCGGGTTCCGCTCAGCGAGCTGCAGAAACTGCGGGGCATGACGCCACGCGCCGCGCTGACCAAGCACCTGCTGGACGGCGACGACTCCTTCTTCACCGGAAACTTCGACCGGCCGCGCAATGGGGCTCCGGTAGACCCGCCCGGCCCGCCTGCGGGCCCTTCTGCAGCAGCGACCGGCGGGCCGACGTTTGCGGCCGAACAGCACGCCCCGGGTCACACCCCATTTGACGCCGACGCGACCTGAACCGAAACGCCCTAGGACCGAGTCCTCAGCGCCGCGTCGGATCGAGCCCGAGCGATACGCCGGCCAGTCCGCGCCGTCGCGATGACAGCTTGTCGGCCACGTTGCGCAGTTCCTTGCCCGCCGGAGAGTCGGGGGCGCTCAGCACTATGGGGGTGCCTGAATCACCGGCGGCCACCAGCGCGGGGTCCAGCGGGATCTGACCCAGCAGCGGCACGTCGGCGCCGACGGCACGCGACAACCGCTCGGCAACTTGCTGGCCGCCGCCCTCGCCGAATACCTGCATCTTCGAGCCGTCCGGCAACATGAGCCCCGACATGTTTTCCACGACGCCGACGATGCGCTGACGGGTCTGCAGCGCGATGCTGCCGGCCCGTTCGGCGACCTCGGCCGCGGCCAGCTGTGGCGTGGTCACCACCACGATCTCCGCGTTGGGGATCAGCTGAGCCACCGAGATGGCGATGTCACCGGTTCCCGGCGGCAGATCCAGCAGCAGAACGTCCAAATCGCCCCAATAGACGTCGGCCAGAAACTGCTGCAATGCCCGGTGCAGCATCGGCCCGCGCCACACCACCGGGGTGTTGCCCTCGGTGAACTGGGCGATCGAGATGACCTTCACCTCGTAAGCGATGGGCGGCAGGATCATAGACTCGACCTGGGTGGGCCGGTCGGTGCTGCCCATCATCCTGGGAATGGAATGGCCGTGGATATCGGCGTCAAGCACGCCGACCGACAGGCCGCGGGCCGCCATTGCCGCGGCCAGGTTGACCGTGACGGTGGACTTTCCGACTCCGCCTTTCCCGGACGCGACCGCATAGACCCGTGTCAGTGAGCTGGGCTGAGCAAACGGGATAACCGGCTCGCGGGCGTCGCCGCGCAACTGCTTGCGGAGTTCGGTGCGTTGCTCGTCGCTCATCACGTCCAGGCTGACCTTCACCGTCCCGGTGCCGGGGACGTCGGAGACTGCCTGGGTGACCCGCTCGCTGATTTCGGTCTTCTTGGGGCAGCTGGCGACGGTGAGGTAAATCGCCACGTGCACCGCACCGTCCGGTTCGACGTCGATGCTCTTGACCATCCCCAGTTCGGTGATGGGTCGCCGCAGTTCGGGGTCGATCACCTTCCCCAAGGCGGTGCGGATGGCTGCGTTCAGGTCGGCAGTGTCATGACGGGACATCACCGCCGAGTGTAGGCGTGCGCGGTCGCCCGTGGATCAGCCGGCCGGAGCGGGCGCCGACCGGCTCGGTGCCGGTGCGCTCGGCGCCGTCGCCGGCGGGCCGGCCGGCTTGGGCGATGGTGAGGCTGCGGGCGGCGGTGTTGCGGCCGGACTCGCCGGTGGTGCGGCAGGGGGAGGACCGCCGGGCGGGCCTGCCAGGGGATCTGGCAGTGGCGCGCCGGCAGGCGGGGCGGGCGGCACGCCCACCGGCGGTGCCCACGGCGGGACAGCGTCAGGCGGCGCGCCCAGCCCCGGTGGAAGCGCCCCGGGTGGCGCGCTTTGGGTGCCGATGCAGATCAGTGTGCAGCCAGGCAGTTGTGTCTGCCCCTGCGGTGGGGTGGCGGGTGTCATCCACGGGAACATCGGCGGCGCACCGGCGGGCTGAGACGGGCTGAATTCGATCAACGGTATGCGGGCCAGTGGGTCGTCCATCGGCAAGCCGTTGATGTTCATCGGCAGGTTAGGCCCGAGGCCTTCCGGATGCTCGAGGTGTGCGTCGCCGAGTGGGGGTGGTGGTCCGGTCATCGGCGGCAGGTCGACCGGAACCACGCCAGTGGCGTACGCGGCGGCCCAACCGACCACATTCTGCGCATAAGACATCGAGTTGTTGTAGCGCAAAATCGCGGCCATCACCTGCGATGGGTCACGCAGGTTGAGCCCCCCGCTGCACAAGTACCGGGCAGCCGCCAGCGTGGAGTCGAACAGGTTCTGCGGGTCGGCCACACCGTCGCCGTCGCCGTCAGAGGCGTACCGTGCCCACGTGCCGGGCAAGAACTGCATCGGCCCCATCGCGCGGGCGTAGGTGACGCGATTGCCGACGCTGCTGGAGATGATGACTTCGTTACCGGGCAGGGTGCCATCCAACGCCGGGCCATAAATCGGCTGGACGGCGGTGCCGTGCGCATCCACGGCGCCACCGCCGGCATGGCCGGACTCGATGCGCCCGATCCCGGCCAGCAAGTTCCAGCTGATTCCGCAGCCCGGTGCGGCGACGGCCATCTTCTGTTCGGCATTGCGATACGCGGACAGGGCGATGCTCGGAATGCCCAGCGCGCCAGGTGCATTCACGATCATCGGTGGCGGGGGAGCAGACATGGCGGGCTCGGCGATATGGAAGGCAGTCGGTGCACGTTCGATGGCGACGACAGCCGGGCCGGAAAGGTCGGGAACGGTGGGGGACACCGCGGCCACCGGCGTGACGGCGGCATGCACCGGCGGGAGCTTTCCAGGGAGTGCCGGAGCCGCCGCACCGACCGTTCCGGCGAATACCAGGGCAGTGATGACGGCAACGCCGAACGCCGGCGTCCGCGTCACCTGAAGTGCCCGCTGCCGCGCCGTCGCGGCGGCCGGGCGTGCATCCCGGCGTGCCCCTATACGCACTCGACCGTCCTAGAGATGTGAGCTGGTCAACCTTCTCCGAGCTGCGTGAACTAGATCACCATACATAACCCTTGTGACGGGAGTGGCGCAATGGTCAGATTTGGCCGGGCGCTCGGCGGTCACCGGCCCGGGACCGACTGATCCGTGCTTTCCGGTAGCGGATCGGCCAGCAGGGTGCGCAGGTCTTCGAGCTCGTGACGCAGATATTCACGCGTCACGACCTCGCCGACGGCCAGCCGCAACGCAGCCAGCTCGCGGGCCAGATACTCGGTGTCTGCCTTGGTCTGCGCGGCGCGATGACGATCCTGTTCGAGGGTGACCCGGTCCCGGTTTTCCTGACGATTTTGGGCGAGCAGGATCAGCGGCGCCGCGTAGGCGGCCTGTGTGGAGAAAGCCAGGTTGAGCAGGATGAACGGGTAGGGATCCCAGCGCAGCTTCACCGCGGACAGGTTCACCCCGATCCACGCCAGCACCAAGATCGTCTGCACCAGCAGGTAGCGGCCGGTGCCGAAGAAACGTGCGATAGATTCGGTGATCTGCCCGACGGCATCGGGGGCCAGGCGCGGCGAGTACCTACGCGACGTCCGCGGGGTGTACAGCCGTCGCGGTGCCGTGGATTTGCTCACCCGGATCCTCCCAGTCATTGAAGCCAGCCGGCGGCGTCGAGTTCCTGCACATCCTCGCGCCAGTCGTGCGGCAGCAAGTGATCGAGCAGGTCGTCCACGGTTACCGCCCCCAACAGGTGATTCTGATCGTCGACCACCGGGCCACATACCAGGTTGTATGCGGCCAGGTAGCGGGTCACCGCGGCCAGCGGGGTTTCCGGAGCAAGGGTGAGCAGGTCACTGTCGACGATCCCGCCGACCAGTTCGGCCGGTGCTTCGCGGAGCAGTCGCTGCAACTGAACACAGCCCAGGTAGCGGCCGGTGGGCGTGGCCGTCGGCGGGCGCGCTACGAAGACCATGGACGACAGCGCGGGGGTGAGGTCGGGATCACGAACTCGGGCCAGCGCCTCGGCGACCGCCGTGTCAGGGGTCAGTACCACCGGGTTCGAGGTCATCAAGCCGCCCGCGGTGTCCGGGGAATGGGTCAGCAGCCGGCGCACCGGGGCGGATTCTCCGGGGTCCATCCGGGTCAGCAGCATTTCGGCATCTGTCGGATTCAGCACGCCGAGCAGGTCGGCGGCGTCGTCGGGATCCATCGCTTCGAGCACGTCGGCCGATCGTTCGGTGCCCAGGTGCGACAGCACGTCGGCCTGATCGTGCTCGGGCAGTTCCTGCAGAACGTCGGCCAGCCGCTCGTCGTCGAGCGCCTTGATCACCTCGTAGCGGCGCTTGGGGGGCAGTCCGCGGATGGCGTCTGCCACATCGACCGCCTTCCGCCCCTCGAACTGGTCCAGCAGTTGTGCCACCCCCTGACCGGGCAACGCCAGCGCCGACGGGGTCAAGCCCTGCACGTTGTGCCAGTCCACGACTTGCACGGGGCCGCGCCGCCCCAGCCGCCGGGGACTCCGGACGGCGGCCCTGGTCACCATCCAGTCTCGTGTCCGGGTTTGTTCGATTCCCAGGTCCGTGACCACCACGTCAAGACCGGCCAGCTCCGGCAATGCGGGATCGTTGACCTTGACCGGGGTGTCGAGCAGCTGGCCTATCGCCAGCACCTCGCCCGGCCGCTGCCCGAAGTGATGCAAGGACACGTCGCCGGTGCTGAGTGTCACCGCATCCGGCTCGATCGCGGCGACCCGCAGCATCGGAATGAAGATGCTGCGGCGGGTGGCCAAGTTGACGACCAGCCCCAGGACGCGCGGTTGTTGTCGGACGATGCTGATGCTGACCACGACATCGCGGACGCGCCCGACGGATTCGCCGAGTGGACCCAACACCAGCATCCTCGACAGCCGGGCGACGTACACCCTGTTGACCGATCCCATGGGAGAGAGCCTAAGCAGCCGCCCGGCCGGTTCGCAGATGCCCGGCGCCGACACCGATGAGATGTTGCTAACGCGAATGCAGCGCGAACATCGCGATGATGAAACCCACCAGCAGCGTCGCGATACCGATGACTATGCCGGCGACTGCCAGCCCGTAGCCGTCTTGCCGAGTTCGCTTGATCTGATCGAGCGCGATGGTGCCCAGCACGATGGCCACGATCGAGCCGATGCAGCAGAACAAGCCGGTGAACGACGAAATAAGCGAAGCGATCGCCAGCCCGTTGATCCCGGGCTGAATTGTTCCCTGAGGCCCAAAGCCGCCCTGATAATCGGGGTAATAGCCGCCCGCATAGGACGGCGGCGTATAGCCGGCCGGCGTACCACCGAATTGCGGCGGCCCCGGCAGGTACGGCGGGCCGCCGTAACCTGGCGGCTGCTCGTATCCGGGAGGAGGTGGTGCGGGCTGTGCATATTGCCCCGGATGGCCGGCTTGGTACTCGGTTGGATAGCCGGGGGGATAACCGGGTGGCGGATACACCGGGGGTGGGTAATCGGCTGTCGGCGGCGGCGCCGGTGGTTCCCAGGGAGCTTCCCGATCCGGCTGTTCGGAGGGCTGGCTGCCGGCTGCAGGCGGGGTGGTCTCGTCGTCGTGGGCGCTCTCGCCCAAGCCGCCGCCCGGAGCTGTCATGGTGTTCAACCTAGCCCATGCGTAGCCAGGCACTACCGCGGCAAATCACCAGGGCTACATCAGACGAGCGCCTTAATTTTGCTCACCGGTTGCCCGGAGGTTGCTCGATAGGGTGGTAAGGGCCTGAGATGAGACGATGGCTGCCGCACAGGAGAATGAGCACCAATGACTAGTCCTTTCCAGCCTGGACAAGTTCCCGGCGTAACGCCCCTGGGCGCCGCGGGCCGTCGGCATGGTGTGCCCGGGTTACCGACGCCACCCAAGGGGTGGCCGGTCGGGTCCTACCCCACCTACGCCGAGGCGCAGCGCGCCGTCGACTACCTGTCCGACCATCAGTTCCCGGTTCAGCAGGTCACTATCGTCGGCGTCGATTTGATGCAGGTCGAACGGGTCACCGGTCGGCTGACATGGGCCAGGGTGCTTGGCGGCGGCGTACTCAGCGGGGCCTGGCTGGGCCTGTTCATCGGGTTGGTGCTCGGTTTCTTCAGTCCCAATCCCTGGGCCGCCTTGGTCACCGGTCTGGTCGCCGGGGTGTTCTTCGGATTGATTACCTCCGCGGTTCCGTACGCAATGGCGCGTGGCACAAGGGATTTCAGCTCGACTATGCAATTGGTGGCTGGCCGCTACGACGTACTCTGTGATCCGCAAAACGCGGAGAAGGCGCGGGATCTGCTGGCGCGCTTGGCGATCTGACGCTTCGACACGAGATGCGCGGGAGGCACATGGTGAGTCGTCGCCGGCGCGCACGCCGAGTCGGCTCGATCGCGCTGGCGGCGGTGACCATCGCATCGGCGGTGTCGGCCTGCGGGTCCGGCGGCAACCAGCTGGTACTGAGCTTCTACACGCCGGCCGCGGACGGTGCGACCTTCACTGCGGTCGCCCAGGACTGCACCAAGCAATTCGGTGGCCGTTTCGCCATTCAGCAGATAAATCTGCCGAGAGCTCCAGGTGAGCAGCGATTGCAGCTGGCCCGGCGGCTGACCGGTCGCGACCGCACCCTGGACGTGATGGCGCTGGATGTGGTGTGGACCGCGGAGTTCGCCGAGGCGGGCTGGGCGCTGCCGCTATCCGACGACCCGGCGGGCCGGGCCGAGGCCGACGCCACCGTGGATACCTTGCCGGGCCCGCTCGCGACAGCGCGTTGGAAGCGCAAGCTGTATGCCGCACCGGTCACAACTAATACCGAATTGCTTTGGTACCGAGCAGATTTAGTGAGCCAGCCGCCGCGGACCTGGGACGGCATGGTGGCTGAGGCCGCTAAATTGCGTGCCGCAGGTCAGCCGAGCTGGATTGCCGTGCAGGCCAACGAAGGCGAGGGTCTGGTGGTGTGGTTCAACACACTGCTGGCGAGCGGGGGCGGTCAGGTGCTCTCCGAAGACGGCCGCCATGTCACCTTGACCGACACGCCTGCGCACCGGGCCGCCACCGTCAAAGCACTGCGGATCCTCAAGTCGGTGGCCACTGCCCCCGGAGCCGATCCATCGATCACCCGAACCGACGAGGGCACCGCGCGGTTGGCGGTCGAACAGGGTAAGGCCGCGCTCGAAGTCAACTGGCCATACGTGCTGGCGTCCATGCTGCAGAACGCGGTGAAGGGCGGTGTGCCCTTCCTGCCGCTCGACCGGAATCCAGAGTTGGCCGGCACCATCAACGACGTCGGCACATTCGTGCCCAGCGACGAGCAATTTCGCATCGCTTACGACGCCAGCCAGAAGGTCTTCGGTTTCGCGCGCTACCCCGGTGTGGCTCCCGGCCAGCCGGCCAAGGTGACGATCGGCGGGTCGAACCTGGCGGTGGCCAGCACCACCCGTCACCGGGCCGAAGCGTTCGAAGCCGTCCGGTGCCTGCGCAGCCTGCAGAGTCAGAAATACGTCTCTATTGCAGGCGGGCTGCCACCGGTGCGCACCTCGCTGTACTCTGACCCGCAATTCCAGGCCAAGTATCCGATGTACACCGTCATCCGCCAGCAGATCACCGACGCCGCGGTTCGTCCGGCAACGCCGGTCTATCAAGCGGTGGCGATTCGAATCGCGGCGGCGCTGAGCCCCATCACCGGGATCGACCCGGAGCGCACGGCCGACGAACTCACCACCCAGGTGCAAAAGGCCATCAACGGGGAGGGGCTGTTGCCGTGACCCGCGCCGGCGATGCAGAGCGAAGCAATGGGGAGGAGCGGCGCTGTTGACCGAAGCCGGCGACGATGCAGTGGGGGCACGCCCGCGCACCCAGATGGCAGAACAGCGATTGGCTTTCATCCTGGTCGCACCGGCGGCGTTGCTGATGCTGGCGGTGACGGCCTATCCGATCGGCTACGCAATATGGCTGAGCTTGCAGCGCAACAACCTTGCCACTCCCAATGACACCGCGTTCGTCGGTCTGAGCAATTACCTGACGATCTTGACCGACCGGTACTGGTGGACGGCGTTGGCGGTGACGCTGGGTATCACGGTGGCTTCGGTGTCGATCGAATTCGTCCTGGGCTTGGCGTTGGCGTTGGTGATGCACCGCACCCTGGTCGGCAAGGGCCTGGTGCGCACCGCGGTGCTCATCCCGTACGGCATCGTCACCGTGGTCGCGTCGTACAGCTGGTACTACGCCTGGACGCCGGGAACCGGCTATCTCGCCAACCTGCTGCCGCAAGGCTCACCCCTTACCCAAGCGCCGCTGACCGAGCAGATTCCGTCGCTGGGCATCGTCGTCATCGCCGAGGTCTGGAAGACCACGCCGTTCATGTCGCTGCTGCTGCTGGCCGGACTGGCGCTGGTGCCCGAGGACTTGTTGAAAGCTGCCCAAGTCGACGGCGCCGGCGCCTGGCGGCGGCTGACCGGGATCATCTTGCCGATCATCAAGCCAGCGGTCGTGGTCGCGCTGCTATTTCGGACGCTGGACGCCTTCCGCATCTTCGACAACATCTACGTGCTGACCAACGGCGCCAACAACACCGACTCGGTGTCGATCCTGGGCTATGACAACTTGTTCAAGGGTTTCAATGTCGGACTCGGCTCAGCGATCAGTGTGCTGATCTTCGTCTGCGTGGGCATCATCGCGCTCGTCTTCATCAAGGTGTTCGGCGCCGCGGCCCCCGGTGGTGACGTCGATGGCCGTTGAAACAGGAGGGGTACGGGGAGGCGCACTGGTGGGCGCGCGGCACGCCACGATCTGGGCTGTCATCGACACCCTGGTCGTGGTGTATGCGCTTCTTCCGGTGCTGTGGATTCTGTCCCTGTCGGTCAAACCGACGTCAACGGTCAAGGACGGCAAGCTGATTCCATCATCGGTGACCCTTGACAACTACCGCGGGATCTTCCGCGGCGACTTCTTCAGCTCGGCGCTGATCAACTCCATCGGAATCGGGTTGCTCACCACCGCGATCGCGGTGCTGCTCGGCGCGATGGCGGCTTACGCCATTGCCCGGCTGAAGTTTCCGGGCAAGCGGCTGCTTGTCGGTGCCACCCTGCTGGTCACCATGTTCCCGGCGATCTCGTTGGTCACACCGCTGTTCAACGTCGAACGCTTCATCGGTCTGTTCGACACATGGCCGGGCTTGATTCTGCCCTACATCACCTTCGCGCTGCCCCTCGCCATCTACACGTTGTCAGCGTTTTTCCGGGAGATTCCGTGGGATCTGGAGAAGGCCGCCAAGATGGACGGCGCTACGCCGGCCCAGGCTTTCCGCAAGGTGATCGTCCCGCTGGCGGCGCCCGGAGTGGTGACCGCGGCGATCCTGGTGTTCATCTTCGCCTGGAACGACCTGCTGCTGGCGCTGTCCCTGACTGCCACCAAGGCGGCGATCACAGCGCCGGTGGCGATCGTGAACTTTTCCGGCAGTTCGCAGTTCGAGGAACCAACCGGATCAATCGCGGCCGGTGCCATCGTCATTACGATCCCGATAATCGTTTTTGTTCTAATCTTCCAACGACGAATCGTTGCCGGGTTGACCTCTGGCGCTGTGAAGGGATAGCTCGATGGCCGAGATTGTGCTGGACCACGTCAGCAAAAGCTACCCCGACGGCTCTATGGCAGTGCAAGACCTGAACATCACCATTGCCGACGGCGAATTCCTGATCCTGGTCGGGCCGTCTGGCTGCGGCAAGACCACGACGCTGAATATGATTGCCGGCCTTGAGGATATCTCGTCGGGCGAGCTGCGCATCGATGGCGAACGGGTGAACGAGAAGGCGCCCAAGGACCGTGATATCGCGATGGTGTTCCAGTCCTATGCGCTTTACCCGCATATGACCGTGCGGCAGAACATCGCGTTTCCGCTGACCCTGGCGAAGATGAAGAAGGCCGAGATCGCGCAGAAGGTTGAGGAAACGGCCAAAATCCTTGACCTGACCGATCTGCTGGACCGCAAGCCCTCCCAGTTGTCGGGCGGACAACGGCAGCGGGTCGCGATGGGTCGGGCAATCGTGCGCCACCCTAAGGCGTTCCTGATGGACGAGCCGCTGTCCAACCTGGACGCCAAACTGCGGGTGCAGATGCGCAGCGAGATCGCCCGGCTGCAGAAGAGGCTGGGCACCACCACCGTCTACGTCACCCACGATCAAACCGAGGCCATGACACTGGGCGATCGCGTGGTGGTGATGCACGGCGGGGTCGCACAGCAAATCGGGACCCCGGACGAGCTCTACGAGCATCCCGCCAACCTCTTCGTCGCGGGGTTCATCGGTTCGCCGGCGATGAATTTCTTTCCCGCCACGTCGACCCCGATCGGGCTGACCCTGCCCTTCGGTGAAGTGATGCTGACGCCCGAAGTTCAACAGGTGATCGCAGCGCACCCGAGGGCGGAAAACATCATCGTCGGGGTACGGCCCGAGCACCTGCAGGACGCCGCATTGATCGACGGGTACCAGCGCATCAGGGCGTTGACCTTCGAGGTGAAGGTCGACTTGGTCGAATCGCTCGGTGCCGACAAATACGTCTACTTTTCCACCGCGGGTTGGGCGGCGCACTCGGCTCAGTTGGACGAACTGGCTGAGGTTGATGGGGAGTCGGCGCCGCACGCAAACCAGTTCGTGGCAAGGGTTTCCAGTGAATCCAGAGTGGCCGTCGGGCAATCGATCGAATTGGCTTTCGACACCACGAAGCTCGCCGTTTTCGACGCCGACTCGGGGGCGAATCTGACCATCGTGCCGTCCGACACTGCGTGACAGCGACTTTGGACCAACTGCGAGCTCACCTGTGCAGCCACTTCGCCGACACTGAGCCTGATTCGGCGAGCGTGACCTTTCTGGGCACCGAGACTATCGAGGTGCTGCGATTCCGCGGGGCGGACGGGGTGGTGCATTACGTGTCACTGGGGTGCTCGCGCCATCCGATGACCGATCCGACGCAGATCCTGCCTGACCCCCAGCGCGGACCTCGGGCCGAAATCGTGTTGCACCTGCGCGATCCCGGGCCGGCCACCGGCATTGCCCGCAGCGTGGCGATACTGGCCGCGACACCGGCTGTCGACGGTCTGGTGCTGGCCGCCGACGCACTGATCGACCTCGGCTCGCCGCTGTGGGCATGGCCGTCGGGACAGGCACCGTTCACCGCGGTGCTGTTGGGCCGCAGCGACATTGCGGACCTACCGCTGGAACCGCCCCGCGACCCGGTGAACTTCCTGTCGGCGACTCCCATCACCGCGACCGAGGCGGCCTGGGTGCGGCTGAAAGGCGCCGAGGCGATGCGACAGGCATGGCGAAGCGACGGTGTGGACGTGCTGGACCCGAATCGCCGTGCCACACAGCCTGATTGACCGTCGGGCGGCTTCGTCAACTGTGCGCACCCGGCGTTGACTGTGCGCACAGGGTGGCTGAACCGCGCAATTCCTGCCCTGGACGCACATTCGGCGTCGCCAGGGCGCACCCGCGCGCCGGCTTGCTACAGCCAGTTCCTGTTTCGGAATTGGAAGTACAGGACCAGGCAGACGAGGGTCATCACGGCCATAATCCCCGGGTAACCCCACGTCCAGTTCAGCTCGGGCATGAAATGGAAGTTCATCCCGTAGATGGCGGCGACCATGGTGGGCACCGCCAAGATGGCGGCCCAGGCTGCCATCTTGCGCATGTCGTTGTTCTGCTGCATCCCGACGCGGGCCAATGCCGCCTGGATCAGCGAGTTGAGCATGTCGTCGTAGCTGGCGATCTGGTCGGCGGCCTCGGTGTGGTGGTCGGCGACGTCGCGGAGATAGCGCCGCACTTCTTTGGAAATCAGGTCCTTGTTCTCCGTCTGGATTCGCTGGAAGGCAACGCCCAACGGGACGACGCACCGGCGTAGTTCGACGAGTTCGCGTTTGAACAGGTAAATCGGTTCGACGTCGATCGTGCGGCCAGGGGAAAACGCCACTTCCTCGATGTTGTCGATATCGCACTCCATCAGACCGCTCACGCCGAGGTAGTGGTCCACCACGTCGTCGGAGATGGCGTGCATCACCGCGTACGGTCCCAGCCGCAGCTGCTCCGGGTCGGCATCCATGCGCTTGCGCACCTCGGACAGTCCGCCATGTTCGCCGTGGCGGACGGTGACCACGAAGTCCTTGCCGACGAAGATCATGATCTCGCCGGTTTCGACGATCTGGCGGGCCAGCACCACCGATTCGTGCGGGACGTAGTTGACGGTCTTCAGGACCAGAAACAGCGTCTCGTCGTACCGCTCAAGCTTGGGCCGTTGATGGGCGTGCACCGCGTCCTCGACTGCCAATGGGTGCAGCCCGAAAACGTCCGCGACGTCTTGCATCTGGGTCTCGTCAGGCTCGTGCAGCCCGACCCAAACGAATGCCTCTTGCTCGGTCAGTTGGATCTCACGCACCTTGCTCAGCGCCGCGGCGTAGGTGTACTTGCCGGGCAGCCGCTGGCCGTCGACGTAGACGCCGCAGTCGACCAAGGCCTCGCTGTTCGGGCTGGAAATGGGATGTTCGTGCGGCGCGTGCACCCGGGGTCGCGCTATTGGTCGTAGCGCTTCGGGAAGTGCGTCAAAACCCTGGAACACCTCAACCTCCGATCGCGGCGCAGTCTGACCGGGCGGTGCTCCATGCTACGCGGCCCGGCTTATCAAAGCGCGACAATCCGGGCGTGCACCAGAAGCCCTGGTGGCGGACCGGAGGTTGCGGGCCGAGCAAGGTGCGCTAGTTTCGAGCCGAAACCCAAATCTGCACGACCTTCTCCACAAGGAGTAAATCGAGTGAGCGCAAGTCCTCTGAAGGTCGCCGTCACCGGCGCCGCCGGCCAGATCGGCTACAGCCTGTTGTTTCGCCTGGCGAGCGGCTCGCTGCTGGGCGCCGACCGCCCGATCGAGCTGCGCCTGCTCGAGATCGAGCCGGCGCTCAAGGCGCTCGAGGGCGTCGTGATGGAACTCGACGACTGCGCGTTTCCGCTGCTGGCGGGCATCGAAATCGGCGCGGACCCGAACAAGGTCTTCGACGGCGCCAACTTGGCCCTGCTTGTCGGCGCCCGTCCGCGCGGCCCGGGCATGGAGCGCAGCGACCTGTTGGAGGCCAACGGCGCGATCTTCACCGCTCAGGGCAAGGCCCTCAACCAGGCCGCGGCCGATGACATTCGCGTCCTGATCACCGGAAACCCGGCCAACACCAACGCGCTGATCGCGATGAGCAACGCCTCGGACATCCCGCGCGAGCGGTTCACCGCGTTGACCCGGCTCGACCACAACCGCGCCATCACGCAGCTGGCCAAAAAGACCGGCGTCGCGGTCACCGATATCAAAAAGATGACGATCTGGGGCAATCACTCGGCCACCCAGTACCCCGACGTCTTCCACGCCGAGATCGGCGGCAAGAACGCGGCGGAAGTCGTGGGCGACCAGGCCTGGATCGAGAACGACTTCATCCCGACAGTCGCCAAGCGCGGCGCGGCCGTCATCGACGCGCGCGGCGCGTCCTCGGCCGCCTCGGCGGCATCGGCCACCATCGATGCCGCCCGCGACTGGTTGCTGGGCAGTCCTGAGGGCGACTGGGTCTCGATGTCGGTGGTCTCCGACGGCTCGTACGGCGTGCCGGAGGGTCTGATCTCGTCGTTCCCGGTGACCACCGAAGATGGCAACTGGACCGTCGTCAGCGGCCTTGAGATCGACGAATTCTCCCGCGGCCGGATCGATAAATCGACCGCTGAGCTGGCCGACGAGCGCACCGCGGTGACCGAGCTCGGCCTGATCTGACGTGGCGATCGCAAGCGCGGCGGAGCCGGGCGCAGCGGGTCGCCACTGGCAGGCCGCATGGCGATCGCAAGCGCGGCGGAGCCGGGCGCAGCGGGTCGCCACTGGTAGGCCGCGTGGCGATCGCAAGCGCGGCGGAGCCGGGCGCAGCGGGTCGTCACAAATCTACGGTCGGCAGTTAGGCCTACTAACGGGTAATCAGTACCCTGGGGCGCGTGTCTGAATTGCTTGAATCGATACAGACTTGCGCCGAGCAGGGCGTGATCACCGACACGGAGATCTTCGAGGCACATGCAGGCGGCAAGCTTTCGGTAGGCCTGACGACTCCGCTGGACACCCGGCGCGCTTTGTCGATCGCCTACACCCCCGGTGTGGCACAGGTCAGTCGTGCGATAGCCGCCGACCACACCCAGGCCGCCCGCTACACCTGGGCGAACCGGCTGGTGGCTGTCGTCAGCGACGGCAGCGCCGTACCGGGTCTCGGTGACATCGGACCTACGGCGTCACTGCCGGTGATGGACGGCAAGTGCGCCCTGTTTCAGGCATATGGCGGACTGAACGCGATCCCGATCGTGCTGGACACCAAGGATCCCGACGAGATCGTCGAAACCCTGGTGCGACTGCGCCCGACGTTCGGGGCCGTCAACCTCGAGGACATCTCCGCGCCCCGCTGCTTCGAGATTGAACGACGAGTCATCGAGGCGCTGGACTGCCCGGTGATGCACGACGACCAGCACGGCACGGCGATTGTCGTGCTGGCCGCGCTTATGGGCGCCACGAAGTTGCTCGGCCGGGACATGACCTCGCTGCAAGTGGTGGTCTCCGGCGCCGGCGCTGCAGGTGTCGCCTGCACGAATCTCCTCCTGGCAGTGGGGGTATCGGACATCATCGTGCTCGACTCGCGCGGCATTCTGCATACCGGGCGCGACGATATGAACAGCGTCAAGAACGAGCTGGCGCGGCGCACCAATCCCGCCGGTCTGACCGGCAGCTTGGCGGAAGCGCTCGATGGAGCCGATGCGTTCCTCGGGGTGTCGGCAGGTGTGGTCCCCGAGGAGATGGTCGCCACGATGGCGCCCGACGGGATCGTGTTCGCGCTGTCCAACCCCGACCCGGAGATTCATCCGCACGTTGCGGCCAAGTACGCGCCCGTGGTTGCCACCGGCCGTAGCGACTTTCCCAACCAGATCAACAATGTGCTGGCGTTTCCCGGGGTGTTCCGCGGCGCGCTGGACGTCGGAGCACGCCGGATCACCGACAAGATGATGGTGGCCGCGGCCGAGGCGATCTTCTCTGTCGTCAGCGATGACCTCGCTGTCGACCGGATCGTCCCCAGCCCCTTGGACCTGCGGGTCGGGGAAGCGGTGGCCAAAGCGGTGGCCCTGGCCGCAGAAGTCTCCGACACCGCGGGGTGAGAATCGGTCGGCTGGCGGCGCTGCTGCTCGTCGCCCTACTCGCGGTGGCTGGCTGCGCAACCGACACCAAAGACCACCGCGCCCTTCCGGAGGTGGTGGTCGGATCCGGGCCCGATTCCGAGTCGAAGCTGCTGGCGGGCATCTACCTCGCGGCACTGCGGTCATACGGTTTCGGGGCGCGCGCCGAGGCTGCTGCCGACCCGATGCCGCGACTGGACTCGGGCGCGTTCACCGTCGTCCCGGTGTTCACCGGCCAGATCCTGCAGCTCTTGCAGCCCGGCGCGGCGGCGCTGTCGGACATCCAGGTCTACCGGGCGATGGTGTCCGCGCTACCGGAGGGCATCGCCGCGGGCGACTACACGACGGCCGCTGAAGACAAACCCGTGCCGCTGGTGACGGGGTCCACCGCCAAGGCCTGGGGCGGCGATGATGTCAACGCGGACCTGAGCGCGCTGCCAAAACACTGCGTCGGGCTCGTCGTCGGAGCTGTCGCCGGCCACCAACCACCCGCGGCGGTCGGCAGCTGCCGGATTCCGGCGCCGCGCGAATTTCCCGATGAGACAACGATGTTCGCGGCGCTGCGGGCCGGACAGCTGACGGCCGCGTGGACCACCACCGCCGACCCCGGCATTCCCGCCGACCTGGTCGCGCTGGCCGACGGTAAGCCGGCACTGATACGCGCCGAGAATGTGGTGCCGTTGTATCGACGCAACGCGCTCAGCGATCGCCAGCTGCTGGCGATCAACGAAGTGGCCGGCGTGCTGGACACCGCGGCCCTGGCCGAGATGCGCCGTCAGGTGTCCGGCGGCGCCGACCCCCAGGCGGTGGCAGGCGGATGGTTGGGCGAACACCCGCTGGGCCGCTGAGGTTCAGCGCGACATCAACCGGCCCAGCACGGGCCCGAACAGCTGCTGATACCCCGAACCCGTCAGGCGCACCAAGATGTCGAGGATTTTGGCGTCCGCGCCGACCAGCACGCGAGCCTTCTTCTTGTACACCGCGTCCAGGATGATCTGGGCGGCTCGTTGCGGAGTGGTTCTGGCCAGCCGCTTGTCGAACAGCTTGGCCAGCTCGGCCTGGTCGAGTCCCTCGGCTGTGGTGGCGTTGCGGGCGATTGCGGTCTTGATGCCGCCGGGGTGCACCGTGGTGACCGCCACCGGGTGGTCGGCCAGCACCATCTCCTGTCGCAGCGCCTCCGTGAAGCCTCGGACGGCGAACTTGGCCGAATTGTAGGCCGCCTGCCCCGGCACCGAGAACAGCCCGAACACGCTCGAGACGTTGACGACGTGGCCGTCCCCGGAGGCGATCAGGTGCGGAAGAAACGCCTTGGTGCCATTCACGACGCCCCAGAAGTCGACGTCCATGACCCGTTCGATGTCCTTGAAATGGCTGACTTCGATGTCGCCGGCGAAGGCGATGCCGGCGTTGTTGTAGATCTGGTTCACCTTGCCGAAGTGCTCTTTGACCGCGTCGGCGTAGGCCAGGAAAGCTTCGCGCTCGGTCACGTCGAGTCGGTCGGCTTTGACCGGTGCACCGAGTGCCGTCAACCGTTCCTCGGTTTGCGCCAGGCCTTCCGTGTCGACGTCGCTGATCGCCACCTTGGCCCCCGAGCGGGCCAGCTCGACCGCCAGCGCCTGCCCGATACCCGAACCCGCGCCAGTGACCACGGCGACCTTGCCGGCAAACCTCTGCATGAGCACCCTTCCTCGTGTCGGCTGGTTTGCGTCGAGGCTAGCCGGTACCAGCGGTCCCCGGTACCAGCGGGTGGGTCGGTGAAGTCACCGGCAGGCTCAGCGGAACGCCGTGTCGATGATCTCCTGCTGTTCGACGGCGTGCACCTTCGACGAGCCCGACGACGGGGCCGACATCGCCCGGCGCGAAATGCGCTTGAGCCCGCTCAGCTGGTCGGGTAGCAGCTCCGGCAGCTCCAGGCCGAATCGCGGCCACGCGCCCTGATTGGCCGGCTCCTCCTGCACCCAGAAGAACTCCCCGGCGTTCTGGTAGCGGTCCAGTGTTTCGCGGAGGCGGCGTTTCGGCAGCGGGGCGAGCTGCTCGATGCGCACGATCGCCACGTCGTCGCGGCTGTCGTGGGCTTTGCGGGCCGCCAGCTCGAAATACAGCTTGCCGCTGGTCAGCAGGATGCGGGTGACCTTGCCGCGGTCACCGATACCGTCCTCGTAGGTCGGCTCCTCCAGCACCGAGCGGAACTTGATCTCGGTGAAGTCCATCACTTCGCTGACCGCGGCCTTGTTGCGCAGCATCGACTTGGGCGTGAACACGATCAGCGGGCGCTGAATGCCGTCGAGGGCGTGCCGACGCAACAGGTGGAAGTAGTTGGACGGCGTCGAGGGCATTGCGATCGTCATCGACCCCTCCGCCCACAACTGCAGGAAGCGTTCGATGCGGGCGGAGGTGTGGTCGGGACCCTGCCCCTCGTGCCCGTGCGGCAGCAGCAGCACCACGTTGGACAACTGGCCCCACTTGGCCTCACCGGAGCTGATGAACTCGTCGATGATCGACTGTGCGCCGTTGACGAAGTCACCGAACTGCGCCTCCCAGAGGACGAGGGCATCCGGGTTGCCCACGGTGTAGCCGTACTCGAAGCCGACCGCGGCGTACTCCGACAGCGGTGAGTCGTAGACCAGGAACTTGCCGCCGGTGGGGGTGCCGTCGGGGTTTGTCGCCAGCAGCTGCAGCGGCGTGAACTCCTCGCCGGTGTTGCGGTCGATGATCACCGAATGCCGCTGGGAGAAGGTGCCGCGCCGGGTGTCTTGCCCGGAGAGCCGCACCAGCTTGCCTTCGGCCACCAGCGAACCCAGCGCCAGCAGCTCGCCGAAGGCCCAGTCGATCTTGCCCTCGTAGGCCATCTCCCGGCGCTTTTCCAGCACCGGATGCACCCGCGGGTGCGCGGTAAAACCCTCCGGTAGGGCCAGGAATGCGTCGCCGATGCGGGCCAGCAACGCTTTGTCCACCCCGGTAGACAGGCCCGCGGGGATCATCTGATCGGACTCAACCGACTCGCTGGGCTGCGCGTTCTGCTTCTCCAGCTCGCGGACTTCGTTGAACACCCGCTCCAGCTGGCCCTGGTAGTCGCGCAGCGCATCCTCGGCTTCCTTCATCGAGATGTCGCCGCGGCCGATCAGGGCTTCGGTGTAGCTCTTGCGGACCCCGCGCTTGATGTCGACGGCGTCGTACATGGCGGGGTTGGTCATCGACGGGTCGTCGCCTTCGTTGTGCCCGCGCTTCCGGTAGCACAGCATGTCGATGATGACGTCCTTCTTGAACTTCTGCCGGAAGTCCACCGCCAGCTTCGCCACCCACACGCAGGCTTCCGGGTCGTCGCCGTTGACGTGGAAGATCGGCGCCCCGACCATCTTGGCGACGTCCGTGCAGTACTCGCTGGATCTCGAGTACTCCGGCGCAGTGGTGAAACCGATCTGGTTGTTGACGATGATGTGGACGGTGCCGCCGACGCGGTAACCGGGCAGATTCGCCAGGTTCAGCGTCTCGGCAACCACGCCCTGGCCGGCGAAGGCGGCGTCACCGTGCAGCATCATCGGCACCACCGAGAAGCGCTGTTCACCGTCCTCATCCAGCAGATCCTGCTTGGCCCGGACCAGACCCTCCATCACCGGGTCCACCGCTTCCAGGTGTGAGGGGTTAGCGGTCAGCGAGACCTGAATGTCGTTGTCGCCGAACATCTGCAGATACACGCCGGTGGCGCCGAGGTGGTACTTGACGTCGCCGGAGCCGTGCGCCTGCGCCGGGTTGAGGTTGCCTTCAAACTCGCTGAAGATCTGTTTGTACGGCTTGCCGACGATGTTGGCCAGCACGTTGAGCCGCCCGCGGTGCGGCATCCCGATGACCACTTCGTCGAGGCCATGCTCGGCGCACTGGTCGATCGCCGCGTCCATCATCGGTATCACGCTTTCGGCGCCTTCCAACGAGAACCGTTTCTGCCCAACGTATTTGGTCTGCAGGAACGTCTCAAAGGCCTCGGCGGCATTCAGCTTGCTCAGTATGTATTTCTGTTCGGCCACAGTCGGTTTGACGTGCCTGGTCTCGACCCGCAGTTGCAGCCACTGCTGTTGTTCGGGTTCGAGGATGTGGGTGTACTCCACCCCGACGTGGCGACAGTAGGCGTCCCGCAGCAAGCCCAGGACGTCACGCAGCTTCTTGTACTCACAACCGGCAAAGCCGTCGACTTTGAACACCCGGTCGAGGTCCCACAGCGTCAGGCCGTGGTTGAGCAATTCCAGATCGGGGTGGCTGCGGAACCGGCTTCCGTCCAAACGCAGCGGGTCGATGTCGGCCATCAGGTGACCGCGATTGCGGTAGGCCGCGATCAACTCCATCACCCGGGCGTTCTTGTCGACGATCGAATCCGGGTTGTCGGTGCTCCACCGCACCGGCAGGTACGGGTTGCCCAGCTCGCAGAAGATCTCGTCCCAGAAAGCGTCCGAAAGCAGCATTTCGTGGATGGTGCGCAGGAAGTCACCGGATTCCGCGCCCTGGATGATGCGGTGGTCATAGGTCGAGGTCAGCGTGATCAGCTTGCCGATCCCCAGTTCGGCGATGCGTTCCTCGCTGGCACCCTGAAACTCGGCGGGGTATTCCATCGCGCCGACGCCGATGATGGCGCCCTGACCGGCCATCAGCCGCGGCACTGAGTGCACAGTGCCGATGGTGCCGGGGTTGGTCAACGAAATCGTCACGCCGGCAAAGTCTTCGGCGGTCAGCTTGCCGTCGCGGGCCCGGCGCACGATGTCTTCATAAGCGGTGACGAACTGTGCGAAGCTCATGCTTTCGCAGCCCTTGATGCCGGCCACCACGAGTGAGCGTTTGCCATCTTTGCCCTGCAGGTCGATCGCCAGGCCCAGATTGGTGTGCGCCGGCGTGACCGCGGTCGGCTTGCCGTCGATCTCGGCGTAGTGCCGGTTCATGTTCGGGAATTCCTTGACCGCCTGCACCAGCGCATAGCCCAGCAAATGGGTGAAGGAAATCTTGCCGCCGCGGGTGCGCTTCAGCTGGTTGTTGATGACGATCCGGTTGTCGATCAGCAGCTTGGCGGGAACCGCCCGGACACTGGTCGCCGTCGGCACGTCCAGCGAGGCGGACATGTTCTTGACGACGGCGGCGGCGGCGCCGCGCAGCACCTGCAACTGATCACCTTCGGCGGGCGGTGCAGGGGCCGCTTTGGCCGGCGATGCGGTGGCGGCGCCGTTGCCGGCCGCAGCTGTGCCGGCGGTGTCAACGGGCTTGGACGGCTCGGCGGTGGCCGCGGACGGCCGGGCGGTTGCCGCGGGCGGCTGGGCCGCCGCCGCGGGCTTTGCTTGTGGGGAGGTCCCGGTGGGCTGCCCGTCGGCAGCGGTCGGGGGGCTCAGGGCTGATTCACCGGTTGGCTCGGGGTTGTAGTCAACCAGGAACTCGTGCCAGCTCGGATCGACCGACGAGGGGTCATCGCGGAACTTGCGGTACATCTCCTCGACCAGCCATTCGTTTTGCCCGAATGGTGAACTTATGTTGCTCACGACCGCTGTTCGCCTCAATTCCTCTGTTCTGCAAGCGCATTGGGCGACGCCTGCACCTTTGTCGGCCCCGGTTGGCGGAGCACCTCGCACCCGCGGTGGTCCGCAAGGTTTCCGCCCTATAAAGGCTAACCTTTCCCCGGCAATTCGCCAGGCAGACCGGGGCGGCGGGGTATAGCCGGTTGCTAGCCGGCTTCGTGGATCGGGGGTAGCAGGTGCAGGGTGCGTGGCCAGCGCGCTGGCGGCGCGCCGAACGCCTGGCGGGCGTTGCCGACGATCTTCTTGCCCACCAGCCGGTTGCCGACGCCGCCGACCACGGCGCCGATGCCTACCGGCAGCATTTTGCCGAACATCAGCGCGCTCCGTCGCACCGTGTACCGCTTGACGAAGTACTTGAGCATCCGGGTGTTCAACCGGGCCAGCGTCGGTAAGGGGAGTGCCGCCATTCCTTCGGCCAGCCAACCGCCGTTGGTGCGGGCCGGACCGATCAGTTCGCCGATGGCGCGCTTGCTGTCGTCCCCGACCAGGACCGAGAGCAGCAGGGCCCGGTGCCGTTCCCGGTGGTCGACCGGGATGTCGTACACCGCGGCCTGCGCCAGCACGAAGACGGCGGTGGCTTCGATGAAGAAGACGGTTTCCCCGGCGCCCGCGGACAACGTCGTCAGCGTCCCGAACCCGGGGAATGTCGCCGCCGAACCCACCGCGGCACCGCTGGCCGTCAGAGCGGCCAGGTAATGCTTTTCCAGCCTGGTTACGACCTCACCGGGGCTGGCACCCGGGTAGGTCCGCCGCAGCCGGGCCACATAGGCCTCCGCAGCGGGGCCGTGTACCCGCGAGCTGCGCTCGATGAGCTGCGCCAATGCGCGCGCGGATGCTTTGGGCCGGTCGCCCACCGGGGCCGGCGCCGATTTCGGCTTGGCCCTGTTCGGGTTCTTGTTCTCAGACCTCTTCCGTCGGGCCCGCATATCGACTCTCCTGCGAATGGTGTCCTTTCAGGCTAACGCGCCTGCTGAAAACAAGGACGCAGCACGCAACCATCCGCGTTCAAATAATCGAATCCTCGGCTGCACATCCGGTGCCCAAGCCGGAATAATGCAGGCTGGTGTCGGTGACGGTCCGGGCCGCTTGGCGGTCGTCGTGGTGGGCACTTCGCCGTGTGTGGGGTTGTATCACCTGTGGTGGGGAAGCCGGTGGGGCAGACAGGGCCGGGTACGGCGCAATAGGGCCGGACAGCATCGTCGGGGGCTGAAACGAGGTGGGGACATGACGACGGCGACGCCCCGGTTGCCCGGGGAGGTCAGCAAGCGCTGGCGCTTCATAACCCAGAACCTGCCGCAGTCACAGAACCCGTGGCATGCGCTGTGGGCGATGATGATCGGCTTCTTCATGATCATGGTCGACTCGACCATCGTCGCCATCGCCAATCCGACCATCATGGCCGACTTGCGAATCGGGTACGACACTGTGGTCTGGGTGACCAGCGCCTACCTGCTGGGGTATGCGGTGGTGTTGCCGGTGTCCGGGCGGCTCGGTGACCGGTTCGGCCCCAAGAACCTCTACCTGATCGGTCTGGTGGTGTTCACCGCCGCCTCGGTGTGGTGCGGGCTGTCAGGCAGTGCCGCCATGCTGATCACCGCCCGAGTCGTGCAGGGTGTCGGTGCAGGCGTGCTCACCCCGCAGACCTTGACGACGATCACGCGGATCTTCCCGGCGCGGCGGCGCGGCGTTGCGGCGAGTGTGTGGGGTGCTACCGCCGGCGTCGCCAGCCTGGTGGGGCCGTTGGCCGGCGGCGCGCTGGTCGACGGGTTGGGCTGGGAGTGGATTTTCTTCGTCAACGTCCCCATCGGCATCGTCGGGCTGGCCTTGGCATCTTGGCTGGTTCCGGTGCTGCCCACGCAATCGCACCGGTTCGACCTGGTCGGCGTCGGATTGTCCGGGGTGGGCATATTCCTGGTCGTCTTCGGGCTGCAACAGGGCCAGGCCGCGCACTGGCAGCCATGGATCTGGGCGATGGTCGTCGCCGGCGTCGGGCTCATGACGGCCTTCGTCTATTGGCAGTCAGCGAACACCCATGAGCCACTGATTCCGTTGGTCATTTTCAGCGACCGGGATTTCAGCCTGTGCAACGTCGGGGTCGCCATTACCTCGTTCGCGTCGACGGCGATGATGCTGCCGCTGACGTTCTATGCGCAGGCGGTCTGTGGGTTGTCTCCGACGCGCTCGGCCCTGCTGATCGCGCCGATGGCGATCGCCAACGGTGTGCTTGCCCCGTTTGTCGGCAGGATCGTCGACAGATACCACCCGCGGCCGGTACTCGGTTTCGGCTTCTCGGTGCTGGCGATCGCGCTGACGTGGCTCTCGTTCGAGATGTCCCCGGACACGCCGATCTGGCGGCTGGTGTTGCCGTTCAGCGCGGTAGGTGTCGGGATGGCCTTCGTGTGGTCGCCGCTGACCGCCACCGCGACCCGTAACCTGCCGTCGCAGCTGGCCGGCGCGGGCTCTGCTGTGTACAACTCGGTCCGCCAGGTCGGCGCGGTGTTCGGCAGCGCCGGCATGGCCGCGTTCATGACATCTCGGATCAGCGCCGAGATGCCACCGCCCCAGGCCACCGAGACGACGTGGGGCGCCAGCACCACCCTGCAACTGCCCGAGTTCCTGCGCGAGCCGTTCTCGGCCGCGATGCTGCAGTCGGTGCGGTTGCCCGCGTTCATTGCGTTGTTCGGCATCGTTGCCGCGCTGTTCTTGGTCGGCTTCATGCCCCGGGCCATCAGCTCCGAGGACAACGGCGGCGACACGCCCGGGCCCGACGGCGACATCGTCGGCGATGACTATGACGACGATGCCTACGTCGAATTCATACTTCTCCGTGAACCGGACATCGGGTCGGCGCCCGGTGCCGGGATCAAACCGGCGTACCAGGAGCAGACCGGCCCCCGGCCGGCACCGGAGCGGGTCGCGCACCCGCGCCCGTCACCTGCTAAAGCATGGCCTGGCGACCCTGTCGATTCGCGGCGCGGCCTGCTTGACGGCCCGGTTCCGCAGGCCCGACCGATCGGCTTCGCCCACAACGGCTCTCACCTGGATACCGGCCGGCGCTTCCGTCCGATCACCGACGCTTCGACGCGCGCGTTCAAGTCTGGCTCACGCGATGACCGGCTGGCGCCGCCGTCGGCGAGGTACCAGAACGGCTCCGCACGTCGTCATCTCGCCGAAGGCCAGGCGCCGCGAAACCAGCATTACCGTGCCGATCCGGACGACGACGCCGCCGGCTATGGCCGGCACTCGTCCGGCAAATAGGCGTTGCCCGGGCCCCGGACAGGCTCCGTCAGCGCCAAAAATGCGCTCAAGTCGATCAGACCCCCGGGCGTGGCGGGCAGATACTCGGTCAGTGCCGGCGAGCGCACGATCACCGCTGCGTACTGCGCCCGGCTGACGGCGACGTTGAGGCGATTCCTATTGAGCAGGAACGAGATTCCGCGTGGCACCACATCGACAGACGAGGATGTCATCGAGACGAACACCACCGGAGCCTGTGCGCCCTGGAACTTGTCGACGGTGCCGACCCGGACCTCGCCGAGCCCGGCGCAGGTCAACCGCCGACGTACGAGCGCAACCTGGGCGTTGTAGGGCGCCAGGACCAGCACGTCGGAGACCGCCAGTGGCCGGGTGCCGTGTTCGTCGGTCCACGACGCGCCCAGGAGGCGCGCGATCTCAGCGGCGATCGCATCAGCCTCCTCCGGGCTCTCGGTCGAATTGCCTTGATGGGCAACCGGAAGCACGTGCACGCCGGGCTGATATCCGGCGAGGTGACGCGCGGTGGTGCACCGGGTGTGCGAGTGCAGCCTGCCCTCGTAGGACAACGCTGAGACCGCTGCGCAGACCGCCGGATGCATCCGGTACGAGCGGTCCAGGAAGTAGCCTCGTTCATCGGGCAGGGTGCGCTGACCGTCCACCAGCCACTCCAGCGCGGAAGTGTCGACCGGCTCCGGATGAGTTCCCTGACTGACCTGCGGCAGCTGCTGGGGGTCTCCGAGTAGCAGTAGATTCGCAGCCGCCGGTGCCACGGCGATGGTGTTGGCCAAACAGAACTGGCCCGCCTCGTCGATCACCAGCAGATTCAGGCTGCCCGGAGGTACCCGGTTGGCGTTGGCGAAATCCCATGCCGTACCGCCGATTACACATCCTGCCGTGTCGGCGATGAATGCGGCGTAATCACTGCTGTCGATTTCCTGCCAGCGCGATGCATTGTGGTCATAGCGTTTCTTCGCGACTCGACCCGGATCCAGCCCCGCGTCGATCACACAGTCCAGCAGGTTCTCCACCGTGGCGTGCGATTGCGCGACAACACCAATGCGCCAGCCACGGCCGGTGGCCAGTTGCTCGATCACCCGGGCAGCGGTGTGCGTCTTGCCGGTCCCCGGTGGCCCATGAACCGCCAGGTACGACGAATCCAGGTCCAGCACGGCAGCGGTGATGTCGGAGACGGTGTCGGTGCCGCGTGGTAGCGGACCGCCGCTGCGGGTGCGGGGCGTGCGGAGCAGCAAGATGTCCAGCACGGCGCTTCGAGGCAGTTGCGGCAATCCGGCGGCCACGGCCGCGGCTGTCGATTCGATCGACTCCCGCAGTGCTGTTGTGGGAACGGGCGGACCGGGGGTAAGCGCGAACGGCAGCTGATGGAATGTGTTGCCGTCACTGCCGACTCGCTCAACGATGACCACCTCGGTGGGCACCGTTTGATCATCGGCCTCGACAACCACGGCGCGTCCGGCCGCTCGCCGGTCGGGATTGTGCGTCATACCGGTTGGAGCCGGGGGGTCGTAGAGCGCGAACACGTTGGTCATCAGGTCGCCGCGTGCCAGCTCCCCGTGCAGTTGCACCCGTCGCTGCGGCTTACGTGCGCGCGGAGGCATATGCCAATCGACGCTGACCGACGCCTCCGCCGCAACGAAGACGTCGGTGTCATCTGCCCACTCGTCGACCGGGAAGTTGAGCCGGTCGAAATGCCCCCACCAGAACGGCTTGTCCTCGCGCCGGTGGTAGCCGCGTGCGGCGGCTACCAGAGCCACCGCCGTCTGCTCGGGCGTGCGGTCGCCGACGGCATCGCCGGAGAACGTTGCCAACGTCACCGCCAGCTCGTCATGGTCTTCGACGGTATTGCCTTCGGCAACGGGCTGGGCGCCCACCGGTGTGACCCCGGATTCCCAGGCGCGAACCAGCAGCCAGTTACGCAATGCTTGAGTCGACCGGCAGTCGTAGTGGTTGTAGTCCTCGATCTCCTTGAGCACGGACGCGGCCTCGTCGCAGCGGACGGCGTCCTGTAGTTCGCAGTATCGGGCGTAGGAGGTGATCGAACCGGTGGCCGTGGTGACGTCACCGGCGCGCAGCTGGGCTCCCATGTAGAGCGGCTCCAGCGCCTTGAGACTGAACGACTCCGCACCTACGCGAATGCTCTTACGCACCAAGGGATACAGGTCAACCAGCGTACCGCTGCGCAATAGTTCGTCGACCTCGTCCTCGCCGACTCCGTACCGTCCGGCGAGTCGCAGTAACGCGGTCTTCTCGTACGGTGCGTAGTGGTAGATGTGCATGTTGGGACGGCGCCTGCGGCGCTTGGCTACCATCGCCAGGAAATCGGTCAACGCCTTGCGTTCGGCTGCCCGGTTATGCGCCCACAGCGGGCGAAAGTCTCCTGCGGCGTCCAGCACGCCGAACAGGTATTCCAGACCCCACTCACGGCTATCGGCGGTCCACAGTGGGTCACCCTCGAAGTCGAAGAACAGGTCACCGGGGTCTGGCTCGGGTAGCAGCGTCAGCGGCTGCGGGTCGACGACCTCGAACTGCGGGATACCGGTGTCACGTTGGCGGACTTGCAGTTTGGCCTGGCCGGTCAGTTTGCCGAGCGCGCCGGATGCCAGGTCGGGCACTGACCCGGTATGCTCGGCGAGTTCGGCGACCGTGCTGATCCCGGCGTCAAGTAGCTTGTCCCGCTGGCCTACTCGCATGCCGGCGACCAACAGTAGATCGTCGGTGGCACGCAACTGCTCGATGCACAACGGGCACCGAAGACATGCGCCCACCCCCTGGTCTTCCCAGCGCACCGCGGTGCCCCCGGCATGGTGTTGGTCGAGTAACCGCTGCAAGAGCGCGCGCTGAGATCGGTAGACCGGGATCAGATCGCAGACGCGGTACCGGACGACGGTTCCATCGCCCAGTTGCAGTTCGGCCTCCGGCGCCACTGGAACACCCGAGTCGGCCAGCGCGTCGGCGTAGGCCGCCAGCTGCAACAACGCGGTGATCTTGGGGGAGCGGGCCAGCTTGGTGTCGATGACTCGATATTGCTCCCGGTCGCGCACCAGGAAGTCGGCGAACCCGACGAAGCGGCCGTCGAACATGGCGGCCTGATACACGACGGGAGCGCGATTGGCGATGGCACGCCGGGTGGCCGCTGCGGCCGCCGCCAGCCCGGCGCGTGTGTATGCCGGGTGGCCGATGACCGCGACGGCGTCCCCGAACTCATCGCGCAATCGCTGGAGTTCGCGTCGCTCATGCTCGTTACCGAGAGCGACGGTTCGGGCGAACAGTTCGTCCTCGACGGGCACCGCGGGCCCCCGGCCGAGTTTCGCGTCGAAATCCCGCAGCAGGGCGTACTCGCACCGGGCGGCGGCGGCAAGATCCGACGCGCTGTAAACGACGTTGTCGCCGGTGACGAACACAGCAGCAACTGTAGGTGAGGGGGCCGACACGAAGGCGGCTCACCGGGTGGGTGCGCCGCCGGTGCTGTTACCGATGAGCTCGACACCATTTCCGTTCCAATGGAACTTCACCGAGGTGTTCAAGGCGTTGATACCGCTGGGGTAGGTCAGCGCGACCGTGTCGCCGGTGGTTTGCGCTGCGTCAATCCCATTGAACCCGTAGGAGTCGGGCACCCCCTGCGGAATGAACTGCCCGAGATGGAACAGCACGGCCCGGGTGGTGGGATTGACAGCGTTGGTGTTGGCCTTGATGATCACCGCCGACAGCTGAGCGCATTCGTTGTAGTTGCCGGCCAGCGGCTCGGGGTTCCAGGGCTGTCCACTACGCGGATCGCGAGGCAGGTCGGACACAACTTTTGCGATGGTGGGCGAGGCGAGATTGACCGCGCACGGATCGGCCGGTGTAGCGCTGCTGCTGGGCGGGGCGGCCGTCCCGGACGGTGCGGTGCTCGCCGTACCCGACGTTGCGGTCGCCGCGGTGGTCGATGCCTGCGGCGTCTTGGCGACCGTCGAATCTCCCGAACCGCAGCCGGTCAAGGTCGCGGCGATCAGCATGACAGCGGCCGAGCCGGTCAGTGGCTCGGCACGGCACGGTAGCGACCACACACCGCGCACCGTACCGTCACCGCGCTTGCAGATGCGGCAGGCGCCGCCGCGCGTCGTGCCCGGCGCGACCGGGCTTGCGATCGCCACTGGGCTCGATGGTGGCGACCCGCTGCGCCCAGCTCTGCTGCGCTTGCGTTCGCCACTGGGCTCGATGGTGGCGACCCGCTGTGCCCGGCGCGACCGGGCTCGCGTTCGCCACTAAACTCCGTGGACGATGACCCTCCCAGACAGCTCGCCCGAGGCTGCCGCGACGACGTTTGCCGACCTGCAGATTGATCCCTCCGTCTTGCGGGCGATAGCCGACGTCGGCTACGAGTCACCCACAGCCATCCAGGCTGCGACGATTCCGCCGCTCATGGCAGGTCGCGACGTCGTTGGGCTGGCGCAGACCGGCACCGGTAAGACGGCGGCTTTCGCGATCCCGATCCTGTCCAAGATCGATGTCACCAGCAAAGCAACTCAAGCGCTGGTGCTGGCGCCCACCCGGGAACTGGCGCTGCAGGTGGCCGAGGCGTTCAGTCGCTACGGAGCTCACCTGCCGCAGATCCACGTGCTGCCGATCTACGGCGGCGCGTCGTACAGCGTGCAACTGGCCGGGCTGAGACGCGGCGCCCAGGTCGTGGTCGGCACCCCCGGCCGGGTCATCGACCACCTCGAACGCGGGACGCTGGACCTGTCGCGGGTGGACTACTTGGTGCTCGACGAAGCCGACGAGATGCTCACCATGGGATTCGCCGAAGACGTCGAACGCATCCTGTCCGAAACCCCGGAATACAAACAGGTCGCCCTGTTCTCGGCGACCATGCCCGCGGCGATCCGCAAGCTCACCACCAAGTACTTGCACGAACCCTTTGAAGTCACCTCCAAAGCGAAAACGGCTACCGCCGAGAATATTTCGCAGCGCTACATCCAGGTTGCCGGTCCCCGCAAGATGGATGCACTGACACGCGTTCTCGAAGTCGAGCCGTTCGAGGCGATGATCGTCTTCGTCCGCACCAAGCAGGCCACCGAGGAAGTCGCCGAAAAACTGCGTGCCCGGGGGTTTTCCGCGGCCGCGATCAACGGCGATATCCCACAGCCGCAGCGCGAGCGGACCATAGCCGCACTACGAGACGGCGGCATCGACATCCTGGTCGCCACCGATGTGGCCGCGCGCGGGCTGGACGTGGAGCGGATATCGCATGTCCTCAATTACGACATCCCGCACGACACCGAGTCCTACGTACATCGCATCGGACGCACCGGCAGGGCCGGACGTTCGGGAACCGCGCTGTTGTTCGTCTCCCCGCGGGAGCGCCACCTGCTCAAAGCGATCGAAAAGGCGACGCGGCAAACGCTCACTGAGGCCGAGTTGCCCACCGTCGAGGACGTCAACGCACAGCGGGTGGCAAAATTCGCCGACTCCATCACCGACGCGCTTGGCGCTCCGGGAATCGAGTTGTTCCGCAAATTGGTCGAGGACTACGAACGTGAGCATGACGTCCCGATGGCTGACATCGCCGCAGCCCTGGCGGTGCAGTCTCGCGACGGCGAGGAGTTCCTCATGGCGCCCGAGCCGCCACCCGAGCGGCGCGGGGAGGAACGCCGGGACCGGCCCCGAAAGCCCACGCGCACGTTCACCACGTACCGGATCGCCGTCGGCAAACGTCACAAGATCGGTCCCGGCGCGATCGTGGGCGCCATTGCCAACGAAGGGGGGCTGCATCGCAGCGATTTCGGCCATATCGCCATCGGGCCAGACTTCTCACTGGTGGAACTGCCAGCCAAACTGCCCGGCGCAACACTGAAAAAGCTTGAGCGCACTCGCATCTCGGGCGTACTGATCAACCTTCGGCCGGAGCGGTCAACCGATCGTGCGTCCGACAAAGCCCCCGAAGGAGCTCGTCGCGACGGCGGCAAGCCGCGCAGAAAACCCGCCGGATGACCCTGTCCGAGGAACAGGACGCCCAAGGCGGACTCGAGCAGATCTCTCACGTGGACCGGGTCGCGTCGCTGACCGGCATCCGCGCCGTCGCCGCCCTCCTCGTCGTCGGCACCCACGCGGCGTACACCACCGGCAAGTACACCCACGGCTATTGGGGCCTGGTCGGTTCCCGGATGGAGATCGGCGTTCCGATCTTCTTCGTGCTGTCCGGCTTCCTGCTGTTTCGCCCGTGGGTGAAATCGGTCACCACCGGCGGACCGCCACCGTCGCTGAGTCGCTATGCGTGGCACCGGGTTCGGCGAATCATGCCCGCCTACGTCATCACCGTGCTGTTCGCGTACGTGCTGTACCACTTCCGCGCGGCCGGACCCAACCCCGGGCACACGTGGATGGGCTTGCTCCGCAACCTCACGTTGACGCAGATCTACACCGATGGCTACCTGGGCAAGTACCTCCATCAGGGCCTGACGCAGATGTGGAGCCTGGCGGTGGAGGCGGCCTTCTATGTGACACTGCCGCCGTTGGCATACCTGCTGCTGGTGGTGGTCTGTCGGCGGCGGTGGCAGCCGAAGTTGCTGCTGGGCACTCTGCTGGGCATGACGTTGATCAGCCCGGCATGGTTGATTCTGGTGCACACCGATCACCGGTTTCCCGATGGCGCCCGGCTGTGGCTGCCCACTTACCTGGCCTGGTTCCTGGGCGGCATGGTGCTGGCGGTGCTGCAGGCGATGGCTGTGCGCTGCTACGCGTTCATGGCCATACCGTTGGCGACCATCAGTTATTTCATCGTCTCCACCCCCATCGCGGGGGCCCCCACGACTTCACCGGCGTCGCTTCCGGAGGCGCTCGTCAAGACGAGTTTCTACGCCGTGATCGCCACCCTCGCAGTGGCGCCGCTGGCCCTTGGTGACCGGGGCTGGTACTCCGGGCTGCTGGCCACCCGGCCGATGGTGTGGCTGGGTGAGATCTCCTACGAAATCTTCCTGATCCATCTGGTGACGATGGAATTCGCGATGGTCTACGTGGTTCGTGCTCACGTCTACACCGGCTCGATGCTCTACCTGTACATCGCGACGCTGGTTCTCACCATTCCGTTGTCCTGGCTACTGCACCGCTTTACGCGCGTGCGGGACTGAGCCGTTGGCTGGGCCGGCGACGCCGGCATGGCCGGGGTGGACCCCATGCGTTTGCCAGCCGGCTGAGCAGCTTCGGTCACACGAGCCCCATCGGTATCGGTGCGGAATGGGCCACTACGCGTGGTGGTGCTGTCCGGAAACCGTTGTGGCAGAAGTGACGAACTTAGCGGCAGGCGCTGACCGGCGTCACGATCGGGACGACGAACTCTTCGATCACCGTCCGCTCGTCGGCTTCGTCGTGGCCCGGGAACAGCAGCAGCGATGTGAGAACCCGAACCACCCAGCGGGCCCGCCGTTCGACGAGAGCGGGGTCTTCCGGTCCGAGCGAGTTGATGAAGGCGGCGGCCAAGGCTGTGATCACCTCGGACTGTCCGGCCAATTCGCCCCCGATCGGTGGGCGGGTGCTGGCAAACCACGACGCCAATGCGGGGCTGCCGCGCACCATCCGCAACGTGGCGGTGATGCCCGCGACCAGCCGTTCGCGGGGGGCGTCGATACCGTCGATCTGCTCTTTGATCGCATGGCTGAGCCGGCGAGCCTCGCGGTGCACGTAAGCATTTCGCAGTACCTCGCGGTTCTCGAAGTACCGGTACAGCGTTGCGCGAGAACAGCCTGCAGCCCTGGCGATTTCGTTCATGCCGATCGAAGCGTGGTCCCGCTGAGTGTAGAGCCGCTCGGCCGCGTCGAGTATCCGGTCTGCTGCTAATTCGGTGCGGCGCGATGCCAGCCAGTCCTTGGTTTCTGCGCCGTCTTCGTGGGATGCCATCAGGATTTCACTCGAACCGGCACCGACAGCGGGCGCCGCACATAACTGCCGCCCGACCAGACGATGGCGGACTCGTCGACCTCGAAATCCGGGCAGCGGGCCAGCAGTTCGGTCAGCGCAACCCGGGACTGCATCCGGGCCGCGGCCGAGCCCAGGCAGTGGTGTGCGCCGTGACTGAAAGTCATTATGTTGCGCGGCCGTCGAGTCACGTCGAGTTCGCCGGCGTCCGGTCCGTATTGGCGTTCGTCTCGGTTTGCCGACCCATACAGCAGCAATACCTTGCGACCGGCCGGGACGGTGGTGCCGCCGATCGTCACGTCGCGGGTGGTCATGCGCGCCAGTCCTTGCACCGGCGAGGTCAGCCGCAGCAGTTCCTCAACCGCGTCCGGGATCAGTCCGGGATCGTCCACCAGGAGCTGCCGCTGGTCGGGACGCTGATGCAGCAAAGGCATTGACCCGCCCAGCATTCCGGTGGTGGTGTCGTTGCCACCGGTGACCATCGTGAACGTGAACGCCAGCACCGACAGCGTGCCGGCGATGTCGCCGTCGGCGCCGACCCCGGCGGCCACCAGATGGGAGATGGTGTCGTCCTCGGGTTCGGTTCGGCGCCGCTCGATCAGCCCGGTGAAGTAGGTCATCATCGACCCGACCGCATTGCCGACGGTTTCCAGTGAGCCGGCGATGCCGTCTTCGGTAGTGTTGGCCGCGACGATCGCATCCGTCCAGCCGTCGAATTGTGCGCGATCTTCCTGGGGAACACCGAGATAGTGTGCGACCACCATCGACGGCAGCGGCTTGAAGAGTTCGGTGACAATGTCGCCACCACCCTGGGCTCGCAGCTTCTCGATGCGCTCGATGACGAAGTCACGTACCTTGGGCTCCACCGCTTCGACCTGTCGCGGTGTGAAACCTCGGGACACCAGTTTGCGAAACTCAGTGTGCACCGGAGGATCTTGCATCACCATCGGCGGATTATCTTGCAGCCCAGCAAGTTCCATGTCCTTATAGTTGACCGTCAGTCCTTGCGCTGAGGAAAACGTTTCGTGGTCGCGGGCCGCCGACCAGATGTCGGCGTGGCGGGACAGCACGTAGTAGTCCTGTTCGGGGCGTTTCACCGGCACGACGTGGTGCACCGGATCGTGGTCGCGCAACGCCCGGTACATCGGCCAGGGATTCGGCCAGGTGTCGGCGGTGGCCAGCTGGAACCTGACCGGAGCGCGGTGAGACAATTCAACTGCCATGTCTCATAGGTACGACAAATCAGTGACTTTGTCAATAGGCGGCAGCGCGATTGTCGTTGACTGTGCGCTGAGGGCGTTGAGTGTGTTTCCAAGGCGCAAATCGGCCCGAAATCACGCCCTCAGCGCACACTCCACGCCCTCAGCGCACACTCCAACGCTTTGAGCGCACACGCCCCGCAGGCTAGATCGCCGCGCCCGGGTTGAGGATGCCCTGGGGGTCCAATGCCTGCTTGATGCGCTGGTTGAGGTCCATCACCTCGGGCCCGAGATAGCCGGCCAGCCAGGGCCGCTTCAACCGGCCGACGCCGTGCTCACCGGTGATCGTGCCGCCGAGGCCGACGGCCAGGTCCATGATCTCGCCGAACGCGAGATGGGCGCGCTCCGTCATCGCGCCGTCAGCGGGGTCGTACACGATCAACGGGTGGGTGTTGCCGTCACCGGCGTGGGCGATCACCGAGATCATCAGGTCGCGTTCGGCGGCGATGCGCTCAATTCCGGTGACCAGCTTGCCCAGCGCCGGAAGCGGCACCCCGACGTCTTCGAGCAGCAGCGATCCCTTGGCTTCGACTGCCGGGATGCAGAACCGGCGGGCCGCGACGAACGCCTCGCCCTCGGCGGCATCGTCGGTCGAGAACACCTCGGTGGCACCGTTTTCCGTGAACACCGCAGCCATCACTTCGGCGTCCTCACTGCCGGCGCGCCCGCGCTCGTCGGACCCGGCCACCAGCATGGCGGCCGCCCCACGGTCCAGGTCCATGCGCAAGGTGTCCTCGACGGCGTTGATCGCCACCGAATCCATGAACTCCAGCATCGAGGGGCGAAGCCGCGCGGTAACCCCCAGCACCGCCCCGACCGCCGCCTGCACCGTGGAGAAGCTGGCCACCACAATGCTGGAAGCGTTTTGCTTGGGCACCAGCCGCAGCGTCACTTCGGTGATGACGCCCAGTGTGCCTTCGCTGCCGACGAACAGTTTCGTCAGGCTCAGCCCCGCGACGTCCTTGAGCCGTGGGCCGCCCAGCCGGACCGCGGTGCCGTCGGCCAGCACGACCTGCATGCCCAGCACATAGTCCGTGGTCACGCCGTACTTCACGCAGCACAGTCCGCCGGCGTTGGTGGCGATGTTGCCCCCGATGCTGCAGATCTCGAATGAGGACGGATCAGGCGGATACCACAAGCCGTGTTCGGCGGCCGCCTTCTTCACCTCGGCGTTGAACAGCCCGGGCTGACATACCGCGGTGCGGGTCACCGGGTCGACGGTGATGTCGCGCATTTTCTCCGTCGACAGCACGATTCCGTTGTCCAGCGCGGTCGCCCCGCCGGACAAGCCGCTGCCGGCTCCCCGGGTCACCACGGGAACCCGATTGGCAGAGGCCCAGCGCAGCACCGTCTGTACCTCTTCCGTGCGCCGCGGCCGAACCACGGCCAGCGGTTTGCCGGCCGACGGGTCAAAAGCGCGGTCCTGGCGGTAGCCCTCGGTCACGGTGGGGTCAGTGACGACCATCCCGTCGGGCAGTCCCGCGATCAGATCCGCCAGCGCCGCTGGGTTCGCGGCGTTCACAGGCAGCTCACGGGCCGATCCTACGGCGCGGGATCGTGCAGGATGTTCATGTGCTCGTCCACCCACGCACCGGCCAGGCGTTCAGTTCTCCGGTTGGTCCCGGTACCGGCTGGCCGGGCGATCCGGCCACACCGCAGACTCCGGCGGCCGCCAATGCTGAGCAGGTCGCTGAGCTGGCGGCCCATGCCGGCTCGATACCCGAACTGGACGCCCTGGTCAGCGTGTGCCGGGCCTGCCCGCGGCTGGTCAGCTGGCGCGAGGACGTCGCCGTCGTCAAACGCCGAGCCTTCGCCGACCAGCCGTATTGGGGGCGGCCGGTGCCGGGCTGGGGATCGGAGCGGCCCCGGCTGTTGATCGTCGGGTTGGCGCCCGCCGCGAACGGGGCCAACCGCACCGGACGGATGTTCACCGGCGACCGTTCTGGCGACCAGTTGTACGCGGCGCTGTACCGGGCCGGTTTGGTGAACTCACCGATCAGCGTGGATGCCGCAGACGGTCTGCAGCCCAACCAGATCCGGATCGTCGCGCCGGTGCGGTGCGCGCCTCCGGCCAACGCACCGACCCCGGCGGAGCGCGACACCTGCTGGCCGTGGCTGGACGCCGAATGGCGGCTGGTGTCCGACCATGTCCGCGCGATCGTGGCTTTGGGCGGGTTTGCCTGGCAGGTCGCGCTGCGGCTGCCGGCCGGGCCCGGAATGCCCAAGCCGCGGTTCGGCCACGGCGTCGTTGCGGAGCTGGCGTCCGGTGTGTGGTTGCTCGGCTGCTACCACCCCAGCCAGCAGAATATGTTTACCGGTAGGTTGACTCCGGTAATGCTCGACGACGTGTTCAGCAACGCAAAGAAGCTGGCAGGGTTTAAGTGACCGACGTTCTGGTTTCCGGCGCTAGCGTAGCCGGTAATGCGGTGGCGTATTGGCTTGCCCATCATGGCTATTCGGTGACTGTGGTGGAACGCTATCCTGGGATGCGGCCGGGCGGTCAGGCGATCGACGTGCGGGGTCCTGCGCTGACGGTGCTGGAACGCATGTGGCTGCGGGCCGCCGCCGACCATCTGAGGACGCGAATTCGGGGTTCGTCGGTCGTCGACCGCGACGGCAACGAGCTGTCCCGAGACACCGAATCGACGCCCACCGGCGGTCCCATCCATAGCCCCGACATCGAGCTGCTACGCGATGACCTCGTCGAATTGCTTTACGAGGCAAGCCGACTAAAGGTCGAATACCTATTTGGCGACAGCATCGCGTCGTTGGAGGACGACGGCACCTCGGTGCGGGTGACCTTCGAGCGCGCCGCCCCGCGCAGCTTCGACCTCGTCATCGGCGCCGACGGCTTGCACTCCAATGTGCGCAGGCTGGTTTTCGGCCCGGAGGAGCAATTCATCGAGAGGCTGGGCACTCACGCGGCGATTTTCACCGTGCCTAATTTCCTGGACTTGGACTACTGGCAGACCTGGCATTACGGCGACTCCACCATGGCGGGCGTCTACAGCGCGCGCAACAACATCGAGGCCCGGGCCATGCTGGGGTTCATGGACGCCGACCTGCGGATCGATTACCGCGACACCGAGGCCCAGTTCGCCGAGTTGGAGAAGCGGATGGCCGACGACGGCTGGGTTCGCCCGCAACTGCTGCAGTACATGCGGAACGCACCGGATTTCTACTTCGACGAAATGTCGCAGATCAAGATGGATCACTGGTCACGGGGCAGGGTGGCGCTGGTCGGCGACGCCGGGTACTGCTGCTCGCCACTGTCGGGCCAGGGGACCAGTGTCGCGCTGCTGGGTGCCTACATCCTGGCCGGCGAGCTCGCAACAGCCGGTGATGACTATGAAAAAGGCTTTGCCAACTACCAGGCCGAGTTCCAGGACTATGTCAAGCGCAACCAATGGCTGGTCATCGATAACATCCCCGGTGGTGCGCCGATACCGCAGGAGGTATTCGACCGCATCGTGCATTCCCTCACCCTTAAGAACTACTGACCGGCCGGGAACGTTCGCCGGGCCGCACGCGTTGACGCCAACGTGCGTCTTTCCGTCCTCGATCTCGTCCCGGTACGCACGGACCAGACGACCAGCGATGCACTGGCGGCCACCGTGCAGCTGGCGCAGACCGCGGACCGGTTGGGTTTCACCCGGTATTGGCTCGCCGAACACCACAACATGCCCTCCGTGGGCGCCACCAGCCCGCCGGTTCTGATCGCCTACCTTGCCGCCCAGACCTCGCAGCTGCGCCTCGGGTCAGGTGGGGTGATGTTGCCCAACCACGCGCCGCTGGCGGTGGCCGAACAGTTCGCATTGCTGGAAGCCGCCGCCCCCGGCCGCATCGACTTGGGCATCGGCCGGGCGCCCGGCTCTGACCCGGTGACGTCGTACGCGCTCCGCGGCGATCGTGACGATCGCGACATCGAGAACTTCCCCGAATACCTCGACGACGTGGCGGGGCTGATGAGCCCGCGCGGCGTGCGGGTGCCGCTGCGCTCCGGGGATTACCTCCTCAAGGCCACCCCGGCCGCGGCAGGCGAACCGCGGCTGTGGCTGCTGGGTTCGTCGATGTACTCGGCGCATTTGGCCGCGGCCAAGGGGCTGCCGTACGTCTTCGCTCACCACTTCTCCGGCAGCGGTACCGAAGAGGCACTCGAGCTCTACCGCTCCCGTTTTGTGCCCAGTCAGCTGACTGCCGAGCCGGTGACGTTTCTGACGGTGAACGCCGCGGTAGCCGAAACACGTGACGAGGCAACAGTATTGATGGTTCCCAACCTGCAGATGATGGCACGGCTACGGACGGGGCAGCCGCTGGGACCGGTGCCGTTGGTCGAGGAAGCAGAAGCGGCTCAAGCCGGGCTGACCAAACAACAGCAACGCATCGTGGAGAGCGGGCTGCGACGCGCGGTTCTCGGCACTCCCGCGCAAGCCGCCGAGCAGCTGCGGGCACTTGCCGAACGGTTCGGCGTCGACGAGGTGATGGTGAACCCTGTGGCGTCGGCGCGCCGCGGTACCGACCCCGCCACCGCGCCGGCGCGGGTGGCGACCCTGGAATTCCTGGCCAAAGAGTTGTTCTGACCGGTCAGTCGGTCACGCCCGCCTGCTCAGATTGATTTGATGTGGGATTGGGAGCATGGTGGCTGATCCAGTGCTCCAGGCCATCCGGCGACAACGGCGGACTGTGCACGAATCCCTGGGTGATGGTGCAGCCGTATCGCCGCAGTGCGCTCAAGGTGACTTCGTCCTCGACTCCCTCGGCGACGAGGTCGGCGCCAAGGCTGTGCGCCAACGCCACCGTCGACCGCACAATGGCAACCGATCGCGGGTCTTGGGCCAGTCGCGCCACGAATACCCTGTCGAGTTTCAGCTCGTCGACCGAGACATCCTGCAGGCGCGCCAGCGATGACCATCCGGTGCCGTAATCGTCGAGCGAGATACGGACGCCGAGTTGCTGCAACGCAGCGACCGTATTACGGGACCGCACCGAGTCGACGAGGGCGCTTTCGGTGATCTCGACGATGAGAGCGCTGGGCGGTAAACCGTGCGTTCGCAGCAGTCGCTCGATTGTGCCCACCAGGTCGAGGTCAAGCAGATTCATCGTCGAGAGATTCACTGCGACGGTCAGTGGGATGCCCTGCTCGTGCCAGCACTTGGTCTGCTCGAGGGCGAGGTTGATGGTGCGGTTGGCCATCTTTCGCATCAGCCCGGCGCGTTCGGCGACGGTCAGGAATTCCTCCGGTAGCAGTAACCCACGGCTGGGATGCTGCCAGCGCACCAGTGCCTCGACGCTGTGGACGCTGCCGTCGCTTGCGTTGATCTTGGGCTGGTAATGCAGAGTGAGCTCGTCACCGTCGAAGAGCGCGGCGCGCAGTTCCGCGACGAGCTTGGTGTCGTCCTCGCGATACATCTCGAACGCCGAGTCGTATACCGAGATCCTGCTGATGGCAGATTTGGCATGCGCGATCGCTGTCTCGGCGCGATTCAGCAGCTCCTGCGGATGATCACAGTGGTCGGGGCATAGCGCAATGGCGATGCGCCCATCGACTTGCACGGTGATCGGATCCAGCTCGAAAGGTTCGCTCAACGCTTCGAGCAAACGACTCGCCTCGGCACGCGCGGCGATGAGGTCGGACCCCTCGGCCAGCAGGATTGCGAATTCGTTGTCGCTCACGCGGGCAATTAGGTCCTCACGGCGCACGCTTTTGGCAAGTCGATTTGCGATGCGGCGCAACAGCTGATCGCCGAAGTGGCGACCGACTGAGTTGTTGATCTCTTGAAACTCATAAAGTTTCAGCAACAGCAGCGCGCGCCGTGATGACGTCCTGGTCGCCGACGAGGGCTCCGCCAGCTCAGGGCCGGACAGCGCGGTGAGCGCTGTTGCCAGTGACCGACGATTGGGCAGCATGGTCAACTCGTCGGTCATGGCGTGCTTGTAATTTTCGGCCAACATGCTGACATCGTGGAAAGTCACCGAAAGTCGTGCGGCGACGGCGATCAGGCTCAACGCGGCGAGCGTAACCGCGAGTCGCGAATTGTGGCCCAGGACGGCAACTCCCAGCGCCACGACAGTGCACGCCACCGGTACGGTGTACGAGCTGAGTCCCCGTCTCGACAAGGGCGCCGCCGACGACCAAGGCGCCCAGCTGGCCATCGCCACCAGTAGCGAGGAAGCGGGCCAGAGGGCATCAAGCGTGGTGCCGACTCGGTACGCGCCTGCGGACGTCTCGAAGAGATACACCGTGTCTGCGACCGCGAACCCGATGAACCCGACAACCAAAAGGACCCAGCGAAATCCATCGCGCCAGCCGACGATCGGCAGCATGCTGGCGGCCAGGGCCAGCAGGACCAGATCGCCCCATGGATATACCAGGCCCACCAGCACGGTTGCCGGTGCGCGGGCTGCAGCTGCGTGGATCGGCCCTGCTGTCAGCGCGGCGGCCACCGCGGCTACGGCCAACCCGCATACCACGGAATCGAGCCGGATCGGAATCGGCACCCGCTTCAGGCGTGTCCGCATGAGCAGCAGCAGCCCGGCATAGACAAACGGATAAAACACCAGGTATTCCGGGTCGGCCGCGGACGGGGACTGACCGCTCGGCACCCACAAGGCATAGACGACGTCACCCAGCGCCGAGCAGGCCATGCCGGCCGCGATCAGAGACCAAGCCAATCGGTCGGCGGTGACGCGGTGTGCGCGAGCGGCAATCAGCCCGGCCGCCCACAGGTTCAACGCCGAGTACAGGGATTTGGCGAAGAATACGCTGTGACTGGCATGTGGGTTGAGCACGCTCGTCAAGGTGAAAGCGATCACGCCCATTGCCAGCACCGCCATGGCAATCCGAATTGACGTCGGGGGCCACCGAATGCCGGTTGGCGTGTCGTGCTGTCGGTCCCGTGTCGAGGTCGCAGCTTCAGCAATCGGTTTGAGCGCCGGTGCCACCGTCGTCTCGGAGCCGAAAGCTCCTGACCGGCCTGAATTGCCCGCAAGGGCGTGGTAAGCGGAGGCGGCTGCTGAAGTGGGCGCCCGGTCCGCCCCTTTTCCTTTCAAGGCCGATACCGCCGAATCGGCGAACTGCGGGAACGTATAGGGAAAGGGCAGATCGGGTACGAAGCTGCGGATACATTGGCCGCCTTCGCGTTTGGCGGTATACATAGCCAAGTCGGCGTGCCGGAGGAGCTGGTCGATGGTACCAGTCGACGCGGCGGTGGCCACGGAGAGGCCGATGCTCGGCCGGACCTCGATGGGAACACCGTCGATCACGATCACGGCGCTGAATGCCTCGAGAACCAGATGCGCCGCCGCTTGCGACTCTTCAACGGAACCTTCGAGGAGCACAGCGAATTCGTCACCACCAAGGCGTGCGATGGTGACTTCGTCGCCCAGCGCCGCGGTGAGCCGCCCGGCGACGCGGACAAGGAGCTCATCGCCAGCGGGGTGCCCCAGGGCGTCGTTGACCGATTTGAAGTTGTCCAGGTCGAGGCACATCACCGCAATCGGTGCGGTGCCGTGACGTAGCCGGGCGACCGCTTGTTCCAACCGATGCAGGAAGTTAGCCCGATTGGCCAGACCGGTCAGGCTGTCGCGAAACGCTTCCCGCGCGACCTCGGACAACAAGCTCTGGTTCTCGGCGAGCACCACGAACTGTCGGGCGAGCACCGCGGCGACGAGGATCCCCAGCGCGGCGAGCAGTGGCCCGTGCGTCATCTCGCCTAACGCGTGGCCCAGGCCGACCGCGGCAGCCAGCAGGAGCGGCAGGTAAGGCAACCAGAGCCGGGTGCGCGACAATAGCTCATTCCGCGACGCCGGTGTGGGCGATTCGTTGACGCTGGACAGGGCAGCCAGCGCCAGCATTCCCAATCCGGTCACTCGGGCCAGGTCGGCGAGATCGCTGTCGTGATAACTGCCTATCCCGGTCTGGAACACCAGCAGGATGTCGGCGACGGCGATCGTCGTGATTCCGCCGGCCAGCAGGCGCCGGCTGGGCCAGTCGGCAGGATGAGCCCGTGACAACATCAGGATCGCTGTCGTGGTCAGGACGATGTCGGCGATAATCTGGGCGGTGGTCACCAGCTGCGAGCCACTGTCCTCGCGCAGTTGTTTGTCGAGGACGAATGCCCATGAGATTACGAACAGCGACGTTGCCACGATGAGACCGTCCAGCACCAGTCGCCGAGGCGTGCTGCGAGTTGCCCGGGACAACAGCACCAGCGACGCCATCGCGCCGACCGGGTAGAAGAGGAAGGCAATCTCAGCCGCGGCCGGGTTTTTAGCGTGGTCGAGTTCCGGGCGCACGTCATAAACCGCCCAGATGACCTCACCCACGGCCCAGCCCGCGAGGGCCGGCACCAGCGCCAGCCATCCGAATCGGTGGCGCGCGACCGCGCGGCGGGCCGCGTGGGCGGCGCAAGCCGCCGCGAACGCGAGACACAGCACCGACACAACGTGGTCGACCGGCCGAGTCCCGTGGGGGCCCTCCCACCCGAAGATCCACGAAGCCGTGACCAGCATCGCCGCGACACCGTATCCCCCGACGACCAGCCAACCAACGCGCGCAGGCAGCCCAAACCGCCGCCACGGATTTCCCGTCCAGCGTTTCATTGCCACTCCAGGCCACTCCCGCTTATGCTGCGCTTTGCGGTAATTCACCGCGTGTTACAGGAGAATAAACTGCTGATCGTTGTCCGGCCACTACCTAGTGCTATTGAGAAGCCCGTTCACAATCAACGCGGCATCAGCACGAAAATGGGGATTGGCCGCGATGTCCGGCTCTGATAATTGGTGTACCTGTTGCCATTGTTCTTGTTGACCAGCTGCCATGACCGCGGATAATCGGAATCGCCACGGTTGACTTGCCGCGCGGTCACCGCGAATCGCTTCGGGCCGAGGTTGATTTTGCACTCGGGGCGCTTGCGCAGGTTGTGGTACCAGCCGGGATAGCGATCCTCGCCGCCGTTGGAGGCGACGATCAGGTAGGAATCGCCGTCGTGCGCATATGTCAGCGAAGTGGTGCGCGGCTGCCCGGTTTTGGCGCCAACGGAATGCAGCAGCAGGCTGGGCGGCGCACCTGGTATGCGGTGCCCGATCCGGCCATTGGTTTTCTGGTAGATCATGTCGTGCAGACGCAAAATCGGGCACGCCCACGAATTGCTCGAACTAACTGAGATTGCTCATGGGCTCAGCCTTACTGACTCGCGTCGATCCGGGCCAGGGCCTCCCGCAGTATGCGTCCGGTGGCTTCCCGGTCGGGGTCACGGCGCACCAGCATCCCCTTGGCGACCGAGAGCTTGTCGCCGTTGCGCCGCGGCAGCACGTGCAGGTGGATGTGGAACACCGTCTGGAAGGCGGCGCGGCCGTCGTTGATCGCGATGTTGGTCGCGTCAGCCAATTCCGTCGAACGGGCAGCTCGGGCGATCCGCTGCCCGATAGCAGCCATCCCGGCCAAAATCTCCGGCGAAGTGTCGGTGAGGTCGACGGTGTGTCGTTTGGGCAGCACTAAGGAGTGACCACGGGTGAACGGGCGGATGTCGAGGATCCCCAGGTAGTCGTCGTCTTCGTAGATCCGGATGGCCGGGGCTTCCCCGGCGACGATCGCACAGAACACGCAGGACATGTCGCCCACGGTACTGGCTGACTGGATCGAGGCGTGCCAGGACCAGCCCGGGCCCCGCTCGGCCCGGGGGATACGCTGCCGCAGTGAACGATCTCGCCTTCGCCGGCGCGGCCGCACAGGCCCGGATGCTGGCCGACGGTGAACTGACCGCCCCGGAGTTGCTCGAGGTCTACCTGGAACGGATCGCGCGCCTGGACAATGAGCTGCGCTGCTACCGCGTGGTGCTGGCCGATCGCGCGCGTGACGAGGCCGCCGTGGCGCAGGACCGCCTCGACGCCGGCGAGCGACTGCCGCTGCTCGGCGTGCCGATCGCCGTCAAAGACGATGCCGACGTCGCCGGCGAAGTGACGACATACGGCAGCGGCGGGCACCCACCTGCTGTGACCGCCGACGCGGAGGTGGTGCGCCGGCTACGTGCTGCGGGCGCCGTCATCATCGGCAAAACCAACGTGCCCGAGCTGATGATGTTTCCCTTTACCGAGTCGCTGACTTTCGGGGCTACCCGTAACCCGTGGGACCTTCGACGCACGCCGGGCGGCAGCAGCGGCGGTAGTGCCGCCGCGGTGGCTGCCGGGTTGGCTCCGCTGGCACTGGGATCCGACACCGGCGGGTCGATTCGCATCCCGGCGACGTGGTGTGGTCTGTTCGGCCTCAAACCGCAACGCGACCGCGTTTCGTTGGAGCCGCGCGACGATGCGTGGTACGGACTGAGCGCCAACGGTCCGTTAGCCCGGTCGGTGATGGACGCGGCCTTGTTCCTCGATGCGACCTCAACGGTGCCGGGACCCGAAGGCGAGTTCGTGGCCGCGGCCGGCGCGCTATCCCGGCCGGCTGCGAATCGCCTTGAGCACCAAGGTTCCAACGCCACTGCCAGTCAGGGTGGGGGAGCAAGAGCTGGCCGCGGTTGACCAGGCCGGTGCGCTGCTTCGGGAACTGGGCCACCAGGTCATCACCGCTGACCCCGAGTACCCGGCTGCGGCGATTTTGGCTAACTACTTGCCCCGCTATCTGCGCGGTATCAGTGACAATGCGGACGCGCAGGTTCACCCGGAACGCTTGGAAGCCCGCACCCGTAATCTGGCACGCTTGGGATCCTTGTTCTCGGATCGGCAGATGGCCGCCATTCGCGCTGCGGAGCCGGGGCTGAGCAACCGGATTCAGTCGATCTTCGACGATGTCGACGTCGTCGTCACGCCGGGCAACGCCCAAGGCCCGTCCCGGATCGGTGCGTACCGGCACCGGGGTGCGGTGTCGACGTTGCTGCTAGTGGGGCAGCGGGTTCCCTACCAACAGATCTGGAATTTGACCGGACAGCCGGCAGCGGTCGTGCCGTGGGACTTCGATGGCGACGGCCTGCCGATTTCGGTACAGCTCGTTGGCCGGCCGTACGACGAAGCGACGCTGTTGTCGCTGTCCGCACAGATCGAAGCCGCGAGGCCGTGGGCCCACCGGCGCCCGCCGGTGTCATGACAGCGTCGCCGTCATGACCGGGAAATCACCCGCCAGGCCGCCAGCTTGGCACCAGCCGGCATGACATGGGCCGGACTGGTCGACGGCAATCGCCGGTAGTCGACCGCGTCGGCCGTAGCTGCCAGCCTCCGGTATAGCTCGGCCGCCTTGGCGCCGTTAAAGTACACCTGCGTGAGTGCGGGGTAGCTGGCGAACAGCTCGCTGAAGTTGTTGACTGTCAAGATTTTCGGGTCGATCGCTGAGTCTGCGCTGCCCATGCGGCGGCACCGGTGCAGCACATCCCAGAGCGCGACACCGCGGGACCGCAATGCCGCCAGCCGGGCCGCATAGGGCGCGTTTGCGTCGAACGCGAAAAGCTCACTGGTGATCGGCCAGAACGCATTTCGCGGATTGGCGTAATACTGTCCTGTCACCAGCGATTGAGCACTGGGAAACGACCCCAGGATCAGCACTGTGGCGTGGTCGTCGATAACCGGCGGGAACCCCTGTAGCAGCGGTGCGCTCATCGCTTCACATCATGCCTCGCCCGCGTTGTACGTTGGCGTCGTGGAGGACCACGGTCGCGATGGGGGCGACCAGAACACCGACGATCTGCTCGACGGACTCGAGGGGACCGCGCGTGCCGAGCGGGCCGAGCTCGTGCAGTGGCTGCTGGAGCAGGGCATCACCGCTGACGAGATCCGGGCCACCAGTCCGCCGCTGCTGCTTGCCACCCGCCGCCTCATCGGCGACGACGGTACCTACATATCGACCCGGGAGATCAGTGAGAGGCTTGGCATCGACCTGACGCTGCTGCAGCGAGTGCAGCGCGCCATCGGTCTTGCCAGAGTGGACGACCCGGATGCGGTGGTTCACATGCGCGCTGACGGCGAAGCCGCCGCTTATGCCCAGCGGTTCGTGGAGCTGGGCCTGGATCCCGATCAGGTGGTGCTGGTCGTGCGCGTGCTCGCCGAAGGCCTGTCACACGCTGCCGAAGTCATGCGTTACACGGCGCTGGCGGCGATCATGCGCCCGGGAGCTACCGAGCTGGAGATCGCCGAAGCCTCGCGGGCGCTGGTGAGCCAAATCGCGCCGATGCTCGGCCCGATGATCCAGGACATGCTGTTCCTGCAGTTGCGGCACATGATGGAGACGGAAGCGGTCAATGCCGGGGAGCGGGCCGCTGGGAAACCGCTTCCGGGGGCGCGCCAGATCACCGTCGGCTTCGCCGACCTCGTCGGATTCACCCGGATAGGTGAGGTGGTATCGGCCGAAGAGCTGGGGCAACTCGCCAACCGGCTGGCCGACCTCGCCCGGGACATGACCGTCCCGCCGGTGCGGTTCATCAAAACCATCGGCGATGCGGTGATGTTCATTTGCCCCGAACCAGTGCCATTGCTGGATGTCGTGTGCAAGCTTGTCGACGCGGTCGATACCGACAACAATTTCCCCCGATTGCGAGCAGGAGCGGCTTCCGGCATGGCGGTGAGCCGGGCCGGCGACTGGTTTGGCAGTCCGGTCAACGTGGCAAGCCGGATCACCGGTGTGGCACGCCCGGGGACAGTTTTGGTCGCGGATTCGGTCTGGGATGCCATCGGCGATGGCGGCGAATTTTTTGGGTCTTTCGCGGGTTCACGCCGTCTCAAGGGCATCAAGAACGAGGTCAAAGTTTTTCGGATTCGCCGAGGGAATGGTTCTTCCAACGGCGACTGACCCGGATCGTGGCGGTGTGGATTGCCGAAGGGCGCGTTGCCGTGTCGAACGGTGGCGGATGACCATGCCGGCATAGGCAGGCCCGGGCGACTCGAGGGGGCGTCCGACTCCGTCATGCGCGGGCGGTACGCGGCCGGCTTCTTACCCATCTTCCGGCGCTTTGAATTGGTCGCTTCCGGGCCTGCTTCGGTACCAAAAATACAGCGTCGAACGGCCCACATCAATGGGTTTCCCGGAGCGGGACGCACTCGTCGACTCCCAGCGTCCGACCGCCCGGCCAAACCTTGACGTTCGCTGGTGGTGAACCCGGTTCCCTAACCGACGTAACGACTGTAATTATGTAATAATGAAATCTCATCACACCCACGGGCGGCGGTACGGCCGCCCCGGGGGCTGGCAGCAGGCTCAGCAGCCCGATGCGAGTGGCGCAGCGGAATGGTTTGCCGGACGGCTCCCCGAAACCTGGTTCGACGGCGATCCCACGGTCGTTGTAGACCGCGAAGAGATCACAGTTATCGGTAGGCTGCCTGAACCCGAGACTTCCGGAGAGGAAGAGAGCGAGGCCCGCGCAGCGGGCCGGGTTTCGCGATTCCGCGAAGAAACCCGTTCAGAGCGGATGCACATCGCCGATGAAGCCCAAGATCGCTACGGGCGCAAGGTTTCCTGGGGAGTCGAGGTCGGCTCCCAAACCGGCGCAGAGCGGATTCTGTTCACTCACATCGCAGTACCGGTGATGACGCGCTTGAAGCAACCGGAACGCCAGGTACTCGACACGTTGGTCGACGCCGGTGTCGCGCGGTCTCGCGCCGATGCACTCGCGTGGTCGGTCAAGCTGGTCGGCGAACATACCGGGGAATGGCTGGCCAAGTTGCGCGGCGCCATGTCGGCGGTCGACGAATTGCGGGCACAAGGGCCGGATCTTCAGTCGTAAACCGTTGTCGCACTGCGGCTCTCGAATTTCTGCTCAGCCGCCGTGCTTGGTCCACCAGGTGTGCAGATCCTCGATGGAAGCAAGGTCCCCGGAGACATCACTGAGCGTCAGTTTGGCATGGTTGCTCCATACCAGGTTCGGATGGTTGTTATAGGTTCCGCACGCGATCATGCCGGCAGTCACCGTCGGGGAGCTGTCGTGGTGCCAGCTATCTGGTGACGGGCCCGCTCCGGGACAGTCCATCAGCTGCATGTCGTCGGCGTGGATATCGTCGTTGAAGGCCGAGTTAAGCGCGTCGGGATTGGGGAACAGGCCATAGACCCCGCGACTTGGACCCCCCGGACTGGTGTTCTGCCCGCACTCGAGCATGGCAACGGCGCTTGCCCAGATGGTGTTGGACTTCGGAGCGGTTGGTTTACATGTACCGCTGGGATAGCCCGCGGGCAGCATCCTGAGTAGCTTGCTTTGCAGGTCGCCGGCCGGGGTGGTGGCGGGTATCGAGGTCGTGGTGGTCGTTGTGGTCCGGCCCGCCTGCTGGTTGTCGGTGTCATTGCCACCTATGGCGATCGAGATGCCTATGGCGGCGACGACTAGGACGACAATCAGAGCGGCGACCCCGGCGACAATGGGCCAGGGGTTGCGTTTGGGTTTTGCCGGGGGCTGCTGCCCCTGACTCCAGGGCGGTGGCGCGCCCAGTGGTGGGCCGCCCCAGTTGCCGCCGCTGCCTTGGTAGTGCTGCGGGGTGGGGGTGGGTTGGCTCGCGGCGGGTATCGGGCCGCTGTCGGGAGTCCAGGGGCGGCCGGCACCCGAAGGCACGGGACCCAAGGGCGTCTGAGGTGGAACAGGGCCTGAACCGGCCGGGCTGAGGTAAGGCGTGGACGGATACTGCGGGACAGGCCCTGGTGGTGGCGTGGTGACCGCCGGGCCGGGCGGCGGGGGGTCGGCTATGGCGGTGCCGGGCAGGGTGGCTTCCTGGCTGCCCCGCAGGATGTTGGCGGCGTGGTCTTGGTCGGGGTTGCTGAGCGCGTCGTGGGCGGCCAGCGCCAGATCGCCGGCGCTGGCGTAGCGGTCCTCGGGCTTTTTGGCCATGCCGCGCGCGATCACCGCGTCGAAGGCCTTTGGAATGCCCGGGCGTATGGCGCTGGGTTGCGGGATGGGCGCGGTCGTGTGGGCGTTGACGAGCACGCCGGCGCTGGCGGAGGTATACGGCGGTGACCCGGTCAAGCACTCGTACAGCACGCACGCCAGTGCGTAGATGTCGGCGCGGTAGGTGACTTCGTCGCTGCAAAACCGTTCGGGCGCCATGTATTTCCAGGTGCCTACCGCGGTGCCCAGTTGGGTCAGTTTTTCGTCGGTGGTGGCGCTGGCGATGCCGAAGTCGACCAGGTAGGCGAAGTCGTCGCGGGTGACCAGGATGTTTTGCGGTTTGACGTCGCGGTGCATCACTCCGGCGGCGTGAGCGGCATTGAGGGCTGAGGCGATCTGGGTGATGACGGCTACCGCGCGTGGCGGGGTCAGCGGGCCGAAGCGTTTGAGCACACTGTCCAAGTCGGTGCCCTCGACGAGGCGCATCTCCAAAAACATCTGCCCGTCGATTTCACCGTAGTCGTGGATGGGCACCACGTGGGGTTCCTGCAAACGGCCCGCGATGCGCGCTTCGCGCTTCATCCGCTCGCGAAACACCGGGTCCTTGCTGACCTCTTCCGACATCAGCTTGACCGCCACCGTCCAGTCCTTGACGGTGTGCTCGGCCTCGTAGACCTCGCCCATCCCACCGCGGCCCAGCAGCCGTTTCAGGTGGTAGGGCCCAAACGTCGCCCCCACCCGCGAGGCCTGTTCGTCGCTCATCGCTGATCCTCCAAACCAACCCCTAATCCCACCGACCGCGTCGACGACCTCCACGCAGATTGTCTGCCGCAAAGGCAGGGCTTAGCAATCATGACGGTAAGCCTCCACCCATTCGACCGCACCACAACTGCACGAATTCGGCCCGGCGCGACCAGCGCTGGTCGGCTTGGCGAGCTCACAGATTGGGGACCCCGGGTCGGGACTCGATCGACCCAGACGCGATGCGGTGAAAAGCCCTGCGCCGATTCGTCATGCCACGGTCCCGCGGAAGGTCAGTCACCCCGTATCGGCGTGCGTGGGATGTTTCATCCCAATACGCATCGGGCAGACGTTCCGGCCGCTCCCGGCGCGATGAGACCGACGACCACGGCGAAGGCGGCAGTCTTGGCGACAGCAGCGATCCCGATGGTCGGTCGACAACTTCTCGATAACTTCATGACGCGGCTTTGGTAGCCCTGACCGGTGAGATCAGGCCTGAGTCATCGCGTAGTAGGCGCCCCGGCGGGCCATCAGTTCGGCGTGATTGCCTTGTTCAACGATCCGGCCGGCCTCGACCACGAGAATGCGGTCGGCATCGCGGATCGTCGAAAGCCTGTGCGCGATAACGAAACTCGTCCGATCTCGGCGAAGTTCGCACATGGCGCGCTGAATAAGCGTCTCGGTGCGGGTATCGACCGAGCTGGTCGCCTCGTCCAAAATCAACAGCTCGGGACGGGCGAGAAAAGCGCGTGCGATGGTGATGAGTTGCTTCTCGCCGGCGCTGATGTTGCCTCCGTCGCCGCTGATCCGGGTCTGGTAGCCGGCCGGCAGCGTGTGCACAAACCGGTCCACATAGGCGGCTTTGGCGGCTTCCGTCACTTCGTCTTCACCGGCCTCCGGCCGCCCGTAGGCGATGTTCTCCGCGATCGTCCCGTCGAAGAGCCAGGTGTCTTGTAGCACCATCCCGATTCGTGATCGCAGTGACTGTCTGCTCACCGTGGTGATATCGATCCCGTCGACCAGGATTCGGCCGGAATCGACGTCATAGAAGCGCATCAGCAGGTTCACCAACGTCGTTTTCCCCGCTCCGGTCGGCCCGACGATCGCCACCGTGTTACCCGGTTCGGCCACCATCGACAGGTCTTCGATCACCGGGCGGCCCGGGTGGTAAGCAAAGCTCACGTGCTGAAATTCGACACGTCCGCCTAGCTGCGGGCGCCCGCCGCCGGGCCGCGGCAGTGTGGGCTCGGGTTCGGGCGATTCCTCGGGCTCGTCGAGCAGGTTGAACACCCGCTCGGCACTGGCCAACCCGGATTGCAAGGTGTTGTACATCCCGGCCAGCTGGCTCAGTGGTGTGTTGAACTGCCGGACGTATTGAATGAACGCCTGGATGCTGCCGAGGGTGATGTGCCCGGTGGCCACCTGCACGCCCCCCACCACCGCGACCGCGACGTAGCCCAGGTTGCCGATGAACGTCGTCGCCGGTCCCACCAGGCCAGAGAAGAACTGGGCGCCGAAACTGGCCTGGTAGACGTCGTCGTTGAAGCTGCGGAACTGCTCGCGCGCTGCGGCCTGGTGCCCGAATGTCTTGACCACGGTGAACCCGCTGTAGGTCTCCTCGATGTGGGCGTTGAGGCGTCCGGTGCTGGTCCACTGGGCCACGAACAGGCGCTGCGAACGTCGCGCGATCGCGCGGGTCGCGAGCAGCGACACCGGCACCGTCAGCAACGTGATCAACGCCAACAGCGGCGAGATGGACACCATCATCGCCAGCACGGTCACCACGGTCAGGATCGACGTCAGCAGCTGGCTGATCGTCATCGATAGTGACGATTGGACGTTGTCGATATCGTTGGTGACCCGGCTCAGCAGCTCACCGCGTTGGCGCCCGTCGAAGTAAGACAACGGCAGCCGATGGACCTTGTCTTCAACATCCGAACGCAGCGCGACCATGGTGCGCTGGACGGTGAGGTTGAGCAGCCGGGCTTGCCCCCAGATCAGCAACGAGGCAACCAGATACAGCACCAGCGCCAGGGCCAGTGTTCGTGCCACCGCGCCGAAGTCGACACCTTTGCCCGGCACCACGTTCATCCCCGACAGCAGGTCGGCGAAGGCCTTGTTACCTCGGTTCCGGGCCGCGGCGACGGCCTGTGCCTTGGTGATTCCGGCGGGGAGCCCTCGCCCGATCACGCCGTTGAACAGCAGATCGGTGGCATGGCCAAGGATCCGTGGAACGATGACCCCGATCGCTGTTCCGGTGATGCCCAGCGTGATCACCGCGATGCTCAGCCGTCGTTGTGGCGCAAGCCGTTTCACCAGTCGCGCGGCCGAACCCCAGAAGTCGCGGGACGGCCGGGCCGAAGTTGGGGCTGCTGAACCCCGGAAGCCACGGGTCGGCTGGTTGGTCGCCGCGGTCATTGCGTGCCCCCGACTCCGGCGCTCACCGACTGTGAGTCGGCGAACTCGGCATAGATGGCGCAGTCGGCCAGCAGCGATTCATGGGTGCCCGCGCCCACAAGTTTCCCGTCGTCGACGACGATCACCTGGTCGGCCTGGGCTGCGGTCGAAATTCGTTGTGTGACAACGATGACTGTGGAGTCCCCGGATACTTCGCGCAGCGACGCACGCACCCGAGCGTCGGTGTGCACGTCGAGCGCGGCGAACGCGTCGTCGAATAAATAGATGGCTGGGCGGCGAATGACTGCCCGGGCAATCGCCAGTCGCTGTCGTTGGCCGCCCGAGAAGTTGATTCCACTCTGAGCGACCCGCATGTGCAGGCCGTCGTCGTGTGCCCGCACGAATCCATCGGCGTCGGCAACTCGCAGGGCGTCCCACATCTCCTCGTCGGTGGCGTCGGCCTTGCCGTAGCGCAGGTTGTCCGCGACCGTCCCGGAGAAGAGGTAGCCGCGCTGGGGGACCAGTCCGATCGCCGACCAAAGCCGCTCGGTGTGGTAGTCGCGGACATCGACATCGTCGACCAGAACGGCGCCGCCGGTCACGTCGTAGAGCCGGCAGATCAGCGAGACCAGCGTCGACTTTCCCGAACCGGTGCTGCCGACGATCGCGGTTGTGGTGCCGGGCAGCGCGGTCAACGAAATGTCCTGCAGCACCGGGCGGTCGGCGCCGGTATAGGTGAATGTCACGCCGTCCAGACGCACCAATCCGGTGATCCCGCCTCGCGGGAACGCGGGGCTCTGGGGGTTGCTGACCGCGGCGCGGGTGGAGAGCACCTCGGTGATCCGTTCGGCGCACACGGACGCTCGCGGCAGCACCACGAGGGTCATGGTCGCCATCAACACCGCCATCAGGATCTGGGTGAAGTACGCCAGGAAGGCGGTCAGCGAGCCGACCTGCATTTGACCGCGATCGATGCGCAGTCCACCGAACCAGATCAGCGCAACGCTGGACACGTTGACGGTCAGCGTGGTCACCGGCAGCATCAGCGCTTGCCAATTACCGGCGTTGAGCGCGGTATTCGACAATGCGACGTTGGCGCGAGCGAACCGGTCGCGCTCGAAGCGCTCGCGCGCAAACGCCCGGACGACCCGGACCCCGGACAACTGATCGCGCATCACCCGGTTGATGCCGTCGATCAGGCTCTGCATTCCGCGAAAGAGCGGCAGCATGTGGGACATCACCCAGTAATTGGTCACGGCCATGATCGGAACGCTGACCAGCAGCAGCCACGTCAACGCGGCCTGCTGGTGGATGGCCATGAAGATTCCGCCGACGCACATGATGGGCGCGGCAACCAGGACGGTGCCGGCTATCTGAACCAGGTACTGGATCTGCCGGACGTCGTTGGTGCTGCGAGTCAACAGCGTCGGCGCGCCGAATCGGCTGGCCTCGCGCTCGGAAAAGGTGGTGATGTGTTCGAATATCGCCGAGCGCAGGTCACGCCCGAAGCCCATCCCGGTGCGTGAGCCGAAGTAGGTCGCCCCGACTGCGCACAACACCTGCAATCCGGTGACTGCAAGCATCACCATGCCGAGCCTGACGATGGTGCCGGTATCCCCCTTGGCGACGCCTTCGTCGATGATCGCGGCGTTGACCGTCGGCAGGTACAGCGACGCCAGCGTACTGGTCAGCTGGAGCACCATCAGCACCGCGACCAGCCGGCGGTACGGCTGGATGTACTGGCGCAGCAGTGCCAGGAGCATTTGGTAACTGTCGCATATGGCACGGGCCGCAGTCCCGGCCAACCGCCGGTTTCCACACCCGCGCCACGTTCGCCAACAGGATTGAAATGCCTGCTCAAAGGGCGCGTCGGTGGTTGACCCACTGGGCTGCCGCTACAGTGCATGCTGTGACCAGCAGTAGGCGAGGTAGCGGTGCGGCGTAATGCGAGGGTGCTGGCTCTAGTGGCGTCAGCCTTGACGATCTTGATCCCTGTGGCTGCCGCGTGCTCCGATTCCGGTAACAACAAACCGGGGGCGACGGCGTCGTCGGCGCCGGAGAACGCGGAGGGCCACCACGGGCCGATGTTCCCGCAATGCGGTGGGATCAGCGATCAGACGGTGACGGATCTGACCAGGGTGACTGGGCTGGTCAACACCGCCCGGAACTCGGTGGGGTGCCAGTGGCTGGCGGGCGGAGGTATTCTCGGCCCGCACTTCTCCTTCTCCTGGTATCGCGGCAGCCCGATCGGACGTGAACGCAAGACCGAGGAACTGTCGCGCGCGAGCGTCGATGACATCAACATCAACGGCCACGGCGGTTTCATCGCCATCGGTAATGAGCCCAACCTGGGTGACTCGCTGTGCGAAGTGGGCATCCAGTTCCAGGACGACTTCATCGAATGGTCGGTCAGCTTCAGTCAAAAGCCGTTCCCGCCGCCGTGCGACATAGCTAAAGAACTGGCCCGTCAGTCGATTGCGAACGCCAAATGATCTCCTCGATGCGTCCCGGTTCGCGGGGCAGCAGAAGTGTCCTTGCCGCGGCAACCGTGTTGATCGCCACGCTGTTGGTATTGACCGGTTGTTCGAAGTCGATCGGGGGTACCGCCGTCAAGGCGGGGGGTAACGTCCCGCGCAACAACAACTCGCAACAGCAGTACCCGAACCTGCTCAAGGAATGTGAGGTGCTGACCAGCGACATCCTGGCCAAAACCGTGGGCGCGGACCCGCTCGACATTCAGAGCACCTTCGTCGGCGCGATCTGCCGGTGGCAGGCCGCCAACCCGGCCGGTCTGATCGACATCACCCGGTTCTGGTTCGAGCAGGGCAGTCTGAGCAACGAGCGCAAGGTCGCTGACTTCCTGAAGTACAAGGTCGAGAGCCGTTCGATCGCGGGTGTCGATTCGATTGTCATGCGCCCGGACGACCCGAACGGCGCATGCGGAGTGGCCAGCGACGCCGCGGGAGTGGTCGGATGGTGGATCAACCCCCAGGCCCCCGGTATCGATGCCTGTGGGCAGGCCATCAAGCTGATGGAGCTGACGCTGGCCACCAACTCGTAGAGCGGTTCAGCCCGGCGACGATGCGACTCGCGCGGCGGGGCGAGGAGAAGCCGGGCAATCGGTTCAGCGTGGAACCGCGAAGCCGGTCAGCGCGGCCCGACCGAGTTCCAGGTCTTTCCATCCGCAGGGCACCGTGAGCACCGCGATCGCCGACGTCGGGAATTTGGTCGAAATGCGTTCGGCCGCAACGCCGTCGGTATCGTCGCCGCCGGCCAGACCGAGCGCCACGGCAGAGATCGTCGGCTCGTGACCGACGACGAGCAGGGTCCTGACCCCGTCGCCAGCGGTGTTGATCTCCTCAATCATGATGCCGGGGGTGGTGCCGTACAGTCGCTCGCTGTATCGCACCGGCGCATCGATACGGGTGTTCGCCAACGTCTGCCGGGCACGCGTCGCGGTGGAGCACAGCACGGCATCGATGGCGGGCACGTTGGTGCGCAGCCAGTCACCGGCCAGCCCGGCTTCCCGGACGCCGCGGGGCGCGAGCGGCCGGTCATGATCGGCCATGTGCTCTGGGAAGCCGGCCGGGTAGTCCGATTTGGCATGACGCATCAACAGCAACGTGCGCTGACCTTTCACGGCAGTCACGCTAATCAACACGGTGCTAAAGCCGCTACGGCGGGATGGGCTTTGTAGTAGTCGCCGGGCACGGTGCACCCGGGCGCCGAGCAGCCGCGATCTTTCGCCTGACTGCACTGATAGCGTGGCGGGATGGACAAGGACGAAACACAACGGCTCCGGGACCAGCTGGCCGTCCTTCCCCATTACCACGTCGTCGCCCAATATCACGACTACGAGGTGGTTTACAGCGACGGGTTCACCTGGCCCGGCGCGCAGGGGTACGCCGCAGACCTGATTACGCCCGTGCTGGGCGCCGCCCTTGAGCCGGGACTGGAAGTCGTGTGGATTGTTGAAGGCAATCCAAAGTGGTGTCCACTGGCCCATGGTGATTGCGCCGCAGATGACGAGCAGACGGCGGCAGAATTTCTAGAGCGAGCAATACAGCAGCAGCAGCCTTACTGGTCGGGTCCGCTGTCATGACCCGCGTTGCCATCTACACCCGTATCTCCAACGACCCAACCGGCCAAGAACTCGGCGTGACCAGGCAATTAGACGATTGCCTGGCGCTGGCCGACCACCTTGGTTGGGAGGTCGTCGCCCGGTCCGATGACAACGATCTGTCGGCGTTCAACGGCAAGACCCGTGCCGGTTTGAGGCGATGTTGAGGCGATGAAGGCCGGCGAGTTCGGCGCGCTGCTGTGTTGGCACACTGACCGGCTGTATCGCTTCATGAAGGACTTGGAGCGGCTGATCGACGTCGCCGAGTCCAACGGGGTGACCATCAAGACGGTGCAGGGCGGGGACTTGGATCTGTCCACGTCAGCGGGGCGCATGGTGGCGCGCATCCTGGGCAGCGTGGCACGCCAAGAGTCCGAACACACCAGTGAGCGGCGCAAGCGGTTCAACGTCCAGAAAGCGGCAGCGGGTAAGTGGCAGACCGCCAACCGATGCTTCGGGTACACCATGAGCGGCGAACCGTTGGAGCCGGAAGCGTCGATGGTGCGCTGTGCTGTGGTCGACGTGCTGGCCGGCAAGAGCATCAAACAAGTTGCCCGCGAATGGAATGCGGCTGGTGTCAAAGGCACTCGCGGTAACCCGTTCGCCGCCACGAATGTGCGCCGGTTACTGGCCAACCCGCGCTATGCCGGGTTGAAAGTGGACAATGGCAGGGTTGTTGGCCAAGGGAAGTGAGAGCCGCTAATCGACGCCGACACCCACCGCGGATCGGTGGCGTTCCTGAATGACCCGTCCCGGATTATCTGCACCTCGTTCGAGAAGAACTACGCGGGTAGCGGTGTGTACCGCTGCGGGGTGTGCGGGTCGGTGCTGCGTCACGCGGTGGCCGGTGGCCGAAACTCTGGACAACGCAAATACGAATGCCGGCAATCTAATTCGCATGTGGTGATCAGCGGCGCACCGTTGGACGAGCTTGTCGAGGCCGTGCTTCTGAAACTGCTGTCCGACAGCGATATTCACCGACGCATCGGTAACACCAGCGACGTGGATGTGGACGCTTTGCATTCCCAGCGTGCAACGTTGCAGGCTCGGCTAGACGAGCTGGCTACGATGTTCGCCGATGGCGCCATTGATGGGGGCCAATTACGCAGGGGTACGAGCGATTTACGGAAACAGTTAGCAGCGGTCGATAGCGTGTTGGCCGAGCTGGCGCGTACCAGTCCCACCGCGAAACTCCTCGCTGATGGTGATGACGTCACCCGAAGCTGGCGGGAATCCTCATCGGACATCAAAGGAAAGATCATCGATGAGTTGATGACGGTGACCGTGAACAAGGCGACACGCAAAGGAGGGCCGGGATTCGATCCCGGTCGCGTCGATATCGAGCCGTTGGAGCCACGATGAGCGCTGACAGGATGTAATTTTCGCGTGGCCCCTCGGTAAGGGTCCCTGGCCTAACTCGAGTGGTCGTCGGCGACTGCGAACACGGGTACGGATCTGGTGGACTCAGTAACGGGGACTCGCCACCGGGGTTGTCAGAAGACGCCGCTCGGCAGCAGCAAAGTTTGCCAAATCGCGACAAACCCGAACGTGTGGTACACCATCAGCAGTGCTCGACGCATTGATTAGCTCGATGGAAGGAACAAGAGCATGGCTATCGCCCGGGGCTTCGCCGCAACCGCTATGTTCGCCGGTTTAGCTGTCGGTACGGCTAGCGCAGCATGGGCTGACCTACCGACGATGAACGGCAGTTACACCGAGACCTCGACAACGCCAAATGGCGGAACCCTTACCACCTCTTAGACCGTCAGTCCCTGCGGTGACGGATGCATCTACATAAAGGCTGGGGCCGGGGGTAGCCAAGCGCAGTTGGTCGATGGTCAATGGGTACTGGACACGCTCAACAACATAAATTGCTCGGACGGTACTTATATTCAATACTGCGCGAACTCCCACATGACATGGGATCCAAATACCCTTGCAGGCACGGCTCAACACATCTACATCCTGCCAGCCTGCGGCCGACCGCCGGGATACACAGAAACCGACCAGATACAAATCAAACAGTCATCCTGACGCATACTGCCGGGTCGTCTCGGGAGCCCAAAACTGCATGGGGTGCGGCCATTTTGGACCGTCCGTTGAGTAGGCGCTCCGCAGCCGCGTCACGCGTAGCGGTCTGTCATGACGCTCGACTGGCGGTGGGCCTGAAGGGTGTTATTTTCATCATCCCGTATTGAGCGCGTCGTGCTGGCGTTGGACGGTGCTGCGGGTGTCGCCCTCAATCGCCGGTGGCGAGGGAGCGCCGTCCACGCATGGGGTGGCAGCTGGAACTCACACCGCCAAACTAATCGAGGGCACTGACAAAAAACGCCAGACAGAAACCGCAGTGAAGGAAGCGATTTCACCGGGCAGGCTGCGGCTGGACGGCACGGCTGCGCCCCTCAAACCCCCGGTTTTCGGGGCGCACCCGAGACCTGCCGGGCAAGGTCCCGCGTCTTGTCGGTGCCCGGACCTAGACTCGCGGTGCCTTGATAGCCACCCAATTCGAAAGGGGGTCGCCGGGATGAGATTCCTGCACACCGCCGACTGGCAGCTGGGCATGACCCGGCACTTCCTCGCCGGTGACGCCCAGCCGCGGTATTCGGCGGCCCGCCGCGACGCGGTGGCAGGTCTGGGAGCGCTGGCGGCAGAGGTGGGCGCCGAGTTCGTCGTGGTGGCCGGTGACGTCTTCGAACACAATCAGCTTTCCCCCAAGGTGATCGGGCAATCCTTGGAAGCCATGCGCGCCGTTGGAATTCCGGTCTACCTGCTCCCGGGCAACCACGATCCGCTGGACGCGTCATCGGTGTACACCGGTGCACTGTTCACCGCCGAACGTCCCGACAACGTCGTGGTGCTTGACCGGGCCGGCGTCCATCAGGTTCGCCCCGGGCTGGAAATCGTCGCTGCGCCGTGGCGGTCCAAGGCCCCGACCAACGACCTGGTCGCCGAAGTTCTGGAAGGCCTGCCCCCGACTCCGGTCGTCCGGATACTCGTCGCCCACGGCGGTGTCGACGTGCTGGACCCCGATCGCGACAAACCCTCGCTGATCCGGCTCGCCGGGCTCGATGACGCGTTGGCCCGCGGCACGGTGCACTATGTCGCACTGGGGGATAAGCATTCGCTCACCCAGGTCGGCAGCAGCGGCCGAGTGTGGTACTCCGGCTCACCGGAAGTCACCAACTTCGACGACGTGGAATCCGACCCCGGTCATGTCCTGGTCGTCGAGATCGACGATAGCGACCCGCGGGGTGGGGTCTCCGTGACGGCCCGGCATGTCGGCCAGTGGCGGTTTGTCACGATGCACCGACAGGTAGACACCGGCCGCGACATCGCGGACCTCGACATGAACCTGGATCTGATGACCGAGAAGGACCGCACCGTGGTGCGGCTGGCACTCACCGGTTCGTTGACGGTCACCGACCGCGCCGCGCTGGACGCCTGCCTGGACAAATACGCACGGTTGTTCGCCTGGCTGGGCCAGTGGGAACGCCACACCGACCTGGCGGTCATCCCCGCCGACGGCGAGTTCACCGATCTCGGCATCGGAGGATTCGCCGCCACGGCCGTCGAGGAGCTGGTGGCAACGGCACGCCAGGGAGACTCCGAGTCGGCCGCCGACGCGCAGGCGGCGCTGGCGCTCCTATTGCGCCTCGCCGATCGGGGGGCCGCGTGAAGCTGCACCGCTTGGTCCTGACCAATTACCGTGGCATCGCCAATCGGGAGATCGACTTCCCCGACCACGGCGTCGTGGTGGTATGCGGAGCCAACGAGATCGGCAAGTCGTCGATGATCGAGGCCTTGGACCTGCTGCTGGAATCCAGGGACCGCTCGACGAAGAAGGAAGTCAAGCAAGTCAAGCCCACCAATAGCGACGTCGGTTCTGAGGTGAGCGCTGACATCAGCTGTGGCCCATATCGTTTCGTCTACCGCAAGCGTTTTCACAAAAAGTGCGAAACGGAATTGACGGTGCTGACGCCGCGCCGCGAACAGCTGACCGGCGACGAAGCCCACGAACGGGTCCGGTCGATGCTGGCCGAGACGGTGGACAACGATCTGTGGCATGCCCAGCGGGTGCTGCAGGCCACGTCTACCGGTGCGGTGGATCTGTCCGGGTGTGACGCGCTTTCGCGTGCGCTCGATGTCGCGGCCGGCGACAGCGGGGCGCTGTCCGGTGCCGAGCCGTTGCTCATCGAACGGATCGACGCCGAGTTCGGACGTTACTTCACCCCGACCGGACGTCCCACCGGGGAGTGGGCCGCCGCCATCTCCCGGTTGGCCGCCGCCGAGGCCGCGGTCACGGAGTGCGCGGCGGCGGTGGCCGAGGTCGACGACCGAGTATGCCGCCACGCCGCCCTTACCGAGCAGGTGGCCGAGCTGTCGCAGCAGCGGATCGCCGCCGGCCCTCGGCTCGCCGCCGCGCAGGCTGCCTTCGACAGAATCGCCGACCTCGGCAGGCAGGTGCATGAAGCCAAGCTGGTCGCGGCCGCCGCCGCGGCCACCAGCGCCGCGGCCGCCGCCGCCCACAGCGGGCGCTTGCGGCTGCTAACCGAGATCGACAAGCGGACAGCGATTGTCGGCGCCGCCGAAGCCGAAGCGCAACAAGCCCTCGATGCGCAGTCGGCGGCGCGCGCCGAGGCCGAGGCCTGCGATGCCGCGGTCGAGGAAGCCGTCGCGGTCCTGGCAGATACGCAGTGCCGCGTCGAATCTGCCCGGCGCACCGTCGAGCAGCTCGCTGACCGCGAGGAGACCGACCGATTGAGCGCACGGTTGGCCAAGATCGATGCCATTCAGGCGGACCGCGACCGGGTCTGCGTGGAGCTTTCCGCGGTCGCCCTCACCGAGGAGTTGCTTCGGCGAATTGAGAACGCCGCGGCGGCGGTCGATCGCGTCGGCGACCAGTTGGCGCTGATGTCCGCTGCGGTGGAATTCACCGCCGCGGCGGACATCGAACTCGCCGCCGGTGGCCAACAGGTCCGGTTGTCGGCAGGACAAAGCTGGTCTATCACGGCCACCGGCCCCACCACGGTCGAGGTTCCCGGTGTCCTGACCGCGCGGGTCAGCCCGGGTGCGACCACGCTTGATATCAAATCCAAATATGCTGCAGCACAGCAAGAGCTGGCTACGGCGTTGACCGCCGGTGGTGTGGCGGACCTTGCCGCTGCGCGATCTGCCGACCGGCGCCGCCGCGAGTTGCAGGGCACCCGCGACCAGTTGAGCGCCACCCTGGCCGGTCTGTGCGGCGATGAACAGATTGACGAACTCCGCGTCCGGCTGGCGCAGTTGCGTGCCGGTCAGCCGGCCGAATCCGATCTTTGCGCGACGGATATCCCCACTGCCCGAGCCGAACTCGACGCAGCCGAGGCGATTCGCGCGGCGGCGACCGCCGAATGCGAAGCTCGCCGCCGGACCGCGGCTGCCGCCGCCGGCGCACTCGTCGAATTTTCCACGCGGGCAACCGTTTTGCAGGACAAACTGCAGACCCAATGCGCCGAGCTGGATGCGGCCACCGACCGGCTGGCCCAGGAACGGGAGTCGTTCAGTGACGAAAACCTGGCGTCAGCGGCGGACGAGGCGGTGCGAGCGGCACAGTCCGCGCAGCGGCGGGTCACCGAGCTGACCGACGAGCTGGCGGCCGCGGCGCCGGACGCGGTGGCATCCGAATTGGCCGACGCCACGCAGCAAGCCGAGTCGCTGCGCGATCGCTACGAAGACGCTGCCCGCGCGTTGCGTGAGATCAGTATCGAACTCGCGGTGTTCGGCAGCGAAGGCCGCCAAGGCAAGCTCGACGCCGCGGAGACACAACGTGAGCACGCCGCCAGCCAGCACGCCCGGGTCGGCGGCCGGGCCCGGGCCGCGCAATTGCTGCGCTCGGTGATGACGCGCCACCGCGACACCACCCGCCTGCGCTACGTCGAACCGTACCGCGCGGAATTGCAGCGGCTCGGTCGCCACGTGTTCGGGCCGACTTTCGAGGTCGAGGTCGACAGCGATTTGTGTATCCGCAGCCGAACCCTGGACGGGATCACGGTTCCCTACGAATCCTTATCGGGTGGCGCCAAAGAGCAACTCGGCATCCTGGCGCGGCTGGCCGGCGCCGCCCTGGTTGCCAAGGAGGACACCGTTCCGGTGGTGGTCGACGATGCGCTGGGCTTCACCGACCCGGACCGGCTGGCCAAGATGGGGCAGGTGTTCGACACCGTGGGCGCTCACGGACAGGTGATTGTGCTCACCTGCAGTCCCGACCGGTATGACGCCGTCAGGGGCGCGCACCGTATTGACCTCAGCGCTTAGCGCTCGGACCTACCCGCGGCCGAGACCCGGGGCGTGCCGCTGGACGGGCGGTTGTCAGCAGTCTCGGCAGAATAGGACCATGGCGGGCCGACCCCGATGACGATGAACGCGAAGCGGCGCCGGGTGCAGGACAAACTGGCGCGACTGCCCGGCGTGCGGCCGGTACGCCGGCCGATCTCGCCCGATCGGCGGCATCACCTGATTGCGGGGGACGCCGACGAGTTCGACCTGTACTACGTGCGCACCGGCCGGAAGTCCGCCCACCCGCTGGTGATCATCCCGGGAGGCCCGGGAATGGCGTCGGTGCAGATGTACAAAGGACTGCGGCGGCGCGCCGCCGCAGCCGGCCTCGACGTCATCATGATCGAACACCGCGGAGTGGGAATGTCGCGCCACGATGACTCCGGCGCCGACCTGCCCCCTGAAGCGCTCACCGTGAATCAGGTCGTCGACGACGTGGCTGCGGTGCTCGACGACGCCCAGGTGGAATCGGCCGTCATCTATGGCACGTCGTATGGCACCTATGTCGCCGCCGGGGTCGGCGTGCGCCATCCCGGTCGGGTACGCGCGATGATCCTCGATTCGCCGCTTCTGTCGCGCGACGACATTGCGATCGTGCGTGACGCCATTCGCGGTCTACTGCTGAAAGGGGACAGTCCGGAAACCGCCGCACTGGCGCCCAAGGTTCGCAAGCTCGTCGACGCCGGTGTGATGACCGCCGCAGCGGGGGAACTCACCGCCGAAGTTTACGGCTACGGTGGGGCCGCTCTGCTCGATCGGCAACTCGACCTATTGCTGGACGGTCGAACCATGCTGTGGCGATTTTTGTCTCACTCCACGAACATAGTCAACCGCAAGGTGCCGTACCGATACGAGGCCGACCTGGTGAGCCGCATCGCATTCCGCGAACTCGACTACGCCGCCGAACCCGATGGTCTACCACTCGATCCAGCAGTTTCGATACGCGAAGAGTTCACCAAGACAGCCAGTTTCGAGGCCGAACCCTACGACCTGGTGGCCGAGATGCCGAAATTCGATTGGCCGACGGTGGTGATCTCCGGCGGCCGCGATCTGATCACACCGCCCGCGGTGGCCCAGCGCATCGCGTCGCTGGTGCCGAACGCGGTGTTGTTGGCGCTGCCGACCGCGGCCCACAGCGCGCTGGACTTTCGCGAGCCGGCCGCCCTGGCCATCGCCGGCGCGGTATGGCGCGGCGAGCTCGACTCGCTTGCCGCCCAGGCATCGACGCTGGACGCGATTCCGCCGCGACCCGCCGTGCGCTTGCTGTGGAAGGCGATCGAGCTGGCTGCCCTCGCCGAGGGTGCCCTGCCGGCCCTGCCGGCCCTGTGGTGGCGGGTCAGGTCCGCGTAAAGCCGATCGCGGTGTAATCCAGGTCAGCAAGGCCGGCCGCGCCGAAATTGGCCAGTGTGCTGCGCACCGCGACGTCGCCCGGAGATTGGGTCAGCGGCAGGCTGAATCCCTCGGCCCAGATCAGTTTGTCGAGATTATTGGCCAACTCTCGCGCCTTGCGGGGTTCGAGTTCTTCGAGCGTCCGCTCGATCGCCACGTCTATCTCCGGACTACCGATCTTGCCGAAGTTGCTTTCCCCATCGGACTTGTAGATCTGGGTCAGCGCCGACAGGGGGAACGCGTCGCCAACCCAGCCGAATTGCGCGATATCGAAAGCTCCCACGTTGACGTAGTTGGTGAAGAAGCCACTGCCGGCCCTGGCCACGAGCTCGAGCTTGACGCCGATCTCCGCTAGGCTGTGCTGGGCAATCTGTGCATAAACCCGGCTGCTCTGCGCGTCATAGAACAGATCGCGGATGACCAGCTGGCGACCGTCCTTCTCCCGGAACTGGCCGTTGAACTTCCAGCCCAGCCCGTCGAGCTCTCGTTTCGCCTCGGCCGGGTCATACGGGACGACGGCGCTGTTGTCCTGGTATCCCTTCTGCCCGGCGACGTAGATGTGGTTGCCCAAGGCCACCGGATCACTGGTGAGGCCGTATTGGGCGACCCTGGCGATGGTCTGCCGGTCGATGCCCTTGGATACGGCGACGCGCAGGGCCTTGTCGGACAGGATCGCCCCGGGCGCGCCGTTGAACGTGAAGTGAGCCCAGCTCGGGCCAGGAGCGCGGCGGATCGAGATTCCCTTGGTGCGCTGCGCGATGGTGAGCTGGTCGAGTGTGCCGACTCCGGTCGCGTCGATCGTGTTGTTCTGCAGTGCCGGTAGCCGCGCGGCGTCATCGAGTACCAAGTAGGTGATCGTGTCCAGAAGCGGGCGATTTCCCCACCATTTCGGGTTGCGGGTCAACACGATCCGCTGCGTGGTCCGATCCAGTGACGAAACGATGAACGGGCCGGCTGAAGGACCGGGTCCCTCGAGCTGGCCCTTGTTGAACGCCTCCACGGTGGCCGTCATGCTGGCGGGCAGCAGCATGCCGTTGCCGGCGAACATGCCGCGCCACTCGGCGTATGGCTTGGCGAAAGTCACGATGGCCTGCCGGTCGTCGATACCCCGGGTCACCGACGCGACACGGTCTGCGCCGCTGGGCCCGGCGATCTCGAAGGTCTTGTCAGCGCCGCTGAGGGCGTGAATCTGGCTGGCGATGTCGCGCCAGGTGATCGGCGTGCCGTCGGACCACACTGCCTGCGGGTTGATCGTGTAGGTGACCACCTGCGGGGCGGTCCCGGTGAGTTCCACGCTGGTGAAGTAGTCGGTGTCGACTGTCGCCGAGCCATCCGGTCCGATGATGAACGCCCGCGGCAGGGTGGCCTTCATCATCGCGGCAACCTCGGCTGAGTTGCCGTCGATGTGCAGGATGTTGAAATTTGGCGGAAAGTCGCTGAGCGCCAGCCGCAGGTTGCCGCCGTCTCGCAGCTTGGCGGGATCTTGTGGGTTGATATCGCTGCTAGTGCCGATCTGGGCGTTAGTGCCGTTCTCCGGGAGCAGGTTGATGGCCGGCGAACACCCGGAGACCGTCAGCGCCACGACAAAAAGCGCTGCAGCGGCACGGCTGGCATAGTGCCGCGTTCCGGATCCGCCGTGAAACGATGTCCCCGGCGCGGCCCCGGCGCGCCGCCGAACGAACCGGCTAGCCATGTTTGCCCGGATCCGGTTTCGGCACCGCGTCCAGCAGTCGCCGCGTGTAATCATGCTGTGGATTGCTGAGGACCTGCCGGCTGTCGCCCTGCTCCACGATGGAGCCGGCATACATCACGACCACCTGATGAGCAAGGTGTTTGACCACCGAAAGGTCATGGGAGACAAAAAGGTACGACAGGCCAAACCGCTCTTGCAGGTCGAGCAGCAGATTGATGATCCCAGCCTGGATGGAGACATCGAGGGCGGAGACCGGTTCATCGAGCGCCAGGATCTTAGGCTGCAATGCCAGCGCCCGTGCGATGCCGATGCGCTGCTTCTGCCCGCCGGAGAATTCGGCAGGGTATCGGGTTGCGTCCGCGCGGCGCAACCCAACGATGTCGAGCAGCTCGGCGACCCGCGCATTGGTACCGCTCTTGCCGAACCCATTGGCCTGCAAAGGTTCGGCGAGTAGCTCGAAGACGGGCAGCCGCGGGTCCAGGGACGCCACCGGGTCTTGGAACACCACTTGGATATCGCGGCGTAGCGATCGCCGACTCGCCCGGCTCAGGGTGGCGACATCGGCACCGAACACTTCGATGGATCCCGATTGTGGCGCAACGAGTTCCAGGATCTGCTGCAAGGTGGTCGACTTGCCCGAACCGGACTCGCCGACGATGCCCAAGGTGCGGCCTTGGCGCAATTCGAAACTGACGCCGTCGACGGCGCGGACCTCTCCGATGGTGCGGCGCAGCACCACGCCCTTGGTCAGCGGGAAGGTCTTGACCAGGTTACGCACCCGCACGACGACCGGCGAGTCACCGGTTTCTGCCGTGTGGGCACTGGTGTTGATCCCGTAGATTTCCTCGGCGCTGCGCCCGTTGACCTGGTCGGTGCGGATGCAGGCTGCCCGGTGGCCGTGCCCTACTTCGACCAATTCCGGTTCCTTCGTCCGGCATTCGTCGATGACAAGCGGGCAGCGCGGCGCGAAAGGGCATCCCGGCTCGAGGCCGACCAACGACGGTGGCGCGCCGGGGATGGGCACCAGCCGGGTGCCTTGTGTGGCGTCCAGCCGCGGAACCGAACCCAGCAGCCCCACGGTGTAGGGCATCTGACGATCGCGGTAAAGGTCATGCACGTCGGCGGACTCGACGACCCCGCCGGCGTACATCACCAGCGCGCGGTCGGCGAACTCGGCGACCACACCGAGGTCGTGGGTGATGATGAGTACTCCGGCACCGGTGATGTCGCGCGCTGTCTTGAGTACCTCGAGGATCTGCGCCTGAACGGTGACATCCAGTGCCGTTGTGGGTTCGTCGCAGATCAACAAATCGGGATCATTGGCGATCGCGATGGCGATGACCACCCGTTGCCGTTCGCCACCGGACAGTTCATGCGGAAACGCGCGGGCGCGTCGCGCCGGCTGCGCAATGCCAACCAGCTCAAGCAATTCCACCGCTCGTCGCCGGGCGGCCCGCTTGCCTACGCGCGGCTGGTGAATCTCGATCGCTTCGGCGATCTGGTCGCCGACGGTGTAGACGGGTGTCAGCGCGGACATCGGATCCTGGAACACCATGCCGACCGCCTTACCGCGCAACCTCGACATCGCGTCGTCGGCAAGACCCAACAACTCGGTGTCGTGTAACCGCACGGAACCGCGCACTTGGGCGTACTCCGGCAGCAGACCCACCACGGCCATCGCCGACACAGACTTGCCCGATCCCGATTCACCGACCATGGCCACGACTTCACCCGAGTCGATGCGGTAGCTGATGCCACGCACTGCGGTCACCGGTTGGCCGTCCGTTGGGAAGGTGACGGCCAGGTCGGTCACTTCGAGCAGCGCGCTCATCGGGCGCCACCCCGTAACATCCCGCTGCCGGGATCGAGTGCGTCGCGCAAGCCGTCGCCGGTCAGGTTGGCGCACACCAGAATCAGCACCAAAACTCCCGCCGGAAACAAGAACACCCAGGGGAACGTGGTCGCGGACTGGGTGCCATTGGCGATCAAGGTGCCCAGCGACACGTCCGGCGGCTGAACTCCGAAACCGAGGAAGCTCAAACCGGTTTCGGCCAGGATGGCCGAGGCGACGTTGAGCGCGGCGTCGATGATCAAGATGGACGCCACATTCGGCACCACATGGTCGACGATGATCCTGCGGCTGGAGACACCCATATACCTTGCTGCCCGGATGAATTCGCGTTCACGCAAACTCATGGTCATGCCGCGCACCATGCGCGAGCTGATCATCCAGCCGAAGCCGGCCAGCAGCAGTACCAGCATCAGGATGTTGGCTGAGTTCTTGGTTCGTGGCGTGACGATGGCGATCAGGATGAAGCTGGGCACCACCAGCAGCAGGTCGACCACCCACATCAGCACCCGGTCCCGCCAACCTCCGAAATAGCCCGAGATCGACCCGACGGTGGCGGCAATGCCGGTGGAGACGAACGCCACGCAGACACCTATCAGCATCGATTTCTGCATCCCTCGCAGGATCTGCGCCAACAAATCCTGGCCCAGGGCGTTGGTACCCAGCCAGTGATGAGCGTTCGGCGGCTGCAGCAGCGCGTTGAAGTCGAGGTCGTTGTAGGAATAGGGCAGCAGCGAGGGCAGTGTGTAGCAGCCGACGAACATCAGCACCAGCAGCGTCAGCGAGGCCACCGCGAACCGGTTGCGGGCAAACCTGCGCAGCACCAAGGTGCGGCGCGAGGTGAAGTCCGCTACTTCTGAACCGGATAACCCGTGGGCGCCATCGATGTGGGCCTCAGACGTCATGACACCCGGACCCTCGGGTCAAGAGCTGCGTAGATGACATCGGAGAGCAGGCCGGCCAGCAGCACCACCGTTCCGGAGAACAGGGTGATCGCCGCGATGATATGGGTGTCCTGACTCGAGATACCCTGCACCAGCCATTCGCCCATGCCGTGCCAGCCGAAAATCTTCTCGACGAACACCGCTCCGGTGACCAGTCCGGCCACCCCGTAGGCGAACAGGGTGGCCAACGGTATCAGCGCGGTGCGCAGCCCGTGTTTTAGCAGTGCGCGCCGGCGGGTGAGCCCTTTGGCGCGGGCGGTGCGAATGAAATCTTGGCCCAGGACGTCGAGCATCGCGTTGCGCTGATAACGGCTGTATCCGGCGGCAGCCATCAGCGCCAGGGTCAGCGACGGCAGGATCAAATGCCGCAACCGGTCGACGAACTGTTCGACGGGTCCACCGACCACCCCCGGTGACGTCTCTCCGGTGTAGTCGAAGAGATGGACGCCAAGGGCCCAATTCACCCGGAGGGCACCCAGGATCAACAGGCTGGCGATGACGAATGACGGGGTGCTGAGCACCAGCAGCGCCAGCATGGTGACGACGCGGTCACTGAGTCGATACTGGCGGATCGCGCCCCACGCGCCGGCCACCACGCCCAGTACGGTGCCCACCACAGAACCGATGACCAGGAGCCGCAGGGTGACTCCGACGCGGCGCCACAGTGTGGCGCCGACGGGCTGTCCAGTGATGGTGGTCCCAAAGTCGCCCCGAACGGCGTGCGAGGCCCAGTCGGCGTAGCGGATCGGTATCGGCTTGTCCAAACCGAGTGCGTGGGCCTTCGCGTCGATGACGGCTTGCGGTGGTCGTGGACTGCGCTGCAACAGGCTGTCCAGTGGCCGGAACGCATAAGAAGTCAGGCAAAAGGTCAAAAACGATGCCAGCACCAGCAGCACGACGTAGTTGAGCAACCGGCGGGCCAGAAAGCGAATCATGCCCGACCGCCGCGCCCGCGTTGCATTGGGACAGGTTAACGAGCGAGAGGCAGAGCGTCGCGCCCACAACGCCGGGCCTGGGTGACTCTCCTTCCGATCCGGCTGATTTTCATGCGTGAAATGCGGGTGATCGGTTGTTAAGCTCCACCGCGCACTGATCTGCGCAGCAACTACTGCCGAGGAGGCTCGCGTGGCGGTTACCGATGACTACCTGGCCAACAACGCGCAATATGCGAGCACTTTCGAGGGCCCACTGCCGCTGCCGCCAAGCAAACACGTCGCGATCGTCGCGTGCATGGATGCCCGGCTCGACGTCTATCGCGTCCTCGGCCTCAACGAGGGGGAAGCTCACGTTATCCGCAACGCCGGCGGAGTCATCACCGACGACGTCATCCGTTCGCTGGCCATCAGCCAGCGGTTGCTGGGAACCCGGGAGATCATCCTGATTCACCACACCGACTGCGGGATGCTGACCTTCACCGACGACGACTTCAAACGTGCCATCCAGGAAGAGACCGGGGTCAAACCGCCGTGGGCGGCAGAGGCCTTCCCAGACGTTGCCGAGGATGTCCGGCAGTCGTTGCACCGCATCGAGGGCAGTACGTTCGTGACCAAGCACGTCTCCCTGCGCGGCTTCGTGTTCGACATCGCTACCGGCACCCTCCGGGAAGTCACGCTGTAGCGCTCAACCGACCTGACAGACGCGGGGCCCCGGGCAGCCGCAACCCGACTTCGTCGTCGCCGAGCCGGTCGGCCATTTTTCGCAACTTCGCCACCACAAAAGGCAGTAGGGCGAGCTGCCGCCGTTTCTGACGTAAAGCGTCCCGTGCCTGCGCCAGATCCATCGGCGCCACATCAGAAGTTTGACACCGGCCGCGTGGCCTGGTTCCATAGATCGCAATATCAGTAAATATGGTCAATTCTGCCAGGATTGCCAGGAGATCGACAGGACGTCATGACCAGTGATTTGACGGCTGCCCCCGCCGCCGGCCAGTACGAATTGAGCCACCTGCGCTCGCTGGAGGCAGAAGCGATCCACATCATTCGGGAGGTGGCCGCGGAGTTCGAACGGCCGGTGCTGTTGTTTTCCGGCGGCAAGGACTCCATCGTCATGCTGCACCTGGCGCTCAAGGCGTTCCGTCCCGGGCGGCTGCCGTTCCCGGTGATGCATGTCGACACCGGCCACAACTTTGACGAGGTCATCGCGACCCGCGATGAGTTGGTTGCTGAACACGGGCTGCGGTTGGTGGTCGCCTCGGTCCAGGAAGATATCGACGCCGGGCGGGTCGTCGAGACCATCCCATCGCGAAATCCGATACAGACCGTGACGCTGCTGCGCGCCATCGGGGAGAACAAATTCGACGCGGCGTTCGGAGGAGCGCGCCGCGACGAAGAGAAAGCGCGCGCCAAAGAGCGGGTGTTCAGCTTCCGCGACGAGTTCGGCCAATGGGACCCCAAGGCCCAGCGGCCTGAGCTGTGGAACCTCTACAACGGCCGGCACCACAAGGGCGAGCACATCCGGGTGTTCCCGCTGTCGAACTGGACCGAGTTCGACATCTGGTCCTACATCGGCGCGGAGAAGATCAAGTTACCTTCGATCTATTTCGCGCACCGGCGCAAGGTGTTTCGCCGCGACGGCATGTTGCTGGCGGTGCATCGGCACCTGCAGCCGCGCGCGAACGAGCCGGTGTTCGAAGCGACGGTGCGGTTCCGCACCGTCGGGGACATCACCTGTACCGGCTGTGTGGATTCGCACGCCGCCACCGTGTCGGAGGTCATCGCCGAGACTGCGGTGTCCCGGCTGACCGAGCGTGGGGCGACCAGAGCTGACGACCGGATCTCGGAGGCTGGAATGGAAGACCGCAAACGGCAGGGTTACTTCTGATGACGACACTATTGAGGCTTGCGACCGCAGGTTCGGTCGACGACGGCAAATCCACGCTGATCGGGCGCCTGCTCTACGACTCCAAGGCCGTGATGGAAGACCAGTGGGCGGCGGTGGAACAGACGTCCAAGGACCGCGGCCACGACTACACCGACCTGTCGCTGGTCACCGACGGCCTGCGGGCCGAACGCGAGCAGGGCATTACCATCGACGTCGCCTACCGCTACTTCGCCACTCCCAAGCGGAAATTCATCATCGCCGACACCCCGGGCCACATCCAGTACACCCGCAACATGGTGACCGGCGCGTCGACCGCCCAGCTGGTGATCGTGCTGGTCGATGCCCGTCATGGCCTGTTGGAGCAGTCCCGCCGGCACGCTTTCCTGGCGTCGCTGTTGGGCATCCAGCACATCGTGCTTGCGGTCAACAAGATGGACCTGATCGGCTGGGACCGAGAAAAATTCGAGTCCATCCGGGACGAGTTCCACGCGTTCGCCGCTCGGCTGGACGTGCATGATGTGGCCACCATCCCGATTTCTGCGCTGCACGGCGACAACGTGGTGACCAAGTCGGAGCAGACGCCATGGTATGAGGGGCCGGCATTGCTGTCGCACCTCGAGGAGGTCTACATCGCCGGTGACCGCAACATGGTCGACGTGCGGTTCCCGGTCCAATACGTCATCCGGCCGCATACCCGCGAACATCAAGACCACCGCAGCTACGCCGGTACGGTGGCCAGCGGAGTGATGCGTCCGGGCGATGAAGTGGTAGTGCTGCCGATCGGCAAGACTACCCGGATCGCGGCGATCGAAGGACCGAATGGTCCAGTGCAAGAAGCATTTCCGCCGATGGCTGTTTCGGTGACCCTCGCCGACCAGATCGATATCTCGCGCGGTGACCTGATCGCCCGTACCAACAACCAGCCCAGGATCGCGGAGCAGTTCGACGCGACCGTGTGCTGGATGGCCGACAACGCGGCACTGGAGCCCGGTCGCGACTACGTCATCAAGCACACCACCCGAACCACGCGCGCAAGGGTAACCGCGCTGGACTACCGACTCGATGTCAACACGCTGCATCGCGACAAGTCCGCAACGGCGTTGAAGCTCAACGAGCTTGGTCGCATTACGTTGCGCTCCCAGGTCCCTTTGCTGCTCGACGAGTACACCCGCAACGCCAGCACCGGCTCGTTCATCCTCATCGACCCGAACACCAACGGCACAGTGGCCGCCGGCATGGTGTTGCGTGATGTTTCGGCGCAAACGGCGAGCCCGAACACCGTGCGGCACAAGTCGTCGGCTACCGCCGAAACCCGGCTGCGGGGCAAGACGGTGTGGTTCACCGGCCTGTCCGGTTCCGGCAAGTCGTCCGTGGCCATGCTAGTCGAGCAGCAGCTACTCGAAAATGGCATTCCTGCTTATGTTCTCGACGGCGACAACCTACGACACGGCCTGAACGCCGACTTGGGCTTCAGCATGGCTGACCGCGCCGAGAACCTGCGCCGGCTGGCGCACGTGGCGACGTTGCTCGCCGACTCCGGCCAAATCGTACTGGTGCCGGCAATCAGCCCACTGGCCGAGCAACGTGAGCTGGCTCGCAAGGTGCACGCCGACGCCGGCCTGGACTTTGTCGAGGTGTTCTGCGACACCCCGATCGACGAATGCGAGCAGCGTGATCCTAAAGGTCTCTATGCCAAGGCGCGTGCGGGTCAGATCACGCAATTCACCGGCATCGACAGCCCGTATCAACCGCCGATCAACCCCGACTTGCGGCTCACCCCGGACGACACCGTGGAGGGGCAGGCGCAGCGCGTCATCGAACTGCTCGAGTCGCGGTCCTGACGCGCGGCGGGGCCAACCTGGGTTTAATTGACGGGGGCGAGTGGCACAATCCTCAGAGTGCGCATGTCAGCCAAGGCAGAATACGCGGTGCGGGCGATGGTCCAACTCGCCACCGCCGCTAGTGGCACGCTGGTCAAGACCGAAGACTTAGCCCAAGCTCAGGGCATACCGCCGCAGTTTCTCGTCGACATACTCACCAACCTGCGCACCGACCGCCTGGTGCGCAGCCATCGCGGTCGCGAAGGTGGCTATGAACTGGCTCGCCCCGGAAACGAGATCAGCATTGCCGACGTGCTGCGCTGCATCGATGGACCGCTGGCCAGCGTTCGCGACATCGGGCTGGGCGACCTGCCTTACCTGGGGCCGACGAAGGCCCTGACCGACGTCTGGCGGGCGTTGCGGGCCAGCATGCGGTCAGTGCTGGAAGAAACGACCCTTGCTGACGTCGCGACCGGCGCCCTGCCGCAGCACGTCGCGCAACTCGCCGATGACTATCGGAGTCAGGAGAGGGTACGGCACGGGACGGCGCAAGCCGGCGACTAGCCGGGAACTCTCACCAGGGCTCAGCTCGCCGAGCCGTAAGGTCGGGTGAGGATCTCCATGCCATGCCCTGAAGGGTCTGGGAAGTAGACTCCGCGGCCGCCGTCCCGGTGGTTGATCTCGCCGGGCCGTTGTTGCCGCGGGTCCGCCCAGTGCTGCAAGCCCCGCGACTGGATCTTGCCGTAAATCGCGTCGAAATCCCGTTCGGAAACCAGAAATGCGTAGTGCTGCCGCCGGATCTCCTCGCCCTCGGGTACGTCCGCGTAATCGAGACTCACGCCGTGCTCGAGCGCGACCACCATGAACCGGCCAAACGGCTTCGGGCCGGGCAGGCCGAACAGCTCGGCGAGAAACTCCGCGGACTCGCGCTTGTCGCGTGCGGCGACGATGGTGTGGTTGAAGCTGACGGTCATGGTTCTCGCCAGTCAACCACTGTTGGCGCGACCCGACAATGAAGTGGCTGCTACTTCGGCGCCGTCAGCTCCAAGGCGATGTTGTCGGGATCGCGGAACTGAAGGATGTATGACGGCCCGATGTCTTTGACCGGCTCGTGCGGGATGCCTACTTTGTCGAGATGTGCTGCTGCGGAATCTAATTCGGCCTTGGTGCCAAGCCGGAACGCGATGTGGTCCAAGCCGGCGCGATCCTCGTCGAAGCGGTCCGTGGCGACCGGCCGCAGCCCGAGCAGGGTGCCGCCGAGGTCGTAGATGACACCGCCGAACAGGAAGCTCAACTGGTTGCGGGTCGCTTCGTCGGCATTGTCGGGAACTTCCAGCAGCACCGGCCAACCGAACACGCTCTCGTAGAACTGCCGGGATCGCTCGATATCGGTGACGGTCAGACGGACATGCGCGATGGAAGTACTGGATAAGCCCACCTGCCCCATGCTCCCACCAAAGGGGCCACCCGATGCCGGCATGCCAGAATCGCCGTCGTGCGGATTGCAATGACCATGCCGGTGATGGAGCCGGACTTGGATGCGACGGTTCTTCAGAGCTGGGCACGGACGATTGACGAGGGCCCGTTCTCGTCGCTGTGCTGGGGCGAGCGCATCGCATTCGGAAACCCGGACAACCTGACGCTGCTCGGCGCCCTGGCTGCCTGGACCAACCGGGTACGGCTGCTGACCACCGTGATCGTGCCGCAGCTGCACGACCCGGTCATGCTGGCCAAGGCGCTGGCCACCGGCGACATGCTGTGTGGTGGGCGGCTGACCGTGGGCATCGGCGTGGGCGGCAGACGCGAGGACTACCACGCCGTGGGCGCCGACCCGGCAACCCAGACAATGCGTGGCATGGCCGAACGCGTGGCGGTGATGAAACGGGTGTGGGCCGGGGAAAAGATCACCGACTCGGTGCTGCCGGTCGGTCCGTCGCCGGTCCAGCCTGGCGGTCCACCGCTGTTCGTCGGCAGTATCGGGCCGAAGACCATCCGCAGCGCCGCGGCCTGGGCCGACGGACTGGCCGGCACCACCTTGGACCTCGACGTCGCCAAGCAGAATGAACTGTTCGACGTGGCGCGGCAGGCTTGGGCGCAGGCCGGAAAGCCGAAACCCCACCTGGTGGCGTCTTTCTGGTTCGCGTTCGGATCGCCCGAACAGGCCCGTGCCCAGGTGCATCGTCATCTGCGGCGCTATATGAACTGGATTCCGGCCGAATACGTCGACGCCATGGCGCCGATGACCGGCTGGGCCGGCGGCGAAGACGAGCTCCTGGCGGTACTGCGGAAGTTCGAAGAGATCGGCACCAACGAGGTTCAGCTCATCCCGACAAGTTCGGACATCGACCAAGTTCGGCGCGCGGCCGACGTCGTCGGACGGCTTTAGGTCAGGAGGCGGCCTCTTTGACGCTGGTGGGCACGGGCGGCTGTCCTTTGCGTAGTGTCGCCAGCAATTCGTGGTAGGGGCCGACGAGGTAAACGGTGTCGTCGGCTTTCAGCCTGGCATCGCGGCGGGGGCGCAACCTGAGCGGCCCGTCCGGTCGAGTGATCGCGATGGCGCGCGTTTGGGTGGACATTTCGAACATCCGCAGCCCGTCGAGCTCGCTGCCGGCCGCCACATGCATGGCGCCGATCATGAACGAGCGCTGTCCGATCGAGAACGTCCCCAGCACTTCCAGGCCCATCGCAGCGCCGATGAACCACGGCGCCGCCAAGTCGACGGTCGAGCGAACGGTTTCGAAGCCGAACCGCTGCGCCACCGCGGTCCCCAGAGAGCGGTCGTAGACGCGGAGCACGACCGGCACGTCGGGTCGGTTGACCTCGGGCATCACCCGGGGACCCAACATCTCGCGCAGGACGATCCCGGTCTCGATGTTGACCATGTCGTTCTGGGTCAGCACTGCCACCGCGCGGGCACGGTCGACGCGTGCCGATTCGAGCGTCTGGCGCAGCGTCGAGTCCCCGAAGATCACCGGCACGTCAAGTTCGGCCGCAGTCGACAGGAAGCGGTTGTTCTCGTCGCGCTCGATGACCACTACGTCGTATCCGGCAGCGGTCAGGTCACTGACCACACGGATGCCGAATGAACCCAGCCCGGCGACGACGACGTGGTTGCGCAGGTGGCGCGCCCGGCGAAGGCCTGCCGTTTGGGCGAAGCGGCGCGACAGCAGTAGGTCGGCCAGGAACGCAACGAGGACTGCGGTGATCGTCACGCCGGCGAACATCAACATGACGCTGAATAGTCGTAGCCAAGTGGGCTGGTCTGCGAAGCTGAAGTCGCCATAGCCGACGGTCGTGATCGTTTCGGAAGTGAAGTACAAGGCGTCGACCCACCCCATCCGCTGATCTCTGTAGGTGAGGCGGATCATGACTGTTGACGCGACAATCACGGCTAGTGCGACGCCCAGCGAGGGAAAGAGCATCGGGTTCACGTCGTCGCGCATAGCGCGCGCGGCATCGAATACACGCCGTGGCCACGAGTGGTGAGAGCGCGTGGCGGTCGGGCGAGGGACCTCGATGCCGCGGGCGGCCAATTCGTTTTTGGTGCCAATCATCGAGGTCCAGTCACCGGCGTACACCGGCAGATCCCGTCCCGGACAGGGCACCACCTCGCCGGGCGTGGGCGAGTTCTTGCCGTAAATCACCGCCACCGGCGCCAGGTCGGCATAGATCTCGCGCAGGGTTGCGTCGTGCGGCACCTCCGCGCCCGAGACAACGAATTCGATGCCCGCCGCCTCGAACGGGTGCGTCGTCCGCGCCAGAACCGCCTCCACGACGGATGGTGCCGCCAAGTCGGCGACGTCCAGGATCGCACCAGGGCCGTTATCGGCGGCCACTGCTCCGCGCAGCACGTCGTTGGCCAGCCGAGCCACCACGCGCACGTTGGGGTTGATTTTCCTTGCCAATAGAGCAATTTGGAGATTCGTCGCGTCGTCAGGTCCGACGGTGATGACGGCGAGCGCGCGGTCGACGTCGGCGCCGGCGAGATCGGCGGCAGTAGCGATCTGGACAATCCGCGCGCCGGAGCTATTCAACTCGTCGACGATCGTCGTCGCCAGCGAGTCGTCACCGCTGACGACGATGTGGCCGTGCGTGTTCATGTACGTTCCTTGGAAAGGCTTTTCGCGATCCGATCCTCAACGAATCTTCAACGAGGCAGCCGACCATTTTGCTGCCGCCGTCGCTTGTGTCGGCTGTACCACCAGTGCACTATTTCATCCGGCATACACACCTACTTCCGCTGACGCTGGTGTCCATTTGTTTTCTACGACTATCGGGCACGGTGGCGGATCATGCCAGCGGAGGAAGGGTGTCGCCGTCGTGTTGCCGCTACGGTGATACTGGCGAAGTGCCTTTCATCGAACGCGTGGCGTCCCGGGAGATCTATCGGAACCCGTGGATGGTGCTCCGAGAGGACGACATCTGCTTCCCGGACGGCACCCCGGGCATCTACAGCGTGGTGGACAAACCTACGTACGCGCTGGTGATGCCGTACGACGGAGACCGCTTCCACTTGGTCGAGCAGTTCCGCTATCCCCTCGGCGCCCGGCGCTGGGAGTTTCCCCAGGGCACCGCTCCCGATCTGGTGGACACCGAACCGTCCGAGCTGGCCGCCCGTGAGCTGCGCGAGGAAACCGGCCTACGCGCGAGTTCGTTCGAGTCGCTCGGGCAGATCGACACCGCTCCTGGAATGACCAGTCAGAGTGGCTGGGTGTTCTTGGCCACCGGAATCTCCGAAGGAGAAGCCGATCGCGAGCCCGAAGAGCAGACCATGTGCAGTGCGTGGTTCCCGCGCGCAGACGTCGAGCAGATGATCCGCTCGGGAGCGATCGCCGACGCGCAGTCGCTCGCCGCCTACAGCCTATTCCTGCTGCGCCGAAGTTGAAATTGCGCGGACGGCATCGGTCCACACCGTCGCAATCATGCAAGCGCCGACAAAGTTTCAGTTGGATTGCCGTCGCAAACCGTGATCGTGTCCGCACCGATATCGCGTTGCGTCATCGAACTCGCATCATTGACGCGATGTGTCCGCGATCGAAGGTTCATGCGGCTGCGGTGCTCGGTGCCGTCACAGTCGCGATCTTTGGTAGCCCTGCTGTTCCGGTGCACGCGGCGACGCCGGCGTGGAATGGGAAATACTCGCTGGTGCGCTACGCCGTCGACAAGGCCGGCACCAGCATGGCCGCCAGCCAAACCGAACCGACCTTCAGCGCCGACTACGTCTTGGTGACCATGTGTTCGGCAGGCAAGTGCGTCGCCACTGCCACCAACGGGCCAACTCCCAAGAACCCGACACTGCCGCAGCCGTCGCACTACACCTGGGACGGGACCAGGTGGGTTGAGCACTTCGACTTCCAGTGGGATTGCTACATGGGGGAAGGGGTTCCGAAAGTCTGGGCACCCGCGACGTCGTGGGCGTTCTACACGCCGCAGCCGGACGGATCGTTGCGCGGCGCCTGGCACACCGACATCGGCAGCGGCCCGTGCCGTGGAACCGTCGAAATGCCGGTGGCGGCGTTCCCTGTGGGGCCGCGATGACAGGGACGCCCCACATGCACCAGGGCAGGCCCGGGTAACGACGCACGAGGATGGCATGGAATCTTCGTCGCTAGGCTATTTAGAGCCTCTGAGCTGCGGAAACGCTGGTGCCCCCGGCAGGATTCGAATTTGCGGTCTTCTGCTCCGGAGGCAGCTCCGAGGCGGGTATTGGGGTCTGTCGCTGTCCGTAGGGTGCCGGCGGCTGAGCCTAAATTGTGGCTCTGACCTGGGGCATTAGGTTGCACGCATCCGGGGCGGTCTGCTGTGGTTCGCGGAGGAGTTTTCGATGAGTTGTGACATCCTCGTGACACTCTCGATGCTGACGAACGCACCTGGGCATTTGCCGGTCGAAGTTGTGACGGTTGCGCGATAAAGCAGCAGGTTAACTAGTTGGTTGTGCTGGCGGCTGAAAGTCTCGGGAAATTCTGCTGCGGTCCCGTGCGGTCCGGATGCCGCCCTGCGTAATGATGCTCACTTTTAGCCCGGCAAGCATCATGAGCTAGTCGCCCGGCAGCGTCGGCCCGGTGTAGCCGGGAAGGGTACTGCTGGAACTGGTGCTCTTTGGCTCTTGAGGCGGCTCCGTGTGTGGGAGGACACTCTAACCTGTGCGGCTGCGTCGGCGCTCTGGCCGGTTCCGCACAAACCACTAGTTCAGCCAAAGTGCTTAGGAGGAAACAATGAAGTACGTCATGGCGTGGACGAGCCGTCTTGTCGGCGGCGGCAAGGAAAACGAGGACGCCATGCGGCGCGGCTTGGAACTGTTTTCGAACTGGAAGCCACCCAAAGGCACGACGTTCCACCAATTCGTCGGACGGCTCGACGCCGAAGGCGGGTTCGCGGTGGTGGAGACCGACAACCCGGCGGAGCTGCTGGACAGCACTGGAAAGTTCGCTCCCTACAACGTCTTCCACGTCTATCCAGTCGTCGATATCGACGAATGGGCGAAGACGGCGCAGGAGGGTGTCAAGTTCAGGGGGTCAATCGGCTGAGCCGCGCCTACAAACAGCGACCGGCACCCCTGGCACTCTTTCACCGCCGAGCGGTAGCTACCGAGGCTTTGGTCAATGGAGGCGAAACCGGCCGCACTTCTTACGTCGCTGACCTCTGGTGTCAGGGTTCGCTGGTATGCAAGAGCTGCGAGAGCCGCAGCTAGGCGCACTAGAAGCCAGGGCCATGCTGCGACCCGTGGGCACGGGAGATCGGCTCGCAGGAAGGCTGTCAGCGGCTAAAAATTTTTGGGCAGGTCACTCGGTTTGGACCGATTGAGAGTCGGGCAGGTCACTCGGTTTGGACCGATTGAGACTCGGGCAGGTCACTCGAATTGCCCTGTGTAACAACGCCCACGGCGCGAGTCACCGATTGCGCCACGCGGGCGAGACACCGAATCAGGCTGTGGCACAGGATGATTGGACACTCGCAGTGAATGGCCAGGACGGCAGGCCACTTCGTAGCGTTTCTCAGCGGTGATGCTTTCCATGGCCGGATTCGTCGTCTTCGATCCATTCCTCAGTGGTGTCGAACGGCTGCGCCCAAACCTTCAAGGTGGCCGCGATATCGGCGACACCTTTGAGGCTTTCGGCAGCGTCGACGGTGAGGCCGACGACCTCATTGGCTTCAGCGTAGAGGTTGTATCCGTTGACCATGTAGAACATCGCCGTCGCCGTCGCCGTCCACGCTGTGCGTTTGTTGCCGTTGACGAACGGGTAGTTGCGGGCCAGTCCATGCAGCAGCGCCGCCGCCTTTTCGTGGATCGTGGGCCATGCGTCTTCGCCAAGTGCGCTGGCCTGCGGGCGATTAACGGCTGAATCGAGCAAGCCGAAGTCACGCAGTTGGTCGGGTCCGCAGAACCGTTCATTGATCATCTGCACATCGTCAGAGGTCAGGTAAATCATGAATTCACATGTCCTCTAACGTTTTTAGCGCGATGCTGTGGTCATGGACGACCTTTTCGAAAGCGGCCTGCATCAAGTCGGCCCGACCATGAACTTTGAGGTAGTCGATCAGCGCGCGCTTGATCACTTCGTTGGCCGACGTGTCGGTCACGAATGCGTAGTTCTTCACCGCGTCGGCAAGCTCGACGGGTAGGCGAACTGTCAGCCCTGTGGTGCGCGGCGATTTCGGGTTGGTGATTGGTGCCATGACACTATGGTGGCATAGTTTCGCCGGAATTCGCCACAGGTGGCTCTGGTACTGATGCCCCACGCCGCCCTGAGTGGCCCGCCAGGCAGCCGATCAGCGCCGCCCTGGTGTGAGGGGTAGGTCTCGTGGACGGCATTTGGCCGATGTGCCGGGCTTTTGAGGCAGGTGAAGGAATTGACCTTTGATTGGCCAGACTGCACTTAGGCTCCCCTAATGACCGGTTCGGGGGTCTGTGCGTTGTCCGAGTTCGACTGCCACCTGCTTGGCGAGGGCTTCGCGTGTTGTGCGCTCTTGGCCCCGCAGGCTCTCAAGAGTTAGCCTCGGACTCTGCTGTGAGGCTCGTGTGGGGTCTGATTCCTCCCATTGGATTTGCGCCACTGTCGAGATCACCTCTCTCAGCACAGACCGCCAGGTCTCCAGCAGCTCCCTGACCTCTGCGGAGCCGAACGCATTCACAAGTGCTTCGGTGTCCGCTTGCACTTCTAGTGGTCCGTCTGCGTTTTGATCTGGTGGAGGGTGGTGCGGCCGCGTTGAACTTTGGTGATGATGTCCTCGGCGGTGGCTTTCCAGATGAATGGCTTGGGATTGTCGTTCCAGTGTTCTGCCCAGGTGGTGATTGCGGCGGTGAGGTCGGCGACGCTGCTGAATGCGCCGCGGCGCAGGCGTTTGTCGGTGAGTTCTTTGAACCAGCGTTCGATCAGGTTCAGCCAGGAACTCGAGGTCGGGGTGTAGTGCAGGTGCCAGCGGCGACGTTCCTTGTGCGCGAGCCATTTCGCGATTTCCGGGGTGGAATGAGCCGACAGGTTGTCCAGGACGACATGCACACCCAAGCCGCGTGGAACGCTGGCGTCGATCTGTTTGAAGAACCGCAGCACGTCAGCGCCGGTGTGGCCTTTGCGCAGATCGGTCAGAACTTCTCCCGTGGCGATGTTCATCGCCGCGAACAAGTCGATCGTGCCGTTGCGCTTGTAGTCATGAGTCATGGTTCCAGCGCGGCCCGCTTTCATCGGCAGCGACGGTTGAGTACGGTCCAAAGCCTGGCATTGGGTCTTCTCGTCGAAGCTGAACACCACCGCTCGCGCAGGTGGATTCACATACAGTCCAACAACATCGACGAGTTTGGCTTCGAAGTGCGGATCGTTGCTCACCTTGAACGTCTCGACCCGCCACGGCTTCAAGTTGTGGTCGGCCCAGATCTTGGCGACGGCGTCCTTGCCGATCCCGACTCGCGCAGCCAGGGTGCGGGTACTCCACTGCGTCGACCCGTCGGCGGGGCGCTCCCTGTGCGTGAGCCGCAATACCTCCTCGACGATGCCCGGCGGCAGGCTCGACTTGCGGCCACGGCCCTTGGCGACCACCCCGACCCCACCCGTACCGTGCTCGGCGAACCGGGAACGCCACCGCCGCACCGTGTCCGAGTCCACCTCGCAGCGCCGCGCGATCTCCTCGTTGGCCACCCCGTCGCTGGCCCACAACAGCCCCCGCGCCTGCACCACCTGCCGATGCGGCAACGACGTCGACGCCGCCATCCGCTCCAACTCCGCACGCTGGGCATCGCTGACCGGCAACGCCGCAGCTGTCATAACAGGCATAGTACAAACTACCGTACTAATTCACAGACAGACCACTAGCGACGGCAACGGAGTACTCGGCGGCTGGCCTGACTGGAACACGGGATAGACCATCTGCGCCCACTGCCCCGCCCGCTCGGCCATCCTGAGAAGCTCTACGTAGGCGTTCTCTAGCCGCTCCTGTTCCCGTGCCTCTTTCGCGAGCAATCGCTCATGGGTCAACCGCTGGTTGGAGATCGTCTCGGCATGATCACGGCCTTGCTTGCCAGTCAGCCACGTGAAGAAGATTCCGGCCACGCCGACTGTTGTCGTCGCGGCTGCTGTCGCAGCGGGGGCGACCCACTCCCATGCCATAGGCCGATTATGGTTTCTAATCCGGTGGCTCGCCCGAGTCGGGTACCGGATCTTGCCAGTCGTCTGGCGGCTCGATCCGGGCTTTGATGCCCGCGTGGGTTTCGAGGAGATACAGGAGGTTTGTGCCGTCGAATAGTTCGATCGGTTTGCCCTCGGCGAATTCGTAGGATGCTTTGCCGTAGTGGCTTGTCGTGACGAGTATGCCCTTCGATGCGCCCTCGTTCGGGTCTGCTGCACCGATAGGTGACAGTTTCCTTCACGCGGCCTGGCTGGCCGGTGTGGTCATGATTGCTTCGAATTCGATCGGGGTCAACCGCCCGAGAGCGGCTTGACGGCGGCGACGGTGATAGGTGCGTTCGATCCAGGTGACGATCGCGATCCGTAGTTCTTCTCGGGTGTCCCATCGGTGGCGGTCGAGGACGTTCTTCTGCAGCAGGCTGAAGAAGCTCTCCATCGCCGCGTTGTCGCCAGCAGCTCCGACGCGGCCCATGGAGCCGACCATCTCGTGGCGGCCCAGGGCGTGGACGAATTTTCGGCTGCGAAATTGCGACCCTCTGTCCGTGTGGACGATGCAGCCGGCCACCTCGCCTCGCCGGGCAACCGCGTTGTGTAGGGCGGTGGTCGCCAACCGTGATTTCATCCGCGAGTCCATGCAGTAGCCGACTATCCGGTTAGAGAACGCATCCTTGATCGCACAGATGTATAGCTTTCCTTCCCTGGTCGAGTGTTCAGTAATATCGGCCAGCCACAATTGATTTGGCGCATCGGCAGTGAAGTCGCGCTCGACGAGATCGTCGTGCACCGGTGGCCCGGTCTTGCCGTTCTTACCGCGCTTCTTGCCGAACACACTCCACCACTGGTTGTCCGCGCAGATGCGCCAGGCGGTGCGCTCAGCCATCGGTTCACCGGCAGCCTTGGCCTCCTCGACCAGGTAGCGGTAGCCGAACTCCGGATCATCTTTGTGTGCGTCGAACAGTGCGTTGGCGCGGTGGGCCTCGACGCGTTCGGCGTCGGTCACAGGGTTGGCCAGCCAGCGGTAGTAGGGCTGGCGGGCGAGCTTAAGCACCCGGCACGTCACCGCCACGGGGATCCCGTCGGCGGCGAGCTCTTTTACGAGCGGGTAGAGCCTTTTCCCGGCAGATTCGACTGTGACAAGTAGGCAGCCGCTCGGCGCAGGACTTCATTTTCCTGCTCCAACAACCGATTCCTGCGACGCAACTCACGCAACTCCGCTGACTCAGTGGTCGTGCTGCCGGGCTTGGCGCCGTCATCGATGTCGGCCTGGCGCATCCACTTCGACAGAGTCATCGGGTGCACCCCGAAATCGTTGGCGATCTGCTCGATGGTCACACCGTCGTCGCGGTTGCGAGCGACCCGCACAACATCGTCGCGGAACTCGCGGGGATAGGGCTTCGGCACAGCGACATCCTTCCAGCCCGCCCATTTGGGCAAGCCATCTCAGGTGTCACCTATTCGTGCAGCAGACCCTTCTGGAGTGTGCCGTAGAGGTCGCGGACTGCCGCGACGCCGACTGTGTGTTTGTAGCGTTTGGCTTGAATTACGACTTTGCCGCCCAAGATGGGGTCGGTGTTGTAGGCAACGCAGTCGACGCCGCCGTCCCGGGAAGCTCGGGTCTGCCTAGTGTCGAGGCCAATCTTTTCGAACAGGTTCTGGATGAGTGACTCGAACTGTTGTGGCGTGAGTTCCATGAGGTTGGGCCGGTCGTCAAGCGCGCCAAGGGTGTCGGTTTCGGTGATGAATCGTGGGTCCACCATTGCGAAATCGAGCACCGGACGTACGGGCGCTAACTCCGTGGGACTCTTGGAGATTCCGGCGTTAAGGTATTTGAGACAGGCAGCGGGGTCAACCTGGTCGAGGTTGATCTGGATGAAGGTGTCTCGGGTCGTCCGGACAGTGATGAGGCATGGCCGAGTTGGTTTCCCGGTGCGCGGATCTATCGTGTCGACAATGCCGTTGAACACAATGACGTCGATGTGCCGCTTCGTGTCGACTCAGAAGATGTGCGCTAGACACAGAAGAGTTAACTGCGCGATTGTGCTGCCGTATAGCCCTTTTACTTGTGACGCTGGTCGTGCAGTCTCGACAATTTTGTTCTGACTGTTCACGTAGCGGTATGCCTTTGCCTTCGGGACTACGTCAACCGCAGGCAGTACGTACTCGACCACCAGTTGGCGCGATTGCGGCAAGTAGGCAACTTTGGTTTGCGGGCTGTCCATGCGGATGTCCGTGAGCGTTGATGCGAAGTACTCCGCGACGCCGTTTGGATCGCCAGCGAGGTAAAGAGCCGTTGGCGGCTCCACTTCCTTCGGGTGCTGCAGTCCGTCTTGAAGGAGGTTCTGGAGTTGCCGGACGTCCGACTCGATCTTTTCGTTCTGTGCGGCTACCTGGGGAATGAACCCGTCAATTTTTGCGATGCGGTTATCGAGTTCGGTGCCACCTTTTGGCCACTTCGCGAGCTGCGATGCGTGTCGCTGCTCCGCAGCAAGGCGCTCCCGCTCTGCCTGCGCTGCCGCGAACTGGCGCTGTTGCTTCTCCCACTTGCGGTGCTGCTCCGCCGATTGGCGCTGCCGCTCAGCCTCGGCTTCGCGCTTCTGTTGGGTTGACCACACGGACCAGGCCACAAACCCGCCGATCACCAACAAAAAGAACAAGGGAGCCACCCAGCCATCCACACGCGGAAGACTAACGTCTGGCCACAACACAGCGGGGGCTAATAGCCTGGCCAGCCAGCGCCTGGGTGCGACGCGCAGCAAATCGGAAATTCACAGGCTCCCGGCAGGGTGTCCACTAGCGAACGTCAGACGATGAGATGCAGGGGAGATGCGGACCCTCGCGGCAGGCCCCGAAAACATACTCTGACCTGCTTAAACTCTGGTGCCCCCGGCAGGATTCGAACCTGGACGGGATGTTTGCTAGATTATAGGTATGAGCAGCAGGAATATGGCGTCTACCTGCATCTACCCTTCCGCCACTAAGGCAATCTCGTAATATCTCGTGTTAGCTCGTAGTCATCTCATCTGGCACGTATTTGGCACGCATCTGGCATGAAGGGTTGGTCAATGGCGAAAAGCAAGCGACAGTTCGGGAATGTTCGAAAGCTGCCGAGCGGGCGATTCCAGGCCCGCTACACCGCGCCTGATGGCAGCTACATCACGGCACCCAGGACCTTCGCCGCCAAAATCCACGCCGAAACCTGGATAGGCGACCGAGCGCGCGAGATTGACGCAGGGGCCTGGATACCGCAGGCAGTCGCTGAGCGCCGCCGTAAGCGGGCCACCTTCAAGGCGTATGCGGAGCAGTGGGTGGCGACACGCCAGGTCGGCGGTCGACCGCTTAAGGCCAGAACCAAGGCCCTGTACGACGGCTTCCTTAAGCGCGAGCTGCTACCCGCGTTCGGCACCCAGGAGCTGGCAGCCATCAAGACGGATGACGTACGCAAGTGGTACGCCAAAACGCTGGTGGACAAGCCCACCACGCGGGCGCACACGTACGCGCTGCTGAAAGCGATTCTGGCGACCGCCGTGGACGAGGAATACATGGACTCCAACCCGTGCCGGATACGCGGGGCCGGGGGCACCAAGGCGGTCCATAGGGTCACCCCCGCCAGCGTCGCCGAAATCGAGGTCATCACCGCGAAAATGCCCGAACACCTACAGCTTGCGGTGACCTGCGCCTCGTGGCTGGCTATGCGTCTGGGCGAGATTCTTGAGCTGCGGCGCGGTGATATTGACCTTGACGCGGGCGTGGTCCGCGTACGCCGTGCCCTGGTGCGCGTCGGCGGCTTACTGCAAGTCGACACGCCCAAATCCACGGCGGGCGTTCGGGATATAGCTATCCCGCCGCACCTCCTACTGGGGTTCGGCGACCACCTGTCCAACTACGTCGGCACCGATGGCGATGCCCTCTTGTTCCCATCGAGCGCCGACCCGACCCGCTGGCACCAGGCGAAGCGGCTCTACGAGCACTATCACCAGGCGCGCGCTGCGGCTGGACGGGATAACCTGCGCTGGCACGACTTACGCCACTCGGGCGCTGTTCTGGCCGCCCTGAGCGGTGCCAGCCTGGCCGAGCTGATGAGCCGGCTGGGCCACTCAACCCCGCACGCCGCCTTGCGATACCAACACGTCGCGTCAGGGCGTGATGCCGCGGTGGCCGCCGCCATGTCGAAGCTGGCCGAGTAACGGCCAAAATCCTTCGGCGAAGATTTGTACGAGTCGGCACGCTGGCGGCATTATCGAGTTGGTGCAGCAACTTCATGTGATGAATCTGCTGAATGTCGAAGGTATGACCGACTCGTACCCCCCGCCGAAACCGACCGACGAGATTGTCGCCGATGCCCTAGGCCCGTCTTCGTTCGCCGACCTGTGTTGTCAGCCTATGTCGGTATAGTCGGTGATAGCACGGTGTTAGGCCCGTAAACCCGCTAGTTCACGACGGAGCGACGGGGTAAACCTGCACCGGAGTTCAGGTCTTGACCTGGGCTGCCCAGTAAAGCTCTGGAACCGGAAAGACGGCAAGCGTCGGAATCGTGGATGACGCCCCGCTGAGCCGGTCGACAACTGATTTCACATCACCTTTGTCGACCGCTCGTTGCGCTTCTGCCTCCGAATCGGTCGACACGACCGAAACGGGGTAACCCACGATGACCGCACCCACCCAGGCCGCCGAGGACCGCTTCCTGAGCGTCGCCCAAGCCGCCCAATACCTTGGCGTTACGCCGCTCACGATTCGAAACATGCTGCGCGATGGCCGCTTACGGGCCTATACCCTGGGGCATCGCGTCCTGAGGATTAACGCCGCCGACCTTCGCGCCGCATTGACCCCGTACGGCGGCGCACATGTCGCCTCCTGACAGCACAGAAGAAAGCCGCCCCGGCGACCACTCCGAGACGGCTCTCAATAGGACGAACAGCGACGCTAATCCTGCACTCAGCATACCGTCGATTGACCCCGACGACGGCTGCTACACCGCAGCGCTGAAATACGCTGCGGCAGGCTGGTACGTCGGCCCGGTACGCCAAGGCTCCAAAGACCCCGGCGAGGTTCTCGGTAAAGGCTGGCCGCACAAGACGACCCGCGACCCCGAGGAAATCGCCGCCCATTGGTTCGGGACCGACCACGGAGTCTTCCTCCACGTAGGCCGGTCCGGCGCTGCGGTCATCGACATGGACCACCCCGAGAAGTGCCCCCAGGACGCCCTGGACGCACTGGAAGAGTCGCGCGCGCCCTTTCAGTCCACCCGGGACAATGCCGATGGCAGAGGGCATTACGTCTGCGCCATGCCGCCTGGCCGCAGCCTTGGCAATAGCGTCGGCTCATTCAAAGGCTGCGGGTTCGAAGTGCGCGGCAACAACGGCGTCATCATCGTCGCCCCGACACGCCACGAGAAGGCCGACGACGGCGGTCGATACGCCTGGGAGGTGACCGGACCTGTGCCGGTGCTGCCCGCCGTGATTGCCGACGAACTGCCCGACGCAACCGAGGCCAGCGAGACCGCTACCGAAGCCCAGGTGCGCGAGTTCCTCGAAAAGCACACCGAATCAACCCGTCCCGAGATTCTCGACAAGTTCGGATGGGTACTTGCCGGGCATTTCGAGACCGGGTCGCGTCACGACGGCTTGGTGCCGGTACTAACCGGCGCGATGAAAGAGGCTCGCGCGGGTTACTACTCGGCCAGGGTCGCGCGAGACCTACTGAAGTCGATGTTCATTGAGGCCGCCACCCGACCGCCGACCGCCGGTGAGGAGCAACGCACCGACGCCCAAGCCCGCGCCGAGTTCGACTCCATCCTGGGGTGGGCCGTCGCGCAGGCCAACGCCGCCGACCTCGATGCGGTGAAGGCCCGCACCGAGGAGAAGGTGCCCGACGACTACCTGACAGGCATGGCAGTCCCGTTTGCTAAATCCGGCGGCACCGACAGGCAGGCAGACGAGCCCGACGAGCCTACCGCCGTACCGAGTACGGACCCAGTAAGGCGGTACGAGTTTGCCGACAACGCGCAGGATGCCGAGTACGGTCCGAGTACGGTCAGTGCCGAAAACGGCTCTGAGCTGGGCGGTATGGCCGTACTCGATTCCGTACCCTTAGGGGTCAGTACGGCGGTACGGGTAGGGGCGCCGTATACCGACATCGTTAGCTTGCTCGACGGCACATTGCCCGAGCCGCCGAAGCCGACCGTCCTGAAACGGCGCGACGGGAACTGCATCTTCTACGAGCATCAGGTTAACTGGCTCTTCGGCGACCCCGAGGAAGGTAAGACATTCGTGGCGCTGGCCGCCGTCGCCGAGCGGCTCATCCTGGGCGGGTCGGCGTTGGTTATCGACCTCGACCACAACACCGCCGCCGCCACAGTCGGGCGGCTGTTGATGCTAGGTGCGCCCAAGGATGCCCTGCGCGACCCGAGCCGATTTCGCTATCTGGAACCTGAGGACCAGGCCGACATCAACAAGGCCATCGAGGACGCCGCCGACTGGGGGCCTGATGTGGTTGTGGTTGACAGCGTTGGCGAGCTGCTGCCGGTGTTTCGCGCCAACTCCAACAGCGCTGATGAGTTCACCGTCATCAACAACGCGGTATTCAAGCCGCTGATGAGGTCCGGCGCGTGCGTGATTGCGATTGACCACCTCGCCAAAGGTCTCGACAGCCGAGCCCAGGGTCCGAGCGGCACGCACGCGAAACGCCGGGCCGTGGGTGGTTCTTCGATTCGGGTCAAGGCGATTGAGCGGTTCACGCCGGGCCGGGGCGGAAAGGCGCTCCTGTTCATTCATAAGGACCGTCACGGTGGTCTGCGCGCGGAGAGCCCGCAGCCCGAGGGTAAGGATGAAGCTCCCGCAGGAACTTTCACGCTCACCGCTGACGATGCTTACCTCTACGAGGGCGACCTGCGTTGGCATGTCTCATCCCCCAGGGCGAGTGACCGCAATCCCGACGACCGACCCGAGCCCGAGCTGGTCAAGCTGATTGAGGAGATGGACCCGCCGCCGACCAGCATCGAGGACGCGCGTAAGCGGCTGGGAGTCGGGCAGAACCGTACTGCCAAGGCTTATCAGGAGTGGAAAGCCAAGCAGGGCGACAACACCGACGGCGCGGCGGTGACCTCGTGAGCCGCCGTGAGTGGTGGCGCGGAATCGCCGACCAACTGAAGCCCGAGCAGGTCGCCGAGCTTGAACGCTACGAGCGCCAGGGCGAGGAAGAAAACCTTTACTCATTCGCGCGCGATTACGCATGCTCGAACCTCGTCGGATATGTGTTCTGCGAAGAAATCATGGCCGACTATGCGAAGTACGGCCCCGACGCAACCAAACCGGCTGCGCCACAACAAAAGGAGATTCAATGACATCACCAACGGAAGCCCTCATGCCGGGGCCGGCGGACATGGCCCTAGGAGCCGCCGTAATCGCCGCAGAGACCAGGCTCGACTTCACGGCCCTATGGGCCATGTACGCCGAGCTGGTGGAGCGGCCAGACGCCACGGCGGCCTTGTTCCGCCTCGTCGTCGCCCTGGCCGAGCACGTCGTCAAGGGCATGGGATTTAGGGAAGACCCAGCGGCACTTCAGGCGCTGCTCGACGACCTGGCCGCATATCACCTACACGAAGGAGAACTGAACGATGGCTAGAAGAGAGACATCCGACCCCGCCTCGCCGCTATGGCAAGCTGACATTCTCGGCACCGGGCTGGGACCCAACGATTCGCAGATTGACGATGACGCTGAAGGTCCGGTGAACATCGCGCCGACAGTCGATTACGCGCCGACCGACCCGATGGTGGATGGTGTCGAAGCGTTCACGTCAGCGATGCCGCCGCCACCACCGGGCAGCATTGCCACCCATGTTCATATCGGTGAGCACGATGACATGCTGTCGGGCCGCCGTTACTCCATGTTCGACTGAAAAGGGATACACACGATGAGCGAGAACAACATCGACAACGCAACGGATTCCGAAGCCGCCGCCGTGGCGCAGGAACCCGAGACCGCCGAGGCGCTGATGTCCGCCGAGGCCAAGCGTTACCGGCTTCGGCTGCGCGACAGCGAAACCCAGAACGCCGAGCTGGTCACGAAGATGGCCGACACGGCGGCCCGCGCCGAAGCCGCCGAGCGCCAGGTGATTGAGGCCAATCTTCGGGGCCGCTTCGCCGACATGGATGACTTCTGGGGCCAGACCGACCTCAACGACCTTCGAGGCGAGGATGGCTCACTCGACCCCGCCAGGGTCAGCTCACGCGCCGACACCCTGCTCGACGCTCACCCACACTGGAAGGCACCGAACCCCGGTGCACCGCTGGCCGCGTCAACGGGCGCGATTGGCGGCGGTGCTGGCCGCATCGGATTCGGACCCCGCTCAGTGCTGGATGGCGACACCGTGCAGCCCTCGCAACCCCGCGGCTGGGGGGAGTTCTTCTCGGACGCCGTGAAGGGCACCGTGTAGTCCCGACGCCCAAGTCACACCAGGCAGGCCTCGAAAGTCGTTCTCCGTTAATCTGGGGGCGATTTTCGGGGCCTGCCGCCTTGCGGGTATAATCGAAGATGTCCCAGCGGGACGAACCGCCGAATGGCCTGTGGCCCAGCGCGGTAATCCACCACCATTCGCTTGTGCGCGGATGTCCGCTGGGGCGTGACTTTTTACCCCAGCGAACATCGCGCCCAGCGCAACCCGTTGGGAGAAAACAAATATGGCTATCGGAGCCTTTAACTCCGCAGGAATCCTCGCGCCCGAAGAAGTCGGGCCTCTAATTATTCAACCTTTGCGCCTTCGCTCAGTTGCGTTGCGCGTCAGCACTGTAATCGAATCTCTACGCCCGTCACTGCGTTTCCCCGTCGTCCAAAGTGACGCTGCCGCCGCGTGGTTGGCCGAGGGTGACGACATCACCGAGACCGACCCCAGCCTGGGTGAGGTCACCGTCACGCCGACCAAGGTAGGGGCGCTCGTCAAGATTTCAAACGAGCTCATTGCGGACAGTGCGGAGAACGCTCAGGCGGCTGGTGTCGTCGGTGACGGCCTGGTCCGCCAATTCGCCCGCTCAATCGACACCGCATTCTTCACGAGCGTGACGTCGCTCGGCCCGAACGGCCTGGAATCCATTGATTATCAGACCGTTCCGGTGTCAGGTGAGTTCGTCGACTTCGACCCCTTCGCCGAGGCCATTAGCCTGGTGGAACGAGTCGGTTCGGTGGTCACATCGTTTGCCGCGTCGTTCAACACCGTCTTGCAGCTTTCACAATTGAAGCGTTTTCAGCCGACCAGCGACGTGGTCTCTAACGAACCGTTGCTGAGCCAGACGCCGGGCGACGTGTCAAACCCGGTGAAGCGCAGCATCTTCGGTGTCCCGCTCTACAGCGCCCCCGAAGGCACCATCGAAGACGGCGTTGTCTGGGCGATTCCAGCCGACAAGGTGTTCACGGTGCTACGCCAAGACATCTCGGTCACAGCCAACCCGAGCTTCTACTTCGGGTCTGACTCGACCGCCGTACGCGGCACCATGCGACTCGGCTACGGGTTCCCGCACGCAGCCGCCGTGGTGAAAATCTGGTCGAACTCCGGTTCGTAACAAGCTGCGGCGCGAGCGATTCGGTTCGGGGTCCTCCTTATCCCACGCTGGCCGAATCGCTTTCACAGCCGCAAATGTGCGCCCCGGCTCCCGGTCGCCTACCTCCCGACTGGGACCGGGGCGTGCACCCACCGAAAGGATTCACAATGATGAACCGTCTCGCCCCGCCCGAGATTTGCGCCGAGCCGTCCTGCCGCTACATGTCCCGGTGGGGCAAGTTCTGCCCATTGCACGCCAAGGAACACGCCAAGCAGGCGCAGCCGCAGGCGTTCCGCCGTGGCTAGCCGGGCACCCAAGATTTGGAATGCGCAGGGCGACCGCTTGTATACGACCTCGACACAACTGGGAAATCGGTTCGGTGGAACGGTCACTCGATGCCCTCGTCGATGTCGTCGTAGTCGCCTGCACGGAAGGCTGGCCAGTAGGTGGCGCGGGGTTTGGTGCGGTCGAGCATCTCTTGTAGGACAGCGCCATACAGCATGCGTACCTCGATGGGCTTCGTCTCACAAGCGACGTTGTCCACGACGTAGACGTAGTAGTTGTATGGGTCGTCGCGAGCGGCCTGGGCCTGTCGCTCTTCGATGGGAACGGGCGCTCCTCGGGCTGAGCCACCGAATGCCTTTACCTCGATTTTCCTCGGCGGACTCGCGATGTCATACGGCTGATTGCGACCACGAACGTCTTCAGGCTGCCGACCCGCAGCGCGCTCTTGCGCTATGACATGTTCGATAGCTTTGCGTTCGACCTCGGAGTTAGTCATGTACGCCTCCTTCTACCGTGGCAAGTCCATCATCAACGTGATAGCGCGATATGCACATTGCAGTATTGATACGCTCCGCGCCCAACCTTGCCAAGTGCGAAGCAATCGCCCGACCCACATGGGCGCGCGGCCAGCTCCCCAAAGAGCAACGCTGGCGAGAGGTCTCCGAACGGTCACCATCCCAGGCAAGTCACGCCGAGGCTCCACGACGCTCGCGCATCGTACGAGACGGCACCATCGGCGCGCGCCGGGGACCCCCCCGCCACCACCCCCGCCCCCGGTCGACGCGCGCCCCGGCCTAGACAGCTTCTCTTGTTGGCCGCACGCATTTTCGCTGACTTCAGGGTCAGCAGATAGGAGTTAGATATGGCACATCATTCGTCAGAAGCGCGCCGTGTGCGGCGTGAGCTGGACAAAGAGCTGGCTGCGTCAGGTGCAGCATCGGGGCGAAACCTTGTTTGGAGTGCCGCCGAAACACAGATTTTGGACCTGATTTCGGCGGCGATTGACCGGAAAGTGGACTTGTCGGCGGACTACGCGGCGGCTGCTGACGCCAAGCTCCGCGTGAAACTCAGTGGGGAGATACGACTTTTGGAAGCGCACATTGCGCGGCTGTTGAAGCAAGTCAAGACCGACCTGCCGCAGCCGATGACGAGGGTTTCGCAGAAGGCTAGGAATGCGGCACTGGCCCGCTGGAACAAGGAGAGCAGTCATGCCAATTGATTCTGACCGTGGCGGGTCCGCCGGTTACCGGCTGCCGGTCGGCTCCTACGCGAAGTTGCTTCGCAGCGAGTGTGGTCGCCGTTGTGCACCGGACCCGCGACTCCTCGGTGAGCCCGACTTCGAGGAGCTGAAGGCTGCCGGTTCGGTGCGGGCTGCGGCGCTGTTCGATGAGCTGCTGGCCGCCGGGGAGCCGATTGTTGTGGCCTCCTGGCAGGTCCCGGCACGCGGTGCGCCGGAGTGGTTGTCGACCCCCGCCGTCTATGGCGGCGCAAGCTTGGTGCGCGTCTATGTCGATGATGTTTGCGAGCCTGCAGAGTTTTACGGCGACATGACCGGCGCGGTTTTTTGAGAGTATCCCGGTGCCGCAGCAGCACCGACCCGACCCGGTCTCGCCCGACGATTCCGTTGTCCCTATCTACGAGTAGGGCTCAGCGCCAGAATTTTCGGCCCTCATTCAGCCCGCTGCGCCACTTTCGGGACCACCCTGGCGGGTAATCCCCTTGGCTGGCCACGTTGGGCGACAGACCGACTCAGCGCCCAGGAACACGCCCCGGTCAGGCGAGTGCTTCGCGGGCCGCTTCCAGCTTGGCGAGCACCACCTGCACGGCGCTCGGTTCGAACATCACCTCGCGCCGTCCGACACGCTGAGCCTGCTCTAAACCGCCCTTCAGCAATCGAATGGCCTCGTGCACAGAATCGCGGACGCTCTCGTCAGTACCGCTCATGACTTGCCTCCTTCGCCCAGACTGAGGATGTAGGACGTTGTGCGCGATGAGCCGATGCGGTGAGGCTGCCCGGTCATGGCGACCGCCGACTGTTGGCGGTGACGCGGCCCCACTCGTCCACGCGGAACGTGGTGACCCGCTCGCCGCTGAATATGCCGTACGCCAGCGCAACCGGGAGCCAGAGGCCTCCGGTCAGGAAGGTCAACAGGACGTGCAACACGGCGTTGTACTTCTTGCCGGTGGTGACCTGCGCCCAGAACCAGCCGTGCGCTGTGATATGCGCGCCGCGCAGGGTGAAGGCGAGCACTTGTTCGTCGAGTGCGGCCTGGCGTTGCTCTGGTGTCCAGGGCGTCCAGCCCTGCGGTTGGTCGAATGCGGTCATTTCGACCTATCCCTTCGTTGTGATGGTTGATTCCGCGCCCGCATTTGGCTCCTGAGCCGTTTTCAGCGGGTGGGTAAGGCTTGCCCCCGTACCGGGGAGCCTGCTGGCCCGCGTAGGAGGGGCACGCTGTGGTGGTCCGCATAGCGATGCGGTCGGCCAGCGGCGGGAGAATGTCAAAGTGCGACATCGGGCACCTCGAACTCCTGAGCACGTCGAAAACGTCTCCGATCTTCGTCGTCGTGGGGCACCGCGTCGCGGGACGCTCTCGTCAGTTCCCTCGGTGTTTCCGGCGACCAGGCGAACGGTACCGCGACGAGCGGTCGGCCAGCCCTCGGTACCTGTTTGTCACGACTCGGGATTTTGCTAGGACCATTTGGCACGTTCTTGGCACGGCGGCCAAAAATCCGCCAAAGACGCCTCTGACCTGCGGCGGAGCTTGTGCCCCCGGCAGGATTCGAACCTGCGGCCTTCTGCTCCGGAGGCAGACGCTCTATCCCCTGAGCTACGGGGGCGCTACGGCTTTGGTGTTGCGCCATTGGGCTTTCGAATAAGCAGAGACAGACTAGCGCATTGAGGTGGCCGGTCTGCCACCGCAATGGATTCGGGGCGGAAGCACCCCAGCCCATAGGATAAACGTTCGTGACCCCCGCCGACCTGGCTGAGTTGCTCAAAAGCACCGCCGCTGCGGTGCTGACCGAGCGCGGGCTGGACGCTGCCGCGTTGCCGCAGACAGTCACCGTGGAGCGGCCGCGCAACCCCCAGCACGGCGATTACGCCAGCAACCTGGCGTTACAGCTGGGCAAAAAAGTCGGCGCAAACCCGCGTGAACTGGCCGGATGGCTCGCCGAGGCGCTGGGGCAGGCCGAGGGCATTGCGTCGGCGGAGGTGGCCGGACCGGGCTTCATCAACATGCGCCTCGAAGCATCAGCGCAGGCCATAATCGTCAACACCGTCATCGACGCCGGCGACGGCTTCGGTTACTCCGACGCACTGGCCGGACAGAAGATCAACCTCGAGTTCGTCTCGGCCAACCCAACCGGGCCGATCCATATCGGCGGCACCCGCTGGGCCGCCGTCGGTGACGCGTTGGGCCGGTTGCTGTCCGCCCAGGGTGCGGACGTGGTGCGCGAATACTATTTCAACGACCATGGCGCCCAGATCGACCGGTTCGCCAAGTCGTTGATCGCCGCCGCCAAGGGCGAGTCACCTCCTGCCGACGGCTACGCCGGCAGTTACATCAACGACATCGCCGCTCAGGTGTTGCAGAAGGCGCCCGACGCGCTAAGCCTGCCTGGACCCGAGATGCACGAGACTTTCCGAGAAATCGGTGTCGACTTGATGTTCAGCCACATCAAACAGTCGTTGCACGAATTCGGCACCGACTTCGACATCTACACGCACGAAGACTCGATGCACACCAGCGGCCGTGTCGGCCAGGCCCTCGCCAGGCTTCGCGGGACCGGCAACATCTACGAGAAGGACGGCGCAACGTGGTTGCGCACCAGTGCGTTTGGTGACGACAAGGACCGGGTCGTGATCAAAAGCGACGGCAAGCCCGCCTACATCGCCGGTGATATCGCCTACTACCTGGACAAGAGGCAACGCGGCTTCGACTTGTGCATATACATGCTTGGCGCCGACCACCACGGATATATCGCACGGCTCAAGGCTGTCGCTGCTGCGTTCGGCGACGACCCCGCCACCGTCGAGGTGCTCATAGGGCAGATGGTGAACCTGGTCCGCGACGGCCAGCCGGTCAAGATGAGCAAGCGGGCCGGAACCGTGATCACGCTCGACGACCTGGTCGAGGCGATCGGCGTCGACGCGGCGCGCTACAGCCTGATCCGCTCGTCGGTGGACACCGCGATCGACATCGACCTCGCGCTGTGGTCCTCGGCGTCGAATGAAAACCCGGTCTATTACGTGCAATACGCGCATGCCCGGCTTTGCGCGCTGGCCCGGAACGCCGCCGAACTGGGCCTGATCCCCGACACCGGGCATCTGGACCTGCTCGGCCACGACAAAGAAGGTGCATTGCTGCGCACCATCGGCGAATTCCCGCGGGTGCTGCAAACGGCGGCATCTCTGCGGGAACCGCATCGGGTGTGCCGTTACCTGGAAGACCTCGCCGGTGACTACCACCGGTTCTACGACTCGTGCCGGGTGTTGCCCCTGGGCGACGAGCAGCCCACCGATCTGCACAGCGCGCGCCTGGCGTTGTGCGAGGCCGCTCGTCAGGTCATCGCCAACGGGCTGGCGATACTTGGAGTCACTGCTCCGGAGCGAATGTGAACGTCCATCCAGCCGGTCCCCGGCACGCCGAAGAGACCCGTCACCCAGGCAGCCCGCCACGACCGCAGTCGCCTGAAGAACTGCTGCGGTTGGCGCCGAATGTATGGCCGCGCAACATGGTTCGCGACGAGGCCGGTGTGGCCGTCATCGCCGGAGTCCCGGTGACCTACCTTGCCCACGAGTACGGGACTCCGCTGTTCGTCATCGACGAGGACGACTTTCGTTCTCGGTGCCGCGAGATCGCGTCGGCCTTCGGCGGCGGAAAGAATGTGCACTATGCCGCCAAGGTATTTCTTTGCAGCGAAATAGCCTGCTGGATCAACGAAGAAGGCTTGTCGCTCGACGTGTCCACCGGCGGGGAACTTGCCGTTGCATTGCACGCCAAGTTTCCGCCGGAGCGGATTGTCTTTCACGGCAACAACAAATCGGTGGCCGAATTGACCGCCGCGGTCAAGGCCGGCGTAGGTCATATCGTGTTGGACTCGATGACCGAAATCGAGCGCCTCGACGCCATCGCGGGCGAGGCGGGGATCGTCCAGGATGTCTTCGTTCGTCTCACCGTCGGTGTGGAGGCACACACCCACGAGTTCATCTCCACCGCTCACGAGGACCAGAAGTTCGGGCTGTCGGTGGCCAGCGGGGCGGCGATGGCAGCCGTGCGCCGGGTCTTCGCCACCGATCACCTGCGACTGGTCGGGTTGCACAGCCATATCGGTTCGCAGATCTTCGACGTCGCCGGCTTCGAACTCGCCGCGCATCGTGTCATCGTGCTGCTCCACGAGATCGTCGATCAGTTCGGCGTCGACAAGACCGCACAGATTTCGACGGTCGATCTCGGTGGTGGCCTGGGTATCTCGTATTTGGCCAGCGACGATCCACCGCCGGTGGCCGAACTGGCGGCTAAGCTCATCGCGATCGTGCGCAGTGAGGCAGCAGCCATGGGGCTCCCTATGCCCAGAGTGGTGGTGGAGCCCGGGCGGGCCATCGCCGGACCGGGCACCATCACGCTGTATGAGGTTGGCACCGTCAAGGACGTCGACGTCAGCACCACGGCGCACCGACGTTACGTCAGCATCGACGGCGGCATGAGTGACAACATCCGCACGGCGCTTTACGACGCGCAGTACGACGCCCGGCTGGTGTCCCGAGTCAGCGACGCCCCGGCGACGCTGGCCCGTATCGTCGGAAAGCACTGCGAAAGCGGCGATATCGTCGTGCGCGACGCATGGGTGCCCGACGACCTGCGGCCCGGCGACCTGCTCGGGGTAGCCGCGACCGGTGCCTATTGCTATTCGCTCTCGAGCCGCTACAACATGGTCGGCCGGCCCGCCGTGGTAGCGGTGCGCGCCGGGCGGGCCCGCTTGATCCTGCGTCGCGAGACGGTCGACGATCTACTGAGTCTGGAAGTGAGGTGAACTGTGCCCCGCGACGAAAAGCCGGTCGGCATAGCGGTACTCGGGTTTGGCAACGTAGGTAGGGAAGTTGTCCGAATAATTCAGGACAGTGCTGAGGACCTCGCGGCCCGTGTCGGCGCGCCTTTGGTGCTGCGTGGCATCGGAGTGCGCCGCGTCGCCGCCGACCGCGGCGTTCCGATCGGGCTACTGACTGACGACATCGAAGAACTCGTCTCGCGCGAAGACGTCGATATCGTTGTGGAAGTGATGGGGCCGGTGGAGCCGTCGCGCAAGGCGATCCTCTCGGCGCTGGAGCGCGGCAAGTCCGTCGTCACGGCGAACAAAGCACTGTTGTCCACCTCCACCGGAGAATTGGCGCAGGCCGCTGAAAGCGCGCATGTCGACCTCTATTTCGAGGCGGCGGTCGCAGGTGCTATCCCGGTCATCCGCCCGCTCACTCAGTCCCTGGCCGGGGACACGGTGCTGCGGGTGGCCGGCATCGTCAACGGCACCACCAACTACATTCTTTCCGAAATGGACAGCACCGGTGCCGACTACGCCAGCGCGCTGGCCGATGCGAGTGCGCTCGGGTACGCCGAGGCCGACCCCACAGCCGACGTGGAGGGCTATGACGCCGCGGCCAAGGCCGCGATTCTGGCGTCCATCGCCTTTCACACCCGGGTGACGGCCGATGACGTTTATCGAGAGGGCATCACCAAGATCACTCCGGACGACTTCGCCTCGGCCCGGTCGCTGGGCTGCACCATCAAGCTGCTGTCCATCTGTGAGCGCCTCACCACAGACGATGGGCAGCAAAGAGTTTCAGCCCGCGTCTATCCGGCGCTGGTGCCCCTGTCGCATCCGCTGGCCTCGGTCAGCGGAGCATTCAATGCGGTCGTGGTCGAGGCTGCGGCCGCCGGTCGGTTGATGTTCTACGGGCAGGGGGCCGGCGGCGCACCCACCGCGTCCGCGGTGACCGGTGACTTGGTGATGGCCGCCCGCAACCGCGTACTCGGCAGCCGGGGGCCAAAAGAGTCCAGGTATGCCCAACTTCCCATCGCCCCAATGGGTTTCATTTCCACCCGCTACTACGTCAGCATGAATGTCGCCGACAAGCCTGGCGTGTTGTCCTCAGTGGCAGCAGAATTCGCCAAGCGTGAGGTGAGCATCGCCGAAGTTCGCCAGGAAGGCATGGCGGATGAGGGCGGGCGACGGGTAGGCGCCCGTATCGTGGTGGTCACCCACAGCGCCACCGATGCCGCGCTCTCCGAAACCGTAGAGGCGCTCGGCTATTTGGACACCGTAACGAGTGTGACAAGCGTGCTGCGACTGGAAGAGACCAACCTGTGAGCGCCCCACGGACGGCCATCCACCAACCCTGGCCCGGGGTGATCGCGGCGTACCGCGACCGGTTACCGGTGGGCGACGACTGGACCCCGGTTACCCTGCTCGAGGGTGGTACCCCGTTGATCGCGGCCACCCGACTCTCGAAAAAGACCGGTTGCACGGTCCACCTCAAGGTCGAGGGCCTCAATCCCACTGGTTCCTTCAAAGACCGGGGCATGACGATGGCGGTCACGGATGCACTGGCTCGCGGCCAGCGGGCGGTGTTGTGCGCGTCGACCGGAAATACCTCGGCATCGGCGGCGGCATATGCGGCCCGCGCCGGCATAACCTGTGCAGTGCTGATACCCCAGGGCAAGATCGCGATGGGCAAGCTCGCGCAGGCGGTCATGCACGGCGCGAAGATCATCCAGATCGACGGCAATTTTGACGACTGCTTGGAACTGGCCCGCAAGATGGCCGCCGACTTCCCGACGATCGCGTTGGTCAACTCGGTCAACCCGGTGCGCATCGAAGGCCAGAAAACGGCGGCGTTCGAGATCGTGGACGCGCTGGGCACCGCGCCAGACGTGCACGCACTTCCGGTCGGCAACGCGGGCAACATCACCGCGTACTGGAAGGGGTACACCGAGTATCACCATGAAGGCGTGATCGACAAGCGGCCCCGCATGCTGGGCGTCCAGGCGGCCGGCGCAGCGCCGCTGGTACTCGGCGAACCAGTCAGCCACCCGGAGACGATCGCGACCGCAATCCGCATCGGCGCACCGGCGTCATGGACGGCCGCCGTCGAGGCTCAGCAGCAGTCCAACGGGCGCTTTCTGGCCGCGACCGACGAGGAGATCCTGGCTGCTTACCACCTGGTGGCCGAAACCGAAGGAATCTTTGTCGAACCCGCGTCCGCGGCCAGCATCGCCGGCCTGATCAAGGCCGTCGACGACGGTTGGGTGACAAGTGGGTCGACGGTGGTGTGCACAGTGACCGGCAATGGCCTGAAGGACCCCGACACCGCGCTCAAAGACATGCCGAGCGTGTCTCCGTTGCCTGTCGATCCCGTGCTCGTCGTCGAAAAGTTGGGACTGGCCTAGTGGCGATCGCAAGGGCGGCGGAGCCGGTCGCAGCGGGTCGCCACCGGTTAGGCCTAGTGGCGATCGCAAGGGCGGCGGAGCCGGTCGCAGCGGGTCGCCACCTATCTGCCGCCGGGAAAGCCTGTCGGTGACCCGGATGTTACCTGCCGGGCTGGTTGCAAGTGCCGTGGTATCGGCTTCCAGCGCCAACCTCGGCCCGGGCTTTGACAGCATTGGTCTGGCATTGAGTCTGTACGACGAGATCGTTGTGGAGACAACAGATTCCGGTTTGGTTGTGCTGGTCGAGGGCGAGGGTGCTGATCAAGTACCGCTAGGTCCCGAACATTTGGTGGTGCGCGCCGTCGAGTGTGGGCTGCAAGCTTTGGGGGTCCGCGCACCGGGCCTTGTGGTGCGCTGCCGCAACGCCATTCCGCATTCCCGGGGTCTCGGCTCATCCGCGGCGGCGGTGGTGGGCGGCTTGGCGGCGGTAAATGGGCTTGTCGCACAGACGGATTCGAGGCCTCTGAGCGATGCTCAATTAATCCAGCTGTCCTCGGAGTTCGAGGGTCATCCCGACAACGCCGCCGCCGCAGTGCTGGGTGGCGCGGTGGTTTCGTGGATTGACCGGACCGGTGGTCGGCCCCGGTACTCGGCGGTGCCGCTGCGGCTTCACCCCGACATCCATCTGTTCTGCGCCATTCCCGAAGCGCGCTCGTTGACCGCGGAGACCCGGGTGCTGCTGCCCGCCCAGGTCAGCCACGACGACGCGAGTTTCAACGTCAGCCGCGCCGCATTGCTGGTGGTAGCGCTGACCGAACGACCGGACATGCTGATGGCAGCCACCGAAGACCTGTTGCATCAACCGCAACGTGCCCCGGCGATGCCCGCCTCGGCGGAATATTTGCGACTGTTGCGGCGTCATAACGTGGCAGCGACGCTATCGGGGGCCGGTCCCTCGCTGATTGCACTGAGCTCAGCGTCGGAGTTGCCGTCCGAAGCGGTGGAGTACGGGGCCGCAAACGGATTTGCCATCATCCAGATGACTGTCGGCGAAGGAGTCCACTGGAGCCCGGGAGTCACAATCCGCGGTTGATCCACAGCGTGGCCGGAGGGTTTGCTTGCTTCCGACAAAGATGCGGACTATCCTCGAAGCCGTCCAGCAATTGCAGCATCTGCATCTGCATCCATACTGCCTTGCCGCTAGGACAACCACCAATTCTTCTCGTGAACGAGGTTCGCCGTTTCCTCCGCCGATCCAGGCGATCACCGTTGCAGAGTCGATGATTGGGCGCACTCGGCAATTTGGCTGAATGCAACGAACCCCCGGTATCACGTGATCAACGGGGGAAGAAAGGAAATCCGTGACTGATACGGACTTGTTCACGGCTGGCGAAAGCACCGACGCAAATCAGCTGTCTAATGCCGTGACCACCGACACGCCAGACGTGAAAACCAACGTTTCGGGTGGCTCCCTGTCCACCATGGTGCTGCCCGAGCTGCGCGCGCTGGCCATTCAAGCCGGTGTCAAAGGGACGTCGGGTATGCGTAAGAACGAACTGATCGCCGCGATTCAGGAAAGTAGGGGACACGGCAACGGCGCTGCCGGCGGTCGCGCGCCGTCAGCTGAGGACAGCGGCAAGTCCGACACCGCCAGTGCTGAAGCACCGGCCCCGCAGGGGGAATACAACGGTTCCACCACCGAGCCGCCGCGCCGAGAACGCCGCGCCGCCTCCCGCGGAGCCCAGTCAGCCGAGCGTACTGGCGACGAGGTTGACCGCGAGGGCTCAGCCAGCCGCGATGGCACCGCCACCGCCGAGGCCGACAACCGCCGGAGGACCCAACAGAACACCAAGACGGACGAGCGGGGGTACGACGCCGGGAGCGACCAGGGCGGCGATCAACAAAGCTCGGGCGGTCAGCAATCGCGCGGCGATGAGGACGGCGAGGGACGTCAGGGCCGGCGAGGGCGCCGGTTCCGGGACCGCGACCGCAAGCGCCGCGGCGAGCGGTCGGGCGAGGGCGCCGACGCCGAACTGCGGGAGGACGACGTCGTCCAGCCGGTAGCCGGCATCCTTGACGTCCTGGACAATTACGCGTTCGTGCGTACATCCGGCTACCTGGCCGGACCACACGACGTCTACGTGTCGATGAACATGGTGCGTAAGAACGGCCTGCGCCGCGGTGACGCGGTGACCGGTGCCGTTCGGGTGCCCCGGGAAGGTGAACAGCCCAATCAGCGGCAGAAGTTCAACCCACTGGTGCGCCTGGACAGCGTCAACGGCGGCCCGGTCGAAGACGCCAGGAAGCGTCCTGATTTCGGCAAATTGACGCCGCTGTACCCCAACGAGCGGCTGCGGCTGGAAACCACGCCCGATCGGCTGACCACCCGGGTCATCGACCTCATCATGCCGATCGGCAAGGGCCAGCGCGCGCTGATCGTGTCGCCGCCCAAGGCGGGCAAGACGACGATCCTGCAGGACATCGCCAACGCGATCACCAGGAACAACCCGGAATGCCACCTCATGGTCGTGCTCGTGGATGAGCGGCCTGAGGAGGTCACCGACATGACGCGCTCAGTCAAGGGCGAGGTCATCGCCTCGACGTTCGACCGCCCGCCGTCCGATCACACCCAAGCCGCAGAGCTGGCGATCGAGCGGGCCAAGCGGCTTGTCGAGCAGGGCAAGGACGTCGTGGTGTTACTGGACTCGATCACCCGCCTGGGCCGCGCGTACAACAACGCGTCGCCGGCGTCGGGCCGCATCCTGTCCGGTGGTGTCGACTCCACCGCGCTGTACCCGCCCAAGCGGTTCTTGGGCGCCGCCCGCAACATCGAGGGAGGCGGCTCGCTGACCATCATCGCCACCGCGATGGTGGAGACCGGGTCCACCGGTGACACGGTCATCTTCGAGGAGTTCAAGGGCACCGGTAACGCCGAGCTCAAACTGGACCGCAAGATCTCTGAACGCCGGGTGTTCCCGGCGGTCGACGTGAACCCCTCCGGTACCCGCAAAGACGAGCTGCTGCTGTCGCCGGACGAGTTCGGCGTCGTGCACAAGCTGCGCCGCGTGCTGTCGGGTCTGGATTCCCACCAGGCCATCGACCTGCTGATGTCGCAGCTGCGCAAGACCAAGACCAATTACGAGTTCCTGGTGCAGGTGTCCAAGACCACACCGGGATCAATGGACAACGACTAGGTGACAGCTGGCGAGGCCAACCGTCTCGACGCCGGCGCTCCACCGCCCTGCCTCGCAAGGCTCGGTGTCGCCCCGAGGGGGCCGGGAATGCCCGGGCGCATCTGGGTGTTTGGGCTGACAGCGGTTGACCTGGCATAATCGACGCTCGATTACCCCCGGAACCGCCTGAGGTTCGCCAGTCACGCTCGACGCCGGATCCCGCACGGGGGTACAGGCGACAAACGATCGAAGAGGACAGCATGAAATCTGACATCCATCCCGACTACGCGGAGACCACGGTGGTCTGCGGGTGCGGCAACACCTTCCAGACGCGCAGCACCAAGCCAGGAGGCCGCATCGTCGTCGAGGTTTGCTCGCAATGCCACCCCTTCTACACCGGCAAGCAGAAGATCCTCGACAGCGGTGGCCGGGTGGCCCGCTTCGAAAAGCGCTACGGCAAGCGCAAGGCCGGAGCTGCGGCCGACAAATAGCTCGGTTTCCGACGCCCGAACTGTGCGTGAAGCTGCACAGGCCGGGCGTCGGTTCGCGTTCGCGGCAGATGACTTCAGGGAACGTGGAAGAACGGGCAGGAGGTGAGGCATGGCGCAGCCGGTGCAGACGATTGACGTGCTGCTGGCCGAACACGCCGAGCTCGAACATCAGCTGGCAGATCCCGATTTGCACAACAATCCCGCCGAGGCGCGCAAAGCCGGCCGCCGGTTCGCCCGCTTGGCCCCGATCGTTGCCACGTACCGCAAGCTGGCCTCGGCGCGCGGCGACTTGGAGACCGCACGTGAACTGGTCGCCGACGACGAGTCGTTCGTCGATGAGGTGGCCCAACTGGAATCACGGGTGGCCGAATTGGACACCCAACTGACCGACATGCTGGCGCCGCGGGACCCGCATGACCCCGACGACATCGTGCTCGAAGTCAAATCGGGTGAAGGCGGCGCAGAATCGGCATTGTTCGCGGCTGATTTAGCCCGGATGTACACCCGCTATGCCGAGCGGCATCGCTGGACGGTGACGGTACTGGACGAAACCTTGTCGGATTTGGGCGGCTACAAGGATGTGACGCTCAGTATCGCGAGCAAGGGCGACACAGCCGACGGAGTGTGGTCGCGCATGAAGTTCGAGGGCGGGGTACACCGGGTACAACGCGTCCCGGTCACGGAATCACAAGGCCGCGTTCACACTTCAGCAGCCGGCGTGCTGGTCTACCCCGAACCCGAGGAAGTGGGTGAGGTGCAGATCAACGAGTCAGATCTGCGCATCGACGTGTACCGCTCGTCCGGCAAGGGTGGGCAGGGTGTCAACACCACCGACTCCGCGGTGCGGATCACGCATCTGCCCACCGGGATTGTCGTCACCTGCCAAAACGAACGGTCACAGCTGCAGAACAAGACCCGCGCGTTGCAGGTGCTGGCGGCCCGCCTGCAGGTAATCGCCGAGGAACAGGCGCTGGCCGACGCGTCGGCCGATCGGGCCAGCCAGATCCGAACCGTGGACCGCAGCGAACGGATTCGCACCTACAACTTCCCGGAGAACCGGATCACTGACCACCGAATCGGTTACAAGGCACATAACCTTGATCAAGTACTCGACGGTGACCTGGACGCGTTGTTCGACGCGCTCAGCGCCGCTGACAAGCAGTCCCGGCTGCAACAGACATGAGTGTCTTGCGGCGCGCGATCGACTCTGCTGCGGCGCTACTGGCCGAAGCGGGGATCGACTCTGCGCGTTGGGATGCCGAGCAGTTGGCTGCTCACGTGGCAGGTACCGACCGCGGTCGGTTGGCCTTGCTCGAGTCGCCCGGCGACGAGTTCCTCGGGCGTTACCGTGACGTCGTGACTGCGCGCTCGCAGCGGGTGCCATTGCAGCATCTCACCGGGACGGCCGCGTTCGGACCGGTAATGCTGCACGTCGGCACCGGGGTTTTCATACCGCGTCCGGAGACTGAGGCCATCTTGGCGTGGGCGACCGCGCTACGACTCCCGACCCGGCCCCTGATCGTCGATATATGCACCGGATCCGGCGCGTTGGCGGTGGCGCTGGCCCACCACCGTCCCGCGGCCCGAATCGTTGGCATCGACGACTCCGATGCGGCCCTCGAGTACGCGCGTCGCAACGCCCGGGGCACCGCAGTTGAACTCATCCGGGCCAACGTCACCACGCCGGGCCTGCTTAGCGAACTAGACGGCCAGGTAGATCTGGTGGTGGCCAATCCACCCTACGTTCCCGACGATGCCGTAGTGGAACCCGAAGTGGCCCATCATGATCCGCATCACGCGGTGTTCGGCGGGCCGGATGGGATGGCGGTCATCGCTGCCGTCGTCCGCCTCGCCGGGCGCTGGCTGCGCCCGGGTGGCCTGATCGCCGTCGAGCATGATGACACCACGTCGTCACACACCGTGGAATTGGTCGAGAACACCGGACTTTTCGAAGACGTCCAGGCCCGACGCGATCTGGCCGGCCGGCCGAGGTTCGTGACGGCCCGCAGGTGGGGGGCGCCACCCGCGTGCGGGGATGGGGGCACGCCCCCAGCGGGTGGTACCCCCACCCACTTGTGGGGAAGCGGCGCCGATGACTGAGGTCTTCGACTGTGTCGACCCCGACCAGCGTTCACTCGGAATCGCCTCGGCAGTGCGAGCACTCAAGGGCGGCCGGCTGGTTGTCATGCCAACGGACACCGTGTACGGCATCGGTGCCGACGCCTTCGACAGTGCCGCGGTCGCCGCGCTGCTGTCGGCGAAGGGACGTGGCCGAGACATGCCGGTGGGCGTGCTGGTCGGCTCCTGGCACACCATCGAGGGCCTGGTTTACACAATGCCTGCGGGGGCCCGCGATCTGATCCGCGCATTCTGGCCGGGCGCGCTGAGCCTGGTGGTGACGCAGGCGCCGTCGTTGCAGTGGGATCTCGGCGATGCCCGCGGCACCGTGATGCTGCGGATGCCGCTGCACCCGGTGGCCATCGAGTTGCTGCGTGAAGTGGGGCCCATGGCGGTGTCGAGCGCCAACGTCTCCGGCCGTTCGCCCGCGGTGGACGCGAACGAGGCGCGCACTCAACTCGGCGATCTCGTCGACGTCTATCTCGACGCGGGCCCGTCCGAGCAGCAGGCCGCCTCCACGATCCTCGACCTGACCGGAGCCACTCCGCGCATCCTGCGACCGGGTCCGGTGAGTGCAGAGCGGATCGCGGAGGTGCTTGGCTTGGACGCCGCGACGTTGAGCGTTTAGCCGACAGCACGGGTAGTCGGGTCTCAGCCGGGTGCAGTACGGTCTCGAGGTGTCCAGCGACGTGGCCAACCTTGCCGGTGGTCTGCTCGCACTGTCGGACCGTGGCGCCGGTGTCCCGCTGCGCGAGCTTGCGCTGGTCGGATTGACCGCGGCGATCATCACCTACTTCGCGACCGGACCGGTACGGGTGCTGGCTACCCGATTGGGGGCGGTCGCCTATCCGCGGGAGCGCGACGTGCACGTGACGCCAACCCCACGGATGGGCGGGCTGGCGATGTTTCTCGGCATCGTCTCGGCCGTCTTCCTGGCATCCCAGCTTCCCGCGCTCACCCGCGGATTCGTCTATTCCACTGGCATGCCCGCGGTGCTGGTGGCGGGCGCGGTGATCATGGGCATCGGCCTTATCGACGACCGTTGGGGGCTGGATGCCCTGACGAAGTTCGCTGGTCAGATCACCGCGGCCAGCGTGCTGGTCACCATGGGTGTCGGCTGGAGTGTCCTGTACATCCCGTTGGGCGGCGTCGGCACCATCGTGCTGGACCAGGCGTCGTCGATCCTGCTCACCCTGGCGCTGACGGTGTCGTTTGTCAACGCAATGAATTTTGTCGACGGCCTCGACGGATTGGCTGCCGGGCTGGGACTGATCACCGCGATGGCGATCTGCATGTTCTCGGTCGGTCTGCTCCGTGACCACGGCGGTGACGTGCTGTTCTATCCGCCTGCCGTGATTTCGGTGGTGCTGGCGGGAGCCTGTCTGGGGTTTTTGCCGCACAATTTTCACCGGGCCAAGATCTTCATGGGTGATTCCGGCTCGATGCTGATCGGCCTGATGCTTGCTGCGGCTTCCACGACCGCTGCCGGCCCGGTATCGCAGAACGCCTACGGTGCTCGCGACGTGTTCGCCCTGTTGTCACCGTTCCTGCTGGTGGTGGCGGTCATGTTCGTGCCGATGCTCGACCTGCTGCTGGCGATCGTGCGCCGCACCCGCGCGGGACGCAGTGCGTTCAGCCCTGACAAGATGCACTTGCACCATCGGTTGTTGCAGATCGGTCATTCGCATCGCCGGGTGGTACTGCTGATTTACCTGTGGGTGGGCATTGTCGCGTTCGGCACCGCGAGCACCATCTTTTTCAACCCCCGCGATACCGCCGCGGTGATGCTGGCTGCCATTGTGGTCGCCGGCATCGTGACGGCAATCCCGTTGTTGCGCCGCCGCGACGACTACTACGACGAGGAGTAGTAGTTCCGCCTTGCAATATGGTACGGTGCAGGTAGAACCCCCAAAACACGCCTCGTAGGTGGCCTGGCAACCGGCCCATCGGACGCCTATCCGGTCGCGCCGAATCGCGGTCGACGTAGAGAACTACCCCTTGGGTATTGCAACGCGACGACTGCGATACGCTCGGCGGGCCACCGATCAGTCGGTCGGGGGGTTCCCGCTCCATCAACCCGGGATTGAGGTGCTGCAGTGACGACGCCAGCGCAGGACGCGCCGTTGGTGTTTCCCTCTGTTGCTTTCCGTCCCGTCCGGCTTTTTGTGATCAGTGTTGGGATTACCGGGGTGGCGGTGCTCGCCGCCGGATTGTCCGGTCGCCTAATGCTTGGGTTGTTCTTTGGCATCGGGTTGCTGCTGGGTTTGCTGAACGCGCTCTTGGTGCGCCGTTCGGTGGACGCGATTACCTCGCAGGCTAATCCGCTGAAAAGATCGATGGCGGTCAACTCGGCCACGCGACTGGCCATTATCACCGTGCTCGCGCTGATCATCGCCTACGTTTTCCGGCCTGCCGGATTGGGCGTGCTGTTCGGGCTGGCGCTGTTCCAGGTGCTCTTGGTGGTATCAACCGCGCTGCCGGTGTGGAAGAAGATACGCGCCGGCGCGTCGGCGGCGCCTTCTTCCGCAGGCCAACCGGCGGCCCCGGAAGGGCCGGATGAAAGGAGCAGCGGGGATGACTGAGATCATCCTGGCCGAATCCCGGATCGAGGTCGGCGAGCACCACACGGCGACTTGGCTGGGCATGACCGTCAACACCGACACGATCCTGTCGACCGCGATCGCCGCGGTGATCGTGCTCGGGCTCGCCTTCTTCCTGCGCGCCAAGATCACCTCCACGGGCGTGCCCAATGGTGTTCAGTTGTTCTGGGAGGCGATCACCATACAGATGCGCGGCCAGATCGAGAGCGCGATCGGCATGCGAATCGCCCCGTTCGTGCTGCCGCTGGCGGTGACCATCTTCGTGTTCATCCTCATCTCCAACTGGCTGTCGGTGCTCCCGCTCCAATACACCGACAAGTCCGGGCATACCACCGAACTGCTGAAGTCGGCGGCGGCGGACATCAATTACGTTTTGGCGCTGGCTCTTTTCGTGTTCGTCTGCTACCACGTGGCAGGCATCTGGCGCCGCGGCATCGTTGGACACCCACTCGCGGTGCTCAAGGGTCACGTGGCTTTCTTGGCGCCGATCAACCTGGTCGAAGAGCTCGCCAAGCCGATCTCGTTGTCCCTCCGACTTTTCGGCAATATCTTCGCCGGCGGCATCCTGGTCGCGCTGATCGCGCTCTTTCCGCCATACATCATGTGGTTACCCAACGCGATCTGGAAATCGTTCGATCTCTTCGTCGGCGCGATCCAGGCCTTCATCTTCGCCATCTTGACCATCTTGTATTTCAGCCAAGCCATGGAGGTTGAGGAACACCATGACTGAGGCCGGCACGCATTGGCCCGAAGCACACAGCACTACAGGAGCCTGGTAGACCGCTACCAGATAGCCACCACATAAAGGAGGATAAGAATGGACCCCACTATCGCTGCCGGTGCTCTCATCGGCGGTGGACTGATCATGGGCGGCGGCGCCATCGGTGCCGGTATCGGCGACGGCATTGCCGGTAACGCGCTGGTTTCGGGTATCGCCCGGCAGCCCGAGGCGCAGGGCCGGTTGTTTACGCCGTTCTTCATCACCGTCGGTCTGGTTGAGGCGGCCTACTTCATCAACCTGGCGTTCATGGCGTTGTTCGTCTTCGCAACCCCCGTTTCGTAATTCGGCTGTGATGGGTTGTGATGCCTGAAGTGAACCCTATTGCTCTGGCCGCCGGTCAGGCAGCAGAGGGGGGCAAGACCAGCAACTTCCTCGTTCCCAACGGGACCTTCTTCTTCGTGCTGGCCATCTTCCTCATCGTGCTTGCCGTCATCGGCACATTCGTCGTGCCACCGGTCCTCAGGGTGTTGCGCGAACGCGACGCCATGATCGCCAAGACCGCTGCCGACAACAAGAAGGCGGCCGAGCAGTTTGAAGCCGCCCAGGCGGATTACGAAGAAGCCCTGAAGGAAGCCCGAGTCCAGGCGTCGTCGCTGCGCGACAATGCCCGCGCAGAAGGTCGCAAGGTCGTCGACGACGCGCGCGCCCGCGCCGAACAGCAGGTGATGTCGACGTTGCAAACGGCCGGCGAGCAGTTGGAGCGGGAGAGGGACGTCGTGGAATTGGATCTGCGCGCCAACGTGGCGACCATGTCGGCAACGCTGGCCAGCCGAATCCTCGGCGTCGAGGTTGAACCCGTCACCACAGCAACTACTGGGAAGTCTGGGCGGTAATCGCGCATGTCGACTTTCATCGGGCAGTTATTGGGATTTGCGGTCATCGTGTTCCTGGTGGTGCGTTATGTAGTGCCGCCGCTGCGTCGCATGATGGCCGCTCGGCAAGACGCGGTGGGCCAGCAGTTGAAAGATGCGGCCGTGGCGGCCGATCGGTTGACCGAGTCGACCACCGCCCATAGCAAGGCCGTGGAAGCCGCCAAGTCGGAGGCGAAGCGGGTTGTCGAGGATGCGCAGACCGACTCAGGGCGCATCACCGAGCAACTCCAGGCTCAGGCCGATGTCGAGGCGGAACGCATCAAAGCACAAGCGGCCCGCCAGGTCGAGCTACTGCGCAGCCAGCTGACCCGGCAGCTCCGCCTGGAGCTGGGCCACGAATCGGTGCGCCAGGCAAGGGAATTGGTGCGCAACTACGTTGCCGACGCGGCACAGCAGTCGGCTACCGTCGATCGCTTCCTGGATGACCTCGACGCCATGGCGCCGGCGGCCGCGGACGTCCGGTATCCCCTGATGGCGAAGATGCGTTCGGCCAGTCGGCAAGCGCTGGCCAATCTGGCGGACCGGTTCAGCGCTCTGGCCAAGAAGCTCGACAACAGAGGACTTTCCACACTCTCCAGCGAGCTGGTGTCGGTGGCCGGAATGCTGAACCGCGAAATCGTCGTCACCCGGTATCTCACCGTGCCGGCCGAAGACGCGGGCCCCCGGGTCCGGTTGATCGAGCGCCTGTTAGCCGGCAAAGTCGGGGACGCCACGCTCGACGTCCTGCGGTTAGCGGTCTCGGAGCGTTGGTCGGCCAACTCCGACCTGGTCGACGCCATTGAGCACGTGTCGCGGCAAGCGTTGCTCGAAGTCGCCGAACGTGAGAACAAAGTCGACGAGATCGAAGACCAATTGTTCCGGTTTTCCCGCATTCTCGACGCGCAGCCGCGACTTGCCATCCTGTTGGGCGACTACGCCGTCCCGGTCGAAGGGCGGGTGAGGTTGCTGCACAACGTGCTTGAAAGCGCCAGCAGCCGCGTCGACCCGATCACCGCGGCACTGCTGGCCCAGACTGTCGAGCTGCTCAGAGGTGAGCCGGCCGAGGAGTCGATGAAGTTTTTGGCGGAAGTTGCGGTGGCGCGGCGCGGCGAAATCGTCGCGCAAGTCAGCGCAGCAGCCGAACTGAACGATGCCCAGCGCACTCGACTCACCGACGTGCTCGGCCGCATCTACGGTCATCCGGTGACGGTGCAGCTGCAGGTCGATGCCGCACTGCTGGGTGGGCTGCTCATCGCCGTGGCTGACGAGGTGATCGACGGGACACTCTCGTCTCGCCTGGCCGCGGCGGAGGCGCAGTTACCGGACTGACCACGAACCAATCAGCACAACCCCACGCGAACGATAATCAAGTAGGAAGACGAAAAGCCATGGCCGAGTTGACAATCTCCGCTGATGACATTCAGAGCGCCGTCGAGGAGTATGTAAGCTCCTTCACCGCCGACACCTCCCGCGAGGAGGTCGGCACCGTCATCGACGCCGGGGACGGCATCGCACATGTCGAAGGCTTGCCGTCCGTGATGACCCAGGAACTGCTCGAGTTCCCCGGCGGAGTTCTCGGCGTCGCGCTCAACCTGGACGAGCACAGCATCGGCGCGGTGATCTTGGGCGATTTCGAGAAGATTGAAGAGGGCCAGCAGGTCAAGCGCACCGGCGACGTGTTGTCGGTGCCCGTCGGCGACGCGTTTCTGGGCCGGGTAGTCAACCCGCTGGGCCAGCCGATCGATGGACGTGGCGACGTCGAGACCGACCAGCGGCGGGCGCTGGAGCTGCAGGCGCCGTCGGTGGTGCAGCGGCAGGGTGTGAAGGAGCCCCTGCAGACCGGGATCAAGGCTATCGACGCGATGACCCCGATCGGACGCGGCCAGCGCCAGCTGATCATCGGCGACCGCAAAACCGGCAAGACCGCGGTCTGCGTCGACACCATCCTCAACCAGCGCCAGAACTGGGAGAGTGGCGACGAGCAGAAGCAGGTGCGGTGCGTCTACGTGGCCATCGGGCAGAAGGGCACCACGATCGCCGCCGTCCGTCGCGCGCTCGACGAGGGCGGCGCGATGGACTACACCACCATCGTCGCGGCGCCGGCGTCGGACTCCGCGGGTTTCAAATGGCTGGCGCCGTATACCGGTTCGGCGATCGCGCAGCACTGGATGTACGAAGGCAAGCACGTGCTGATCGTCTTCGACGACCTGACCAAGCAGGCCGAGGCGTACCGCGCGATCTCGTTGCTGCTGCGGCGCCCGCCCGGCCGCGAGGCCTATCCGGGTGACGTGTTCTACCTGCACTCGCGGCTGTTGGAGCGGTGCGCGAAGCTTTCCAACGAGCTCGGTGGCGGCTCGTTGACGGGTCTGCCGATCATCGAGACCAAGGCCAACGACATCTCGGCGTACATCCCCACCAACGTCATCTCGATCACCGATGGACAGTGCTTCTTGGAGACAGACCTGTTCAACCAGGGTGTCCGACCGGCGATCAACGTCGGTGTCTCGGTGTCCCGGGTCGGCGGCGCCGCGCAGATCAAAGCCATGAAGGAAGTCGCCGGCTCACTGCGTCTGGACCTGTCGCAATATCGCGAATTGGAAGCCTTCGCCGCTTTCGCATCCGACCTGGACGCCACCTCCAAGGCCCAACTGGAGCGCGGTGCACGGCTGGTCGAACTGCTCAAGCAACCGCAGTACCAGCCCATGCCCGTCGAAGAGCAGGTGATCTCGATCTTCCTGGGCACCGGCGGTCACCTGGACTCGGTGCCGGTCGAGGACGTCCGGCGGTTCGAAACCGAACTGCTGGACCACATTCGGGCCTCTGAAGAAAAGATCCTCACCACCATCCGGGATAGCCAGAAGCTGACTGACGAAACCGCCGACGCGCTCACCGAGGTCATCAAGAACTTCAAGAAGGGCTTCGCGGCCACGGGCGGTGGGTCGGTGGTCCCCGACGAGCACGTCCAGGCGCTCGACGAGGAGAAGCTGGGCAAGGAATCGGTGGAAGTCCACAAGCCGGCGCCGGCGAAGAAGAAGGCGCCGGAGAAGAAGAAATAGCACAATATGGCTGCCACACTTCGCGAATTGCGCGGCCGGATCCGTTCCGCCGGCTCGATCAAGAAGATCACCAAAGCGCAGGAACTGATCGCGACGTCGCGTATCGGCCGCGCCCAGGCGCGGCTCGCGTCCGCCCGCCCGTATGCGGCTGAGATCACCCGGATGCTCACGACGCTGGCCGACGAGGCCGCTCTGGACCATCCCTTGCTCGTCGAGCGTCCCGAACGGAAGCGGGCCGGTGTGTTGGTGGTGTCCTCCGACCGCGGGCTGTGTGGTGCGCACAACGCCAACACCTTCCGCCGCTCCGAGGAGCTCTTTTCTCTACTGCGGGGGGAAGGGAAGACACCGGTCCTCTACGTCGTGGGCCGTAAAGCGTTGAATTACTACACGTTCCGGAACTGGGACATCACCGAGTCGTGGACCGGTTTTTCCGAACAGCCCAGCTACGAGAACGCCGCCGAGATCGCGTCGACCCTGGTCGACGCGTTCATGCTCGGCAGCGAAGGCGATGCCGAGGATCAACAGGGTCAGGGCGTTGACGAACTGCACATCGTCTTCACCGAGTTCAAGTCCATGTTGTCGCAGTCGATCGAGGCGCGCCGGATGGCTCCGATGGTCGTCGAGTACGTCGAGGAAACGCGCGAACCGCGTACCCTTTACTCGTTCGAACCTGATGCGACAACGCTTTTCGAGGCGCTGCTGCCGCGGTACCTGACCACCCGCGTGTATGCGGCGATGCTCGAGTCCGCGGCATCGGAGCTGGCGTCCCGCCAGCGGGCGATGAAGTCGGCCACCGACAACGCCGACGACCTCATCAAGGCTCTGACGCTGATGGCGAACCGCGAGCGGCAGGCCCAGATCACCCAGGAAATCAGCGAGATCGTCGGGGGCGCAAACGCGCTCGCCGATGCCGCCAAGTAGCTCTACCAGGAAGCGAAGAAGATATGAGTGCTACTGCCGAAAAGACCGCAAAGCCGAAAGGCACCGACACCAGCGGCCGCGTGGTACGCGTTACCGGGCCCGTCGTCGATGTGGAGTTCCCGCGGGGTTCGGTGCCAGGGCTGTTCAACGCGCTGCACGCCGAGATCACGTTCGAGGAGCTCGCGAAAACCTTGACGTTGGAGGTAGCGAACCATCTCGGTGACAACTTGGTGCGCACCATCTCGTTGCAGCCCACCGACGGCTTGGTGCGCGGGGTTGAGGTCACCGACACCGGTGGCCCGATCTCGGTGCCGGTCGGCGAGGAGGTCAAGGGCCACGTCTTCGACGCGCTCGGGCACTGCCTGGACGATCCCGGGTACGGAGAAGACTTCGAGCACTGGTCGATTCACCGCAAGCCCCCAGCCTTCGAGGAGCTCGAGCCCCGCACCGAAATGCTGGAGACCGGCCTGAAGGTGGTCGACTTGGTGACCCCGTACGTGCGGGGCGGCAAGATCGCCCTGTTCGGTGGCGCCGGGGTGGGTAAGACGGTGCTCATCCAGGAGATGATCAACCGTATTGCGCGTAACTTCGGTGGTACTTCGGTGTTCGCCGGTGTGGGAGAGCGCACCCGTGAGGGCAACGACCTGTGGGTCGAGCTCAGGGAAGCGAACGTGCTCAAGGACACCGCGCTGGTATTCGGTCAGATGGATGAGCCACCCGGCACGCGTATGCGGGTGGCGCTGTCCGCGCTGACGATGGCGGAGTGGTTCCGCGACGAGGCGGGCCAGGACGTGCTGCTGTTCATCGACAACATCTTCCGGTTCACCCAGGCCGGTTCGGAGGTGTCGACGCTGCTCGGTCGTATGCCGTCGGCCGTGGGCTACCAGCCCACCCTGGCTGATGAGATGGGCGAGTTGCAGGAGCGCATTACCTCGACACGCGGACGGTCGATTACGTCGATGCAAGCCGTCTACGTGCCTGCCGACGACTACACCGACCCGGCGCCGGCGACGACGTTCGCGCACCTTGACGCCACCACCGAGCTTTCGCGTTCGGTATTCTCTAAGGGCATCTTCCCCGCGGTTGACCCGCTGGCGTCGAGCTCGACCATCCTCGACCCCGGCATCGTCGGTGAGGAGCACTACCGTGTGGCGCAGGAAGTTATCCGAATCCTGCAGCGCTACAAGGACCTTCAGGACATCATTGCGATCCTTGGTATCGATGAGCTGTCTGAAGAAGACAAGCAATTGGTCAACCGGGCACGACGTATCGAGCGGTTCCTCTCGCAGAACATGATGGCCGCCGAACAGTTCACCGGCCAGCCCGGTTCGACGGTTCCGGTGAAGGAGACCATCGAGGCGTTTGACCGCTTGACCAAGGGCGAGTTCGACCACGTGCCCGAGCAGGCCTTCTTCTTGATCGGCGGCCTCGACGACTTGGCCAAGAAGGCCGAGAGCCTCGGCACTAAGCTGTGATCAGAATCCGGCTGGCTCCCGAAGGGGCTACGAAAGGTGGTGTGCAATGGCGGAATTGAACGTTGAGATAGTCGCGGTCGACCGAAAGATCTGGTCGGGTGAGGCAATGTTTTTGTTCACCCGCACCACCGTCGGGGAGATCGGCATCCTGCCCCGCCACATCCCGCTGGTAGCCCAGTTGGTCGACGACGCCATGGTTCGCGTCGAAAGGGAAGGCGAAGACGATCTGCGGATCGCGGTGGATGGTGGGTTCTTGTCGGTGACTGAGGAGAGAGTCAGTATCCTCGCCGAGTCCGCGGCGTTCGAGTCGGAGATCGACGAGAGTGCCGCCAAGGAGGCTTCCGAGTCCGACGATCCCCGTATCGCCGCCAGGGGCCGCGCCAGATTGCGCGCCGTGGGCGCGATCGACTGACCGCGATGAGCGCGCCCATGGTCGGCATGGTCGTGCTCGTGGTCGTGCTGGGGGCGGCCGTCCTTGCCCTCAGCTATCGATTGTGGAAGCTGCGCCAGGGCGGAACGGCAGCGATCATGCGAGACATCCCTGCGGTCGGAGGTCACGGCTGGCGTCACGGCGTGATCCGCTACCGCGGCGGGGAAGCCGCCTTCTACCGGCTGTCCAGTCTGCGTTTGTGGCCAGACCGCCGGCTCAGCCGGAGAGGCGTGGAGATCGTGGCCCGGCGTGCGCCCCGCGGCGACGAGTTCGACATCATGACCGACGAGATCGTCGTACTCGAGCTTCGCGACACGACGCAGGACCGCAGGTTTGGTTACGAGATCGCACTCGACAGGGGCGCATTGACCGCGTTCTTGTCGTGGCTGGAATCCCGTCCTTCACCGCGGGCACGCCGTCGCAGCGTCTAGGCTTTCACTTCCCGGTGCCGGTCCTTGATCCGGCCGCCGGATAGTTTGCGTCACTGCGGTTTTCGGCTAACCCGCGCCGGACGCACCGCCGCCCGGTTTCCAGAGCACGTCGCCGTCAGTATTGGCCGCGCGCGCCAGGATGAAGAGCAGATCCGAGAGCCGGTTCAAATATTTCGCCGGCAATGCGCTGACCCCTTGCGGCGCCGTTTTGACCGCGGCCCACGCCGACCGCTCAGCCCGGCGTACCACGGTGCGGGCGACGTGCAGCAGCGCTGACAACGGCGAACCACCCGGCAACACAAAGGAATTCAGCGCCGCCAAGGGCTCGTTATAGGTGTCGCACCATCCTTCCAGCCGATCGATGTAGGCCTGGGTAACACGTAATGGAGGATATTTCGGGTTTTCCACCACCGGCGTCGACAGGTCCGCGCCTGCGTCGAACAGGTCGTTCTGGATCTGTCGCAGCACACCCGTGATCTCCTGATCGGGCTGACCCAGCGCGATCGCGACGCCGATCGCGGAGTTGGCCTCGTCGCAGTCTGCATACGCCACCAAGCGGGCGTCGTTCTTGGAGACCCGCGAAAAGTCGCTCAAACCCGTCGTTCCGTCGTCGCCGGTTCGGGTATAGATGCGGGTCAGGTGTATTGCCATGAGCAAACGGTACTCGGCTGACCGCCTTGGCTGACTGACAAGCCGATACCGCTTCACTAGACTGATGCGGGTGTCTGAGCGATTCGTGGTGACCGGCGGCAACCGCTTGTCGGGCGAAGTCGCAGTAGGGGGCGCCAAGAACAGCGTGCTCAAGCTCATGGCCGCGACGCTGTTGGCCGAAGGCACCAGCACGATCACCAACTGCCCGGACATCCTCGATGTGCCGTTGATGGCGGAGGTATTGCGTGGCCTGGGCGCCACCGTCGAACTCGACGGCGACGTCGCCCGCATCACCTCGCCTGACGAGCCGAAGTACGACGCCGACTTCGCGGCAGTGCGACAGTTCCGGGCGTCGGTCTGCGTGCTCGGGCCGCTGGTCGGCCGGTGTAAGCGGGCCAGGGTTGCGCTGCCGGGTGGCGATGCGATCGGGTCGCGTCCGCTGGACATGCATCAGGCGGGCCTGCGTCAGCTGGGCGCGCAATGCAATATCGAGCACGGATGCGTCGTTGCTCAGGCCGACACGTTGCGGGGCGCGGAGATCCAGTTGGAGTTTCCCTCGGTGGGAGCTACCGAGAACATCTTGATGGCCGCAGTCTTGGCCGAGGGTGTCACCACGATCCACAATGCGGCGCGGGAACCCGATGTCGTCGATCTGTGCACGATGCTGAACCAGATGGGTGCACAGGTCGAAGGTGCGGGTTCGCCGACCATGACCATCACCGGCGTCCCGCGGCTGTATCCGACCGAGCACCGCGTGATCGGGGATCGCATCGTCGGCGCCACCTGGGGGATCGCCGCTGCGATGACGCGCGGAGACATATCGGTGACGGGCGTCGATCCGGCACACCTGCAGGTAGTGCTGCACAAGCTGCACGACGCCGGTGCCACAGTCACCCAGACGGACAACAGCTTCCGGGTGACCCAGTACGAGCGCCCGAAGGCTGTCAACGTGGCGACGTTGCCGTTCCCCGGGTTTCCGACCGATCTGCAGCCGATGGCGATTGCCCTGGCGTCGATCGCCGATGGCACGTCGATGATCACGGAGAACGTTTTCGAGGCGCGCTTCCGATTCGTCGAAGAGATGATCCGGCTCGGCGCCGATGCCCGTACCGACGGGCACCACGCCGTGGTGCGGGGTCTCCCGCAACTCTCCAGCGCCCCGGTGTGGTGTTCGGACATCCGGGCCGGCGCCGGCTTGGTGTTGGCGGGGCTGGTCGCCGACGGCGACACCGAGGTGCACGACGTCTTCCACATCGACCGCGGCTACCCGTTATTCGTGGAGAACCTGGCAATTTTGGGAGCCGAGATCGAGCGGGTAGAGTAGCGCTCGTTAATGCCCGAAGGCGCGGTCACCGCACGAAGTTGGCCGAAACCGGGGCTTGACTCCTCTACCGGATCTGTATTAAGCTGGCAGGGTTGCCCCGAAGCGGGCGAGACAAGCAAGAGTGTTGTTTGAGAACTCAATAGTGTGTTTGGTGTTTTTGTTTATTGTTGTTTTTTGACCATATCTTTACACCCCCGTGTGATGGTATGGTCGTTTTTTTGATGCCAGATATTGGCGTCTTTTTGTTAGGTCAGATTTTTCTGATTCGAATTCACCTGTCTTTCGGGATGGGTTGTTTTTGTTTGGAGAGTTTGATCCTGGCTCAGGACGAACGCTGGCGGCGTGCTTAACACATGCAAGTCGAACGGAAAGGCCTCTTCGGAGGTACTCGAGTGGCGAACGGGTGAGTAACACGTGGGCAATCTGCCCTGCACTTCGGGATAAGCCCGGGAAACTGGGTCTAATACCGAATATGACCACGAAACGCATGTCTCGTGGTGGAAAGCTTTTGCGGTGTGGGATGGGCCCGCGGCCTATCAGCTTGTTGGTGGGGTGATGGCCTACCAAGGCGACGACGGGTAGCCGGCCTGAGAGGGTGTCCGGCCACACTGGGACTGAGATACGGCCCAGACTCCTACGGGAGGCAGCAGTGGGGAATATTGCACAATGGGCGCAAGCCTGATGCAGCGACGCCGCGTGGGGGATGACGGCCTTCGGGTTGTAAACCTCTTTCACCATCGACGAAGGTCCGGGATTTCTCGGATTGACGGTAGGTGGAGAAGAAGCACCGGCCAACTACGTGCCAGCAGCCGCGGTAATACGTAGGGTGCGAGCGTTGTCCGGAATTACTGGGCGTAAAGAGCTCGTAGGTGGTTTGTCGCGTTGTTCGTGAAATCTCACGGCTTAACTGTGAGCGTGCGGGCGATACGGGCAGACTAGAGTACTGCAGGGGAGACTGGAATTCCTGGTGTAGCGGTGGAATGCGCAGATATCAGGAGGAACACCGGTGGCGAAGGCGGGTCTCTGGGCAGTAACTGACGCTGAGGAGCGAAAGCGTGGGGAGCGAACAGGATTAGATACCCTGGTAGTCCACGCCGTAAACGGTGGGTACTAGGTGTGGGTTTCCTTCCTTGGGATCCGTGCCGTAGCTAACGCATTAAGTACCCCGCCTGGGGAGTACGGCCGCAAGGCTAAAACTCAAAGGAATTGACGGGGGCCCGCACAAGCGGCGGAGCATGTGGATTAATTCGATGCAACGCGAAGAACCTTACCTGGGTTTGACATGCACAGGACGCGTCTAGAGATAGGCGTTCCCTTGTGGCCTGTGTGCAGGTGGTGCATGGCTGTCGTCAGCTCGTGTCGTGAGATGTTGGGTTAAGTCCCGCAACGAGCGCAACCCTTGTCTCATGTTGCCAGCGGGTAATGCCGGGGACTCGTGAGAGACTGCCGGGGTCAACTCGGAGGAAGGTGGGGATGACGTCAAGTCATCATGCCCCTTATGTCCAGGGCTTCACACATGCTACAATGGCCGGTACAAAGGGCTGCGATGCCGCAAGGTTAAGCGAATCCTTTTAAAGCCGGTCTCAGTTCGGATCGGGGTCTGCAACTCGACCCCGTGAAGTCGGAGTCGCTAGTAATCGCAGATCAGCAACGCTGCGGTGAATACGTTCCCGGGCCTTGTACACACCGCCCGTCACGTCATGAAAGTCGGTAACACCCGAAGCCAGTGGCCTAACCCTCGGGAGGGAGCTGTCGAAGGTGGGATCGGCGATTGGGACGAAGTCGTAACAAGGTAGCCGTACCGGAAGGTGCGGCTGGATCACCTCCTTTCTAAGGAGCACCACGAAAAGCACCCCAACTGGTGGGGTGCAAGCCGTGAGGGGTTCTCGCCTGTAGTGGGCGAAGACCGGGTGCACAACAGCAAATGAATCGCCAGACACACTATTGGGCCCTGAGGCAACACTCGGATCGTTTGGGTGCTGTCCCTCCATCTTGGTGGTGGGGTGTGGTGTTTGAGTATTGGATAGTGGTTGCGAGCATCTAAATGAATGCGTTGCCCGTAGTGGCGCGTGTTCGTTTTGTGTAATTTTATTCTTTGGTTTTTGTGTGTTAGTAAGTGACTAAGGGCGCATGGTGGATGCCTTGGCATCGAGAGCCGATGAAGGACGTGGGAGGCTGCGATATGCCTCGGGGAGCTGTCAACCGAGCGTTGATCCGAGGATTTCCGAATGGGGAAACCCAGCACGAGTGATGTCGTGTTACCCGCACCTGAATATATAGGGTGCGGGAGGTAACGCGGGGAAGTGAAACATCTCAGTACCCGTAGGAGAAGAAAACAATTGTGATTCCGTCAGTAGTGGCGAGCGAACGCGGAACAGGCTAAACCGCATGCATGTGTAACCGGGTAGGGGTTGTGTGTGCGGGGTTGTGGGATTGATACGTCTCAGCTCTACCTGGCTGAGGGGCAGTCAGAAAGTGTCGTGGTTAGCAGAAGTGGCCTGGGATGGCCTGCCGTAGACGGTGAGAGCCCGGTACGCGAAAACCCGGCACCTGCCTTGTATCAACACCCGAGTAGCAGCGGGCCCGTGGAATCTGCTGTGAATCTGCCGGGACCACCCGGTAAGCCTAAATACTTCTCGATGACCGATAGCGGATTAGTACCGTGAGGGAATGGTGAAAAGTACCCCGGGAGGGGAGTGAAATAGTACCTGAAACCGTGTGCCTACAATCCGTCAGAGCCTCCTTGTGGGGTGATGGCGTGCCTTTTGAAGAATGAGCCTGCGAGTCAGGGACACGTCGCGAGGTTAACCCGTGTGGGGTAGCCGAAGCGAAAGCGAGTCTGAATAGGGCGTATCACGCGTAAGCGTGTGTAGTGGCGTGTTCTGGACCCGAAGCGGAGTGATCTACCCATGGCCAGGGTGAAGCGCGGGTAAGACCGCGTGGAGGCCCGAACCCACTTAGGTTGAAGACTGAGGGGATGAGTTGTGGGTAGGGGTGAAAGGCCAATCAAACTCCGTGATAGCTGGTTCTCCCCGAAATGCATTTAGGTGCAGCGTTACGTGGTTCACCACGGAGGTAGAGCTACTGGATGGCCGATGGGCCCTACTAGGTTACTGACGTCAGCCAAACTCCGAATGCCGTGGTGTAAAGCGTGGCAGTGAGACGGCGGGGGATAAGCTCCGTACGTCGAAAGGGAAACAGCCCAGATCGCCGGCTAAGGCCCCTAAGCGTGTGCTAAGTGGAAAAGGATGTGCAGTCGCAAAGACAACCAGGAGGTTGGCTTAGAAGCAGCCACCCTTGAAAGAGTGCGTAATAGCTCACTGGTCAAGTGATTGTGCGCCGATAATGTAGCGGGGCTCAAGCACACCGCCGAAGCCGCGGCACATTCACTTCTAGTGGATGTGGGTAGGGGAGCGTCCCCCATTCAGCGAAGCCTCCGGGTGACCGGTGGTGGAGGGTGGGGGAGTGAGAATGCAGGCATGAGTAGCGATAAGGCAAGTGAGAACCTTGCCCGCCGTAAGACCAAGGGTTCCTGGGCCAGGCCAGTCCGCCCAGGGTGAGTCGGGACCTAAGGCGAGGCCGACAGGCGTAGTCGATGGACAACGGGTTGATATTCCCGTACCCGTGTGTGGGCGTCCCTGACGAATCAGCGGTACTAACCACCCAAAACCGGATCGACCATTCCCCTTCGGGGGCTTGGAGGTTCGGAGCTGCGTGGGAACTTCGCTGGTAGTAGTCAAGCAATGGGGTGACGCAGGAAGGTAGCCGTACCAGTCAGTGGTAATACTGGGGCAAGCCCGTAGGGAGAGCGATAGGCAAATCCGTCGCTCATTAATCCTGAGAGGTGATGCATAGCCGATTGAGGCGAATTCGGTGATCCTCTGCTGCCAAGAAAAGCCTCTAGCGAGCACACACACGGCCCGTACCCCAAACCGACACAGGTGGTCAGGTAGAGCATACCAAGGCGTACGAGATAACTATGGTTAAGGAACTCGGCAAAATGCCCCCGTAACTTCGGGAGAAGGGGGGCCGGAATACCGTGAACACCCTTGCGGTGGGAGCGGGATTCGGCCGCAGAAACCAGTGGGTAGCGACTGTTTACTAAAAACACAGGTCCGTGCGAAGTCGCAAGACGATGTATACGGACTGACGCCTGCCCGGTGCTGGAAGGTTAAGAGGACCCGTTAACTCGTAAGGGTGAAGCGGAGAATTTAAGCCCCAGTAAACGGCGGTGGTAACTATAACCATCCTAAGGTAGCGAAATTCCTTGTCGGGTAAGTTCCGACCTGCACGAATGGCGTAACGACTTCCCAACTGTCTCAACCATAGACTCGGCGAAATTGCACTACGAGTAAAGATGCTCGTTACGCGCGGCAGGACGAAAAGACCCCGGGACCTTCACTACAACTTGGTATTGGTGTTCGGTACGGTTTGTGTAGGATAGGTGGGAGACTGTGAAACCTCAACGCCAGTTGGGGTGGAGTCGTTGTTGAAATACCACTCTGATCGTATTGGATACCTAACTTCGAACCCTGAATCGGGTTCAGGGACAGTGCCTGGCGGGTAGTTTAACTGGGGCGGTTGCCTCCTAAAATGTAACGGAGGCGCCCAAAGGTTCCCTCAACCTGGACGGCAATCAGGTGGCGAGTGTAAGTGCACAAGGGAGCTTGACTGCGAGACCTACACGTCAAGCAGGGACGAAAGTCGGGACTAGTGATCCGGCACCTCTGAGTGGAAGGGGTGTCGCTCAACGGATAAAAGGTACCCCGGGGATAACAGGCTGATCTTCCCCAAGAGTCCATATCGACGGGATGGTTTGGCACCTCGATGTCGGCTCGTCGCATCCTGGGGCTGGAGCAGGTCCCAAGGGTTGGGCTGTTCGCCCATTAAAGCGGCACGCGAGCTGGGTTTAGAACGTCGTGAGACAGTTCGGTCTCTATCCGCCGCGCGCGTCAGAAACTTGAGGAAACCTGTCCCTAGTACGAGAGGACCGGGACGGACGAACCTCTGGTACACCAGTTGTCCCACCAGGGGCACCGCTGGATAGCCACGTTCGGAAAGGATAACCGCTGAAAGCATCTAAGCGGGAAACCTTCTCCAAGATCAGGTTTCTCACCCACTTGGTGGGATAAGGCCCCCCGCAGAACACGGGATCGATAGGTCAGACCTGGAAGCTCAGCAATGAGTGCAGGGAACTGGCACTAACCGGCCGAAAACTTACCAACACACATCGCAACCACATATCCAGACCAACGACATACTTGTCGTTGAACACCACACCCCCCACCATATTCAAATAAAATAGAGTTACGGCGGCCACAGCGACAGGGAAACGCCCGGTCCCATTCCGAACCCGGAAGCTAAGCCTGTCAGCGCCGATGATACTGCCCATCCGGGTGGAAAAGTAGGACACCGCCGAACATATACAAAAACACCCCCGGTAACGGGGGTGTTTTTGTATCTGCTGATTTATCCGTTGCCTAGTCGAATAGCGTCAAATTTGCATTCACCGAGGCGCGCTGCTTCTCCAATGCGAGCAGGGTTCGCTTTCGGTCGAGCCCGCCGCCGTAGCCAGTGAGGCTTCCGTTGGCGCCAATTACGCGGTGGCAAGGAATCACGATCGCGATGGGGTTGTGGCTGTTGGCCAATCCCACCGCGCGTGCGGAACCGGGAGCGCCGATCTGTTCGGCGATTCTTCCGTAAGATCTGGTTTCTCCATATGGAATTGTCAGCAGTGCCTTCCATACCCGCCGTTGAAATTCGGTACCCCGCAGTTCATAATCGAAATCGAATTCGGTCAGCTCGCCGGCGAAATATGCGGCAAGTTGCGCAACGGCCTCGTTGAATGTTCCCGGGTTGGGTGACCAGCTGGTACGGCTGGGTTCGTAGGTCTGGTCGACCATCCGTAGCGTCGTCAAAACCGAGTCCTGCCCGGCCAGGGTCAGCGGTCCGATCGGGCTGTCGATGGTGCGGTACTCGATCATGCAACCTCCTGCGGCGGCCAATGGTTTACCGGATGCTCGAGGGTGGTCCATAGATGTTGGGTGGCGTAGGAACGCCAGGGACGCCACCGAACACTATGCGCGACAAGTGCCCGTTCGTCAGCGGGCAAGCCCAGCTGCTTGGCGGCCAGGCGAAGCCCCAAGTCACTGGCGGGAAAAGCGTCCGGGTCCCCAAGGCCGCGCATCGCAATGACTTCGGCGGTCCAGGGGCCGACGCCAGGCAAAGCCAACAACCGTCTGCGCGCGCTTTCCCAATCGCTTCCGGAATCCAGGACGATACTTCCATCGGCGAGCGCGGCAACCAGGGCGCTCAGCGTCCGTTGCCGGGCCTTCGGCACCGCTAAATGGATGGGATCGATATCAGCGAGTTGTTCGATCGACGGGAACGTATGGGTCAGCGCACCCTCGGGGTCCCGGACGGGTTCCCCGTAGGCCGCGACCAGCCGGCCTGCGTGGGTTCTCGCGGCCTTGGTCGAAACCTGTTGGCCCAGCACCGCCCGCACGGCGAGTTCGGCCTCGTCGACCGTGCGGGGAATGCGTTGTCCGGGCGCCTTGGCCACCACCGGGCAAAGCTCCGGGTCGCCGGCCAGCGCGTCGACGACGGCCTCGGGGTCGGCATCGAGATCCAGCAGCCGCCGGCAACGGGTGATCGCCGTCGTCAGGTCCCGGAAGTCGTCGAGCACGAGCAGACAGCGGACGTGATCGACGGCCGGTGTCAGCGTGACGACCGCGCTGCCGAAGGGAAGACGCAGGCTGCGTCGGTACGCACCGTCGCGGACCTCCTCGCAACCGGGCACGGTTCCGGCGGCCAGATGACCGAAGACGCCCTGGTAGGCGAATGGCGTGCGTACCGGAAGTCGAAGGCACACCGCCCCCGGTGACGTGGCGTCGTCGGACCCGGAGCGGACGGCTGCGCGCCGCCGTAGCGTCGTTGGTGTGCTTTCGAACGCCAAGCGCACGGTGTCGTTGAACTGACGAATGCTAGAAAAACCCGCTGCGAATGCGACGTCGCCGAACGGCAGGTCGGTGGTCTCGATCAGCACCCGCGCGGTCTGGGCTCGTTGCGCACGGGCCAGCGCGAGTGGGCCGGCACCCAGTTCTGCCTGCAACAGCCGCTCCAGCTGGCGGGCGGTGTAACCGAGATGGGCCGCCAGGCCGCCGACACCTTCGCGGTCCACCGTGCCGTCGGCGATCAGCCGCATCGTCCGTGCAACGACGTCACCACGCACATTCCATTCGGGAGACCCGGGGGATGCGTCGGGACGGCATCGCTTACATGCCCGGAACCCGGCCCGTTGAGCGGCCGCCGCGGTCGGATAAAACCGCACATTGCGAGCGAACGGCGGCCGCACGGGGCAACTGGGCCGGCAGTAGATCCGGGTTGTCAGCACCGCGGTGACGAACCAGCCGTCGAACCGCGCGTCCTTGGACTGGACGGCGCGGTAGCAGCGTTCGAAATCGTCGTGCACGCTTCAACACTTACACCCGTCTACCGACAAAACTGGCGGAAAAACGACATGGAAGTGGGCGCCCGGCGGGCTACAAGTGACGGCCCCATCAACGGCCGGGCGCAGCGGCGGAAGCGGGTGAGGCGAGCCGGGTGGGCTGGTCGTGCCCACGAAGTGTCACGGTTTCGCCTAATGTCCAACGGGCACACTCATTTTCGCTTGCGTTCTGCAGTGCATCGGCCGTCGCTAACAGTCGGCCCGGGTGTGATTTTGCCAGCTCGCACAGTCTGGCCGCCTCGTTGACCGGTTCGCCGATGACGGTGTATTCGAACCGCTCCTTGGCGCCGACATTGCCGGCGACGACCTGACCCGCCGCCACCCCGATGCCCGCCTGGCATTCCGGCATCTCGTTCGTCAGTCGATCGGCGATGATCCGCGCGGCGGCCAGTGCCGCATCTTCGGGGCTGTCGAGGTGGTTGGGAGCACCGAAGACGGCCAGCGTTGCGTCACCCTCGAACTTGTTGACCAGCCCGCGGTGGCGGTCGACTTCCTCGACGATGATCGCGAAGAACCGGTTCAGCAACGCGACGACATCGGTGGCAGGCTGGCTGGTCACCAGTTGCGTGGAGCCGACGATATCGATGAATAGGACGGCGACGTGGCGTTCTTCGCCGCCCAGTTTCGGTCGCTCGCGTTCTGCGGCCAATGCGACTTCGCGTCCGACATGGCGGCCGAAAAGATCGCGCACGCGTTCGCGCTCACGCAGGCCATCGACCATCGCGTTGAAGCCACGCTGCAGCTCACCGAGTTCTGTGCCGTCGAAAACCACCAGGTTGCCGCGCAAATCGCCCTGCTCGACCCGTCGCAGTGCGGCACGGACCACCCGGACCGGGGTTGCGGTGAGCCACGCCAGGATCCACATCAGCAGGCAACCGAAGATCAATGTGGCCGACGACACGATCAGGACGCCCACCGCGAACTGGGTGTCGGTCATATTTCGCATCAGTAGCTGGAAGATCGCCACCAGCGCGATACCGATGACGGGCACCGCCGAACCGAGGAACCAGACCATCATCATTCGGCCCATGATCCCCGCGGCCAACCGCTGTGGCGGTCGTCCCGCCTCGAGCGCTTGGGCGGCTACCGGTCGCAGCGCGAACTCGGCGAGCAGGTAGCTGCCGGTGGCGACCAAAACGCCGCAGAAGCTCACCACTATCAGGAACCGAGGGATGAACATGGTGTTGACCAAGCCGTAGAGGGTCGCCGACAGCGCTGCGCCGAATGCCCAGAGGATGAGGTCGACGATCGCGACGTGCCACGGGGCCAGGAAGGTGCTGCGCTCGTCGCTACGGCTGGGTTTGCGCTCTTCGATCGCCCAGCGCAGCGCGAGCACCGTCCGTCGGGTAATCCAGTAGGCGCCGACCGCCAGGGCGACTGCGACGTAGGCCGGCATGGCACCGAACGTGATCCACAACGGTGCGTCGTTGAACACGCTCGGTTCGGGAATGGCGACTATCACCAACAAGCCGGCAACGCCGATACCGATCAGGTTCACGGCCACGACGAGGACGGTCAAGATGATCTGGATGCGGATACGCCGACGTTGTTGGCTCTCCGACACCCGACCGAGCAGCAACGAGCCGTATGCGGGGGTTTCTGGCAACCGGCCGCTTTGACGGGTCACTGTCTCGAGCACCCGGCCCAACCGTTGCGCCATGGTCTTGTTGGCCGACATGGTGGCGCCAGCCTAATTTGTCGCTCACGCTCTAAGGTAAGTCGGGTGCGTCTAGTGATCGCCCAGTGCACCGTGGACTACGTTGGTCGGCTCACCGCGCACCTGCCGTCGGCTCGCAGGTTGCTGCTGTTCAAAGCCGACGGCTCGGTCAGTGTGCACGCGGATGACCGCGCCTACAAGCCATTGAACTGGATGAGCCCGCCGTGCTGGTTGGCCGAGGAGCTGGGTGGTCAGGCGTCGGTGTGGGTTGTTGAGAACAAAGCGGGCGAACAGCTGCGCATCACCGTCGAAGAGATCGAGCACGACTCCAGTCACGATCTGGGCGTTGACCCCGGATTGGTGAAGGACGGCGTCGAGGCGCACCTGCAGGCGTTGCTCGCTGAGCACGTCCAACTGCTGGGCGAGGGATACACGCTGGTTCGGCGCGAGTACATGACCGCGATCGGGCCGGTGGATCTGCTGTGCCGTGATGAACAAGGCGGCTGCGTGGCGGTCGAGATCAAGCGGCGCGGCGAGATCGACGGCGTGGAGCAACTCACCCGCTATCTCGAGTTACTCAATCGCGACAGCGTTCTGGCGCCGGTGAAGGGCGTGTTCGCCGCCCAGCAGATCAAGCCGCAAGCACGCACGCTGGCCACCGACCGTGGCATCCGTTGCCTGACACTGGATTACGACAAGATGCGCGGCATGGACAGCGACGAGTACCGGCTGTTCTGATTTGCCGGATTAGACTGGCGGCATGGCTCGGCGCCGCACACCGCCACGTGGAGAGCGGCCGTCGTCGCTATCGTCGTTCTTGCGCCGGGTCGAAGGCGGGCCTGATGGCCGCGAATACGAAGTGTGCCCGGTCGCGGCGGCCCGCGCCGTCAAGACTTATCGCTGTCCTGGGTGCGATCACGAAATCCGTTCGGGCACTGCACATGTCCTAGTATGGCCGGCGGACTCACCGCAAACAGGGATTGAGGACCGCCGGCATTGGCACACCCCATGCTGGACTCACCGCGCTACTCGCGGTCCGACCCGAAAGTGGTCTTGACTGCCCGGTCCTAGGAGGCCGGTTCAACCAGCTCGATCAGAACACCGCCCGCGTCCTTGGGATGGATGAAGTTGATCCGCGAGTTCGCTGTGCCGCGTCTGGGCGCCTCGTAGACCAGCCGGACGTTTTGGGAGTGGAGTCGCTCGGAAAGGCTGTCGAGATCGCCGACCCGAACCGCCATTTGCTGGATGCCGGGTCCGCGCTTGTCCAGGAACTTCGCGATGGTCGACGAGTCGTCGACCGGGGCCATCAACTGGATCTGTGCGGTGCCGGCCGGGGCGCCGGGCACTGCGAGCATCGCTTCGCGGATTCCCTGGTCATCGTTGACTTCTTCGTGCACCAGGATCATGCCGAGGTGGTCGTGGTACCAGGCGATTGCTGCGTCCAGGTCGGCGACTGCGATGCCGACGTGATCGATTGCCGTCACCAGCGCGGTGGCCAAAACCTCACGGGCGTCAATTTGATCGGTCGTCATCACGTAACGGTAACCTGACGGGAAAGAATCCGCTTCTCCGGGTCGGCGGAATCCGCTTTCCGGTGCGCTGAGGAGGTAGTCATGACGACATCGGTGATCGTTGCTGGGGCACGTACACCCATCGGCAAGTTGATGGGCTCGCTGAAGGATTTCAGCGCCAGCGACCTGGGTGGCATCGCGATCGCCGGCGCGCTGGAGAAGGCCAACCTACCGGCATCGGCCGTCGAGTACGTGATCATGGGCCAGGTGTTGACCGCCGGGGCCGGCCAGATGCCGGCCCGGCAGGCGGCAGTGGCGGCCGGCATCGGCTGGGATGTTCCGGCGCTGACCATCAACAAGATGTGCCTGTCCGGTATCGATGCTATCGCGCTCGCTGACCAGCTCATTCGCGCCGGAGAGTTCGATGTGGTGGTGGCCGGTGGCCAGGAGTCCATGACCAAGGCACCCCACCTGCTGATGGATAGCCGCTCGGGCTACAAGTACGGCGACGTCACGGTCTTGGACCACATGGCCTACGACGGCCTGCACGACGTGTTCACCGACCAGCCGATGGGCGCGCTCACCGAGCAGCGCAACGACGTCGACAAATTCACCCGCCGAGAACAGGACGAGTTCGCTGCCCGGTCGCACCAGAAGGCGGCCGCGGCGTGGAAGGACGGCGTCTTCACCGACGAAGTGGTGCCGGTGAACATCCCGCAGCGCAAGGGTGACCCGCTGCAGTTCACCGAAGACGAGGGGATCCGCGCTGATACCACTGTCGAGTCCTTGGGCGGCCTCAAACCGGCATTTCGCCGCGATGGCACCATCACCGCCGGTTCGGCGTCGCAGATCTCCGATGGTGCGGCCGCGGTCGTGGTGATGAACAAGGACAAAGCGCTTCAGCTGGGGCTTTCTTGGCTGGCCGAGATAGGCGCGCACGGCGTCGTCGCCGGCCCGGATTCCACCCTGCAGTCGCAGCCGGCCAACGCGATCAAAAAAGCGCTCCGCCGCGAGGGCATCTCCGTTGACCAGCTCGATGTCGTGGAGATCAACGAAGCGTTCGCGGCGGTGGCGCTGGCCTCGACGCGGGAACTTGGCGTGAATCCCGAGATCGTCAACGTCAACGGCGGCGCGATCGCTGTCGGGCACCCGATCGGCATGTCCGGAGCCAGAATCACGCTGCACGTAGCCTTGGAATTGGCCCGTCGTGGCTCCGGCTATGGCGTGGCGGCGCTGTGCGGGGCCGGCGGCCAGGGCGACGCCCTGATTCTGCGGGCCGGCTAGCCAAACCCGGACGCCTTCGTCGGCATTGCTGGCAGGCAGCATGCGCGACCAATTGTGATTTTCGTCATAGGGGCCGATCATGCCCGTTCCGGCGAGATTCGCGGACCCGCCGGCGCTGGCATGGGCGTCGGCGCCACCGGGTGGATCGGTAACCGATGCGCATGACAAACTTGACGGCGTGACGCGTCCGCGATCCTCAATGGGGCCTGCGATGGCCGGTGCGGTCGATTTGTCGGGTCTCAAGCAACGAGCTCAGCAGAAGGCGCCCGCAGGAAGCCCTGGCGGCCGCGCGACGTCGGGGTCGGCCGGTACCACCGAGATCACCGAGGCGAATTTCGAAGACGAAGTCCTGCTCCGGTCTGAGGAAGTGCCGGTCGTGGTGCTGTTGTGGTCACCGCGCAGCGACGCGTGTGTCCAGCTGGTGGAAACGCTGTCCGGCCTGGCCGCCGACGACAATGGTCAGTGGTCCCTGGCCACGGTCAACGTCGACGTGGCGCCCCGGGTGGCCCAGATATTCGGTGCCGAAGCGGTCCCGACCGTCGTGGCGTTGGCCGCCGGCCAGCCGCTGTCCAGTTTCCAAGGCATGCAGTCCCCCGATCAATTGCGCCACTGGGTGGATTCGCTGCTTTCGGCGACAGCCGGCAAGCTCAGGGGAGCGGGTGGTTCCGCGGAATCCGCGGAAGTCGATCCGGAGCTGACCGCGGCCCGCGAACAACTTCAGGCCGGCGACTTCGACGCCGCCAAAAAGTCGTATCAGGCGATCCTGGATGCCGATCCGGGCAGTGTCGAAGCAAAGGCCGCAGTTCGGCAGATCGACTTTCTCACGCGTGCAACCGCGCAACGCCCGGAGGCCGTCGCCATTGCGGATGCCGCCCCGAGCGACATCGAAGCCGCCTTTGCCGCCGCCGATGTGCAAATCCTCAACCAGGATGTGGGTGCCGCGTTCGAGCGCCTGACTACGTTGGTGCGCAGCACATCTGGGGATGAGCGCACCCGGGTACGAACCCGCTTGATCGAATTGTTCGAGCTCTTCGATCCCGCCGACCCCGAGGTGGTCGTCGGCCGGCGCAACCTCGCCAACGCGCTGTACTGAGAGACTTGCCCGCTTTACTCGGGTTCCAGCCACAAGGCCGATGTGGGCGGCAGCACCAGCACCGCCGACGCCGGACGGCCATGCCAGGGGTTGTCGGTCGCGTCGACGCCGCCCAGGTTGCCGATGCCGGAGCCGTTGTAGACCGTCGCGTCGGTGTTGAGCACCTCACGCCAGCGGCCGGCGGCAGGCAGGCCAAGCCGGTAGCCGCTGTGCTCGCCACCCGCGAAATTGAACACACAGGCCATGACCGTGCCGTCTTTGCCGTAACGCAGGAAACTCAAGACGTTGTTGGCGGAATCGTTGGCGTCGATCCAGGAATAGCCCTCGGGGATGGTGTCCTGGCTCCAGAGTGCGGGATGACTGCGGTAGATCTCGTTGATGTCGCGCACCAGACGCAGAATCCCGTTGGAGAAGCCTTGCTCGTCGAGCTGCCACCAATCCAAACCACACTGCTCGGACCATTCGGCCCGCTGGCCGAATTCCTGGCCCATGAACAATAGTTGCTTGCCCGGGTGCGCCCACTGGTAGGCGAGCAGGCTGCGCAGCCCGGAAGCCTTGACATGGTTGTTGCCCGGCATCCGCCCCCATAGCGTGCCCTTGCCGTGCACCACCTCGTCGTGACTGATCGGCAGCACAAAATTCTCGCTGAACGCATACAGCATCGAGAACGTCATCTCGTGGTGGTGATAGCTGCGGTAAACCGGATCGCGACTGATGTAGTCGAGCGTGTCGTGCATCCAGCCCATGTTCCACTTCATCGAAAATCCCAGGCCGCCAAGGGTGGTCGGCCGTGTCACGCCCGGCCACGATGTCGACTCCTCGGCGATGGTGACGATGCCCGGCGCGGCTTTGTGGGCCGTGGCGTTCGTCTCCTGCAAAAACTGCACGGCTTCGAGGTTCTCCCGCCCGCCGTAGACGTTTGGCGTCCAGCCGCCCTCGGGGCGCGAGTAGTCCAGGTACAGCATCGAAGCGACCGCGTCGACCCGTAAGCCATCAACGTGGAATTCTGCCAGCCAATACAACGCGTTGGCAACCAGGAAATTGCGCACTTCTGCCCGGCCGAAGTCGAATACGTAAGTGCCCCAGTCGAGTTGCTCGCCACGCTTGGGATCGGAATGCTCGTAGAGGGGGGTGCCGTCGAACCGTCCCAGCGCCCATGCGTCCTTCGGAAAGTGCGCCGGTACCCAGTCCACGATGACGCCGATACCGGCCTGGTGCAAGGCGTCGACCAGCGCCCGAAAATCGTCGGGTGTGCCGAATCGCGATGTCGGCGCGTAGTACGACGTCACCTGATAGCCCCACGATCCGGCGAACGGGTGCTCGGCCACCGGCAACAGCTCGACGTGGGTAAACCCTTGCTCCACAACATAGTCCGTCAGCTCCCGGGCGAGCTCGCGGTAGCTGAGTCCGGGGCGCCACGAACCGAGATGGACCTCGTATGTGCTCATCGGCTCGAACACCGGGTTGCGCTGGGCGCGCAGCGCCATCCATTCGGCGTCATCCCAGGAGTGTTTGCTGCGGGTCACTCGTGATGCGGTGTGCGGCGGTACTTCGGTGCAGAAGGCAAACGGGTCCGCCCGATCGGTCACGGCACCGTCGGCGCCGTGCACGCGGAACTTGTACAGACCGTCTGCCGGAAAGCCGGGCCAGAACAACTCCCACACACCCGAGGAGCCCAGCACCCGCATCGGGGCTTCGCTGCCGTTCCAGCCGTTGAACTCGCCTATCAAACTGACGCCTTTAGCATTGGGTGCCCACACGGCGAACGACACCCCGTTGACGAGACCGTCGGCCGTGGTGAACGAGCGGGGGTGCGCGCCAAGGACTTCCCAGAGTCGCTCATGGCGGCCTTCGCCGAACAGAAAAAGGTCGACTTCGCCCAGGGTGGGCAAAAAGCGGTAGGCGTCGGCGACGGTGTACCGCTCGGAACCCTCATAGCCCACCTGTAGCCGGTAGTCGATCAGGTCCACGAATGGCAACGACACTGCGAACAAGCCCGATTCGATGTGCTGCATCGGGAACCGGTCGGCACCGACTAACGCGACCACTTCGACCGCATGCGGCCGATACGCCCGAATGACGGTGTGGTCGCCGTATTCGTGGGCGCCCAAGATGCCATGCGGGTTGTGATGTGTGCCGGCTACCAGGCGTGACAGGTCGGCAGGGTCGGGTGCCAGATGCGTCTCGGCGAGTTGGTCGGCTTGACCCATTTCAGTTTCACCTCCGGTCCCTTTCATCGCCTGCGCAGCAACGTCATTCGCGATTCATGCGGGATGAGTGGCATGTTGATGACGTGCGCGACTGCCTGCGCAGGATCGATACGAACGTAATTGGCTTGCCCCCACTGAAATTCCCGTCCCGTTATCTCATCCCGGACCCGGAACCGCTCATATGGCTGCATACCCAGTGCTGCCATGTCCAACCACAGTGTTGCTTCCTCAGGCCCGAACGCGTTGAGCGTCACCACCACCAACACACAGTCGCCGGTGGCCGGATCGAACTTGCTGTAAGCCAGCAACGCATCGTTGTCCACGCTGTGGAAACGAATGGTTCGCAACTGCTGCAGCGCGGGATGTAATCGCCGAATCGCGTTGAGCTGCGTGATAAATGGCTCAAGTGAGCGTCCCTCGGCGAGCGCGCCCGCGAAGTCGCGAGGACGCAACTCGTACTTCTCCGAGTCCAGGTACTCCTCGCTGCCCTCCCGCACCGCGCGGTGCTCGAACAGCTCGTAGCCCGAGTACATCCCCCAGGCCGGACCCATGGTCGCTGCCAGCACCGCACGGATCGCGAACATACCGGGGCCGTTGTACTGCAGGATGGCGTGCAGGATATCGGGGGTGTTCACGAACAGGTTCGGCCGACGGAAGTCGGCGAGTGCGGGGATCTCATTGCCGAATTCGGTGAGTTCCCACTTGGCGATGCGCCAGGTGAAGTAGCTGTAGGACTGCGTGAACCCGAGCTTGGCCAAGCCGTACTGCCGGGCCGGCGGGGTGAAGGCTTCGGACAGGAAAAGCACGTCGGGGTCGATGGTCTTCACTTGACCGATCAGCCAGGCCCAGAAGTCCGGCGGTTTGGTGTGCGGGTTGTCGACTCGAAAGAACTTGACGCCGTGGTCCATCCAGTGCCGGACCACGCGCAGCACTTCGTCGTAGAGGCCCACGGGATCGTTGTCGAAGTTGAGTGGATAGATGTCCTGGTATTTCTTCGGCGGGTTTTCCGCGTAGGCGATGGTGCCGTCCGGCAATTCGGTGAACCAGTTGCGGTGTTCGCGGGCCCACGGGTGATCCGGTGCGCACTGCAGCGCCAGGTCCAGCGCCACCTCCATACCCAGTTCGCGTGCCGCCGCGACGAAGTCGTCGAAGTCGTCGATGGTGCCCAGGCGGGGGTGGATGGCGTCATGGCCGCCCTCGTCGCTGCCAATTGCCCACGGCGACCCCACATCTCCGGGAGCAGCGGTGGGGGAGTTGTTGCGTCCTTTGCGGTGGATCTTGCCGATCGGATGGATCGGCGGCAGGTATACGACGTCGAATCCCATTGCCGCGATACGCGGAAGCTGCGCGGCCGCCGTGGCGAAGGTGCCGTGCACCGGTTTACCTTCGGCGTCCCACCCGCCGGTCGAGCGCGGAAACATCTCATACCACGAGCCGAAGCGGGCCAGCGGCCGATCCACCCAGACGCCGTACTGTTCGCCCCGGGTGACCAGATCGCGCAACGGGTAGTCCGCCAGCAGTTCTTCGACGTCGGGAGCCAGGGCCAGCGCGGTGCGCGTCACCGGGTCCCCGGGGGTTCGCAACGCTGCGGCGGCCGCCACCAGCGGATCGCGCCGCGCGCGCGGCACGCCGGTGGCGGCACGCTCAAACAGCGCAGCCCCGATCAACAGATCATTGGACAGTTCCGTCTCACCCTGGCCGGCGTCCAGCTTGGCAACCAGCCCATGCCGCCAGCTGTGGATGGGGTCACCCCACCCGTCCACCCGGAACGTCCACAGACCGACCCGGTCCGGGGTGAACTGGCCGTGGAAGATGTAGGGCTCCAGACCCATCGTCATCGGAAACAGCAGCGGTTTGACCCGTTGTTCGGCGGCTCTGGCTTCGAGTCCGGATGTCGGTCTTTCGGTAGCCTGAACCGCCTTGATCCGCCGGGTCTCGGTTACCTGCGGATAGCGCGTCCCGAGGTGGCGCACGACCAGGGTCGCTGCGACAGCCTCGTGACCTTCTCGCCATACTGCGGCGCTGACCGGGACTACCTCACCGACCACGGCCTTGGCGGGATGCACGCCGCAAGAAACGACAGGTTGAGCGTTATCGATCTCGACACGACCGGGCACCACCAACTCCGTTCCGATTGTGTGCGGCCAAACCGCGGTGTGCTCCGCCGTGGAATGCCTCTCGTCTGGCGAAACTTCCTGGCGGGGCGACTTGCTGTTCGGGGCAGCGTCGTTGCGGCTCCAACAACTACCCGATACCCACCCTAGTGTCCGGCCACACCCGCGGGGGAAGAGCGGTCTTTTGTGTCGCCGTGCGCGCGCCGGAATCCTCAGTAAGGTAAGGACGCGTGAAAGCCCTTCGCCGGTTCACCGTCCGTGCTCACCTTCCGGAGCGCCTTGCCGCGCTGGATCAACTGTCCACCAACTTGCGATGGTCGTGGGACACGCCCACCCAGGAACTGTTTGCGACCGTCGACGCGACGTTGTGGAAGCGGTGCGGCTGTGATCCGGTGGCGTTGCTGGGCGCGGTGAACCCGGCGCGGCTCGACGAGTTGGCGCTCGACGAAGAGTTCCTGGGCCGACTCGATGAGCTGGCCGCCGACCTGAACGATTACCTGAGCCGCCGGCTGTGGTATCAGCAGCGGCAGGACGAAGGCTCCGACACCCAGGCCATGCCGACCGCCGTCGCGTACTTCTCGATGGAGTTCGGCGTCGCCGAGGTGCTGCCCAATTACTCGGGCGGCCTGGGAATCCTCGCCGGTGACCACCTGAAGTCCGCGTCCGATTTGGGAGTGCCGCTGGTGGCGGTGGGCCTCTACTACCGGTCCGGGTACTTCCGCCAGTCGCTGACCGCAGACGGCTGGCAGAACGAGACCTACCCGTCGCTGGATCCGCAGGGACTGCCGTTGCGGCTGCTTACCGACGCCACCGGCGATCCGGTCCTGGTCGAGTTGACGCTTCCCGAATCCGCGCAGCTGCATGCCCGGATCTGGGTCGCGCAGGTGGGTCGGGTTCCGCTGCTGTTACTGGATTCCGACGTCCCCGAGAACGAGCATGATCTGCGCGGCATAACCGACCGCCTCTACGGCGGCGATCAGGAACATCGGATGAGGCAGGAGATTCTGGCCGGCATCGGCGGGGTGCGCGCGATCCGCGCGTTCACCGCCATCGAAGGGCTGCCCGCGCCCGAGGTATTTCACATGAACGAGGGACACGCGGGATTCCTTGGCGTGGAACGCATCCGCGAGCTGATCACCGAGGCGGGATTGGACTTTGACACCGCGTTGACGGTCGTGCGGTCCAGCACCGTGTTCACCACTCACACCCCGGTGCCCGCCGGGATCGACCGGTTCCCGCTGGAGATGGTGCAGCGCTACCTGGGCCGCAAGCCCGGTGCTGACGGCCAGTCCACTTTGCTGCCGGGCGTACCGACCGACCGGATCATCGCGCTTGGCGCCGAGGACGATCCGGCCAAGTTCAACATGGCTCATATGGGCCTGCGGTTGGCGCAGCGAGCCAACGGTGTCTCGTTGCTGCACGGCCGGGTGAGCCGGTCCATGTTCAACGAACTGTGGCCCGGATTCGACGCGGACGAGGTGCCGATCGGCTCGATCACCAACGGAGTTCATGCGCGTACCTGGGCGGCGCCGCAATGGTTGCAGCTGGGACGCGAGCTGGCCGGGTCGGACTCGTTCGGTGACCCCGGCGTCTGGCTGCGGCTGCAGCAGGTCGACACCGGCCATCTGTGGTGGATCCGCTCGCAACTGCGGTCACGGCTGGTCGACGATGTCCGGCTGCGGTTGCGCCGCTCATGGCTGCAACGCGGCGCGTCAGATGCCGAACTAGGCTGGATATCAACGGCATTCGATCCGAACGTGCTCACTATCGGGTTCGCCCGGCGAGTGCCGACCTACAAGCGGCTGACACTGATGCTGCGTGACCCGGAGCGGCTGGAACAGCTGCTGCTCGACGAAGAAAGGCCGATCCAGCTGATCGTTGCCGGGAAATCGCACCCGGCCGACGACGGGGGCAAGGCGCTGATCCAGCAGGTGGTGCGTTTCGCCGACCGGCCCGAGGTGCGCCACCGGATCGCCTTCCTGCCTGACTACGACATGTCGATGGCCCGGTTGCTCTATTGGGGCTGCGACGTCTGGCTGAACAACCCGTTGCGGCCGCTAGAGGCCTGTGGTACCTCGGGGATGAAGAGCGCGCTCAACGGCGGGCTGAACCTGTCCATCCGGGACGGCTGGTGGGACGAATGGTACGACGGCGAAAACGGTTGGGAGATACCGTCTGCCGACGGCGTAGCCGACGAGACCCGTCGCGACGATCTGGAGTCCAGCGCGCTCTACGACCTGCTGGGACAAACGGTGGCACCGAAGTTCTACGAGCGCGACGAAAACGGGGTGCCGCCCCGGTGGATCGAAATGGTGCGGCACACCTTGCAGACTCTCGGGCCCAAGGTGCTGGCCTCCCGCATGGTGCGGGACTACGTCGAGCAGTACTACACGCCGGCGGCGCAGTCACTGCGGAAAACCATCGCGCCCGCTGAGGGCCGTAAACGCCGCGAGTTCGGCGCTGCCCGCGAGCTTGCCGCCTACCGTCGGCGCGTCGAAGAAGCTTGGCCGAAGATCGACATCACCGACGTCGACAGCACGGGCCTGCCGGATACTCCGCTGCTCGGCTCGAAGCTGACGTTGACGGCGACTGTGCAGCTGGCCGGGCTCGGGCCCGACGAGGTCACGGTACAGGCGGTGGTGGGCAGGGTTGAGGACGGCGATGTGCTGCAGGATCCGGTCACCGTCGACATGTCGTATACCGGGACCGCCGGGGGCGGCAACCAGGTCTTCTCGACAACAACGCCGCTGCCCCTGGCGGGAGCGGTCGGATACACGGTGCGCGTACTGCCCCACCATCCGATGCTTGCCGCCGCCAACGAGCTGGGTCTCGTCACTCTGGCTTGCTAGCCCTGGTGTACCGCGTCAGGCCGACGGGCCCTCCGACGCGGTGCGCAGCCGCTGCAGCGCCCCGCGGGCCTGCACGGGATCGGTCGTCTGCCAGAACGGCGGCAGCGAGGCCCGCAGGTAACCGCCGTAACGGGCGGTGGCCATCCGGGAGTCCAGCACCGCGACCACCCCGCGGTCGGTGACGCGGCGCAGTAGCCGGCCCGACCCCTGCGCCAACAGCAGTGCGGCATGGCTGGCGGCGACGGCCATGAAACCGTTGCCGCCCCGCGCGGCCACCGCACGCTGCCGTGCGCCCAGCAGTGGGTCGTCTGGCCGGGGGAACGGGATGCGGTCGATCAGCACCAGCGACAGCGACGGCCCGGGCACATCGACCCCCTGCCACAGCGACAGGGTCCCGAACAGCGACGTTTCGGCCTCAGCGCTGAACTGCTCGACCAGCGCGGAGGTGCTGTCGTCACCCTGACACAACACCGGCGTCGACAGCCGTTCCCGCATGGCGTCGGCGGCGGCGCGGGCGGCCCGCATCGACGAGAACAGCCCCAGGGTGCGCCCGCCGGCGGCGGTGATGAGCTCGGCGATTTCGGTGAGCTGCTCGGCCGAGCCGGTGCCGTCACGGCCGGGCCGCGGGAGATGCGCGGCGACGTAGAGGATTCCCGCCTTGGCGTGGTGGAACGGCGATCCGACGTCGAGGCCACGCCAGCGCGGATTGTCATCGGTAGCCAGAACGCCCAGACCCCAGGCCGTGGCCATCGCGTCGAAGGACCCGCCGATGGTCAGTGTCGCCGACGTCAACACGGTCGTTGACCGCGAGAACACCCGGTCACGCAGCAGGCCGGCGACCGACAGCGGCGCCACCCGCAACACAGGGCGCGGCGAACCCCGGTCGTCCTCGTGATCCAGCCACACCACGTCGGTGCGATCGGGGATAGCCGGGATGAACGACGTCAGGACTCGTGTCGCGCTATCAGAAATCTCGCTCAGCGCCGCAACCGATTCGGCGCGGGCCGACGCCGCCTTGGCGTCGCTCGTGGTGTCGATCGCCGACCGTGCCGCAGTCGCCACGTCGCGCAGCGCCGTCAGGTATGTCGCCATTTCCGCGTCGAGGTGATCGATGCGCCCCGGCGTGGCGTCATGGATGGCCGCGGCGAAGTTGGCTGTCGTCGCCTCCAGCCGCTGGGTCAGTTCCGGATTCACCAATCTGCTGATCCGCCGCGCGGCAGCACCGAGGGCGGCCGACGTCAGCTCCGCGGTGGCCACCGACGTCACCCGGTCGACCAGTTCGTGCGCTTCGTCGACCACCAGCAGCGCATGTTCGGGCAGCACCGCCGATTCGGCGACGGCATCGATGGCCAGCAGTGCGTGGTTGGTCACGACGATGTCGGCCGCGCCGGCCCGGCTACGGGCCCGTTCGGAAAAGCACTCGGAGCCGAACGGGCAGCGGGCCAAGCCGAGGCATTCCCGCGCGGAAACGCTGACCTGAGACCAGGATCGCTCCGGCACACCGGGCTTCAGGTCGTCGCGGTCACCGGATTCGGTCTGCGACGCCCAGGCGGCGAGCCGTTGCACGTCGCGGCCCATGGCGGTGACCGCCACCGGGTCGAAGAGTTCCTCCTGCGGCCGGTCCCCGGCAGTTTCGGAATCGGCGTCGGCCGCGCCGCCGTTGTGGATTTTGTTCAGGCACAAGTAGTTCCGTCGGCCTTTGAGCAGCGTGAACACCGGGCGGCGAGGCAGCGCATCAACCAGCGAATCGATCAGCCGGGGCAGATCACGGTCGACGAGTTGACGCTGCAGCGCGATGGTGGCCGTCGACACGACGACGGGGGAGTCGTCGCTGAGCGCGCGGACGATCGCGGGGACCAGATACGCGAGCGACTTGCCGGTGCCGGTGCCGGCCTGCACGACGAGGTGCTCACCGGTTTCGAAGGCTTGGGCGACGGCAGCGGCCATTTCCAGCTGGCCGCTGCGCTCGCTGCCGCCGAGCGCCGCCACGGCGATGGCCAGCAGCTCGGGCACGGATACGGACACGTCGGACGTGGTCACTCTCTTTGCTCTTTCGGCGGCGCCGGGCGTCAGCTTCGCCCGGCCGGGATCTGCGTCGTCGGGATCGCAGGCTCGCCGTGCGATAAGTTCAAACCCTCCCACGGCAGGCTCTGCAGGCCGGAAGCTACCAGCTCGCGCGCCGCGGCCAGCTTCGGTTTGCACACCACCTCTCCGCCGCGGACCAGCGGGATGGTCAACATCCGGAACGGTTCGGTGACGACGGGCGGACAGCCCGCCGGGTACACCACCTCCTCGAGGATGGTGCCGGTCGGGCGGGACAGGCGCAGCGCCTCCTTGCGCCCCCCGTGGGATTCCTTGCGGCTGCTGCGCTTCTGCACCGGCATGCCGTCCACTTCGACCAGTTTGTAGACCATGTTCGCGGTCGGCACGCCCGAGCCCGTCACCAGCGACGTGCCGACGCCGTAACTATCCACCGGCTCGGCACCCAACGCGGCGATGGAGAACTCGTCGAGATCGCCGGATACCACGATGCGGGTCCGGGTGGCTCCCAGCCGGTCGAGCTGGTCACGCACCTGACGGGCCAGCACTCCCAGTTCGCCGGAGTCGATGCGGACCGCACCGAGCCGCTCTCCGGCGGCGGCCACGGCATTGGCCACGCCGGTCGTCACGTCGTAGGTGTCCACCAGCAGCGTGGTATCCGCGCCTAGCGCGCTGACCTGGGCACGAAATGCGGCCAGTTCAGTCATTTCAGGGGGCGTGTCCGCGCGGGCGTACAGCATGGTGAACGCGTGCGCGGAGGTGCCCTCCGCGGGTATTCCGTATCTACGCTGGGCCTCCAGGTTGGACGACGCCACGAAGCCGGCGATATAGGCGGCGCGAGCCGCGGCGACCGCCGCACTTTCGTGGGTTCGTCGTGATCCCATCTCGATCAGCGGGCGTTTCCTGGCCGCGCTGACCATGCGCGCCGCTGCGGAGGCGATGGCGGTGTCGTGGTTGAAAATCGACAGTGCCAGCGTTTCGAGCACCACGCATTCGGCGAAGCTGCCGGTCACCGACAGCACGGGGGACCCGGGGAAGTACAGCTCGCCTTCGGCGTATCCGTCGATATCGCCGCCGAACCGGAAATCGCGTAGGTAGCCCAACGTGTCCGGGTCGAGGAATTGCGCCAGTAACTGACCGGCGTCGTCATCGAAGCTGAACTGCGGCAACGCTTCCAGTAGCCGGCCGGTGCCGGCGACCACGCCGTAACGGCGACCGTTGGGCAGTCGGCGGGCGAACAGCTCGAAGGTGGTCCGGCGATCAGCGGTGCCGTCTCGCAGCGCCGCTGCCAACATCGTCAACTCGTACCTGTCGGTTAGCAGCCCAGTGACCACCGGGTCATTCATGCCATCACGGTATCGTCACCACTGGCTCGGTATCGTCACCTCTGGCTCGGTATCGTGTAGGCCATGGTTGTTGCGTCAGCGCCCACTAAGCCGGGCACCACCGGGCAACGTGAATCCGCCCCGGTAGACGTCACGGCCAGTCCATGGGTCACCATCGTGTGGGATGACCCCGTCAACCTGATGACCTACGTCACATATGTGTTCCAGAAGTTGTTCGGATACAGCGAGCCGCATGCCACCAAGCTGATGCTGCAGGTGCACAACGAAGGAAAGGCAGTGGTGTCAGCCGGGAGCCGGGAATCCATGGAAGTCGACGTGTCCAAGCTGCATGCCGCCGGTTTATGGGCGACGATGCAGCAGGACCGGTGAGATTCGAGGGCGTCGGCGATTCCCTGTGCGCAAATGGAAGCGCGTCGAGACCGCGAACGGTCCCCGTATCAGGTCCGCCTTGGCCTCGCATGAGGCCGCCCTGCTCAAGAACCTCGCCAGCGCGATGATCGGCTTGCTCGATGAGCGTGAATCTTCCTCGCCGGCAGACGAACTCGAAGAGATCACCGGCATAAAGACCGGAAACTCAGAACCTCCAAAAGATCCGACGCTGCGCCGGCTGCTGCCCGATTTCTACAAACATGATGACGATGAACCGTCGTCCCCGGACGTGTCGGACAGCCTCAACGCTGCACTGCGCAGCCTGCATGAGCCGGAGATCATCAACGCCAAACGTGCTGCCGCACAGCGCTTGCTGGATACCGTGCCGGACAGCGGCCGGTTTGAGCTGACTGAGGAAGACGCGAACGCCTGGACCGCGGCGGTTAACGACATCCGGCTGAGCCTGGGAGTCATGCTCGAGATCGGGCCGCAGGGCCCGGACCGGCTGCCGGCTGACCATCCGCTGGCCGTGCACTTCGACGTTTACCAGTGGCTGACCGTCTTGCAGGAGTACCTGGTGCTGGCGCTGACGCGGAAGCCGGCCGGATGAATTCCATCACCGACGTCGGCGGTATCCGCGTCGGCCAGTATCACCGACTGGACCCCGACGCGTCACTGGGGGCCGGTTGGGCCTGCGGCGTTACTGTCGTGCTGACCCCGCCCGGGACCGTCGGTGCGGTCGATTGCCGCGGCGGTGCGCCCGGTACCCGGGAGACTGACCTGCTGGACCCGGCCAACACCGTGCGGTTCGTCGACGCGGTGTTGCTCGCCGGCGGTAGCGCCTACGGTCTGGCCGCCGCCGACGGCGTCATGCGCTGGCTGGAAGAACACGGTCGCGGGTTAGCGATCGGTGGCGGGGTGGTACCCATCGTTCCCGGTGCGGTGATCTTCGATTTGCCAGTCGGCGGCTGGGAGTGCCGCCCGACGGCTGAGTTCGGCTACCTGGCCTGTGAAAGCGCCGTCGGCAACGAAGGCGCAGCGATGGCCCTCGGGACCGTCGGCGCCGGGGTGGGGGCGCGGGCCGGGGTTCTCAAGGGTGGCGTCGGGACGGCCTCGACGGCACTGTCGTGCGGCGTGACCGTCGGGGCGGTCGTCGTGGTGAACTCCGCGGGCGACGTCGTCGACCGGGCCACCGGTCTGCCCTGGATGGCGGACCTGACCGCGGAGTTCGCGCTGACGCCGCCGCCGGCCGAGCAGATCGACGCCTTCGCGCGGTTGCCGTCACCGTCGAGCCCGCTGGACAACCCGCTGAACACCACCATCGGGGTGGTTGCGACCGACGCCGCGCTGAGCCGGGACGCGTGTCGGCGCGTCGCGATCGCTGCCCAGGATGGCCTGGCCCGCGCCATCCGGCCGGCACACACCCCGCTCGATGGCGACACGGTGTTCGCAGTGGCCACCGGGGCGGTAGAGGTGGCGCCGCCGGCCGACGTCCCTGCCGCTTTCTCTCCGGAGACGGCGCTGGCCACCGAGGTGGGTGTCGCCGCGGCCGATTGCCTGGCACGTGCGGTGCTGCTGGGTGTGCTCGCCGCCGAATCGGTAGCCGGGGTACCGACCTACCGCGCCACGTTGCCCGGAGCGTTCGGCTGAGGAACAGACCCGATCGGCCGGCGGCTGCACCGGTAGCCTGGACGATGCCGAGGACGCTCTGGAAGGTCAGCTATGGGTAAGACCACGCCGAAGGGACACCCCGGCGCACCGACAACCCAGCCCAAGAAGCGGCCCCAGTGGGTGGTTGGTGGCGCCACCATCCTCACCTTCGTGGCGCTGCTCTACCTCGTCGAGCTGATCGACCAACTGAAGCGACATTCGCTGGACGCCAACGGCATCAGGCCACTGCAGGCCGACGGCCTGTCGGGCATCATCTTCGCGCCGGTACTGCACGCCAGCTGGCAACACCTGATGGCCAATACCGTCCCGCTCCTGGTGCTGGGATTTCTCATGACGCTGGCCGGATTGTCCCGGTTCGTCTGGGCCACCACGATCGTGTGGATCCTGGGCGGCTTCGGCACCTGGCTCATCGGCAACATGGGCAGCACCTGCGGCCCCACCGACCACATCGGGGCCTCCGGCCTGATCTTCGGATGGCTGGCGTTCCTGGTGGTGTTCGGCATATTCGTGCGCCGATTCTCCGACATCGTCGTCGGACTGCTGGTGTTGTTCGCGTACGGCGGCATCCTGCTCGGCGCCATGCCGGTGCTGGGCAGCTGCGGCGGCGTCTCGTGGCAGGGCCATTTGTGCGGAGCGATCGCCGGCGTCGTGGCCGCGTATATGTTGTCCGCGCCGGAACGCAAGGCCCGTGCAGCCGCCAAGGCGGGCACGGCTTCGCGGCGCCCCAAGACATGAGCTCGCCATCCCCTGGCGACAGGCGGGGACCCCAGGCGCCCGTCGGCGTCTTCGACTCCGGCGTCGGGGGGCTGACCGTCGCGCGGGCCATCATCGACCAACTGCCGGACGAGGACATCGTCTACGTCGGCGACACCGGTAATGGCCCCTACGGTCCGCTCACCATCCCCGAAGTCCGCGCGCACGCATTGGCCATCGGTGACGATCTGGTCAGCCGTGGTGTCAAGGCGCTGGTGATCGCCTGCAACACGGCGTCTGCGGCGTGCCTGCGGGATGCCCGCGAGCGCTACGACGTGCCCGTCATCGAGGTGATCCTGCCGGCGGTGCGCCGTGCGGTCGCCACCACCCGCAACGGCCGCATCGGGGTCATCGGAACGCAGGCGACCATCACCTCGCACGCCTACCAGGACGCATTTGCCGCCGCCCGCGACACCGAGATCGCCGTGGTGGCCTGCCCCCGGTTCGTCGACTTCGTTGAGCGTGGCGTGACCAGTGGCCGTCAGGTGCTCGGACTCGCCGAAGGCTATCTCGAGCCGCTGCAGCGCGCGCAGGTCGACACGTTGGTGCTTGGATGCACGCACTACCCACTGCTGTCCGGTTTGATCCAACTGGCGATGGGCGAGAATGTCACGCTGGTCTCGAGCGCCGAGGAAACCGCCAAGGAAGTCGTCCGGGTGCTCACCGAGCAAGACCTGCTGCGTCCTCACGACGCGCCGCCCGCCACTCGGGTCTTCGAAGCTACCGGCGACCCCGAGGCATTCACCAAGCTGGCGGCCCGGTTCCTGGGTCCCGCGGTGACCGGTGTTCGACCAGTTCAGCGCTTCCACAGCCGCTAACTTGCGGCGAGATTCTGATCACACCAATGCGGCAATGTTTTCGTCATCGTGCTATCGGGCATGGCACAGTAGTGTCCGTGCGAATAACCGTGCTCGGCTGCTCCGGCAGCGTGGTCGGCCCGGATTCGCCTGCCTCCGGTTATCTGCTCCGGGCACCGGACAGCCCGCCGCTGGCCCTCGACTTCGGCGGTGGCGTGCTCGGAGCGCTGCAGCGCTACGCCGATCCGAGCTCGGTGCACGTGCTTTTGACTCATCTGCACGCTGACCACTGTCTGGATTTGCCCGGACTGTTCGTGTGGCGCCGATACCACCCGTCGCGGCCCGACGGCAAGGCGTTGCTGTACGGCCCCAGTGACACCTGGTCGCGGTTGGGAGCCGCGTCGTCACCCTACGGCGGTGAGATCGACGATTGCTCGGACATCTTCGATGTTCGGCACTGGGTTGACGGGGAGCCGGTGGCCTTTGGTGCGCTCACCGTGGTGCCGCGGGTGGTCGCTCACCCGACCGAGTCCTACGGCATGAGGGTCACCGATCCCTCCGGCGCCTCATTCGTCTACAGCGGCGACACCGGAGTCTGCGATCAGCTCGTGGAACTGGCTCGCGGCGCCGATGTTTTCCTCTGCGAGGCTTCCTGGACCCATTCGGAGGCGCGTCCGCCCGCTCTGCATTTGTCCGGCACTGAGGCGGGGAGGGCTGCGGCACAGGCCGGCGTTCGTGAGCTGTTGCTGACGCACATCCCGCCCTGGACCTCGCGCGAGGACGTGATCAGCGAGGCCAAGGCCGAGTTCGATGGTCCCGTGCACGCGGTGGTGTGCGGTGAGACGTTCGATGTCCGCCGCTCTGAAAGGGTCTGAGCGAATCACGTTAGGGTGGCGTCGTGTCCAAACGAGAAGACGGCCGCCTCGACGACGAGCTTCGCCCCGTCGTCATCACCCGAGGGTTCACCGACCACCCCGCAGGTTCGGTACTGATCGAATTCGGCCACACCAAGGTCATGTGCACCGCCAGTGTCGCCGAGGGGGTACCACGCTGGCGCAAGGGATCGGGGCTGGGATGGCTGACCGCGGAGTACGCGATGCTGCCGTCGGCCACCCACACTCGCTCTGACCGCGAATCGGTGAAAGGGCGGCTCAGCGGGCGTACCCAGGAGATCAGCCGGCTGATCGGCCGGTCCCTACGGGCGGCCATCGACCTGGCGGCGCTGGGGGAGAACACAATTGCCGTCGACTGCGACGTGTTGCAGGCCGACGGCGGCACCCGGACCGCGGCCATCACGGGCGCCTATGTGGCGTTGGCCGACGCGGTGACCTACCTGTCGGCGGCGGGCCGGCTCTCGGACCCCAGGCCATTGTCGTGTGCGATCGCGGCGGTCAGTGTCGGCGTGGTCGACGGCAGGATCCGGGTGGATCTGCCCTACGAAGAAGACTCCCGGGCCGAGGTCGACATGAACGTCGTCGCCACTGACACCGGGACTCTGGTGGAGGTCCAGGGCACCGGTGAGGGCGCGACGTTCCCGCGTTCGACGTTGGACAAACTGCTTGACGCGGCGCTGGCCGCATGCGACGAGTTGTTCGCCGCACAGCGCGAAGCACTGGAGCGGCCGTATCCGGGTGTGCTGCCCGAAGGTCCTCTTCCGCCGAAGGCGTTCGGCAGCTGACTCGGCTTCTGGTCGCCAGCCGTAACCCCAAGAAGCTGGCCGAACTGCGCCGGGTGCTCGACGGTGCCGGCCTGACCGGGTTGACGTTGGCGTCGCTGAACGACGTGGCGCCCGTCGACGAAGCGCCCGAAACTGGTGCGGCTTTCGAGGACAACGCGCTGGCCAAGGCGCGGGATGCGTTCGCCGCGACGGGATTGCCCAGCGTCGCTGACGATTCCGGGCTGGAAGTGGACGCGCTTAACGGGATGCCCGGCGTGCTGTCGGCGCGCTGGTCGGGCAACCACGGCGACGACGCCGGCAATACCGTGCTGCTGCTGGCCCAGTTGCGTGACGTGCCCGACGAGCGGCGCGGTGCGGCGTTCGTGTCCGCCTGTGCGCTGGTCTCGGCGTCCGGTGAAGTGGTGGTCCGCGGGGAGTGGCCGGGCGCGATTGCCCGCGAGGCCCGCGGCGACGGCGGGTTCGGCTACGACCCGGTCTTCATTCCTGACGGGTACGACTGCACCGCAGCGCAGCTCAGTCCGGCGGAGAAGGACGCGATCTCGCATCGTGGTCGCGCGCTGGCCCTGCTGCTGCCGGCACTGCGCGCGCTCGGCGGCCCCTAGACCCCGAAACGTGCCTTGATGTCTCTGGTCTGGAAGTGCTCGACGATGATGCCCAGTAGCGGGATGGTGCCGGCCAGCAGGACACCGATGGTTTTGCCGATAGGCCACCTGACCTTGACCGCCAGATTGAACGCGGTCAGCACGTAGATGAAATACACCCAGCCGTGCACCACCTCGATCCATTGGATCTCGTGGTGGAAGGCAAGGTGCGAGACGATCTCGTAGCACAGTGCGATGAGCCAAAGACCCGTCGTCCACGCCATGATCCGGTAGCCGAGCAAAGCGGAGCGGATCTTGTCGACGGGAGCTGCGGACGCTGCTGCTCCGGGTGTCTCGGGTGTGGTCATGCGGTGGTCCTGTTCTGCTTTTCGGCATCGTTCTTGGCGAGCGCGGCCAGGTAGGCGTTGTACTCCTGCAGCGCGGGATCGTCGGGCGGTTGCGGCACGGGCCGGGGACGCTCGGGCAGCAGTCCGGCAGGTATTTCGGTGACATCGCCGTGCTTCCGCGGCTCCGGCGGCGCTTCTTCATACCGGACGAATTTGCGATACGCGTAGACGCAGAACCAGGCGAACAGCGGCCACTGCAGCGCGTAGCCGAGGTTCTGGAATGTGCCCGAGGACGACTGAAACCTAGACCACTGCCACCAGCCCAGGGCCAGGCAACCGCAGGCCGCGATGATCACCAGTGCAATCAGCGCGGGCCTGTGACGACGGACAGTGGGCACCCCTTGAAGGTACCGCGCGGTACTCTGTAAGACGCTCACGCGCAAGTGGCGGAATTGGGATACGCGCTGGATTTAGGTTCCAGTGTCTTCGGACATGGGGGTTCGAGTCCCCCCTTGCGCACTTTTGTGATGTCTCGGGACATCGTGCACAGGTGTCTTGGGACATCGTTCACGGTTTTGTTTGTGGTTGGTAGTTTTTCGTCGGGTCGAGTTGGAGTTCTCGCAGTAGTTGGCCGTTGTTGGTCAGGACCCGGATGTGTAGGTCGTGGACCAATATCAGGACGTTGGTGCCGGCGTGTCTGCGGCCCATTCCTATGTGGTGGAGGCGGCTGTTGTGGCGCAGGGTGAGCTTGCCGTTGCTGTCGATGCGGTCGTGGCGGATGCGGTAGGCGCCGCTGTGCAGGGGGATGCCGGTCGGGGTTGCTTTGGGCCTTGCCAGGTAGGCCTGTTGCGGGGTGCGCCGTCCGAGCGCGCGGTGGGGTCGGACGGTGTTGTAGTAGGTGGCGAAGGTGTCGAGCTGGACTTGTAGTTGGGCGACGGTCCGGGCGGGGCTTTGGTGGGTGAGCCATTTTTTGAGGGTCTGGTGGAAGCGTTCGACCTTGCCGCAGGTCTGCGGATGGTAGGGGCGGGAGTGGCGGAAGCCGATGCCGTGGGCGTGCAGGGTGACTTCAAGGGCGACTCGGCCGGTGCCGCGGTAGCGGCCGGTGAAGACGGCTCCGTTGTCGCTGAGCAGGCTGGCCGGATTGCCGTGGGCGGCGGCGGCTTTGCGGTAGCTGCGGTCCACGTCGTGGGCTTTGAACACGGGTTGGGTGTCGCTGCCTAAGCAGAGCCGGGAATGGTCGTCGAGGATGTTGAGGATCTCGACATCGGTGCCGTCGGCGAGTGCCCAATGGGTGATGTCGAGTTGCCAGCGTTCGTTGGGTTGTTCGGCCTGGAAGCGGATGTAGCTGCTCTTGGGGCGTTTGTGCGGCTGGGGGGTGACAAAGCCTCAGGCGCAGAGGATCCGCCAGATCGTCGATACTGCAGGGCTGGTGCTGTGGCGTTGCTGGAGGTGAAACGCGATCGTGGCGGGGCCGGCTTCATGTCCATTGCGCTCGAGTTCCTTGCGGAGCTCGACGATCTCATTTTCGAGGTGTCGTGCGGTACGCCCCGGGCTGTGTAGCGGTCGCCGTGAGCGGGGTTGCAGACCGGCCTGGCCCTCGGTCAGGTAGCGCTGAACGAGGGTAATCACCCAGCGTCGCGAGACCCCGTACTCGCGGGCAACCTCACTTTTACTACGTCCTTCGACCAACACGGCCGTGACGACCAGCTGCGGCATTCCCATCGCTCAACCCTTGTCCTCGGCTGTGAACGATGTCCCGAGACAGGTGTGAACGATGTCGTGAACTCACACACCCCCTTGCGCACTTTGTCCGTGCGGATTCCGCCAAGACGTACGTGCTGATTCGCCCGGCTCATGTTGGACCGGCCCCGGCACCTGCCCCGACATCGGCTGACGGCGCCGCAGACCAGCATGATGCCGACCGGCCAACCGGGACCCAAGGTTGACCAAAGGTAAGGCAACCCTTAGTTTGTGGTAACTTACCGAGTCGGAGTGTGGTGCCAGATGCAAACCGTTGTGTCTCGTCAGGGAGGGCGACCCCCGCTTATCGCCCTGGACGACGTCGTCCGGGTGGGCCGCGACCTGGGGATGCGACGGGTGAGCATCAACGCGGTCGCGGCGCGGCTCAGGGTATCGGCGACCGCCTTGTACCGGCATGTCGAAGGCAGGTGGGAGCTCGAGCGGCTGGTCGGCGAGAGCCTGCTCGCCGAACTCGACCTGCGTGATGACCCGAGTGCAGATACCGAACAGCACCTGCTGTCATTCGGTCTGCAGCTGCGGGACTTCACCGCCGAGCACCCCGGGCTGGCGTCCTATCTCCAAGTGTTGTTTCCGCGCGGCGATGCGGGCGCGCGGTTGCTGAGTGAAGAGGTCGAGGCGCTGGGCCGGCGCGGGTACTCCGCGGACGCCGCCATGGTGTTGAGCAGCGCGGTCGCCACACTGGCGATCAGCCTGGCCGCTCGGGAAGAGAGCAACGCCAACGCAACCGGCGGAGACCGGGCCAGTGGTTTCGCGGTGGAACGCGACGCTGCCGCCGACCGGTTGGCCGCTCACGCGCAGCTGGGTGCCGTCCACGCCGCGCTGCCGCAGGTGTCGAGTTCAGAATTCGTGCGGCTGCTGCTGGCCGCATCGATCCGGGGCCTGGTCGCGGTGCTGTCGCCGGGCCGTCCGATCGGCGAGGTTGTCGCGGAGCTGAGCGCCGCGGGAGAGGACCACTGATGGCACGCGGGTTCCAGGGTGTGATGTTGCGAAGTTTCGGTGCCCGCGACCACACCGCAACGGTGATCGAAACCGTCCTCATCGCACCACATTTCGTCCGGGTCCGGATGGTGTCGCCGACGTTGTTCGAAGACGCCCAGGCCGAACCCGCGGGGTGGCTGCGGTTCTGGTTTCCCGACCCGGATGGATCGGCAACCGAATTCCAGCGCGCCTACACGATTTCCGAGGCGGACGTTCCCGCCGGCCGCTTCGCGGTCGACATCGTGCTGCACGACCCGGCTGGCCCGGCGTCGCGGTGGGCGCGCACCGTCGGGCCTGGCGCCACGATCGCGGTGATGTCGCTGATGGGCTCGTCGCGTTTCGACGTACCCGACGAGCAGCCGGCCGGCTACCTGCTGATCGGTGACTCGGCGTCGATCCCGGGGATCAACGGGATCATCGGAACGGTCCCCGACGATGTCCCGATCGAGGTGTACCTCGAGCAACACGACGACAACGACACTTTGATCCCGCTGGTGCAGCATCCTCGGCTGCGCGTGCATTGGGTGGCCCGCCGCGACGAGAAATCGCTTGCCGCGGCGATCGAGAGCCGAGATTGGTCCGACTGGTATGCATGGGCGACGCCTGAGGCCACCACGCTCAAGCACGTGCGCACCCGGCTGCGCGATGAGTTCGGTTTTCCCAAGTCGGTGGTACACGCCCAGGCCTATTGGAGTGCCGGTAAAGCGATGGGCACCCGCCGCGGTGACGAGCCGGACGCACCCAACAGCGTCGCGCCCAGTGACGGCGTACCGAAAGGCAATGCGACACAGCAGGCTTCGTCGGAGCCGCTGTCCCAGGAAGCGCCCGCCCGGCCGTCCCGCGGCAGTTGGCGTGCGCAGGGCGCCGGTCGGTTGCTCGCGCCGCTGCGAAAAGCGCTGATTCTCTCCGGTGTGCTGCAAGCGGTGATCACGCTGGTGCAGCTGGCGCCGTTCGTGCTGCTGGTCGAGCTGGGCCGGCTACTGGTGTCCGGGTCGCAGGCGTCCCGCCTGTGGGACATCGGGATCGCGGCCGTCGCGCTGTTGGGCCTGGGCACCGTGCTCGGTGCTGTCCTCACCCTGTGGCTGCACGTCGTCGATGCGCGGTTTGCCGGCGACTTGCGTTCGCGACTGTTGCACAAGCTGTCCCGGTTGCCGCTGGGCTGGTTCACCGCCCGCGGGTCGGGTTCGATCAAACAGCTGGTGCAGGACGACACGCTGGCATTGCACTATCTGGTCACCCATGCCATCCCGGACGCGGTCGCCGCGGTCGTCGCGCCGGTCGCGGTGCTGGTCTATCTGTTCGCCGTCGACTGGCGGGTGGCACTGGTCTTGTTCGTGCCCGTCCTGGTCTACCTGGTGATGACGTCGTCGATCACGATTCAATCCGGCCCGCGCATCCCTCAATCGCAGCGCTGGGCCGAGAGGATGAGCGGCGAGGCCGGCGCGTACCTGGAGGGCCAGCCGGTCATTCGCGTCTTCGGCGGTGCGGCCGCATCGAGTTTCCGCCGGCGCCTGGACGAGTACGTCGGGTTTCTGGTCGCCTGGCAGCGTCCGCTGGCCGGCAAGAAAACCCTCATGGATCTGGTCACCCGTCCCTCGACGTTCCTGTGGCTCATCGCTTTCACCGGCACCTTGCTGGTCGTCACCGGCCGGATGGATCCGGTGAATCTGTTGCCGTTTTTATTGCTGGGCACCACATTCGGCGCACGGCTGCTCGGTATCGCTTACGGCCTTGGCGGCATCCGCGCCGGGATATTGGCCGCCCGGCGACTGCAGAACACTCTCGACGAACCCGAACTCGCGGTGCGAAGGCAAGAAGCGCCCAGAGATGACTCGTCGGCGACGGTGGTGTTCGACCATGTCAGTTTCGGGTACCGCCCCGGCGTTCCGGTGATCCAGGATGTGTCGCTGACGCTGCGGCCCGGCACTGTCACAGCGCTCGTCGGCCCGTCGGGATCCGGGAAGTCGACGCTGGCCGCCCTGCTGGCCCGGTTCCACGATGTCGAGCAAGGCGCGATACGCGTTGGCGGGCAAGACATTCGGTCGATGACCGCCGACGAGCTCTATGCGCGAGTCGGTTTCGTGCTGCAGGAAACGCAGCTCGTGCACGGCACCGTTGCCGAGAACATCGCGCTGGCCGTCCCCGATGCCGCCGCGGCCCAAGTCCAGGCCGCGGCGCGCGAGGCGCAAATTCACGACCGCATCATGCGATTGCCGAAAGCCTATGACACCGTGCTGGGAGCCGGAAGCGGGCTTTCGGGTGGGGAACGTCAACGGCTCAGCATCGCCCGTGCGATCCTCGCCGATACCCCGGTTCTGATCCTGGACGAGGCCACGGCGTTTGCCGACCCAGAGTCGGAATACCTTGTACAGCAAGCGCTTAACCGGCTGACCCGAGATCGCACCGTGCTGGTGATCGCCCATCGACTGCACACTGTCACCGGAGCCGACCAGATCGTCGTGCTCGACCACGGCCGCATCGCCGAACGCGGCCCCCACGACGAGTTGCTGGCCGCCGACGGACGGTACCGGCGATTGTGGGAGAGCGGTTCTCGCGACCCGGTGCCGGTCACAACAGCTCAGGAGGTTGCGCGATGATACGGACCTGGTTACGCCTCGTCCCGGAGGATCGCCGCGCCAAGGTGGTTGCCTACGCCGTGCTGGCGTTGGTCTCCGTGGTGGTGCGGGCGGTGGCCACGGTGCTGCTTGTCCCACTGGTGGGGGCGCTGTTCAGCGACGCACCGCAGCGCGCGCTGGTCTGGCTGGGCTGGCTCACCGCAGCCGCCGTGACCGGGTGGGTGATCGACACCGCAACCGCGCGCACCGGCTTCGATCTGGGTTTCGCCGTGCTCGACCACACCCAGCACGACGTGGCGGACCGGCTTCCCGGCGTGCGACTGGACTGGTTCACCGCCGAGCACACCGCGACGGCACGACAGGCGATCGCCGCTACCGGGCCAGAACTCGTCGGTCTGGTGGTCAACCTGCTGACGCCGTTGACCTCCGCCATTCTGCTGCCGGCGGCCATTGCGCTGGCGTTGCTGGCGGTCTCCTGGCAGCTCGGCGTGGCGGCCCTGGCCGGCGTGCCCCTGCTGCTGGGCGCATTGTGGGGATCGGCACGACTGGCGCGGCGTGCCGACACCGCGGCCGCCCAAGCCAATACCGCGCTCACCGAGCGCATCATCGAGTTCGCCCGCACCCAGCAGGCCTTGCGCGCCGCGCGTCGCGTCGAGCCGGCAAGAAGCCTGGTCGGCGACGCGCTTGCCGCACAGCACGGCGCGACGATGCGCTTGCTGTCCATGCAGGTTCCGGGCCAGCTGCTGTTCAGCCTGGCCAGCCAGCTGGCCCTCATCCTGCTGGCGGGCGCGACCACACTGCTGACCGCGAACGGAACGCTCACGGTGGCCCAGGCCGTCGCGCTGATCGTGGTGATCGTCCGCTACCTGGAGCCGTTCACCACCATCAGCGAGCTGGCACCGGCCCTCGAGAGCACCCGCGCCACGCTCGACCGCATCCGTTGCGTGCTCACCGCGCCGCTGGTGAATGCCGAAGCTGCCAGCTTGCCCGACGGTCCCGCTGCCCCCCGCATCGAGTTCGACGACGTCGTCTTCAGCTACGACGGCACAACTGAACCGGTGCTCGACGGGGTGAGTTTCTCGCTGGAGCCGGGCAGTACGACGGCCATCGTCGGACCGTCCGGCTCGGGAAAGAGCACCATCCTGGCGCTGATCGCCGGCCTGCACGAGCCCACTCGTGGCCGCGTCCGAATCGATGGTGTCGACGCCGCGACGCTGAATGCCGAAGCCCGGCGGGCGGCCAGCAGCGTCGTGTTCCAACATCCCTACCTGTTCGGGGGGACGATCCGCGACAACGTCTTGGCCGGAGATCCCGGCGCCGGCGACGCGCAGTTTGCCCGGGCGGTGGCCCTGGCGCGGGTCGACGAACTCACCGACAGGCTGCCCGACGGTGCCGACACGATCGTCGGTGAAGCCGGCTCGGCGCTATCGGGCGGCGAACGCCAACGGGTCAGCATCGCCCGCGCCCTGCTCAAACCCGCACCGATACTGCTGGTCGACGAGGCGACCAGCGCCCTGGACACCGAGAACGAGGCCGCGGTGGTGGACGCACTCACCGCCGACCCGCAATCCCGCACCCAAGTGATCGTCGCCCATCGGCTGGCCAGCATTCGACATGCCGACCGCGTCCTCTTCCTCGACAACGGCCGGGTGGTTGAGGACGGTGCCGTCGACCAATTGCTCACCGCGGGTGGACGTTTCGACGAATTCTGGACACAGCAGCACCAGGCTGCCCAGTGGCGGATTCGCGCCGGCTAGGTCACCTTTAGAGGGTCTTGCCGTATGCCTTACAGTTTGTCAATTGGCAGAGCTGTCTGAGCGCTGGAGGCGTGTTGCTTGTGATTGCCGGATGTGGTTCGCGATGAGTGCTGTGGTGTCGATTCCGCGGTATCCCGACGACGTGACCCCCGAATGGTTGTCGGCCGCGCTGAGCGAACGTCGCAGCCCTGTCGAGGTTTCCGACGTGGACGTGGTGGCCATCGGCACCGGACAGACCGGGGCGACCTTTCGCGTGACGGCCCGATATGCGACCGATTCTGCCGATCTGCCGCAAACCTTTGTGATCAAGCTGCCGGCGCAGGACGACACCGTGCGCGACCGGGTCACCATCGGCTATCGCAGCGAATGCGCGTTCTATGCCTCGGTGGCCGACCGGGTGCGGGTGCCGACGCCGCAGTGCTTCTACTGCGAAATTTCGGACGACGCCATGGATTACGCACTTTTGCTCGCCGATCAGGCACCCGCGGTGCAGGGCGATCAGATCGCGGGATGCGGCGAGCAGGAGGCACGCCTGGCGGTCATCGCCCTGGCCGGCTTACACGCGCCCAGCTGGTGCGATCCGGTATGGCTGGATTTTCCCGGCATCGCGTTCGCGCGCCCGGACGAAGCGTCCGCGACGGGCCTGGGTGAGGTGGCGAAGATGAGCGCCGAGATCACGCTGGAGAAGCTCGGTGATCGGCTCAGCGCCGATGACCGCGAGACATTCACTACGGCAATGGGATTGGTGACGCCATGGCTGCTTGCCGAACGGGACCGGTTCGCCTTGCTGCACGGTGACTATCGCCTGGACAACATGCTGTTCGATCCCGACCTGAGCCGGGTGAGCGTGGTCGACTGGCAGACGCTCGGCGTGGGCCTGCCGACCAGGGATCTCGCGTACTTCGCGGCAACCAGCCTGGATTCGCCACTGCGTGCGACCATCGAAGAAGACCTAGTAGCCGATTACCACCGAACGTTGACCGGCTACGGCGTCGCCGATTATGACCGCGAAACATGTTGGCGTGATTACCGTCTCGGGGTGCCACAGGCGCTATTGATATCGGCCCTGGGGTTCGCCTTCGCCACCGCCACCGAGCGCGGCGACGACATGGTGCTCACCATGCTGCGGCGGGGCTGTCAGGCGATCCGTGACCTGGGGACCTTGGAGCTGATCAACTGAGCCGGTTGTGCTCAGGCCCCCGACTCTGTGAGCATGGAAATCTCGGTCAGCGGCTGAACTGCCCGGCGAGGTAGTCGGCTCGGCAGGCCCTGCGGGCGAGTTTGCCGCTGGTGGTGCGGGCGATGGTGCCCGCGGCGACCAGCCGCAGGTCGGCGACCCGGATGTGATGCTCGCGCGAGACCGCTGCCCGCACGGCCGCCGCGATCGGGCCCGGGTCAGCGCGCCCCACGCCCGCGGCACGTTCGGCGACGATAACGAGCTGCTCTCCGGCGTTGCCGCTCGGCGAATCGAGGGCCTCAGCGGGAACGGAGAACGCGGCCACATAGCCGGCCCGGATGGTGGGTGATGCCTGACCGACGGTGGCCTCGATGTCGTGCGGGTAGTGGTTGCGACCATCGATGATGATGAGGTCCTTGATCCGCTCCGTCAGATACAGCTCGCCGTCGATGTAGAAACCGAGGTCACCGGTAGCCAGCCAGCAGCCGTTGTCCGCGGCCCCCTCGGCGTGGCTACCCTGCTCGAGCCGAGCCTGGAGTTTGTTGCCGAACGTGCGTTGTGTTTCTTCCTCGCGTCCGAAGTATCCGCGGCCGACGTTGTTGCCGTGCAGCCAGATTTCCCCGACGGTACCGTCAGGGACCTCGGCACCGTCCGAACTGGTGATCACCGCCCACACCTCCGGGAGCGGGTGGCCACATGAGACGTAGGCGACTGCACCTTCGGTTTGCGGTGTGACGACCACTGCGCGCCCGGCGGCCAGCTGAGCACGGTCCAGGTAAACAGCGCTGGACGCGGCATCCGTGGCGACGGTGGCCACCCCCAGCGTCGCCTCGGCCATCCCGTAGGACGGCTTGACGGCCGTCGCGGGCAGACCATAGGGCGCGAACGCTTTGGTGAATTTCTCGATGGCCGCAATCGTCACCGGCTCGGAGCCGTTGAGCAGGCCGACAACGTTCGTCAAGTCGATGGTGTCGCCGTGCGGGGGTAGTCCCCGTTCTGCCGCTAACTCGTAGGCGAAGTTCGGCGCGGCCGCAAAGGTCCGGCCATGGGCCGCTTCCATGCTGAGCTGCTTGATCCATCGGTAAGGCCGGCGAACGAATGCGATGGGATCCAGCAGCACGAGGTATCCACCGCACAATGCCGGGAACATGAGCATGATCAATCCCATGTCGTGGTACAGCGGTAGCCAGCTCACGCTGCGGATTCCCCGGTCCAGCCCGTCGGCCAGGATCATCTGTAGCACGTTGGTGCACACGGCACGATGGGTGATCTCCACCCCGGCCGGTATGCGCGTCGAGCCGGACGTGTACTGCAGGTAGGCGACATCGTGGGTGCCGACTGACACGTCGACGAACATCGAAGCGAGCGTCTCGGGGATCGCATCGACCGCGATCAGCCGCGGCCGCCCGGGTAGTGGATGCGTGCGGAGAAATTCCCGCACCGTCTCCGCGGCCGCGGTGGTGGTGAGCACCACGGCGGGCAGGGCATCGGCCAGCACCGCAGTCAACCGTTCGGCGTGCCCGGACAGAGTCGGCGCAAACAGCGGGACAGCGATCCTGCCCGTATGGACCGCGGCGAAGAAGCCTGCCACATACTCCACGCCCTGTGGCGCCAGGATCGCCACCCGATCCCCTGGCTTGCTGACCTGCTGGAGACGTGCTCCGATCGCACGGACCTGCGACCACAGTCCATTCCAGCTGAGGTCTACGACCCGCCCGTCCTGTTCTTTCGCGTAGTCGATGAACCGGTACGCCGGAAGGTCGCCGAACGCTGCCCGGTTTCCTTCGAAAAACGAGGTCAGCGTCATGCCGTCTGGCAAGAAAATTGTGCCGTCGGCACGAACGTAATCATTTATGTCAGCCACCCGGGGCTGAGCAGCATCAATCGACATTTGGGCCCGACCCATAAACAGAGGATAAAAGCGAGACCAATGGTTCTGCGCTTTTACGCTGGTGTGTCGGCCGTCACATTTCACATGCATCCAACTAGCTGCGGCTATCAGCGCCGCGATTTGCTGGGGACACGGCAATCGGCCCGCCGGCGCATACCCTGGCCCGGCGGTTGGGACTGACCAGAACGGCGGGGATCAGTACTGGGTCGAACCCTGATCGACGGGGATCTGGGCGGCGGTGACGTTGCGCGATTCGTCGCCGGCCAGCCAGCACACGGCGTCGGCGATGTCTTCCGGCTCGGCGACCCAGCTGGGCAGAAACGGTGTGAGCATGTTGGACAACTGCGGGTTGGTTTCCATGGCCTTGCCTATCGCCGTGACCATGTCGCCGGATCCCATGGGGGTGTTCACCGGCCCCGGATGGACGCTATTGACCCGGATGGAATGCTTGCCCAATTCGGCGGCGAACGCGCGGGCCATCCCGGTGACGGCATGCTTGCTGGTGGTGTAGTGCACCATGAACGGCTGGAGTTTCATACCGGCTGCCGAACTGATCAGGATGATCGAGCCGCCGCGACCCCCTTCGATGATCTTCTCCGCGCCGGCCATCACGGTGTTCCAGGTGCCGGTCACGTTGATCTCCATAACGTCGCGGAAATCGTCGGGCGTGATGTCGTTCCACGCCTGCGGTGCCGAGATCCCCGCGTTGGCCACGATGACGTCGAGCCGTCCCAGCGCGGCGACACCGTGGTCGACGCACTGACGAAGTGCCTCGAAGTCACGGGTGTCAACAACGGAGGCCACGATCCTGCGGTTCGTTTCTTCAACGAGGCGAACCGTTTCGGCGAGGTCGTCCGGAGTGGCCGAATCGTACGGAACGCAGGACGGAAGCTTGCCGGCGATGTCGACGGCGATGATGTCGGCGCCCTCTTGGGCCATCCGGACCGCATGTGCCCGGCCCTGGCCGCGTGCCGCTCCGGTGATGAAGGCCACTCTGCCCCAGAGCCGGCCCTGGAGCTGGCCTCTCATCGCTGTGCCGCCCTAACGAGGTTCGAGCCGATGATCAGACGCTGGATCTCGCTGGTGCCCTCGTACAGCCGCAGCAGCCGCACGTCGCGGTAGATGCGTTCGACCGGAACGCCGCGCATGTAGCCGCTGCCGCCGTGCATCTGCACTGCGAGATCGGCGACCTTGCCCGCCATTTCGGTGCAGAAGAGCTTGGCCGCCGATGGCGCGACCCTGCGGTCTTGATTGGTGACCCACAGCCGCGCGGCGTCACGGACGAGCGCACGGCCGGCTAGCACCCCGGTCTGCTGGTCGGCGATCATCGCCTGTACCAACTGAAAGCTCCCGATCGGCGTCCCGCCCTGTGTCGCGGTGGCCGCATACGACACGGATTCGTCGAGTGCCCGCTGGGCGGCGCCCACCGCGAGGGCGGCGATGTGCACCCGGCCGCGCGCCAGCGAGGTCATCGCCGCTCGATAACCGATATCTTCGCTGCCACCGATCAGCGCGCCGCTTTCGACGCGGACGTCGGTGAAGCTGACGTCGGCGGTCCAGGCGCCTTCCTGACCCATCTTGGCGTCTTTGGCACCTACCTCGACGCCGGCGGTGTCGGCGGGAACCAGAAAGACCGCGATCCCGGGGCCTTGATCGTCGGCCGGCCGGGTGCGCGCGAACACCACAAACAGATCGGCGACGGGAGCGTTGGTGATGAAGCGCTTCTGCCCGGAGATCATCCAGGCCTCGTCCGTTTCCGAGCCGTCCCGCACAGCTGTGGTCCGCAGACCCGCCGGATTCGATCCGGCTCCGGGCTCGGTCAACGCAAAGGAGGCAACCACCTCGCCCGACGCCATCGGCTCCAGCCAGCGGCCCTTCTGCTTGTCGGTTCCGAACCCGACGAGGACCTGTCCGGCGATGCCGTTGTTGGTGCCGAACATCGACCGCAGCGCCAGCGAGGTGTAGCCCAGTTCCATCGCCAGCTCGACATCTTGGACAAGGTTGAGGCCAAGCCCGCCCCACTGCTGGGGTATCGCGTATCCGAACAGCCCCATCTTCTTGGCCTGATCGCGAAGGTCATCGGGCACGCGATCCTCGGCCAGGATCTCCTGTTCGCGCGGGACCACCGCGGTGCGGACGAAGTGGCGGGTCTGGGCGAGGATCTCCGGGAAGTCCGTGTCAGAGACTTCGGGGACTTCAGCGGTGGTCATTGGCAGACGCTCCTGTTCGGCAGTTGTCGCTCAACCCCGGCGGGTCGGGCAGCTCAACCGACCCCGGGTTAAGCACCCGGCACAGGGCAGGATCCTATATGAAATATGATATTTGACCGACGGGCCCCTGGCGGTAGCACTACAGATGAGGATGGGTGATCAAGGTGTCGTTGCTGAACGGTCGGACTGCGGTGATCACCGGCGGTGCACAAGGTCTGGGTTTCGCCATCGCCCAGCGGTTCGTCGACGAAGGCGCGCGGGTTGTGCTCGGTGACGTGAACCTCGAGGCGACCCAAGTCGCGGCCACACAATTGGGTGGTGAACAGGTCGCCCTGGCGGTGCGGTGCGACGTGACGCACGCCGCCGACGTCGACACTCTCGTCCGCACGGCCGTCGAACGTCTCGGCGGGCTGGACATCATGGTCAACAACGCCGGAATCACCCGCGACGCGACGATGCGCAAAATGACCGAGGAAGAGTTCGATCAGGTCATCGCGGTGCATGTGAAGGGGACGTGGAACGGCACCCGGATGGCGGCGGCGATCATGCGGGAAAACAAACGCGGCGCCATCGTGAACATGTCCTCGCTGTCGGGCAAGGTGGGGCTGGTCGGCCAGACCAACTACTCGGCGGCCAAGGCCGGCATCGTCGGGATGACCAAGGCTGCCGCCAAAGAGCTCGCCCACCTAGGCGTTCGGGTCAACGCCATAGCTCCCGGATTGATTCGTTCGGCGATGACGGAGGCTATGCCGCAACGCATTTGGGACCAGAAGGTGGCCGAGGTGCCGATGGGCCGGGCCGGTGAGCCCAGCGAAGTCGCCGACGTCGCCTTGTTCCTGGCCTCCGACTTGTCCTCGTACATGACGGGCACCGTTCTCGAGGTCACCGGCGGGAGATTCATGTGAGAGAGGTGGCCATGCGTGAGACCGTCATTTGTGAGCCGGTGCGGACACCGATTGGGCGCTACGGCGGGATGTTCAAGTCTCTGACTGCGGTCGACCTGGGCGTCGCCGCGCTGAAAGGGCTACTCGAGCGAATCGGGATCGCGCCTGGGCAAGTGCACGACGTCGTCCTCGGGCACTGCTATCCCAGCAGCGAAGCGCCGGCGATCGGGCGGGTGGTGGCGTTGGATTCCGGTCTGCCGGTGACGGTTCCGGGCATGCAGGTCGACCGCCGCTGCGGGTCGGGACTGCAGGCGGTGATCCAGGCGTGTCTGCAGGTGGGCCACGGCGACAGCGATCTCGTCATCGCCGGGGGCTGCGAAAGCATGAGCAACGTCGCTTTCTATTCGACCGATATGCGATGGGGTGGTGCCCGCGGAGGCATCCGGGTGCACGATGGGCTGGCGCGGGGACGCACCACTGCCGGCGGCCGGCACAATCCGGTTCCGGGTGGGATGCTGGAGACCGCCGAGAATCTGCGCCGCCAGTACGGCATTTCCCGTCTGGAGCAAGATGAGCTTGCCGTGCGGTCGCACCAGCGGGCGGTGGCCGCGCAGAAAGACGGGATCACGGCCGAGGAGATCATCCCGGTTGCACTGCGTACCCGGCACGGCGAGGAATTGGTCGACACCGACGAGCATCCGCGCGCCGATACGTCGGTGGAGTCGTTGAGCAAGCTCAAACCCGTTCTGCTGCAAGATGATCCGGAGGCGACGGTCACGGCCGGCAACGCCAGCGGGCAAAACGACGCGGCATCGATGTGCGTGGTGACCACACCGGAGAAAGCCGATGAACTCGGTCTGACGCCGTTGGTGCGCATGGTGTCGTGGGGGCTGGCGGGGGTGGCCCCCAACATCATGGGTATCGGTCCGGTACCTGCGACCGAGGCGGCGCTGGCCAGGGCCGGCCTGCGGCTGCGCGACATCGACGTCATCGAACTCAACGAAGCCTTTGCCGCGCAAGCGCTTGCGGTGATGCGGGAATGGAATTTCGGCGCCGCCGACCACGAGCGGACCAACGTGAACGGGTCGGGGATCTCGCTGGGTCACCCGGTCGGCGCGACCGGCGGCAGGATGTTGGCCACCTTGGCGCGCGAACTCAATCGCCGCCAGGCGCGCTACGGGTTGGAAACCATGTGCATCGGCGGCGGCCAGGGCCTTGCCGCGGTCTTCGAACGGGTGACGTCGACATGAGCAGTCCGGGGTTGCCCCTGAGCGGCCTCACCGTTGTGGAGGTGTCCAGTTTCGTCGCCGCACCGCTGTGCGGGATGACGCTGGGACAGCTTGGTGCGCAGGTGATCCGGGTCGATCCGATCGGCGGCGCTTCGGACGTCCAGCGATGGCCGCTGGCAGCCGACGGTACGTCGATCTACTGGACGGGACTGAACAAGGGAAAGCGCTCGGCCACCATCGATCTGCGTTCGCCCGAGGGGCAGCAACTGGTCCGGCGGCTGATCGTTGAGGGCGACGGCATCGTGGTGACCAACGCCGCGGGACTGTCCTGGTTGAGCCATGATCGCCTGGCGACCGAGCGTTCCGACGTCATCCATGTTCAGCTGCTCGGCCGCGGCGACGGTTCCACCGGGGTGGATTACACGGTGAACGCGGGTATCGGGTTCCCGCTCGTCACCGGTCCGGCCAATCATGCCGGTCCGATCAACCACGTGTTGCCGGCCTGGGATGTGTGCTGCGGCCTGTACGCCGCGCTGGCCGTGGTCACCGCGGTCCGCCGCCGTGAGCAGTCCGGGATAGGCGCGCGGATCAGTCTGGCGCTGGAGGATGTCGCCCTGGCCACCGCGGGAAACCTGGGGCTGTTGACCGAGCCTCAGGTCAATGGGACGCAACGCCAGCGTCTGGGCAACGCCATCTACGGGCAGTACGGGCAGGACTTCACCAGTCGTGACGGCGTCGCCTTCATGGTTGTCACCTTGACTGGCCGGCACTTTCGCGACCTGGTCGAAGTGACCGGCACCGGTGCCGCGGTGTCGGCGCTCGCTGAGGCGCTGAGCGTGGACTTCGGCTCCGAAGGCGACCGCTACCGGTACCGCGACGTGCTGTCCGGCCTGTTTGCCACCTGGTTCGCCGACCACACCGCCGACGAGATCACAGCCGCGCTCTCGAACACCTCGGTGTTGTTCGAGCGCTACCGCACCTTCGCGCAGGTCGCCACGGACCCGAAGGTGACCGAAAATCCGCTCTTTTCCCGATTGCACCAGCACGGTGTCGGAGACTATTTCGCCCCGGGATTGCCGCTCGCCATCGACGGCAGCCATCCGGGACCCAAGCCCGCGCCGGTCCTGGGACAGGACACCGGCGACGTCCTCGCCCGGTATCTGGGATTGACGACTGCCGAGATCGCCGGCTTGACGAGCTCGAAAACGATCGCCTGCTGAGCCGGCCGAAAGAGAAAAGACACCGCATGACCAAACTCGCCCAGACTCTCGGCCTCACCGAATTCCAAACCGAGATCATTGCGACGGTAAGGCGATTCGTCGAGAAGGAAGTCATTCCCAACGCGGCGCGACTCGAACGCGGCGACATCTACCCGCAGCACATCGTCGACCAGATGCGGGACATGGGTCTGTTCGGATTGATGATTCCCCAGGAGTACGGCGGTCTGGAGGAGTCGCTGCTGACCTACGCGCTGTGCGTCGAGGAGCTGGCGCGGGGCTGGATGAGCGTGTCCGGGGTGCTCAACACCCACTTCATCGTGGCGTACATGCTGCGCCAGCACGGCACCGACGAGCAGAAGCAGCGCTTCCTGCCGCGCATGGCAACCGGCGAGTCCCGCGGCGCGTTTTCCATGTCGGAGCCAGAGCTGGGTTCTGATGTCGCCGCCATCCGGACTCGGGCGCAACGCAATGCGGATGGCACCTACACCATCAACGGTCAGAAGATGTGGCTGACCAACGGCGGAAGCTCGACGTTGATAGCGGTGTTGGTGCGCACCGACGAAGGTGCCGACAAGCCGCACCGCAATCTGACCGCATTCCTGGTCGAAAAGCCCACGGGCTTCGGTGAAGTCGCGCCGGGCCTGGTAATACCCGGCAAGATCGACAAGCTGGGCTACAAAGGCATCGACACCACCGAACTCATCTTCGACGGCTATCAGGCGAGCGCCGACGACATTCTCGGTGGAACCCCCGGTCAGGGCTTCTTCCAGATGATGGACGGTATCGAGGTCGGCAGGGTCAACGTATCGGCACGAGCTTGCGGTGTCGGGATTCGCGCGTTCGAGCTCGCGGTGCGCTACGCTCAGCAGCGCCACACCTTCGGCAAGCCGATCGCCGAGCACCAGGCCATCGCATTCCAGCTGGCCGAGATGGCAACCAAAATCGAAGCGGCACATCTGATGATGGTCAACGCGGCACGACTGAAAGATTCCGGTGAGCGCAACGACGTCGCTGCTGGCATGGCCAAATACCTTGCCAGCGAATACTGTGCCGAAGTCACTCAGCAGAGCTTCCGGATTCACGGTGGCTACGGCTACTCCAAGGAGTATGAGATCGAGCGGTTGATGCGCGACGCGCCCTTCCTGCTCATCGGTGAGGGAACCAGCGAAATCCAGAAGTCCATCATCAGCAAGCGGCTGCTCGCCGAGTATCAGGTGTGAGGCGATGACTGCCCCGGATTTCGCTGCGCGACCGCAACTTTCCGACGATGTCGCGCGCTTGATCCGCAAGAGGATATTCGATGGCAGCTACGCCGCGGGTTCCTACGTTCGCCTGGACCAGTTGGCCGCAGAATTGGGGATCAGTGTCACACCGGTGCGTGAAGCGTTGCTCGCCCTGCGCGCCGAAGGCTTGATCGCCCAGCAGCCTCACCGCGGCTTCGCGGTGTTGCCGGTAACCGGGCGGGATGTCACCGATGTCGCCAACGTGCAGGCACATGTGGGCGGGGAACTCGCCGCGCGCGCCGCTGTCAACATCACCGACGACCAACTGGACGAGCTCAGAGTGATCCAGGCCGAGCTGGATAAGGCCTACGCCGGTGATGACCACGAGCGGACCGTCCGGTTGAATCACGAGTTTCACCGGGCGGTCAATGTTGCGGCGGATTCGCCGAAGCTCGCCCAGTTGATGTCACAGATCACCCGCTATGCACCGGAATCGGTGTTCCCCGCGATCGAGGGCTGGCCCAGCCAGTCGATAGAGGACCATCGGCGGATCTTGTCCGCCCTCGAGATCCATGACGAAAAGCTCGCTCGCACTGCGATGTCGGAGCATCTCGCCGCCGGCGCGGTTCCGTTGATCGATCACCTCGTTGCACGTGGCGTGGTTGTCGATGAGGGCCGTGCGGCGTCTCAGTGAGCTAGCTGTTGTCGCTCGCGTACGCCTGGGCCTACGCTGCCATTGGCGGGGGCGACAACATGGAGCGAGGAAAAATGTCCCGAACGCTTCGCGCATCGGCCGTCTTCGTTGCAGCCGCGACAGCGATCGCGCTCGCGCCGCCGGCTGTTGCCGATCCGATGGACCCGATCCCCGGGAACGGTGTCTTCCGCGTCGGGCCCGACATCGCACCGGGCCTTTACCACACGGGCGGGTCGGCGTCGACCTTCGGGGTCTGGATAAACAATGTGCCGACCCAGGACTCGATGTGCTCGTGGTTCACCTACAGCACACCCGATGCGGCCAAGGACCATGTACTTCAGACGAATACCTCTGTCGGTCCGATGTACGCGAATATCAACTCAACGGTTAAGGCCTTCGAGTCGCAGAACTGTCAACCCTGGACGCGGGTCCCTTAAGGCTGGTTCGCGTCAATCAGCATCTCCCGCAGTCGGCGGGCATCGACCTTGCCGGTGGCGCCGCGCGGAACGTCGTCGTCGGATTCCAGCACCAGCCACGCCGTCGGCACCTTGAAGGCGCTCAGCAGTTTGCGTGCGGAACTGCGCAATTGGTCGGCGGTAAGCGCGCGGTCGCCGCACACCACCGCCGCGCCCACGCGTTCCCCGGCGGCGCCGGGCACGTTGGTGACGAACGCGCTGTCGACGCCGTCGATAGCGCGTAGCGCCCCCTCGACCTCGCTGGGGTAGACGGTGGCGCCGCTGACCTTGAACATGTCGTCGGATCTGCCGTGGAAGAACAAAAACCCGTCCTCGTCGAGGTGGCCGAGGTCGCCGGTGGGGTAGAAGCCGTCGGCGGTGAACAGCTCCTCTCGGCTGCGGCCGCAAATGCCGCGCAGTGTGTGCGGTCCCCGAATCTGGATTACGCCAACGATTCCTACCGGAACGGGCTCGCCGCTGTCGGGGTCGACGATGCGGACCTCCATACCAGGCAACGGTTTTCCGCAGCTGCCCCACGCCGCTGCGGGCATGTCGGTATCGGCGGGATAGCCGCAGTATGGACCGAACGCCTCCGTCATGCCGAACAACGTGGCCCGCGCCCCGGGCTGAGCTCGCTGCCCGGGTGGTAGCAGGGCTTCCAGACTGCCCGGCCGCAAGGCCGAGAGATCGGCGCCGACTGTGCCGGCGTGGCGTGCCAGAGCTTCGGCCTGATCGGGCCAGCCGCGAAACAGCGTGACCCGCTCGGTTTCCAGCAGTCGCAGGGTGGTTTCCGGCCGCGGTATTTCTTCGGTCACCAGGGTGGCACCGGCCAACAGCGCGGACAGTATCCCGCTGCCGAAGCCGCCCACCCAGAAGAACGGCATCGGCAGGTACAGGCGGGTGTCGGGGGTGATGCAGCGCGCAGCGAGGCCCGACTGCACGGCGCCCAACGCATTGCCGTGCGAGTGCATGACGCCTTTGGGTGCTCCGCTGCTGCCCGAGGTGAACATGATGACCAGCAGGTCGGCGGCAGTAACCGTCGCGGTCATGGCGTCCAGGATCCGGTGGACCCGGTCGCCGGCGGTGGCGCGGGCGAGCCGGTCGGCCGGCCAAACCCGGCGTAGTGCAGGAAGTTCGCGACAATGCAGTGGTTCGTTACCGAAGCCACGCACCCCCAGTGCAGACTGCAGGTCGTCCAGGTAGCGGTGGCCACGGAATTCCTCGACACTGATCAAAAATTGCACCGAGGCGGCTCGCAGCTGTGCGACCAGTTCGCCCGCCGCCAGCAGGGTGCTCAGCGGAACCAGCACGGCACCGATGCGGGCCAGCGCGACGGCCACCTGTACCCAGCGGACACCGTTGGGCATGATCAGCCCGACGCGGGTGCCCTTGCCGACGCCGGCTGCGACGAAGCCGGCGGCCAAATCCCCTGTGGTGGTATCGAGCTCGCGGTAGCTGATCCGGGACACCGGATCGATCACCATCGGCTTGGCACCGTCGCGAGCGGCGCGAGACCTCACTAATTGATCGATAGTGCATGTTGTCGCCGGTTCAGCCATCGAACAGCTTCCTCAGTTGCTGCGTGTCCACCTTGCCGCTGGGCATCAGCGGTATTTCGGCGCGGGGCAGCGCGACGAACCGCTTGGGGATCTTGTACGCCGACAATTCGGCCCTGAGCCGCTCGCGCAGCGACGTTTCGTGGAAGGCGCCGATATCAGAGCCATCCGGCAGGGCGATGACCGCGGCGACAAGCTGGCCATGCTCGGCATCTGGGAGGTCGACAACGTACGCCGCCATGCCGCCGGTGACCTTGGCGATCGCCTTTTCCACCTCGGCCGCCGAGACGTTGGCGCCCGCTGTTTTGATCATCGTGCTGAGCCGGCCGGCGAAATAGAAGAATCCGTCGGCGTCGGTGTGCACTAAATCGCCGGTGTGGAACCAGCCGTCGGCGTCGAAGCACTCTTCGCGACTGCGCTTGTAGTATCTCTGCATCAGATACGGCCCGCGGATGCACAGCTCGCCGATCTCCCCGCGGCCGACGGTTTCTGCGGTGTCGGGGTCGATGATCATGGTCGCAAATCCGGGCGCCGGTTTGCCGAACGATCCGCGGCGGCTTTCCGGTTGGTCGGATTCGTCATCACTGATCAGCACCACGCTGCCGGCTTCGGTCATGCCCAGCATGTTGTGCCGCAGTTCCGGATCGGCAGGCCGCGCATCGGGCGCCATGATCGGATACAGGTTGCCCCGCCGCATCGACGAAAGATCGCGGCCGGCGAAGCTCGGGTGGTCGGCCAGGTAGGTGATCCCGGCACTGAAACCGTTGGTCATGGTCGGTTTTTCGGTTTCGAGCAAGTCAAGCGTCTGACCGGCATCGCCGGCGTTGGAGCACACCAGTGTCGACCCGGCGACCAAAGTCGCCAGCAGGCCGAAGGCGAACCCGCCGATCCAGAAGAACGGCGAATTGCAGAACAACTTGTCGTCGACCGTCAAACCACGAATCATGTTGAGGTTCTGCTGATGTCCGAGCAGCGCGGCGTGCGTGTGCACCACCGCCTTGGGGGTGCTGGCGGACCCCGACGTGTACACGATGGCCAGCGGATCGCAGCCGTTGACATCGTCTTGCATCGCCGCCAGCAGCGCAGGGTCGACGGTACCGGCCAGCCGGCAAAACCCTTCGATGTCACGGTTGCCCCGCACTGCATCCGGACGGTAGCTGATTCCGACCTGCCGCAGTTGCGGTGCCGCGCCGGCGAATAACGGGCGGTCTGAGTCGAAATCCGGTTCACAAACGACGTCGGCCAGTCGCCGCACATAGTCGTGGGAGCGAAACGACGCCGCGGCTAACAGTATTTCGACATCGCTGTCGACCAGCTGCTCGCGCAGCTCTCGGGCGGTCACGAACGTCGAGAATGGGATCACCACCGCGCCGATTCGCGCCGCCGCCAACATCCCGACGACGAAGTCGGTGCCGTTCGGATAGAGCAGTCCGACATGGGTGCCCTTGCCGGCGCCAAGGGCGATCAGTCCGCGGGCGAGCTGCGCCGAGCGACGATCGGCCTCGCCGTAGCTGATACGGTCACCGTCGCAGACAAGAAGCGGGTGGTCTGCGCGCACGCGGGCTTGGTGCCGCAGGATCCCGGCGACCGTCAAAGAGTCACCGGGCATGGTCGCTGTGGGCGGCAGGGTCGGTGAAAAAGCGCTGGATCGCGCTGAGATCGGCCTTACCCGACGGCGTTCGCGGGATCGTGTCGACGACCGCGATTTCGGTGGGGATTTCGTAGCGGGCCAGCCGCTTTCGCAGATAGTCCACCAGCGCCTCGGCATCGGTTGATGCGGCGTGCCGCAGTTCCACCATGGCGACCGGCGTCTCCCCGAGACGCTTGTCGGATCGGCCGACCACCGCCGCACCTGCCACCGCGGGGTGGCTCTCCAGCGCGGTGCGTACGTCGTCGGGCATCACCTTGAACCCACCGCGGATGATCGCCTGGTCGGCTCGCCCGACGATCCAGACAAAGCCGTCGGAGTCGATGCGCGCCATATCCGTGGTTCGCATCCACCGCGCCGACGGTCCCAGCTGGTCCGGCTTGACCTCCAGCAGGCCGACCTCGTCGGGCCCGAGCGTCGTGCCGTCGTCGTCGACCACCCGAAGCTGGGCGCCGGGGTTGGCCCGGCCGACGCTGCCGCGTTTAGCCTGCCAGTAGCTTTGGTAGTCGGCAAGGGTCCAGCCGGCGACACCACCACCGAATTCGGTCGCGGCATAAGAGGTGAGGACCGGGATGCCGTACTTCTCGGTGAAGGCGTCGGCATCGTCGGCCGACAGCGGAGCGGTGCCGCAGGTGACGGCGCGAATGCTTTCCAGGTCGGCTCTCGGCAGGTCCGAGTGCAGCACGGTCCGCAGTGCGGCTGGCACCAGCGATACCGCGGCAGGACGGTGCTTGCGTACCGCCTCGGCCCATGCATTGAGCTCGAATCGTTCCAGCAGCACGAAGGGTCTCGCCTCGGCGATGCATTGCAACACGCGGAACACACCGCCGATATGCACCAACGGCGAGTTGACGATCGCGACGCCGCGTCGCAGCCCGGGCGGCGCCGGTGCGTGGTCAGACTCGGCGCCCATCACACTGCGCGCCAGCATGTCGTAGCTGAGGTCGATTCGTTTGGGCGGGCCGGTTGTTCCGCTGGTCAACATGCGCACCGCGACGCCGGGCTTCGTATCGGCCGGCAAAACCGGCGCGGTGCCGGGTGGCTCGGTCAACTGCAGTCGCGGTTCGTCGGGATCGTCCAGGCGACCCGGAATCGACAGTGTTGCGGTGTCGGCCGCCGCGGTGACCAGTGTGGTCAGGTCGTCGCGTTCGCCGATGATCAGCGGCAGCCGCAGCGCGGCGATATCAGCCCTGGTGCGGTCGTCGCCGCGAGAAGGATTGATGACGATGACAGTTCCGCCACCGAGCAGTACCCCGAGGAAGGCCGCCACCTGACCGGGCCGGTTGCGCAGCAGCATCCCGATCCCGGTGTTGTGCTCGGGGACCAGAGATGCGATGCGCCGGGCCATGTCGCCGAGCCGGCGCCACGAGACCCATTGGCCGTCATACTCGATCGCGTGCGAGTCCGGCTGCAGTTCCAGTACGTCAGCGATGCGCCGGCTGAGCGGGTGACGCGGCATCAGCGGATTTTCGGTTGGCGGGGGGCGACCTCGCCCTCCGACTTGGCTTGCGCGGCCAGTTCAGCCTTGCCCAGCGGGTTGCCCAGCCGGGTATAGATGAGCCCCTGATCCAGAGCCGCACGGTAGGGCTTGTCGAGGGACTCCCAGATCGCTTTCACGGTGCCCTGGGTCGCCGATGGCGGCTTGGCGGCGATCGTCGCCGCGATCTCGTGGGCACGGGTCCACAGCTGGTCGGGGGAGACCACCTCCGACACCAATCCGATCCGCAGCGCGGTGTCAGCGCTGACCCGTTCATCGTTGCCCATCAGTGCTATGCGCAATGTCTCGCCCAGACCGATGCGCCGCATCAACCCGATCGGCTCCAGCGCGCAAACCAGGCCGGCCGATACGTGCGAGTCGAAAAACGTTGCGTCGTCGGAGCAGATGACCACGTCGGATTCGTTGATGAAGTAGAACGCGCCCGCGGTGCACACGCCCTGAACCGCGCACACCACGGGTTTCCACATCTTCTGCCACTTGGGGCTGAGCGCTTCACCGGGATCCTCGTGGTTCCAGACGTTTTCGGGTTGGCCATAAGGCGTCTTGACGTCCAGACCGGCGCTGAACGCCCGGCTGCCGGCTGCCCGCAGCACCACCGCGTGCACCGACTCGTCGAGTTTGACCATGCGCCAGGCTCGGGCCATCTCCTCGCACATGGTGCGGTTGAAGGCGTTGAGCTGCTCAGGCCGATTCAGCGTGATGGTCGCGACATGGTCGCCGGCATCGACGTCCAGCAGCAGGGTTTCGAAGGGGCCGGCATTCACTGGCATTTCCAATCGGGTGGCCGCTTCTCGACGAAGGCCTTGGGGCCTTCCAGCGCGTCCTCGGTCCGCAGCACCCGCTCGCGGAATGTCTCGGCGAGTATCTCGGCTTCGTGCAAAGGCAGATCCAGGCCCTTCAGTATGGCCAGCCGCGTCCCCCGGACCGCCAGCGGCGCATTGGAGTTGACGATGCCGGCGATCTCATGGGCCCGCTCGAGAAGCTTTTCGTGCTCGACGATCTCGCTGATCAGTCCCAGCTCGAAGGCGCGCTGGACGCTCATCCGCTCGTGCTTGCCCGTCAGCGCCATCCGCAGGGCGACCGATCGGGGCAGCACCCGGGCCAGCCGCACCAGCTCTCGTCCGGCCACCAGTCCGATGCTGACATGGGGATCGAAGAAGGTCGCGCGGTCGGATGCGATGACGATGTCTGAGGTGGTGACCCAGTCGAGGCCCGCGCCGCAGCACAAACCGTTGACGGCGGTCAGCACCGGCTTGGCCATCCGGCGAAACGGCGGGGTGCCTTCCTGGGGTGCCTCCCACTGTTCGTACGTCGACAGGTACGCCTGTTCGTAGACCACCTTGCCGTCGCCGGGAATCGCTTTGACGTCCGCCCCGGTGCAGAAGGCCCGACCGGTGCCGGTGACGACGAGCAACCACACCTTGTCGTCGTTCTCGGCTTCGTCGTAGGCGGCCCGCAGTTCGGTGATCATGTGCGGGCTGAGCGCGTTGAGGGCGTCCGGGCGGTTCAGTGTGATGGTGGCGGTGTGCCCGTCGACGTCGTAGTTGATGGTGTCGAACGAGTCAGTGGCCATCCGTTTTCCCTTCGTCTAGCTGACCTACCTGGTCAACGGCCCTGGAACTTCGGTGGGCGTCGCTGCCGGAAGGCTTCCAGGCCCTCTTTGAAATCAGCTGTACGGCAGGCTAATTCAAGATTGAACAGCTCCTGCGTCAGCGATTGGCTCAATGCCGCGTGCTGACCGAAGCTCAGCGCCTGCTTGGCCAGCCCGATCGCCACCGTGGGTCCGCAGGCCAGCCGTTCCAGCAGTTTGTCGGCGGCGGCTTCGAGTGCGGGGCGGCTTACCGCTTGGTGGATCATTCCCCAGTCGGCCGCGTCCGTTGCGCTGACTTTCTCGCCGAGCAGCAGCATCCGCCTGGCCCGCGCCAGGCCGATCAGTCGGGGCAGCAGCCAGGTGGCCCCCGAATCGGGGCTGAAGCCGCGGTCTACGAACGGTTCCCAGAACACCGCATCGGTGGCGGCCACGGTGAAGTCGGCTGCCAGCGCGAGGTTGCAGCCAAACCCCACAGCCCGTCCCTGCACGCTGCAGACCACCGGCAACTGGATACTTTCGACGAGCTCGATCACGCGGTGGGCGGCATGGGGAATCCGCCGCACCAGATCGCCGGTGCGGGGACGTTGCCGATCGTTGGCGGCCACCCAATCCACGCCGGCGCAGAAGTCTTCCCCGGTGCTTCGGATGTGAATCGCGCGCAACGAGTCGTCGGCGGCGGCGTCGGTCAGCGCGTCGACCAATGTCCCGATCATCAACTGCGTCAACGAGTTACGCCGAGCTGGCCGGTCGAGCATGACTCGCAGAACCGCACCGTCCCGGCACACCGTCACCGAACCCTCGACACCGGCCGCGTCGGCCTCTTGACTCACCGTCGAATCCGGCCTTTCCCCGCCGCTACGGTTACCCCTACAGTAGGCAATACGATTGATACGCTGTATAAGTTAGCAAGGAAACGCTGCCGACGGAAATAGCCGGGCGGAACCCGGCGAAAGAGAGAAGCATGGCCGAGAGCGCACCCGCGTCGACGCGTACCGGCGACGCCAGATTCGGCGAGACGCCGCTGGCCCAGACGGTGGCCGCTGCCGGCGCCATGCGTCGCCTCAGCTCGCTGCTGCTATCCCTCGAGCACGCTCACCCCACGGTGGACGAGATGCTGGCGAAGTTCACCGAGTGGGAGAGTGAGCTGGCTGCCTCGGCTCCGGCGGACAACGCACCGCGCATCGGCGAGACCGCCGACGATCCGCGTCGGGTCTATCTCAACCACGCCACCGACATCGGGGCCTACAACCCATGCTTTCCCGAGTACCGGTTCGATCACCTCGATGCCGAGAAAGCCGCCGGGCGGGTCTGCTTCCCGCTGGTCTACGAAGGGCCACCGGGACTGGCGCATGGCGGTTTTCTCGGCGTCTTCTTCGACTGCATCATCCAGCACCACAATTGCGTCACGGGCCTTTCCGGCAAGACGCGATCACTGGTCGTGACCTTCCGCCGGCCGACGCCGTTGTTCACCGAGCTGCGGTTCGACATCGCTCGGTCCCAGATCGAACAGGGCATCGCGTCGACGGCGCGGCTGCTGCTCGACGACGAAGTGCTCTGTACCGGTGAAATCAGGACGTTGGCGTCGCCGCCGGAGAAGCTGACCGGATCCAAGTTCGGCAGGCGGCGAAAGGACTCCGATAGATGACCGCCTCGAGCGCCTCCGACGATCGCGTGCTATTTGAGGTCGACCACGACCGGCGGATCGCGACGATCACGCTGAACAATCCCAGGCAACGCAACTCCTATGACGCCGCGATGCGCGAGGCCGTCGCCCGCTGTCTGGATCTGGTGGCCGACGACGACGACCTCACAGTGGTGTTGCTTCGCGGAGCCGGCGGAGTCTTTTCCACCGGAGCCGACATGAACAATGCCTACGGCTGGTACGGCGCCCAGGGCCAAGCCGGGGCCGATGATCCGACCGTCAAGCGCCGACCCAGCCAGCGACGCCGACTCACCGTGGACCGCAAGTCTTTTAGCTTTTACCACAACTTCATGGGATTTCCGAAGGTGACGGTGGGCGAGATCGCCGGCTACGCCCTCGGCGGCGGCTTCGAGATGGCGCTGATGACCGACATCTCCGTCATTGCCCGCGATACCCGGATCGGAATGCCGGCAACACGCTTTCTTGGGCCCGCGCTCGGCAGCCTGCACATGTTCTTCCACCGGTTGGGACCGGTGCTGGCCCGGCGTCTGCTGTTGACCGGCGACATCATCAGAGCCGGTGAGATCGAGCACCTCGGAATCTTCACTGACACATGCGATCCCGGCTCCGTGACGGCGCGCGCCCGGTACTGGGCCGAGAAAGCGGCCAAAATGCCCGCCGATGGAGTCGTCATCGCCAAGGAAGCCTTCCGGCTGGTCGAGCAGACCCAGGCTTACCACGGCGAGGAAGTCGCGAGTTATCTGTTCCACGCCTTCGGTACCAACTTGCAGTTCGGGCCGGGCGAGTTCAATTTCGTCAAAGCGCGCGCGCAGCACGGTACCAAGGAAGCGTTCCGGCTGCGCGACGAGCATTTCCACGTGCCGGAACCGGAAGCGTAATCACCGATTCGCCGGCCGGCAGCGTCAGCGTGCCGTCAACGCACCACCGTCGCTTTGGCCTTTCCTCGATGACCAGCGGGCTTGGCAGCTTTAGCGCCCTTCTCGATCAACCGGCTGGCGTGGTCGAGGATGCAGTCCAAGCCGTATTCGAAATTGGTTTCATCGGGGGCCCCGATGCGGTGTCCCTTCTTGGTCACTTGAGCAATCAACGGAGTGCTGGCGGCGTCGACGGACACGGCGTCCTCAATGGTGCGTGGCCCGCTGTCCGCCGACTGGTTCTTTTCGTAGAGCCGGTGTAGCACCACCGATCCGCGGACGTGCAGCGAAACCGCCGAGTAGGTGTCGAAGGCGTCCTCCGGCGACAGGCCGGCCTCCACCAGATTGGCGATCGCGCGCTCCATCTCCTGCGCGCCCACCCGCGCCGCTTTGGGACTGAGCGCAGCGCGAATCAAAATCAAATCGCACAGAATTGGGTTGCCCATGAACGTCTTCCGCATCAACCGGGCATGGTTGCGCAACGTCTCCCGCCAGTCGCTGGCTTCGACATAAGGGGTGGCGAACACGTACTTACTCAAGGCCCGGTCGGTCATCGCGTTGAGTAAATCGTCCTTCTTACGGAAGTACCAGTAGATGCTCGTGACACCGACGCCGAGGTGCTTGCCGAGCAGCGGCATGCTCAGGTTGTCGATCGATACTTGCTCTGCGAGTTCGAAAGCGCCGCTGATGATGTCGTCGGGGTTGATGGACCCGCGTTCGCGTCGTTGACGCTTATCGGCGGTTGCCTGCTTTGCCACTACGGGCACCTCCATCAAGATCTGTGCTGTGCCATGCGGTCTGAGAGCCCGCCCACCGGTTGAATACGAATCTACCGGCAGATCCTCTCCCACCTGCGTATACGTACGCGTGTCGCCGTTCGGCTGCGACCGTCAACCTGGCCCTCATGCGGTTTCCATCTGCTACTGTAATGCCTATCGTACGCGTTTTGGTAACCACGGCTGGACGGGCGAAGATGACCGGGTACAGGCCCGCGAATGGGTCACCGGATGAGCCACGGATAACGCCATGGATCTAGGGCTGGCGAACGCCACAGCGGTGGTCGTCGGCGGTAGCCGCGGCATGGGATTGGCGACGGCTCGTTGCCTTGCCGAGGAAGGCGCCCGGGTTGCGGTGGTCGGCCGCACCCGTGCCGTTCTCGACAGCGCGGTGACAGATTTGGCCGATCGGGGTAGCCCGGATGCCCTGGGGCTGGTTGCCGACATCGGTGACGCCGCACAAGTCGACAAGGTGTTCACCGAGCTCGGCCGGCGATGGAGCAGCGAACTCAACGTGCTCATCAATACGGTCGGGCCGGGAGCGGCCGGCAGTTTCGAAGATCTCACCGACGAGCAGTGGCATCGATCCGTGGAAGACGGCGTGCTGGGGATGGTGCGCTGTGTGCGTTCGGCACTTCCGCTGCTACGCAGGGCGCAATGGGCGCGGATAGTCAATTTTTCGGCGCACTCGACACAACGGCAAAGCGTCATGCTGCCCGCCTACACGGCAGCCAAGACGATGCTGACGAGCGTCTCGAAGAACTTGTCCTTGCTGTTGGCCAAGGACGAGATCTTGGTCAACGTGGTGTCGCCGGGCAGCATCGCGTCCGAGTCGCTGGTCGGCTGGGCAAAGTCGGTTGGCGTGGACGGCAGCGACCCTTATCGACTGATGGAGGCCATCGCCGAGCATTTCGGCCATCCGGCGCAAATGCCCCGAGCCGGCCTGCCGGAGGAGATCGGGCCGGTCGCCGCGTTCCTCGCGTCGCGGCGCAACTCCTACATGACCGGAGCAAATATCAACGTGGACGGCGGTTCGGACTTCACCTGAGAGCCGGGCCGAAGAAAACCCCTGGCTGACAAAGGAGTGCACCATGGCAACGGCTGGCGAGGCGCGTACTTGGGCACGCGGCGCATTGCGGGGAATCGGCGATTCTCTGTATACCCCGTTCTGCGGACGGGACGGCGACGACATCGACTGGGACGCCTACCGGAGGCTGGTGCGGTACTGCGTCGGCGACCTCGGACACGCGATGCTGTGGTGCACCAGCGGTATCGCCGAGTTCTGGTCATTGACTCTCGATGAGCGGAAACGCTTGCTGGAGGTGGCAATCGAGGAGGCTCGCAGCACCAATCCCGACGTCGTGGTGCAGGCCTGTACATCGGCCATGACGGCCAAGGACTGCTTGGAGTTGACGCTGCACGCCCAGCAGGCGGGCGCCGACATCGCCTACCTCCAAACGCCGATGATGGAGGTGCACGGCGGCGAAGGCGTGCTGCGATTCTTTTCCTACATCGCCTCGCGCACGGATATCGCCCTGGGGATGTTCAATTCCCCGTCGTCGGGCTATGTGTTGACCCCGGCCGAAAGCGCGCGGATTTATCACGAGGTGCCCGCGGTGTGCGCCACCAAGGAGGGCGCCTTCCGGCCGGGAAGCAGCCGGCTGCTGCACCAGCTGGCGCCGGATCTGGTGCTCTGGGAATGCGACAGGACGGTGTACCGCGCCGGATGGCTGCGGGACGGGATCGTCTGCGCGGCACAGCTCGGCACCGCCGGCTACCTATTCGAGACTCCCCAACGGCGATTGTTCTCCGAGTACTGGAATTTGGTGTGGAGCGGCAAGCTCATCGAGGCCATGGACTACGGGCGCGATTCCGGTCTGGACCAGTTCGACCTCGACCTCGGATCGTGGTGGACCTGCTATCCGGGACGATCGGATTACTTCACCCACTGGGGTGGTGCGTTCAAGTACGCCGCGTCACTGCTCGGCCTCCCGGTGGGTGCCTATCCCCACTCCCGGCCACCGCAAGCTGAGGTGCCGCCGGAAGCCAAGGCGCAGATCGAGAAAGCCTATCGCCGCCTCGGGCTCATCGACGCCTAGCTGGTACCCAAACCGGAAGTACGGGCAGGGAATTGAGATTGAGCTCGTCGCCTCACCGATTGCGGTCACCGGTCTGGTCCGCACCCCGAAATGCGCTGTTGGACTCGGGTTCGCGGGGACGCGACCGCAGTTGTGGAATGCGGTACCGATAGGTATACAGTATGCGTACAAAGTAGGCTCGGTCCGGTAGGTGGGCGTGAGGAGGTGCCGCGGGGAGATGTCGGGCAGCGACGGCGCTTCCGAAGACGCGGTGCTCTACCAGGCCACGGCCGGCGGTATCGCAATCCTCACCTTCAATCGCCCGGAGCGCCTCAACGCCTGGGGCCCCGACATCGCTGCCGGGTTCTACGCCGCGATCGACCGTGCCGAACAGGACCCCGCCATCCGGGTGATCGTGCTGACCGGCAAGGGTCGAGGTTTCTGTGCCGGAGCGTATCTGGGCGCGCCGAGTTCGGCGGCCACGTACGGCGAGACCATGGAGAAGGCGAGTCAGACGAACCTGGCCGACTTGGTGGGGGAGCGGCCACCTCATTTCGTGACGATGCTGCGCAAGCCCGTCATCGCGGCCATCAACGGTCCGTGTGTCGGCATCGGTCTGACCCAGGCGCTGATGTGTGATGTCCGGTTTGCGGCCGCCGGGGCCAAGTTCGCCGCAGTCTTCGCTCGACGCGGACTGATCGCCGAGTTCGGCATCTCCTGGATCCTTCCGCGCCTGACCAGCTGGGGCGTCGCCCTTGACCTGTTGTTGAGCGGCCGCACTTTCCTCGCCGAGGAAGCGGCCGAGTTGGGTCTGGTGAAGGAAGTCGTCGCGCCGGAAGATCTGATGAGACGCGCCTTGGACTACGCGGAGGATATCGCTGCGAACTGCTCGCCGGCTTCGATGGCGGTGATCAAAACGCAGGTCTACGGTGACGCCAGTCGCAATGTCGTAGAAGCCACATCGCTGGCCGAGGTCCTGTTGCATGAGGCGATGCCGCGGCCGGATGTCGTCGAGGGGATCACGAGTTTCCTTCAGAAGCGGCCACCGCAGTTCCCCCCGCTCACTTGAACCGCGCCGAGTGTTCGCCGGTGATGCCGGAAAGGATGATCATGGGTCACTTGCCTTGTCAGGCGATCGACGTCGACAACCACTGCGCCAAGCCGTTGGCTGCCGTTACCCGGCAGCCGGGCAAGACGGCTGGCTAGTCAGCGAAGAATCAGAGCAACCCGACATGGTGTCACATCTCGCCCCCGAGCTCAGGTGCCCACGATGACCGAATGGACCGTCGGGGCCGTGCTCGACGCTATCGCCGACGTCGTTCCCGACCGCTTGATGACCGTGTGCGGAAACAATCGAAGCACATTCGCTGAATCGGCGGGCCGAACGAACCGGCTGGCAAACTACCTCAGCGACAAAGGATTCGGGGTATACGCTGCCCGCGAGTCGATCGAGCGCTGGGAATGCGGTCAAGACCGGATCGCGCTCATCATGTACAACGACATGTACCCCGACATGGTGATCGGATGCCTCAAGGCACGCACCGTCCCGGTCAACGTCAACCATCACTACTCGCCGCGCGAGCTCCGCGACCTGCTCGACTACATCCGGCCCCGGGGCATCATCTATCACCGCTCGCTCGGCGCCCGGTTCGCTGAGGTGTTGCCTCCCACCGGCGCCGAACTACTGATATCCATCGACGACGGGAGCACGGCTGCCCAGCTTCCCGGAGCCGTCTCGCTGGATGCTGCCCTGGCGGCCGGCAAGCCGGACTACGACCTGACCGGATCGCCGGACGACCTCATCATGATGTGCACTGGCGGAACGACGGGACGCCCCAAGGGGGTCCTGTGGCGACAGGGCGATATGTACGTGGCCTCGATGGTGGGCGCCGACCACGCGAGCGTCACCGAGATCCACGACAAGGTTCTGGGCGGGGGGCAGCCGTGGTTTGCGGTTTCTCCGCTGATGCATGCAGCCGGCATGTGGACCGCGTTCTCAGCGTTCTGTGTCGGCATACCGGTCGTGCTGTATGACGACCGCAACAAGCTCGACGCACGATCGGTCTGGGAAACCGCCGAGCGTGAGAAGGTGAGCATGATGACCATGGTCGGTGACGCGTACGCCGGGCCGCTGCTCACCGAACTGCGTGCCCGTCGCTATGACCTGTCCTCGCTGAACGCCATCGGCACCGGCGGAGCCGCCACGAACGCGAAATACAAACGAGCGCTGATGGAATGCCTGCCACAGATCACCATCATCGAGGGCTACGGGTCTTCGGAAAGCGGCAACATGGCGTTTGGCCACAGCCGTGACGGGACCGCCAGCGAAACTTTTCAACCCAGGGACGGCGCTACCGTCGTGTCCGCCGACCGCACCCGGTTCCTGCAGCCCGGTGAGCAGGAGATCGGTTGGGCCGCAAGGACGGGCCGGATCCCGCTCGGGTACTTCAGCGATGCCGAAGCCACCCGGCGGACCTTTCCGGAGATCGACGGCCGGCGTGTGGTGATACCCGGGGACCGGGCATCCGTTGAAAAGGACGGCACCATACGCCTTTTCGGTCGCGATTCGCTGGTCGTGAACACCGGTGGCGAAAAGGTGTTCGTCGAAGAGGTCGAAGAGGTGCTGCGCGCACATCCGGGCGTCGCCGACGCTTTGGTGGTGGGACGGCCGAGTGAGCGGTGGGGTCAGGAAGTCGTCGCGCTCATCGCAGCGCATCCGGGCACCGAACCCACCGGCGACGCCCTCTATAGCTGGTGTACCTCGGAACTGGCGCATTTCAAGGCGCCCAAAGAATTCATCTTCGTCGGGCAAATTCAGCGTCTCGGCAACGGTAAGCCCAACTACCGCTGGGCCAGAGAGCGAGTCGCACAGCAGGCTCCGGCCGCAGCACCGGTCCCTTCCGATCCCGAAGGAAGTCATGAATAACCAAGCGATTGACTGCCTGGTCAATGTGCACTTCGGCGAAGCCGACGCCCAGCCCACCTGGATGCTCAAGGTCAGGGACGACTACTTCAAGGGCCCGAAGTCGATGTTCGCACCGGTCGATCTGTCCGAGTTGCTTTCGGAGATGGACGCCCACGGTGTGCAGAAAGCGATTCTGATGGATTCGCTTGCCAAGCCGTCGACAACCGCGCGAAAGTTCGTCGAAGACAGGCCGGATCGGTTCGCACTGGCCATGGGTGGGGTCAACCTGCTGCGTCCGGTGGGGCCGTTGCGCGAATTGACCGCCATCGTAAGCGACCTGCCCGTCGCATACGCGGTAGTGGGACCGAGCTTTTGGGGTGACGGGCAGTATCCGCCCAGCGATGCCGTTTACTATCCGCTCTACGCCAAATGCGCCGAACTCGACCTCCCGCTGTGTATCAACACCGGTATCCCCGGACCGCCGATACCGGGAGAAGTGCAGCATCCCATGCATCTCGACCGGGTATGCGTGAGGTTTCCCGAGCTACGGCTGTGCATGATCCACGGGGCCGATCCGTGGTGGGACGTCGCGATCCGGTTGATGATCAAGTACTCGAATCTGCGCTTGATGACCTCAGCGTGGTCGCCCAAACGTCTGCCGGAAAGCCTGCTGCACTATATGCGAACACGCGGTCCGGATAAGGTGATCTACGCATCGGACTGGCCGGTCTTGCCCATGCGGCGAGTGATACCGGAAGCTCGCGCGCTCGATCTGCCGGCCGAGGTGCTGGAAAACTACCTGTACAACAACGCGCACGAGTTTTTCTTCGGCGACCGCGCCTGACCGATGAGGAGCTGCTGACCATGGACCGCTTCGAACTGCGCAGATTGGATTACAGTCTGTCCGAGGACCACGTCGATCTGCAGAGTGCTTATAAGCAATTCTTCAAGACCCACTGCCCGATCGAAACGGTTCGCGCCGCAGAGCCATCCGGCTTCGACAAGAACCTCTGGGAGCGGTTGTGCGCGATGGGCGCTTCCACGATGGCACTACCGGAGTCCTGCGGGGGGGACGGGGCGACGCTGGTCGACCTCACCCTGGTGGCTGAAGAGATCGGACGGTCCCTGGCGCCGGTTCCGTGGATCGACCACGTGTGCGCGGCTCGGTTGCTGGCACGTCTGGGTGCACTGGATGGCAAGACCGCCGGCGTTACCGGGGGTGAACAAATCGCCGGGCTCGACCCGCGAATGGAGAGCGTGCAGGGCGTCCGATTGATTCCCACGGGATCGATAGCCGACCACATCATCGTCCGCGACCGCAGTGAACCAGGCGGGGCGGTGGTGCGACTGACATTTGGCACCCGTCCGGCGAAAGTCGACAACATCGGCCGGTTGCCCATGGCCTGGGTGGATCCGGCCGCCGCCGACACCCGGACGGTGGTAGCTCGAGGACCTGACGCGATCGCGAATTACCAACGGGCGCTCGATGAGTGGCGGTTACTGACCGCGGCCGCCCTGGTGGGTCTGGTCGAGGAGACGATGACCATCGCGGCAGAGTTCGCCAAGACCCGTTACACGCTGGGAGTGCCCATCTCGACGCTGCAGGGCATTTCGCATCCGCTGGCGAACATGGCCATCACCGTTGCGGGCGGACGTAACCTGGCGCGGCGGGCCGCCTGGTTCCTGGACAACGAACCCGACGAACGACCCGAGCTGGCGCCGTCCGCGTTCGTGTTCATGGCCGAGGAGGCGGCCAAGGCGGCGACGATGGCGGTCCACATCCAAGGTGGCCTCGGCGTTTCCGCCGAAGCCGCGGTGACGGCCTATCTGGTGCGCGCCAGGGGATGGCCGCTGGCAGGCGGCGATCCGGGCGCCACTGCCCAACGGGTCGCCGAGATCGTCGCCGCCCGCGAGCGTGCACTCGAGGCCGCACGAGTCTAGGACAGGAGCGAAACGATGGATTTCTCCCCGGTCGAGCTTTGCGATGACGACAAGGCCTTCCTCGACGAGGCACGGAGCTTTCTGGCAACGCATGTGACCGAAGAGGTCAGGCGGCGGGACCGCGAGACCGGCGACAACTTCGACGAGGGCGTGCACCTGGCGTTGGGAGCCGCAGGCTATCTGGCGGCCGAGTGGAAGCCGGAATCCGAAGGCGGCTTCAGCCGGGTACGGCGCCGAATCTGGGAACTGGAGAAGCGGCGGGCGCATGTGCCGTGGGTGACGTGGGGGACCACCGCCATGGTGGCGCGCTCGGTGGCCAAGTTCGGGTCATCTGAGCTGTGCGACGAGGTACTGCCGAAAGTCTTCAGCGGCGAGGTCCGGCTGTGCCTTGGCTACACCGAGCCCGAAGGCGGCTCGGATGTCGCCACCTGCAAGACCCGTGCAGTACGCGACGGTGAAGGGTGGATTATCAACGGCTCCAAGATGTTCACCACCGGGGCGCACAACTGCCAGTACGTGTTCCTGATCACCAACACCGCCCCAGAAGCCCCGAAGCACAAGAGCCTGACCATGTTCCTGGTTCCGCTGGACTCGCCGGGCGTCGAAATCCAGGGCATCCGCACCGTAGACGGCGACCGGACCAACATCGTCTACTACAGCGACGTCCGGGTTGACGACAAGTACCGACTGGGCGACGTGAACGCGGGCTGGACCGTGCTGCGCGAGCCACTCAACGTCGAACACGGCGCGGTTGCGGCCGCACCTGACGGGTTGCAAGACCCCTCGATCATGATGCATCAGGCCGGGTTTCTGGCTGAGGCGGTAGACAACGCCGCGGCGCGCGCAACGGTGCCCGGTCCCGACGGGAGCCGGCTTATCGACGACAAGTCGGTCGCTTATCGGTTGGGCCGCAGCGCCGCCCGATTGGAGGTTGCACTATCGGCGCCGAGCATCTTCGGCCGGGTCACGATCGCGCAAACGATGCGCGACATCTCCCCGGACCTGATGGACATTCTCGGGGCCGCATCAGCCCTGCCGTTCGGGACCGACGGCGCCGCCGACGACGGCAGCGCCGAATACGCCTACCGGTTCGCTCCGCTGGTGGGAATCTACGGCGGCACGCTCGAGGTGTTCCGCAACATGATCGCCCAGTACACGCTCGGGCTGGGCAAGCCCAACTACTCACCGCCGCTGAAGAAACAAGCTCAATAGACGAGCAGACGCAAAAGCCCCCAAAACCCCGGCGTTTCAGGGGCTTTTGCGTCTGCTCGGCGGGTATCAGGTCGTCAGGATGGTGGCGGCGGCGGTGCCGGGCGCCCCGTAAACCTGCGCGAATCCGACTCGCGGAGATCCGGGAACCTGGCGGTCACCGGCCTCGCCCCGTAATTGGCGGACCAGCTCGTGCACCTGGCGCAGCCCGGACGCTCCGATCGGCTCGCCGTTGGCGATCAGCCCGCCGTCGGTGTTGACCGGCATCGCACCGGTGATCTCGGTGGCCCCGTCGGCCAACAGCTTTTCCTGGTCACCGTCGGCGCAGAACCCGCATTCGGCCATGTGGATCAGCTCCGCGCCCGCGTCGGTGTCCTGTAGCTGAATGACGTCGACGTCGTCCGGCGCCACGCCGGTCTTCTCGAAAGCGGCCTGGGCGGCGTAGACGGTCGGCGCCACGTCCTCGTCGACCGGAGCGTAGGTGGTATTCACCTCGTAGGCGCCATACCGGCGGGTGCGGACCTCGACCGCGCGAACGTACACGGGTTTGTCGGTGAACCGTCGCGCGATGTCGGCGCGGCACATCACGACCGCGGCGGCGCCTTCGTCGGGAGTGCAGAACATGTACTGGGTCAGCGGATAATTCAGTATCGGCGAGTTGAGGATGTCCTCTTCGGACATCGCTTTGCGGCGAAAAGCGTTGGGGTTCAACACCCCATTGCGGAAGTTCTTGGCCGCCACCTTGGCCAGCGTGCCGGTGGAGATGCCGTGGTCGTGCAGGTAGCGGTTGGCCTTCATGCCGAAGAACTGGGTGGTGAGGTACTGCCCGTTCTCGGCGTACCAGCTGGGCATCCCGACCAGTGCCGGGTCTTCGGTGAAGGCACCGCGCGGATGCTTGTCCATACCGACGGCGATACCGATGTCGTAGTCACCCAACCGGATGCCGTCGGCGCACAGTTTGGTCGCACTGGCGGCCGTGGCGCAGGCGTTGAACACATCGGTGAACGGGATACCGGTGAGTCCCACCATGCCGACGATCGCGTCGGGGTTGGCCACCGTCCAGCTGCCACCGACCGCGAACTGAATGTCCTTCCAGTCGACACCCGCGTCGGCCAGCGCGAGATGGATGGCGTCGACGCCCATCTGCATCGCGGACTTGCCCTCGAACCGACCGAACGGGTGCAGGCCCACTCCGATGACGGCAACATCATTCATGCGATGGCTCCCGACTCCTTGAGTTCGGCGATGCGGTCCCAGTCCATGCCGAGTTCCATCAGCACGAGTTCGGTGTGCTCGGAGGCCTGTGGCGCTCTGGTTGTCACCAGCGGCTCGTGATTGAACTGGACCGGCCCGCGCACGACTCGGAACGGTGTTCCGCCGGTAGCGAGCTCGACTTCGGTGATCATGTCGTTGGCAACGGCCTGCTCGTCGTCGGCCAGGTCGAGGAGGCTCTGGAACGGAGCCCACTGGCCTTTCATCGTTTTCAGATGCTGCCGCCAGTAGTCAAAAGGCTTGCCGACGAAGGCCTTCGCAATGATCTCGGCGGCCGCATCGGCGTTGTGAATCAGCGGAAGTACGTCAGCGAAGCGCGGGTCGTCAGCTGCCTCGGGGATGCCGAGGTGCTCGAAAGTGTCGCGGATGCAGCCCGTCGGGCTGATGACGCACAGGTTGATCGTGCCGCCGTCGGAGGTTAGGTAGTTGCCCATAAAAGGATTCACCGATGGAGCGGCGGACCCCGGCATGGGGACGCGCATTACCTCGCCGGTCTCCATGCCTTGCGTCATGCTCGCGCCGGCCGCCCACCAGGCGGTGCTCAGCAACGACACGTCTACCTCGAGGGCTTCGCCGGTCCGCTCGCGATGCAGCAGTGCTGCCGAGATGCCACCCGCGATGTTCATCCCGCCGATGGAGTCGCCAAAAGCGGGAATGCCTTGTCCTAGCGCGCCGCCCAGCTCCTCCGGTGTCAGCGCGTAGCCGATGCCGCTGCGAGTCCAGAACGCCGTTCCGTCGTAGCCGCCGACGTCGCGCTCTGGTCCCTTGTCGCCGTAGGCCGTACCGCGGGCATAGACGATGTTCGGGTTCACCGCACGGATGTGCTCCACGTCGAACTTGTTCTTCTGCCGTTGCGCAGGCATGTAGTTGGTCAGGAATACATCTGAGGTCTTTGCGAGTTCGTAAAGCACTTCCTGGCCGCCCGGCGTGGAGACGTCGATCCCGACGCTGCGCTTGCCGCGGTTGGGATGTTCCATCAGCGGATGCCGGTCCGGGTTGACCTGGATGCCGCCCATGTTGAGGAAGCCGCGTTGGGTATCACCGCGCAGCGGGTGCTCGACTTTGATGACGTCAGCACCCCAGTCGGCAAGGATGGCTCCAGCCGCCGGGACGAACGTGAACTGCGCGAGCTCCAGGACCCGAAAACCCGCCATGACTTTTACCATTTCACGACCAATTCACCCGTCTGCTACTTGGCCTCGAACGTTACCGGAAGGGCTGTCGGCGAACGGAACGGCTGACCGTGGATGTGTGGGTCGTCGTCGGTCAGCAGGGTGATGTCGGTCAACCGGCTCAGCAGGCATTCCAGTGCGACGCGGGTTTCCAGCCGCGACAGGTGAAGACCCAGGCACGTGTGCTCACCGGCGGCGAAGGAGATATGCGGGATGTGCCGGCGGAAGATGTCGAATTCCTCCGAACGCTCCCAGCGCCGTTCGTCGCGGTTCGCCGAGCCTATGCACACGCCGACCACCGAACGCGCCGGAATCTTGACCCCGTCGAGCTCGGTGTCTTCGGTGGTGAACCGCTGCACAGTGGTCAGCGGGGTTTCGAAGCGCAGCGCTTCCTCGATTGCCCGGCCGATCAGTTCGGGGTCGGCTTGCACCGCGGCGAACTGGTCCGGATGTGTGAGAAGCAGATACAGCAGGTTTCCCGATGAGCGGTAGGTGGTCTCCAGGCCGGCGGGCAGCAGCAGCCGAAGGAAGGAGTAGATGGCTTCGTCACTGAGCTTCTCGCCATCGATCTCCGCGGCGACCAGCTCACCGATGATGTCCTCGGTAGGCTGGGATTTGCGCTGCTCGATCTGCTCGAGGAAGTAATCCTTGAGTGCCGCCGACGCCTCGAAGGCGCGTTCGTAGTCGACGTTGTAACTGATCAACTGCACGGCGCGCTTGCGGAACATCGGCAGGTCTTCGGCGGGCAGTCCCAGCAATTGGGCGATGACGCGGGTGGGGAATTCGAACGTGAAATTCCGGACCAGGTCGGCTGTACCGGCGTCGATGAATTCGTCGATCAACCCGTTGCAAATCGGGCGCACAACGGTGGGCTCCCACCTGGTCAGTGCCTTGGACTTGAACGCCGCGGACACCAGGTTGCGATGGTCGCGATGCTTTTTTCCCTCCATCGCCAGAATGGTTGGTCCCATGAAGAGGCCAATTGTCTTGTCATACGGCGCCGAGCTGAATACCTGGCCGTCCCGGAACACCGTGTTCACCGCGTCGAACGACATCGCGGAGTATTCGCGCCCGGGCCGTAGCGACTCGGGCGTCTTGGAGTAGTCCATCACCGTCCCACCGAACACGCCGCACTCCCGGCGTTTGTGGGCAAAGAACGGATAGGGGTCACGCAGATTGACGGCGTGGTCGCCGGCGCCGCCGGCAGTGTGAACGTCGGTCGTCACGTAGAACTCCAGCAGCTTCTTCCGTCTCGGCACAGCAAGGCCCGTCCCTGCGTAAGATCGTACTGTAATTATTACAGTAGATAATATGGGCGCAACCCCGAGAAGTTGGCGGCCGGCCCCACCCGAAGGTGACACATGAGCACACTCGATGAACGCGCTGACAGCATGCTCGAACAACGGCGGGCGGCGCTGGGAGCGATCCTGGACCGGCAGCGACGGGCCTTCCTGCACGAGGGACCGCCCAGCGTTGCTGTGCGGCGCAACCGCATCGACCGGCTGATGGCGCTCGTGCTGGACAACACCGACGCATTTGTCGACGCCATGGCTACCGATTTCGGCACCCGATCCAAAGCGGCGACGCTGTTCACCGAGATCATCGGCATGCTCTCGGTCGTCGAGCACACGAGATCTCATGTTGCCCAATGGATGCGGGCTACCAAACTCATGCGCGCGGCACGGCTTTGCGGCCTGCGCGCTGAGGTGCAGCCCTCCCCGCTCGGGGTGGTCGGCATCATCGGTCCATGGAACTTTCCGCTCAATCTGGTGGTCCTGCCCGCGGCGACCGCGTTCGCCGCGGGCAATCGGGTGATGATCAAGATGTCGGAGATCACGTCCCACACCGCTGATCTGATGCAGTCGACAGCGCCGACGTATTTTGACCGGGCCGAACTCGACGTCGTCACCGGCGGCCCGGACACAGCGGCCGCCTTCGCGAGCCTGCCGTTCGATCACTTGTTCTTCACCGGCTCGCCGTCGGTCGGCGCACTCGTGCAACGGGCGGCCGCGCAGAATTTGGTCCCGGTGACGCTGGAGCTCGGCGGCAAGAACCCCGTCGTCGTCGCACCCGGCGCCAATGTCCGCCGATCGGCAGCCCGAATCGCAAAGGCCCGCATGGTCAACGGGGGACAGGTCTGCATATGCCCCGACTATGTCTTCGTGCCCGACGAACAGCTCGACACCTTCGTCGACGTCGCACGGCACACGCTGCGCGACATGTTCAGAAGCATCGTCTCCAACGACGACTATTGCTCGGCCGTCGATCAGGCTAATTTCGACAGAATCGTCGGCCTGATCGAGGACGCCCGGGCCAACGGAGCCAGCGTGGAAACCCTTGCCCCGGAAGGCGAGTTACTGCCTGATCCGGCCACCCGCAAGATTGCACCCACCATCGTGCGCGATATCGACGACCGCATGAAGATTGCCGCTGAGGAGATCTTCGGCCCGGTTCTCGTCGTCAAGGGATATTCCCGGCTGACCGAGGCCATCGACTACATCAACCAGCGGCCGTCACCGCTGGTGGCCTACTGGTATGGTCCCGATGACGCCGACTTCCGCACCTTCGTCCGCACCACCCGCAGCGGCGGTGTGGCCCGCAACGACTTTGGCGCACAAATGATTCCATCGGCGGCGCCGTTTGGTGGGGTAGGGCGCAGCGGGATGGGCGCCTACCACGGCAAGGCCGGTTTCGACACATTCAGCCATCGCCGGTCGGTGGTGGGAAGCGATCTGCCGTTCAGCATCACCGGAGCCGCCGCTCCGCCGTTCGGGAACGCATTGCGGCTGTACGCCGACGCCATGATGCGCATGACACGGGCCCGCACGCAGCGTCGGCTCCGAGGTCACCCACGCATCTAGCGGCCGGCGAGGGCTGAGCGGGAGTTCGTCAGTCTCGCGCCGTGGGCCAAAAGCCCGGCGTATCGCGCACCGAGGAGACGAGGCAGCGCGGCCATCGCGCGCCCGTCGGGCCCGATGAGGATTCTGGCCCGGTTTTTCTCGACACCGCGGAGAATGACCCGGGCGGCCTTCGCGGGGGAGGTGAGCGCCGCACGTTGGAAGAGTTTCGCTGCCAGGTCGGGATCCTCGGTCTCGGCGGTGCGCATATTGGCTCCGAAGTTGGTCCGGACGACACCGGGGTGCACGCAATGCACCGTCACCGGCCGGCGTTCGATGATCATCTCCTGGCGGAGCGCCTCGGTGAGGCCCCGCACGGCGAACTTCGAAATGCTGTAGGCGCCTTGGTAGGGAACCGCGATGAGTCCGAAGGCGCTGGACAGGTTGACCAACCGTGCGGGGCGCCCGGGCGAACCCGACTCGATGAGCTGCGGCAGGAAGGCCTTGGTCCCGTTGACAACGCCGCCGATGTTGATACCGGTGAGCCAGTCAAAGTCCTTCCAGGACATGTCAGCCACGCTGGCGAAGAGATCCACCCCGGCATTGTTGAACACCAGCGAAGCGGGCCCGAGTTGGCGGCGTACGTCTTCGGCGTATGCGAGCACCGCGTCGCGGTCTGCGACATCGACCTGGAACGTCGTCACGTGTCCGGGGCGGCAGGCTGCCTGAGTCTCCGCCAGGCCGGTCGGGTCGATGTCGGATGCAGCAACGCGCGCACCGCCTTGGCTAAGCGCACATGTCAATGCGCGACCGATCCCGGAGCCGGCGCCAGTGACTACGGCGATACGGCCTTGGTATTTCGTGGATTCACGCATCGGCCCCTGCCTCGACAATCGTCCGGATCCGGTCCACCGAAACCTCAAGGTTCTTCTGCAGGTCTGCACGGCGATCCCGGACGAACAGGAAACGGTGTTCGAAGACCACAGCGGCCCGAGGCAGCGGAACGCACATCCGGAAAACCTCGGTGAGACGCGTGGCACCGGCGCTGGAGCCGGGTTCGATGAGGTAAGTCCATTGCGTCCAGTCCCCTCCCATGGCCTGGACGATGAACGAGAAGCTGCGTCCCGGCTCTGCTTCGACGACTCTCGCACCGGTCCGCCACCGGCCCAGCCGCCGGCGGTTCCAGGCCTGAAAACGGTCCGGGGCCAGCCACTCCGCGCGCGTTGTCTCCGGACTCCACTCGGGGATTCGCGTGACATCGGAGATGACGGCGTAAACCTGGTCTGCCGAGGCTCGCACCTCGGTCGATGCGCTCAGCGTCTCGTCCTTGTGCAGCACCGACATGATCAGCCATTCACCGCCTGCTCGCGCGCCCACCGGTAGTCCGGCTTACCCGACGGGCTGCGCTCGATAACCGGACGGAACACGATCGCTTTCGGGAGTTTGTAGCGAGCCAGGGATTGTGCGGCGTGTGCGACCAGCTCGTCGGCGTCGGCACGGGCGCCTTCGGCCAGCGCCACGACGGCAACGACCTCCTGGCCCCAACGCTCACTCGGCCGTCCGGCGACCACCACGTCGGCCACCGCGGGATGCGACGCGATCGCGGTTTCGACCTCTTCGACGAAGATCTTCTCGCCGCCGGAGTTGATCGTCACCGAATCGCGGCCCAGCAACTCGATATTGCCTGCGGCACCGTGGCGGGCGCGGTCGCCGGGGACCGCATACCGCACGCCCTCGATCACCGGAAATGTCGCGGCAGTCTTGGCCGCGTCACCCTTGTAGCCGAGCGGGACATAACCCCGTTGCGCCAGCCAGCCGATGCCTTCGTGACCGGGTTGCAGGATCGTGGCCAGGTCTTCGGCCGCCACGAAGGTATCCGGTCCGGCGTTGAATGTGCCGGTCGATACCGCCCCCGACGTCGACAGGTGGTGCATCTGAGCCCCGGTCTCCGAGGATCCGACGCCATCGACGACGACGGCGTACGGCAGGGCTTCGATCAGGCGTTGTTTGACAAACGGGGTGAGCATGGCGCCGCCATTGGCGACCACGGCCAACGACGACACGTCTGCGATGCCCTTCTCGATAGCGGCCACCAAGGGGCGCGCCATCGCGTCGCCGACCACTGTCACGACCGACACCTGCTCACGCTCGACGGTGCGGACGACGTCGTCGGCATCCAAGTGATCGACGACCGATCCGAAGACGACGGACTGCCCGGTGGTGAGTGCCGTCATCACACTCCATTGGGCCGCACCGTGGATCAGCGGTGGCAAGATCATCAACTTGGTGCCGGGGCCCGCAGCTGCTCCCGCCACGATCTCGTCGACCGAAGCGGCGGGCTCGCCGGTCATGAGATTGCGGCCGCCGAAGGACGTCATGAAGATGTCATGCTGGCGCCACAGCACGCCCTTCGGCATCCCCGTCGTCCCGCCGGTGTACAGGACGTACAGGTCGTCGGGTGAGTGCTGCACCGGTGGCGGTTCCGCTGAACTGGATGCCAGGGCGGTCTCGTAATCCACTGCGCCGTAGACCAAGTCGTTACCGGAGTCGTCGGCGATCTGAATCAGCACGCGCAGCTGCGGGAGATCCGGCAGGACTTCTGCTACCCGCGGCGCAAACGCGGCGTGGTAGATCAGCGCGGTCGCACCTGAATCGGCCAGCAGATATTGCAGCTCCGTTTTGACATAGCGGAAGTTGACGTTGAACGGGGCGACGCGTGCCTGGAAAGTGCCGAGCAACGCCTCGACGAATTCGTTTCCGTTGTAGGCGTAGATGCCAAGGAGGTCTTGACCCACCTCATGGCCGGCAAGTGCGGAGCGCTCCGTGTGACATCCCAGCCCCCGAGAGTGCAGGTAAGACGCCAACCGGTTGGCCCGCTCGAGCACCTGCCGGTAGCTGTAACGCCGTTCACCCTGGATAAGCAGGTCGCGATCCGGGATCGCGGCGGCTACCGCCTTCGCGACGGCAGGTACCGTGAATTGTGTTGTGGTGTCGCACATCATGCCTCTCAAGGCTGGTGGGGGAGCAGTCGGACCATTAGGCCGTTGGCTTCAGTGAGCAGCATGCCATCAGCGGCCGTCATCGTAGCGGAGATGAAAATCTTCCTGCCGTCGATGTCGGTGATGCGGCCGTGGGCGGTCAGCGGCTTGTCGATCGGAGTGGTGTTGCGGTAGTCGACGTGGAGGTATCCGGTGCGAGTCGGGGGAATGCTCGCGGTGGATACGACCATCCCGAAGAGCCAGTCATAGAACAGCGGGATCATGCCGCCATGCACGGCGTTGTTTCCGCCCACGTGGGATCGGGTGAAGTGTCCTGCCATGGTGACGCCGTGCGGTCCGGATTCGGTGACAGTCCACGGTGGCAGCAGGGGATGGCCCAGCCCGGGCAGCTCGATGACCCGGCCGGCCGGTGCCAGACCTTCGGGCACCTGGTGGCCATCCAGTAACGCACAAGCGTTTTCGACATGCTCGGCTGCGATGGCCCACATCGACCAGTCGGGGTTGGTGGACACCGTCAGGTCGTGCAGGCGGCGCATCGCGGCGACGAACCTGCCCAGCTCGGGAGGCGCATCGTCGGCCGGTTTGATTTCGGGAAATCCGCCGCGAATTTCGGGCGCGGTGTCGGTCATGATTGCTGCCACGCCCGGAGCAGCTCGTCGGTTGTCGTGATGGTCGCGAGCAGCGACAGCGTGTTGGCGATGACCGCAGCGCCGTACTCGGTGGGTATGCCGGCTACGGCGTCCCGGGGGACGACGACGCGATAGCCGGCGTTGACGGCGTCCATCACGACGTTAGGGATCGCGATGTTCAGCGAAACGCCGACCACGACAATGGTGGAAACCCCGAGGTTCCGCAGCACCGCGTCAAGATCGGTGCCGCCCATCGGTCCGACGCCATGCCAGCGGCTCAGGACCAGATCTTTTGGCTCGGGGCCTAATTCGGGCAGCAGGGCCGCTCCCGGACTGCCGGGAGCGATGTCGACGTCGCCCCGTCCGATGGCGAAGATCTTGGCGTTATGGTTGGAGCCGAGCCCGTCGGGTCGTCGTTGCACCAGGCAGTGCACGACGTGCACCCCGGCCTCCCGCGCCGCCGGCAACAACCGCACGATGTTGGGCAGTGCCACCCGACGTGCTTCGTCGGCGAGGAGCGCCAGTCCGGCGTGCGGGCCGATGACCGCGGCCTGGCACTCCTGGGTGATGATCGCGGTGTGCTTGGGAGCGGCGAGTTCCGCTAGTCCGGTCATCCTTGTTGCGACGTTCCAGCGGGCGGCACTTCGTAGAACTGGGTTGCCCACTTACGCAGTGCCATATACCCTTTCGCGTCGACCTTGGAGAGTGGCGGATTCTCTACGTACCTCTGGTAGCGCCAAATCTCCAGATCGTCGAAAACCGTTGACAGGAACCGCGTTTCGATGAGCTCGCGCAGCTCGCCGTGCGGCACGGCGGCGGTGTCGCCGGGGTTTCGTGGCCACCAGATCGAGTAGAACAAGTCCGAACACTCGTCATCGACCGGCGTGCAGGTGAAAATCAGCCGATGATTCTGTGCGCCCTCGAAGACGCTGATCGCTCCGCCGAGACCGAACAAGTGGCTGTGGAACCGCAACGCGAGATTCTCGGAGTTGTCGCTGCGCGCGTCCGGCCAACCTGCAATGAACTGCCATTCGTGATCGATGATCTTCCAGTCCAGCACCCTGGGCGTCACCGTGGCGTGGTGCACGTACTCGAAATGCGCACTGTCGGGGGCGTTCTCCGCCACGATCTGCGGATGTACCGGTTCGCCCTCCGCGCGCCGGGAAAACTCCGGATACGCTCGGTAGTAGGCGGCCGGATCGGTCTCGAATTGCGGGAACTTTTTGAAGATGTCCGGCATCTCCCACTGCGGCTCCTTGCCGTCCGGCTGATGCCAGATGAACACGCAGTCGTACTGCTCCCGGACCGGAAACACTCGTAGCCGTAATGCGCGGTTGGGCCGGTCCGGCTGATAGGGAATGTGTCGATTAGTGCCGTCCGGGCCCCATCGCCACCCGTGGAAGGGGCACTCGACGCAGTCGCCGACCACCTTGCCGCCGTGGCCGATGTGGGCGCCGAGGTGTTTGCAGTGCGCTGCCAAGACGTGCAGCTGACCGGACTCGTCGCGGTAGGCGACCAGATCCTCGCCGAAGTACCGAAGGGGTCGCACTTCGCTGACGGGAAATTCGGGGGACCACCCGACCATGAACCAGCCGGTGACCTTCCAGGTGAAGGGAACTTTCACGCCGAAGCCTCCCGCCATCGTTGATACTAAGTCCGTTACAGTATAGATTTCAGCAATTCGGTCGGTAGGGCAAGGAGTGAAATGACTGGAGCGGCTGACGAGCCGGAAGCGATTCGGCGGTGGTCACCCTGGAGATGGCGGTTTCCACCGGCGGTGCCGGCCCGATGACCGTGCCTGCCGCCAGACGGCCAGAGGGCCGAGTCAACTTCGTTCCTGCATCCGACTCGAACGATCCTGAAGACGAGGTGACGATGTCGACCAGAAGCGAAGCACCCGCCGACTTCGACGCTCTCGTGATCGGCGCCGGATTCTCCGGGCTCTACATGCTGCATAGGCTGCGGCAGCTGGGAATAACGACCCGAGTCCTGGAGATGGCCCAAAACGTTGGCGGCACCTGGTTGTACAACCGGTACCCGGGTGCACGGTGTGACATCGAGAGTATCGAATACTCATACAGCTTCTCCGAAGAGATTCAGCAGGAATGGGTTTGGACGGAATCGATGCCGGCCCAGCCTGAGATCGAGGCTTACCTCAACTTCGTCGCCGATCGGCTGGATCTGCGTCGCGACATCCAGTTCGCCACCAAGGTCGTCGCGATGGCATTCGACGAAGAAGCCGGCGACTGGGTGGTGCAGACCGAGGCGGGGGACACGTTCCGCGCACCTTTCGTCATCGCCGCCTCCGGGATCCTGTCGGTGCCGGTGGAACCCGAGATCCCGGGGATCGCCGACTTCACCGGAACATCGCTGTTCACCAGCCGCTGGCCGAAGGGGGGCTTCGATCTGACCGGAAAGCGGGTCGGCGTCATCGGCACCGGCTCGACCGGTGTTCAGCTCATCCCCGTCGTGGCCCGACAAGCCGCACAGCTCTGCGTGTTCCAGCGTTCGCCGGCATACACCCTGCCGTGGCAGGTGCGGCGCTTCGAGCCCGGCGAGCTGGACGCGATGAAAGCCCGCTACGACGAGATTCGAGCGGCCCAACGGGAGCACCCGATTGGCGCGGCACGGCTGAGCGCCTTCTCGGTGCTGTTCGAGATGCTCGGCAGCCCGCCGTTGAAGTCGGCGACGCGCGAAGAGCAATTGCGCGCCATCGAGGAGAACGGCGTCATGGGAGCGCTGAATTGGGGCGACATCTTCTTCGACATCGAAGCCAACCGGATGGCCGCCAAGCTGTACGGCGAGGCGGTGGCCCGGATCGTCAGGGACCCGAAGACGGCGGCCGCTTTGGTGCCCGATCATCCCTTCGCCTGCAAGCGACCGATCATCGACTTCGGCTACTACGAGACCTTCAACCGGGATAACGTCACACTCGTCGACCTGCGCAAGGCGCCGATTCGCGAAGTGACACCGACCGGCATCCGCACCGAGCAGGACGAGTACCAACTCGACGTCATCATCTACGCCACCGGGTTCGACGCTATGACGGGCGCGCTCAGCCGTATCGACGTTCGCGGCCGCGGCGGCACGTCGCTCGGCGAATTCTGGGCCAGCGAGGGGCCGCTGTCCTATCTCGGTCTGGCGGTCGCGGGTTTCCCGAACCTGTTCATGATTCAGGGTCCTGGCAGCCCGAGCGCGACGAGCAACTTCGTCACCGCCCTCGAGCAGCATGTGGAGTGGATCGGTGACTGCATCACATATCTACGCGCGAACGCCATCCCCACCATCGAGGCACTGCCCACCGCCCAGCAGGAGTGGATCGACCATGCCACCGCGCTCGTCGCGTCGACGGTGCTGGTCCACCCGTCCTGCAAGTCCTGGTACAACGGTGGCAACGTGCCGGGCAAGAAACGGATGTACATGGGTTATACCGGCGGAATCCCCGAATACCGCCGCCGCTGCGATGAAATCGCGGCCGCCGGATACACCGGTTTCAAGCTGGCTTAGCCTGTTCAAGGTGAGCGCCATGTCTGTCGCACCGCGCGGTCTAGTCCTTGCCAGGGATTTGGCGCGCGAGCTGGCCATGCTGCTGCCGCGTACGGTGGCCGGGCTCAACGAATCGACCGGCTGGGTCCCCGCGTCGCCGCGCGGTGTGCGTCAGTTCGGTGAGGTCATGCTGGACGAGCTTGCCCTGAGCGGCTTTTCGCTGCTGGGCGGGAGCCCGGCAGCGATGCGGCCGCTGACCGCGTGCACCGCGGCGGCAGACGAATTGTCGCAGCTGGGCATTGACCGTGCGCATGCCGACCCAAAACCGTTGCAGGCGCCGTCGATACGTCCGCGGCGCATCGCCGGACTCGCGTATGAGCGGATGACCTTCGAGCATGATCCCGCGCTGCCGACGGCGCTGAAGGCCGACGGCCGGGGCGGCCCGGCGCGGGCGGTGGTGCACCTGTGCCGGCATCGGGGCGGCCCCAGGCCCTGGTTGATTTGGGTACACGGAGCCGGTCAGGGCGGCACCGAAGATCTGTTGCTGTCCCGAATCGGCCGGATACATCACAAGCTGGGGTTCAACGTCGCGATGCCGGTGCAGCCCGGTCACGGTTGCCGGCGCCGCGACTGGCCAGCGTATCCGGACATGGATCCGCTGGGCAACGTCGCGGGCATGATGCGCGCGGTGTCGGAGGTGCGCGCCGTTGTGCGATGGGCGCAGCCGCAGGCCACCGCGGTTGTGGTAGCGGGGATTTCGATGGGCACCCCGGTCGCAGCGTTGGTTTCCCACCTCGAAAGGCAGGTCGACGCTGTCGCGCTGTATACCCCGATACTCGGGCTTAACGGGATGATCGCACGACACTTGGGGCGCTGGGGGCCATCCCGTGCCGGATTCCGGGAGCTGCTGGAGTCCCCGGAGGTCTTGAAACTGACCTCGGTGATCGATCCGCTGATGGTGGATCCGGCGCCGCCGCCGCATCGCCGGCTCATCGTCGGGGCGTGGCACGACCGGATGGCGATGCGCGAACCCGCGATGGCGTTGCAGGAGCGCTGGGGCGGTCGGTTGCACTGGTACGACGGCAGCCACGTCGGTCACATATTCTCCCGCCGCGTGCAGGCCGTCACCGACCGGTTCCTGCGCGACGTGGCCGAGGACGCGGCGGTGAGGTGAAGGCAGCCATGCGGACGGCGCGCGAGGTGGTCGAACTTTACAACCTCGTGGTGTGGAACGAACGCAACCTCGAGCTGGCCGAGGAGTTGTTGGCTGACACCGTCATTCGGCATGAGGTTGGTGAGGTCCACACGTTGACCCATGCTCAGGCGGTCCAACGGGTCGCCGACATGTGGCAACTATGCGACTCGTTGCGCTTCGACCTCAACATCGTCATCGAGGGTGACGATGGCGAGCACGTCGCGATCGTCTACGACTCGACCATGAGCACCATCGACGGCAGCGAAACCAACATCGCGAGCATCGAGGTGTTCCGCGTCGTCTCCGGCAAAATCACCGAGGTCTGGAACTGTGACTACAAGCTAGGGGTTTGGAATTGAGCGACCGCACACTTGACGAATTGGGCTACTACCTGCTGGCCGGGGCAGGTGGTGAGGGGCCGGCAACCTTGATGGACGAGGCTCGACGCGGCGAGGAGTTAGGCTTGGGGACCGCGTTCATTTCGGAGCGCTGGAACGTCAAGGAAGCGTCGTCCCTGGTGGGGGCCGCGTGCGCGGTGACCAACCGGATGCAGATCGCTACCGCCGCAACCAATCACAACACCCGCCATCCGCTGATAACCGCGTCCTGGGCGACCACGATGCATCGGCTCTCCGGTGGCCGGTTCACGCTGGGCATAGGGCGCGGCATCGCGGCGATCTACGCGGCTTTCGGTATACCGGCGGTCACGACCGCGCAGATGGAGGATTGGGCCCAGGTCATGCGCCGCCTGTGGCACGGCGAGGTGATCTTCAACCATGACGGCCCGATGGGTAAATATCCCATCCTGTTTCTCGACCCGGATTTCAACGAGGACATCCGATTGGCACTCGTAGCATTCGGGCCCAACACGCTCGCGCTGGGGGGCCGGGTGTTCGACGACGTCATACTGCACACCTACTTCACCCCGGAGACGTTGCAGCGCTGCGTCACAACGGTCAAGTCGGCCGCGAAGAAGGTCGGCCGCGACCCCGACAGCGTGCGGGTGTGGTCATGCTTCGCCACGGTCGGCGACCACCTTCCCGAACAGTTGCGGCTGAAGAAGACCGTCGCTCGCCTGGCGACCTATCTGCAGGGGTACGGCGATTTGATGGTTCAGACCAACAAGTGGGATCCCGCCGTGCTGCAACGGTTCCGCGAGGACCCGGTGGTGACGTCGATCGCGGGAGGGATCGACCACAAGGCCACACCCGAGCAGATCGAGCACATCGCGACGCTGATTCCAGGCGAATGGCTGGAAGCCTCAGCCACCGGGTCGGCCCAGCAGTGCGTGGACCGCATCCGCAAGGAATTCGACTACGGGGCCGACGCGGTGATCATGCACGGCGCCACCCCCGACGAGCTTGAGCCGATCGTCGCGGCCTATCGCGGCGGTGGATTTTAGGGATTAGGCATGTTGCCCGTCTCATAGCGACAACGCGCATCAACCTCACCGACTGTCGCTGCGAGGCAGGCAAATTGGGTCCTGGTCGCGGGCGTGCGAAGACCTCACGGCATGATGACCGTGCGGGACACTGGTTCGGCGGCGGCCTGCCGGCTGGATAGACCGCGCCGCAAGGAACTCAGCAGCGCGTCACGTGTCTCGCGGGGGTCGAGTAGTTCATCGAATCCCAGGCGCTCCGCCGACCTGTACGACGCTTGCAGCTCGGCGTCGCGCAACTCGGCGGAGAGGTCTTCGGCGGCGTGTGAGGCGCGACTGAGCGCCGCGGCACTCATCGCGCCCATCGTCGCCCCCGGATAGGCGAAGGTGGCCACCTGGCCGTCAAATCCGAGCAGAGACATCACCATCGAGCCGAATCCGTATGCCTTGCGCAGCGTCACGTGCAACTTGATTGTCGTGGCGGCCGTCTGTGCAGCGAACATGCGCCCGCCGCTGCGCAGCACGCCTTCGCGCTCCGAGCGACTGCCCGGCAGCATGCCGGGATTGTCGGCAAAGAACACGATCGGAAGGTGGAACGAGTCGGCCACCATGATGAAATGCGCCGCCTTGTCGGCGGCGTCGGCGTCGATCGACCCGGCCAGCACCTGAGGTTGGTTGGCCACGACCGCGACGGGATGCCCTCCGAGGTGCGCGAGCGCGCAGATGATCGCGCGCCCGAACCGTGGCTGGATCTCCAGCCAGTCGGGGCGATCGAAGACGACGTCGAGCACGGCGCGCATGTCGTAGATCCGGCGGTTGTCGCGCGAGACGATGTCGAGCAGTTCCGGCGTCGGTCGTGGTCCAGTGGATTCGTCCGTAGGCCGCGGCGATGGATATGACCAGGCGCTGGGCGGAAAGTAGGACAGGTAGCGGCGGATTGTGTCGAGTACCGCTTCGTCGTCCTCGGCGACATTGTGGATGACGCCGCTCGGGATGGCGACAGCCGGACCGCCGAGTTCCTCCTTGGAAATTTCTTCGCCCGTCGACTCTTTGACGACCGGCGGGCCGGCGGTGAAGATCGCCCCTTGCTGACTCATGATCCTGAAGTCGGACACCGGAGCCACCAGCGCCCCATGCCCCGCCGAGGGGCCGAGCACCGCCGCCACCGTCGGGACGCGGCCCGAGCACTGTGCCTGGGCGAGGAGGTCGGTCGGGGTGCGCCCGTAGTGCCCACCGGTGGGGCGAAAGCCGGCGCCTTCGAGCAGCATGACGAGCGGAATTTTGTCGCGCAGCGCCAGTTCGGCGATGCGGTAGCGCTTGGAGTTGCCTCCGGGCCCGATGCTGCCGGCCATCGTGGTGAAGTCCTCGGCGCCCACCATCACCGGCGAGCCGTTGACCAAGCCGGAGCCGACGATGATCCCGTCGGCGGCGATCTCGCCTCCGACCAGGGTGCCGAGTTCACGGAACGTCCCCGGGTCGAGGAGCCGCTGGATCCGCGCCCGGGCGTCGAGCTTGCCTTTGCCGCGGTGTTTGGCAAGCCGCTCCGGACCGCCCATCGCCCACGCGTACTGCCGGCGACGCTCGAGATCCTCGAGCGTCTCGTCCCAATCCTGGGCCTTTGTCATGCTTCTGTCCTACCTCATGCAGATTAAGTCGCGCGCCCAGATGGGCAGGGTCACATACTGGATTGCTTACTGTAAAGTTACCCGCATGGGTAGCGCCCCCCGCCTCAAGATCGACGGGGGCATCCCCAATCAACTCGAACGGGCAGCTGAAGCGGCCCGCGCCCTAGAGCACGACGGGTATGACGGGGGCTGGACGGCCGAGACCAGTCACGACCCGTTTCTGCCACTGCTGCTGGCCGCCGAGCACACGTCGGGACTCGAACTCGGCACCAACATCGCGGTGGCATTCGCGCGCAACCCGATGATCGTCGCCAACATCGGCTGGGACCTGCAGGCATATTCACAGGGCCGGTTCATCCTCGGTCTGGGCACCCAGATCCAGCCCCATATCGAGAAACGATTCAGCATGCCGTGGAGCCATCCGGCGCGCCGGATGCGCGAATTCGTCGCCGCACTGCACGCGATCTGGTCCTCGTGGCGGGACGGCACCAAGCTTCGCTTCGAGGGCGACTTCTACACGCACAAGATCATGACCCCGATGTTCACACCCGAGCCGCAGCCCTATCCCGCCCCGAAGATTTTCCTGGCCGCCGTCGGGGAGGCGATGACCGAGATGTGCGGCGAGGTCTCCGACGGTCACCTGGGTCACCCCATGGCCTCCAAGCGCTACCTCGATGAGGTGACAGTGCCGGCGCTGAGGCGCGGCATGCAGCGCTCCGGTCGCGATCGCCGCGACTTCGAGATGTGCTGTGAGGTACTGGTTGCCACCGGCGGCAACGACGCCGAGCTGGCGACCGCCACCACCGCGGTGCGCAAGCAGATCGCGTTCTACGGGTCAACGCCGGCGTACCGCAAGGTTCTTGAGCTGCACGGCTGGGGCGACCTGCACACCGAACTGCACCGACTCTCCCTGGCAGGCGAGTGGGACACCATGGGCTCCCTCATCGACGACGAGATGCTCGCGGCTTTCGCCGTCGTCGGCCCGGTCCACACCATCGCCGCGGCCCTGCGGGCTCGCTGTGCGGGTGCGGTCGACCGCGTCCTGCCGATCTTTTCGACTGCTTCCCAGTCCTGTGTTACCGCCGTACTGAAGGAGTTTCGCTTGTGAGCACGACCACGGTAGACGAGTCCGCCAATCTACTGGCAGATCCGTTGGCCTACACCGACGAGCATCGGCTGCATGCGGCGCTGGCTCACCTGCGCGCCACCGCGCCGGTGTCGTGGGTCGACGTGCCGAACTACCGGCCGTTCTGGGCGATCACCAAACATGCCGACATCATGGACATCGAACGCGACAACGTGTTGTTCACCAACTGGCCGCGCCCGGTGTTGACCACCGCCGAGGGCGACGAACAGGCGGCAGCCGTGGGTGTCCGCACGCTGATCCACCTGGATGACCCGCAGCACCGGGTGGTGCGTGCGATCGGCTCTGACTGGTTTCGTCCCAAGGCGATGCGGGCGTTGAAGGTTCGCGTTGACGAACTGGCCAAGATCTTCGTCGACACGATGATGGCCGCAGGTCCCGAGTGTGACTTTGTTCAGCAGGTCGCGGTCAATTACCCGCTCTACGTGATCTTGTCGCTGCTCGGGCTGCCGGAGGCCGACTTTCCCCGCATGCTCAAGCTGACCCAGGAGTTATTCGGCAGCGATGACTCCGAATTCAAACGAGGCACCACCAACGAAGATCAGTTGCCCGCCTTGCTCGACATGTTCGAATACTTCAATGCGATGACCGCGTCACGCCGCGAGCATCCGACCGAGGATCTCGCGTCGGCGATCGCCAATGCCCGCGTCGACGGCGAACCGCTCTCGGATATCGACACCGTGTCCTATTACCTCATCGTCGCCACCGCAGGTCACGACACCACCAGCGCGACCATCTCCGGTGGCATGCAGGCACTCATCGAAAATCCGGACCAGCTTGCGCGCCTCCGGGACAACCCCGACCTGATGCCACTGGCCACCGAGGAGATGATCCGCTGGGTCACCCCGGTCAAGGAATTCATGCGCACGGCTGCCAAAGACACCACCGTGCGCGGAGTGCCCATCGCCGCAGGCGAATCCGTGCTGCTGTCCTACGTCTCGGCCAACCGCGACGAGGATGTCTTCGACGACCCGTTCCGCTTCGACGTCGGGCGCGACCCCAACAAACATCTGGCGTTCGGCTACGGCGTTCACTTCTGCATGGGAGCCGCCCTGGCCCGCATGGAGGTCAACAGTTTCTTCTCCGAACTGCTGCCCAGACTCAAATCCATTGAGCTGAATGGTGATCCGGAACTCGTCGCCACCACCTTCGTCGGCGGCCTCAAACACCTACCGGTACGCTACTCGTTGGCGTGAGCCGCACGGCCGGGCGAGCCGGGAGGTGTGCTCGCACGGTCACTCGTTGACGACGATGGGCTGCCGCAGCCGGCGCGGCGGGGGCCACCGGGCCTGGCAGTTGTTCCGCGGACGTGTCACATGAACTTCACGCTCGCGTCTCGAACCGATATCGAGTGTGGAGATTCCGACTGTACCCAAGCTCCTCATGGTACGAACTGCAGATGAAAAACATTGTTCGCGTTGCAGCATCGGCATTCATCGTGGCCACAGGCTTAGGGCTCGCCGGTTTGGGAGCGGCCACCGTCGCCGAGGCCCAGCCCGGACCCTTCCCGCAGTGGTGCCCGGGCGATTCCTGGGACCCGGGGTGGGGTGGCAACCCGGACGGGTTCCACTGCCACGACGGTGGTCCCGGCTATGGCGGTCACGATGACCGTGGCCCCGGCCACGACGACGGTCACGGCTACCGTTAAACCGGATACGCCAGCGATTCGGGACTGCGCACGGGTGTGCGCAGTCCCGAATCGCAGCAGGCGGTTCATGATTCACGTCTCCCTGATGTTGCGGCGTCTGTTTGCCAGAAGTCAACATTGCTGGTCCAAGCGTCTATGGGATGACACTGGCTGGTACAGAGGAGGTTGGTCGTTCGGTATCGCTGTCACCAGCAGTTTCTGGTTGTGTGGAATACTGAGCGCTGCTTAGGTTTTGAGGTCACCCCGGGCCGGCGGGCATCCGAGACGGCGGGACCACGGTACCCGTCATTGTCCTGGTAGCCGCCGCGCCCGGGCTGTTGAGCGACCTGTTTATCTTCGGTACTCCTCGCCGGTGATCGGTACACTCCCGGTGGAGGACCAGGCAATGACGCGTAGGACGATTGTCATCACGGGTGCCAGTGACGGCATTGGTGCCGCGGCGGCCCGTCGGTTACGCCGGAGCGGCGACAACGTTGTGGCGGTGGGACGGTCGGAGAACAAGACCGCCGCCGTGGCCGCAGAATTGGATGCCGCCTATTTCGTGGCTGATTTCGCCGACCTGTCTCAGGTGCGGGCCCTGGCGGACGAAATCCGTTCCGAGTACCCACGCATCGATGTCTTGGCCAACAACGCCGGCGGTATGTTCACCAAGCTCCACAAGACGGCCGACGGGCACGAGATAACTTTCCAGGTCAACTACCTGGCGCCGTTTCTGCTGACCACGCGGTTGATCGAGGTTCTCGTCGATTCCAGGGCCACGGTTGTCAACACCTCCAGTTCGTCACAGAGACTGCTGCGCAACGTCACCGTCACCGATCTGGAGAGCACCGCGCGGCGCCGGCCCAGCATTGCCTATGCGCTCGCGAAGCTGGCGAACATTCTGTTCACCAGGGAATTGCATCGGCGCTACCACGCCGACGGCCTTTCGGCTGCCGTGGTCCACCCCGGCTTTGTCAACACCAACATCGGCGAAGCATCCGGGTCACGGTTTCTGAGGACTATGCAGCGCACACCGGTAAGCCGACTCATCGCGACCGCAGACCAGGGGGCCGACCAACTGGTCTGGTTGGCGTCAAGCACGCCCGGTGTCGAGTGGACCCCCGGAGAGTATTACGTAAAGGGTAAAATCACGAAGGCCAATCGGGCGGCCGACGATCCCGTCCTGGCACGCGAGCTGTGGGACCTCGCTTCGGCCAAGATCATGTAGTTACCTGCGGCGCAGCATGCTAAGCCTAGCCAACGCTAAGTGTCCATTGGCGGTGCCGGTGGGGACTAAGGACCCTAGGAAGCGTCGCACTCGTTTATAAGCTCGAAGGTGACAGCTGTCCCGCAGCATGATTCGAAGGTTGCATCGCATGTACCACAAGACTCGCACGCATTCTTCTGCACACCCGACGGTCACATTAGCGATCGACGAGCATCGCGGACGAACATATGCCACGGCTGAGTTGCAATGGGGTCGCGCGCATCTCGCCGGACGTGGCGTGGCTTATCGTCATCCGGCCGACTCTCTGGCGAGCGAAGCCGGTCAGGAGCTGGCAACAGCGCGGGCCCTGTCGGACCTGGCCGATCAGGTTACTGCTCTGACCCGGGCCAAGAACTGAAGCGGTCCGCGCACTTCCGACTCCACCGTGACGAGAAGCCCGAGTACTGGTACTAAAATTGCACCTCGTGCTAGGTGTTCACCACTCCGCGATCTGCACCGCCGATGTCGAACGATCGCTGCAATTCTGGCGCGACGGCTTGGGCTTCAGCGAGCTGTTCGACCATCAGTTCACCGGTGATTGGTCAGAGTTGTTCGGCGCCAAGACCGATCGGCTGCGGTCGATTTTCCTGGGCGATCCGCAAGCGCCGGACAGCGGGATTGTCGAACTGGTGGAGCTGCCGGGTGCCGACGAAGCGCTGCCCGCAGCTGCGGCGCCCCGGCACGGATTCTTCTTGCTTTCCTTGCAGCGGGACGTCGACAAGACGCTGTCCGGGCTGGCCAGATTGGGCTTCACCGACGGTGTTCGTCGCATCACCGTTGCGGCGCCGGCCGGAAAGAGCGTCGTGATGGCCGTCGTCACCGCGCCCGACGGCGTGCTGGTCGAGTTGATCGGGCCGGCGCAATGAGCGCCTTGGTGACCGGTGGCGCGTCCGGGATCGGGCGTGAAGTCGCCGGACGGCTGCGCGACGCGGGCCACGACGTCGTCGTGTGGGACCTGTCCGGTGCCGATATCGCTTGCGATGTCGGCGATCCCGACGCGGTGACGGCAGCGATGGAACAGACCGTACGCGAGCACGGTGTGCCCACCCGGATAGTGACCTGCGCCGGTGTCGGCGCGTCGGGCATGCTGCTGGACCAGTCGCTCGCGGAGTGGGACCGGGTTTTGGCGGTAAACCTCACCGGCACCTGGCTGACCATTCGCGCCGGAGCGCAAGCCATGGTCGACGCCGGGGTGGGCGGTTCGATCATTGCCGTCTCCAGCATCAGCGGCACTCTCGCCGACCCAGATATGGGCGCCTACTGCGTCTCGAAGGCCGGCGTGAACATGCTGGTGAAGGTCGCGGCCGTGGAGTGGGGCGGTTACGGCATCCGGGTGAACGCCGTTGGACCCGGTGTCACCCGAACACCTATGCTGGCGAAACCGGAACAACTTCCCGGCTGGGTGGAAGGGCTGTCCGAGCGGACGGCGCTGGGCGGCCTGGGTGAAGCTACCGATGTGGCCGGGGCAATCGTAGGCGTCCTCGAGTTGCCTTGGGTGACAGGGCAGATCGTGCATGCCGACGGCGGACTTGCGTTGCACAGCCCGATCGACGCATACGGCCAACTGCAGCGGGTGATCGCCCGCAACGAGCGGTTCAGCTGATGCCGAAATCGATGATGCCCCGGATGATTCTGCCGTCGCGGAGGTCGTCGTAGGCATCGTTGATGTCGTCGAGGCGATAACGCCTGGTGATCATCTCGTCGAGCAGCAGTTGTCCGGTCTGGTAGAGCCTGGCCAGCCGGAAGATGTCCGCCTTCGGGTTGCACGAACCGAATATCGTGCCCGCCAGCGTCTTGTTCATCAGGATGAAGTCCTGCAGGTCGATCTTGACCGACCGGGTCAACTGTGACGTCATGCCGGTCAGCACGCAGGTTCCGCCCTTGCGGGTGAGCTGCAGCGCATCGCGGACGTCGTCGGCGGTGATCAATGAAGGCGAAACCACCACCGCGTCGGCCATCACCCCATAGGTCAGATCCCACACCAGGTCGAGTGCCTCGGCGACCGTTGCGGCGCTGTGCGTCGCCCCGAACTGCAATGCCGATTTCTGTTTGAAGTCCACCGGGTCGACGGCGACGATCTGTGCGGCGCCGCTGATCCGGGCGCCCTGGATCGCGCCCGTACCGATTCCACCCGCGCCGATGACGACGACGGTGTCGCCGCCGCGCACGCCGGCTCGGTTTGCGGCCGAACCGTAGCCGGTCGGAATGGCGCACGACAGCAGCGCGCTCGGCGCGAGTGGGAGGTGCGGCTCGATCTTCACCAGTGAATTCGTGGACACCACAGTGTGTTCGGCGAATGCTCCGACCTTGGACAGATGGCCCAGGTGCCGACCGTCGGCGGTGTGATGGCGAAATGTGCCGTCGGTGGGCATTCCGGGAATCATGGTGCCGATGCCGACGTCGCAGAGGTATTCCATGCCGGTGGCACACCAGCGGCACTGTCCGCACACGGCGACGAACGACATCACCACGTGGTCGCCCGGCGCGAAATCGGTGACGCCGGCGCCGACTTCACGCACGATGCCGGAACCTTCGTGGCCGCCGATCATCGGGAACATGGTTGGCAACCCGAGGGAGCGCATCACCTCGTTGGGAGCCGACATGTCGCCGTTGAGAATGTGGTCGTCGGAATGGCACAACCCGGCGGCGGCCATCTCGACTAGGACTTCGCCAGTGCGGGGCGGGTCCAGTTCGAATTCCTCGACAGACCACGGCCCGCCGACGTCGTGCAGGATTGCCGCGCGGCTTCTCATGCGGCCGGGCTGAACATGACCGGAAGCTTGTTGGGCGACCGGAAGGTGAGTCCGACGATTCTGGACTGCTCACCGGTTCCGTCGTCGCAGACAAAGGCCAGGTCCCTGACGCGGTCGAACAGGCTGTTCAACATGACCCGCGTTTCCAGCCGTGCCAGGTGCATACCGAGGCACATGTGGATGCCGCCCGCGAACGCGATGTGGGCTTGCCGCGGCCGGCGAATGTCGAAGGTGTCGGCGTCGGTCCAGCGGCTTTCGTCGCGGTTGGCCGAGCCCATGCACAGGTCGATCTGCGCATCGGGCGGGATTGTCCTGCTACCTATTTCGACTTCGTCGGTCGTGGTCCGGGTAACCATGATCAGTGGGGTTTCGAACCGCAGGCCCTCTTCGATCGCGCCTGGAATCAGTGACCGGTCCTGGTAGACCATGGCCAGCTGCTCGGGGTGGGTCAGCAGCAGGTACAGCAGATTGCCCGACGAGCGATAGGTGGTCTCCAGTCCCGCGGGCAGCAGCAGGCGCAAGAACGCGATGATGGCCTCGTCGGTGAGCTTCTCGCCGTCGATCTCGGCGGTCACCAAGTCGCCGATGATGTCGTTGGTGGGTTTGCGGCGCCGCTGCTCTACCTGGTCGAGGAAGTAGCCCTGCAACTCTGCCGCTGCGTTCAACCCAGCCACGATGTCGGTCGGGATCGAGATGAGGTCGAGGGACAACCGCCGGAACAGTTCGAGATCCTCAGGGGGCAGACCGAGCAGCGTGGCGATGATCCGGGTGGGAAACTCGAACGTCACCGCTTTCACCAGGTCGGCCTCGCCGTCGTTTTTGATTTCGTCGACCAGCCGATCGCAGACCGGTCCGATGACCGACGGCTCCCAGCGTTGCAGCGCGCTGGCGCGGAAGGCCTTGGCCACCAGATTGCGGTGGTCGTGGTGCTCCTTGCCGCCCATCGCCAGGATGGTGTGCCCCATCACCAATCCGATTGTCTTGTCGTAGCCGGCCGAGGTGAAGATCCGGTCGTCGCGGAAAGCCTGGAATACACCGTCGTAGCCGAACAACACCCATTCGTCGTTGGGCCGCAGTTCTTCCGGCAACTGTGACTGGTCGCCCAGCGCACCATGCCAGACCGGATCGGTGCGCCTCATGTACTCGAAGAACGGATAAGGGCTGGTTTCACCGGTGGTATCCAGGGCGACGGGCTGGTCGTCGGCCGCGCTGTGCACCGTCATCAACGCTACCTCCTGGGCAACCGGGTCGGGGCCGTGCAGGTGGACCCTGACTCGAGCGGAATATCGCTATCATAATATAAATAGCAACGAAGCCCAACGGCTTGTGGCGGCTACCGTGACGGGCTCAGTATTGATCTCGGATTTGATCGAGCGTTCGTCAACGAGGCGGTGATCCAGGTGCCCGAGCGGCGATTCGTGTGCTCCCTTGACGAGCTGCCGTCCGGCGGGATGAAACTGGTCGACGTCGGGAAGTTCGGCGTGGGCGTGTACAACGTGGGCGGCGCGCTGTACGCGATCGTGAACTACTGCTCGCACGAGGGTGCCCCGCTTTGTCTGGGCCTGATCGGCGGCACCAACGAATCGGTTCCTGGCTCACCGGACCGGTTGCGCCGGGTGCGTGACGGGCAAATTGTGCGGTGCCCTTGGCACAATTGGGAATTCGACATCACCACCGGTCAGAACGTCGCCGATCCGCGACGCCGCGTCCGCACCTACCACGTCGATGTCACCGACGGGGAGGTGTACCTGACCGCATGAACCCGATCGTTGACAGCAATGTGCAACCACACTTCCGCTACAACGCCGAAATCCGTCGCTATCTCCCCGATGCCCACAAGCTGCGGTCGATCCCCGACGTGGAGCAGCAGTGGTACCAGGCGCCCGGCGGGGACTACCGCCAAGACCTCTATGGACAGCACTATCCGGGGTCGGATCCGGAGACCGTCAGCCGGCACCTGTTCGATGACATGGGGGTGGCGTACGCGATCCTGAACCCGCTGACCCGCGGCAACATCGCCGATTACCTGCTCAACAGTAGAATCTGCGCCGCGGTCAACGACTGGCTGCTCGACCGCTGGCTGGAGCCTGACAGCACCAACCGATTCCGGGGCACCATCCGCGTCAACCCCGAGGACCCCAGGGGGGCAGTGGCCGAGATCGAGCGTCTCGCCGGTCACCCGAAGCTGGTGCAAGTCGGTGTTCCAATGCAGTCACGCGAGCCCTACGGCAAACCGATGTTCGAGCCCATCTGGGAGGCCGCCGCTGCCCACGGCTTGCCGGTAGCGGTGCACATCAACGGCGGCAACGGCGTCGACCATCCGCCCACCTTCGCCGGGCATGCCCACACCTATCCGGGCTATGGGGCATTCATGCCGCTGAACTACTTCGTGCACCTGGCCACGCTCATCGTGGAAGGCGTCTTCGGCAGGCATCCGAGCCTGAAATTCATTTTTGCCGACGGCGGTTACGACATCCTCACGCCGCTGATGTGGCGGCTGGACACCTTCTGGCTGTCCATGCGCGACCAGACACCGTGGGTGGACCGTTATCCGAGCGAATACCTGCCCGGCCATGTCAGGTTCTGCTCGTCGGCATTCGACGGGCCGGCCGAGGTCGGCGACATGCGGCGCTGGTTGGACTTCACCGGCAAGTCCGATCTGCTGATGTACGGATCGAGCTACCCGCACTGGTCCACCTCGTCGCCGGAGGCGATCGCCGAGGGTCTCGATGCCGGCCAACGCGACAAGGTGTTGTGGCGAAATGCCAGTGAGCTGTACGGGCTCGCGGTTCCGAACGAGGCCCGGCCGAACAGGGAGAGTGTCTGATGACCACGATCGAACGGGTCGAATCGGCAAGCGGTCAAGAAGACGAGATTGCGGTCAGCATCGTCGACACCGATGTGCACCCGTTGCCCGTCTCGGCCGACGTGCTGAAATCCTACGCGCCGGCCGAATGGGTGGACAAGATTTGGCCGACCGGAAATGCCGTCACCCCGGTACCGCATTTCTACGATACGCCCGACTCGTACAAGACCATGTCGCTGCGTCTTGACGCCGCTCCGCCCGGCGACGGGTTCGCCGGCAGCGATCCGGATTTCGCCGCGAAGCAGTTGCTGCTCGATGCCGGCGTCAGCATCGCGATGCTGGAGCCGATGTGTGACGCACAGTTGCCGCAGGCCGAGCATGTGCTGAAGTCCACCTACAACGACTGGCTCGCCGGCGTCTGGCTGGACGAGTACAACGCGCACGGCCGCTGGCGCGGGTCGATCAGCGTCAGCGCGCAGACCCCGGAGCAGGCCGCGCGCGAAGTCGAACGGTGGGCCGGACATCCGTATATGGCCCAAGTGCTGATGACACCGCAAACTCGTGGAATCCCCTTCGGGAATCCGCATTTCGACCCGCTGTATGAGGCCGCGTCGCGTAACGGGCTTCCGGTCGCCACGCATCTGATGGGTCAGACGCCGTTCGAATTGATACCGCTGTACCCGGTCGGCAACCCCGCACACTGGCACGACTTCTTCGCATCTTGGCCTCTGCTGTACGTCTCGCATCTGATCAGCCTGGTGTTCGACGGCGCGTTCGATCGGCATCCCGACCTGCGGGTGGTCTTCGTCGAAGGCGGCTTCACCTGGGCGATGCCGGTGATGTCGCGGATGGACCGGATCTGGGAAGCGCGCCGCGGTGACCTGCCGCAGGTGCGTCGCCGCCCGTCGGAGTATGTCCGCGAACACGTCCGGTTCACCACTCAACCGCTCGAAGACACCGACACGGTGCAATTCCGCGAGTACCTGCAGATGATGAACCTCGGCGACAACCTGATGTTCTCGACGGACTACCCGCACTGGAGCTACGACTCACCGGCATACGCGATCAACCGGTTCCCCGCCGACCAGCGGGAGAGGATCATGCGGGGTAACGCGACAGCTCTGTACGGGCTACCGGCGACCGTCAAGGCCCTCCCCGGAGAACAACCGGCCGTCGGTGACGTTCCCGGCTGAGCCGGTGGAGCGGAGTCGCAGGTCTACCTTGACGATGGTTTCCGGCGTGGCCACCCGCCAGGCCTGGAGGATGAGCCCGCACGATGAGCCCGGAAGATGAGAGGGTATGACACAGACGAATCTGACACGGCCACAAGGCCTTAACCGGATCGACCCGGTGCTGCGTGAGGCTGCCGTCGAGCTGGGCGTCGTCGAATTCCGCGCCGAGACGCTGCCCGCCGAGCGCGAATACGCCAACCTCCGGGCCGCCCAGCGGGCCGCGGCCGTCGACACCGACGGCTCCGATGCGGTAGCCATCGAATCGCGATCCATCGCCGGTCCCGGCGGTCAGCAGCTGGGCCTTCGTCTGTATCGCGGCCCGACCGAATCTCCCGCACCTGTGGCGGTGTATGCCCACGGCGGTGCCTTCGTCACCGGAAACCTGGATACCGATCATGCGCATTGCGTGGAACTGGCCCGTGCGGCCGGCTGTCTGGTGGTATCGGTCGACTACCGGCTTGCGCCCGAAAATCCTTGTCCAGCGGCACTGGATGACGTCGAAGCGGCCTTCCGCCACGCCGTCGACAACTGCGCCGATCTGGACGCGGACGCCGGCCGCATCGCAGTGATGGGCCGGGATGCGGGTGCGGCGCTGGTCGCGGGCCTGACCCAGCGCGTCTTCGACCAGGAAGGTCCGCAAATCCTGGTGCAGATCCTGCACCAGCCGATGCTCGATTCCGACGCCACGCCGTCGCGACGCGAGTTCCAGCGCACGCCGGGCCTCAATGGTCCCGCCGTGAGCCGAGCGTGGAGCCACTACCTCGGACACGCGAGCGCGGACGGTCAACACCTTCCTGCGAACCGTGCGAACCTGGAGGGGCTGCCGCCCACCTTCATCAGCTGCTCGGAGATCGACCCCTGCCGCGACGAGGCCATCGACTATGCCAACCGGCTCCTGCATGCCTACGTCCACACCGAGTTGCACGTCATCGCAGCGACTTTCCACGGTTTCGACTCGGTGGTTCCGGACTGGATTGTCTCTCAAGAGAACCGGGCACTGCACGCGCAGGCACTACGCCGTGTGTTCGCGATGTAGCAGGTGAACGTCTAGACCCGGACAGCGTCGTTCGGCGGCTGGCTATGTTGCGAACGCCGGTGCCGCCGCCCGGATCCGCATTGCTAGCATCAGAGTCCCAGCGAACTCCGACGAGGACCGACCAAGCGGATGATCCACCACCCACACTGTTTCCCGTGCATTCTTCGCAGCAGCGACCGAATGCCACAGAAGATCCCGTCGGCATCATGACCGCCGTCGACTCGCCCGAAAAGATACTGTTCGTCTCCACGACGCAAGCCTTTCTGCAAAAAGAAGCGCCGCTGAGCCGTGTCCGGGAGTTGCACGCCGCAGGTGTGTCTTTTGATCCGGCATGGTGGCAGCGCGCTGCGGAGCTGGGCTGGACGGGTCTGCTCGTTCCGGAGGAATTAGGCGGCGGCAGCGTCTCGGACAGCGGATTCGCCGATCTGGCCATGGTCGCCGAACAACTCGGTAAGACGGTGGCGCCCGGGCCGTTGTATCCGGTCAGCGTCGTGCTCGCGGCACTCGTCGACTGCGCGGACCGGCAATCGCACGCTGCCACCATCGAGTCGCTGATGTCGGGTGAAACGGTCGGGTCGTGGGCGGTTTCTGAGTGCGTCCGGGGCTGGGCACCGCTGAACCCGTCGGTGACGGCCACCCGGACCGACTCCGGCTACCGCATCGACGGCACCAAGGACCGCGTCGAGGCCGGCGCCCAGAGCGCGGTGCTACTGGTGGTGACGCGATGCGGCGACGAAGTTCGCCAGTTTCTGGTCCCGACGGATGCGCCGGGCGTTCGGATCGAGCCGCTGCAGTCGGTCGACCTGGTCAAGCACTACGCGCGGGTACATTTCGACGGTGTCGACGTGGAGCGGTCCGCGGCCGTCGGCGCCGCCGCCGAGACCGCCGCGCTGATCGAGCGGCAGAGCCACATCGCCCAGGTGCTGCAGTGCGCCGAGGTGGTCGGCATCCTGGCGACGGTGTTCGACTTCACCGTGCAGTGGGCGCTGGACCGGCACACATTCGGCCGCCCGCTGGCGTCCTACCAAGCGCTCAAACACAGGTTCGCTGACATGAAGCTGTGGCTGGAAGCCTGCCGTGCCACCACGGCCGCGGCAGTTGCCGACGTGGCCGCCCGCTCACCCGCAGCGGGCGTGTCCGCGAGCATCGCCAAGTCCTACGTCGGCGAGATGGCCGGCCAGATCGTTCAGGACTGCGTGCAGCTGCATGGTGGCATCGGCGTCACCTGGGAACACGACCTGCACCTATACCTTCGCCGGGTTGCCTTGTACCGCTCCATGTTCGGCACGCCGGAGGAACACAACCTCCGCGTGTATGGGGCCGAGAAGGCGGGCCGTTCGGCGAAATGATGGCGCAGAGATAATGTCGACCGAATCCGTTGCAGAATTCGCCGCCCGGGCCCGAGTGTGGTTGGCGGACAACATGCCTGCCATCGACCCCGAGTCCCCGCCGCCTGCTTCGCGCGACGACGAACGAGCCTGGGAACGGGCCCGGGAGTTGCAAAAGCGATTGCACGAAGGGGGATTCGCCGGTATCTGCTTTCCCCGTGACTACGGTGGCCTGGGCCTGGACTACGAATACCAGAAGGCATTCGACGAGGAGACGCGCAACTACGAGATGCCGTTGATCCTCAACACTCCTACGTTCACCATCTGCTGTGCCACGCTGCTTGACACCGGCAGTGAAGAGCAGAAGAAACAGCACATCGCCGCTGCCCTGCGCGGCGACGAGGTGCTGGTGCAGCTATTGTCCGAACCCAGCGGCGGGTCGGATCTGGCCGGCGTCATCACGCGGGCCGAACGCCATGGCGACCGTTGGGTGATCAACGGCGCCAAGACCTGGAGCACCAGTGCGTTCGCTGCCGACTACGGACTGTGTCTGGCCCGCACCAGCTGGGATGTGCCCAAGCACGAAGGCCTGACCATGTTCTTGGTGCCCATCGCGCATCCGGGAATTACGTTGCGGCGCATCACTATGCTCAGCGGTTCTACCGAATTCTGCGAGGAGTTCCTCGACGGGGTGGACGTCGGCGACGACGCCGTCGTCGGCGAGGTCAACGGCGGCTGGGCGGTGGCATCGCGACAGCTTTATCACGAACGTCGCGCGGTTGGGCAGGGGTCGGAGTTTGCCAGCGGCAGCGGCAGTGAGGGCGGCACAGCGAATCCCGTTGACTACGTTGGCCTTGCGGAAAAGACGGGCCAAGCCGACAACGAGCGCGTGCATGAGATGGCGGGCCGCGCACTGGTGCACCGCGCGGTAGCCGAGCAGTTGATCGATCACGTGTACCGCAACGTCAGAGACGGTGTGTTGCCCCCGGCCGCCGGAACCCTCATCAGGCTGTTTCACTCCGAGACCATCACGCTGGATATGGACACCGCGTTGGCGATCGCCGGAAGCGCCGGCGTCGTAGGGGAACACGGTGAAGGCCTGGAGACGGGGCAGCGATACCTGTCTCGACAGAACGTCGCCATCGGCGGCGGCACGGTAGAGATGGCCCGCAACGTCATCGGTGAGCGGGTGCTCGGCTTCCCACGGGAATACGCCGCCGACCGCGGGGTGCCCTTCAATCAGGTGCGGCACGGTCAGACCCGCTAGCCGCGGTCCGACTCCTCGGCGAAAATGTTTTCAGTGCCGCCGCTGACAACGGGTATCTGGACCAGCGACAAGACGTGATGGGCCGGGCTCCCGGGGGGAGCCACCAGCACACACTCGCCGCTCTGTCTGCGCGCCCGGTCGCGGGCAGCCGCCAGCGCGTTGACGCCCGCCGATCCGAGGTGGGTGACCCCGCTGAGATCGATCGTCAAAGGGGCTATGCCGGCACGGCTTTCCACCGCGACCTGGCGGTCCAGGGTGGATGCTGTGTCGGAGTCAATGTCGCCGCGGACCACGATGCGGCCGGCGTCGTCGACCAACAAGCCGAATTCGGAGTCGGCTGACCGCTGCTTCGTTGCCCGGCCGACCATCGCATCGCTGACGAAGTTTGCCGGTCGCGACAGGCGGTGCATCACGCTGGCCGTCGTGCCGCCGGCGCTATGTGTGATCTGCGCCTGGGACACCAAGGCCTGCGCCATCGCAAGTCCGCGCCCGCGGCCCTTTTCGCCTTCGCGGTAATCCTTCCACTGTCCGCGGTCGATGACCGAGGCGTGCAGGTTGCCATCGCCGGCCAGCGACGCCTCGATGACAACGCCATCGGAAACCTCGCCGGCGTACCCGTGCTCGACCGCGTTCTCGATGAGTTCGGAGATTGCGTGCACCACGTCACAGATGTCGTCGGCATCGGCGCCGATCTCCGACAACCATTCGCGCAGCCCGGCGCGGACCGTGCGTGCGGCGTGGATGGTCGCATCCAGCGTCATGTGCAACGGTGGCGGCGGCGTGCGGCGTTGCGCCGCAAGCAGTGTGACGTCGTCGTTGTAGCCGGTCGACCGCAGCAGTAATTCCAGTGTCTCCGAACAGATGCGGTCGATGGGCCGTGCCGGGGCGTCGATGACGAAGCCGCGTTGCCCGCCGGCGATATTTGCGGCCAAGTCGGCGAATTCGGCGGTGCTGGCTCCCAGCGGCCGGCCGGGCCGTTCGATCAGGCCGTCGGTGTAGAGCAAGATCGAGTCGCCAATGTCTAGGACTTCGGTGCGCACCGGAAACCCGGTCCCACTGCCGAGCGGACCCGCCCCGGACGGTTCGACATACCGTGAGTTCGCGGTGGCGCTCACCAACAGCGGCGGTGGGTGTCCGGCGGTGCAGTACTGGAATTCACCGGTGGCGAGGTCGAGCGAGCCGACGCACAAGGTAGCCGACTTCGACTCGGGCACGTGTTGGCGGAAGCGGTCCACGGCTTCGAGGGCTTCGGAGATCGTGCAGCCCGCCAGGATCTGCATTCGTAGCGCGGTGCGCAATTGCGACATCACCGCGGCGGCTTCGACGCCGTGGCCGACCACGTCGCCGACGACGAGAACCAGCCGATCCTCCAGGGCTATGGCATCAAACCAGTCTCCGCCGGCTGCGGTGTCTTCAGCGGCCACGAGGTACTCCGCGGCGACGTCGGCGCCGGGAACGACGGGCACGGACGGGGCCAGCAACGCCTGCTGCATCACGGTGGCGGAATCGCGGGCGTTGCGGTACCGCTCGGACAACTCCGCCACCCGCGCGTCGGCAGCCTGCTTGACCCGCACCCGCTCGGTGACGTCGTCGAAGACGAGTTGGACACCCTCGATCGATCCGTCCTCCCCGCGCCGCGCTGTGACGAGAAAGTCGAAGAATCGTTCCTGGACGCCCGAACCGTCGAGGTCAGCCTGCAACCGCCACTCTGCGCCCAACTGAGGCTCACCGGTCTGGTACACCTGGTCGAACATCTGGTAGATCTGTTGGCTCTCCAACTCGGGATAGACCTCCCGCGCAGAGAGCCCAATGGGGTTAAAAGTCGGACGTAATGCCCGGTAGGCCGCGTTGACCGCGATAAATCGATGGTCGGGGCCCCCCAGGCCGACCAGCATGGCAGGGACGTTCTCGAAGATGCGCCGCACGTCCCCGGCCGCACCCACGGTTTTGTCCCAGTCTTTTTCGGCCACCATATGGCCGCCCCTCCTACGGATCCTCCCTAACCGACTTGCTTACCCGCCGAGTGGGAAAAACCTGCTCAAATGTGACTATTCGTCATACGTCGACTATCAGATTAACAACGAATGTCAGGTGCTCGATGCAGCAGATTGCGACGAGCCGTCTGATGCCCGCAACTGTGCGCAAAGACGCAGCGCGATGCCGCGGACCGCGGCCGCCGACAACGCGAACGGGATCGGTTTGCGGAGAGTCGGTGCGGGTACCTCGCAGTCGTGGTCGATCTCGTGGTGCGGCCCCTGATCGCACTATGGCGGAGAACCCTGTCGTCGCCGGTGCTCACCCTGAACGGCTGGGTCGCCTTCAATCTGCCGCGGACGGTGACCGCATTAGGGGGATCGCTGCTGATGGGTCTGGTGGCGGCCCATGTCTACGTCTTCACCACCGAGCCAGAACTGCCCCCGTATTTCGCCGCCTATTCAGCTTTGCTGACGGCCGGGTGCCTGATCGCGTCGGGCGCCATGGTGTTCGGTCTCAAACCGCAGGTGCCGCAAGCCGATTGGTATTTCGGCAGCCTGGTCTGCCTGGCCTTTCTCGGTAGTTACCACGCTGCGGCGTACCATCGCCGAGTTCACGCCGTTCGACTGGATAACCGCTGTCGCGGTCGGCGCCATCGTGGGTCGGACCGCCACGGCGTCGGGTACCTCGTGGCTTACCGGGTCCGCGGCCCTGCTTGCGTTGATCGCCGCACACGACGTCGTCGCACGCCTGCGCTTCATCCCATGGGTCCGCCGACTTGTGGACCCGCCGGTGCGCGTGTTGATCCGCGACGGCCAACTCGACGAAACGAACTTGAGACGCTGCAGGCTCACTCGGGAGGACCTGGACGCGATCCTGCGCCAACACAGTCACCGAACACCCGCCGACATTCGCCTGGCGCTGTTCGAGACCAAGGGTGTGGTGTCGGTCTTCGCCAAAGCCGAACCGGCTGATACGCCGCACCCGGATGGTCCCGAACGCACGGGCTGCTGATCAGGCGGAAACTGGTTTCTTCGAGACGGGCTCGGAGATCTTCATGACCTCGATCATGTTGCCGCCCATGATCTTTGCGACGTCCTCCTCGCCGAAGTCGGAAAGCTCGTCGACGAAGGAGATGGGATCCTTGAGGCCTTCGGGGTGCGGCCAGTCGGACCCGAACACCACCCGGTCGGTGCCCACCATCTTGACGATCTCGGTGAACCGGTCTTCCCAGAACGGGCTGACGTAGACGCAGCGTTTGAACGCCTCGATCGGGTCTTCGCTGAAGGCCTGCGGCATCTTGGCATAGACGCCCTTGAGGCCCTTGAACAGCGTCGGCACCCAGTCGGCGCCGTTTTCGATCGACAGGATGCGCAGCTCGGGGTTGCGGGACAGCGCGCCGTGGCAGACCAGCGCACCCATGGCATCCTCGATGGGGCGCTTGCCCATGGCCAGCATCCGGAAGGCGGTCGGCTTGAACGGCAGGAACTCGTCGCCGGGCTCCCACACGTTGAGGAACTCGGAGTACCCGCTGTCCGAGGCGTGCATCGAGACCGGGATCTCGGCCTGCACGCACGCCTGCCAGAACGGGTCGAACTCCTCGAAACCGAAGGACCGGCTGCCACGGAAGCCGGGCACCGGCGCCGGGCGAACCAGCACGGTCCGTGCGCCCCGCTCCAGACACCACTCGAGCTCTTCAAGCGCGCGGTCGACGATAGGCAGCGTGATCACCGGGGTGGCGAAGATGCGGTCCTGGTAGTTGAACGACCAGGTCTCGTACATCCACTGGTTGAGCGCATGGATGACGTCGTGGATCAGCACCGGGTCGTCCTTCAGGCGCTCCTCGACCAGGCTGGCCAGTGTCGGGAACATCAGGGCGTAGTCGAGGCCGAGCTCGTCCATGACCTCCAGCCGAGGGCCCGGCTCGCGGAAGGCGGGGATCGCCTTCATCGGCTCACCCATCACCTCGCGGTAGCTCTTGCCGCCGCTGCCGTGCCGGAAGTAGTCCTCCTGGGCACCCGGCCGGGCCACCACCTCGAACGTGGGATTCGGGATGTAATCGCTGATGTGTCCGCGAACGACGATCTTGGTGCGACCGCGGACCTGGACGTAGTCGATCACGTTCTTACGGTTGTCCGGCAGGAACTTGGTCAGCGCCTCCTGTGGTTCGTACAGGTGGTTGTCGGCGTCGAACACCGGGAAGGGAAGTTCGCGAGACGGCATGGCGATCTCCTTGTAGAAATTCTAAGTTCTCAGTGGGTGGTAATGACGTTACCACTTTTGCGCAACAAGGTGTACCGGGTCCTAGGTGTCGGCCCGGAGACCTGCCGTTGGGGTCGTTCCGTTGATGATCGCGAAGTTCACGGTCGCCGTCGCGGCGAGTTCGTCATCGCCGTCGCTATAGATGTCGACCTGCATGACCATCGCTCGCCGGCCGGACCGCAGCATCCGGGGCACCGCGAATGCTGCACCCTGCCGGATCGGCCGCAGGTAGCGCACAAAGAGGTCTGCGGTCGTCATCGTGGTGCCCGGTTGCAGATGGTCCAGCCCGAACTGCCCCCCTGCCACGTCCACGAGCGTGGCGATCAAGCCGCCCTGGAGTGCGCCGGAGGTGTTGACCACCTGCGGGCTGACCGGCATCGTCATCGCGAATTCGCCGTTACGGCTGCCCGGTCGTATGCCGATTTGGCCGAACAGCTCGGCCAGCGAGGTCGCGACCGCCTCATCGTCGGTCTCCCGGATGCCGAGGGCGCGGCTACAGAAGTCATACAGCTGGCCGGCGTCGACCGGTGCTCCGCTCAATTCACTGCCCAGCCAATGCAATCGCTGCGCGCCCATCACGGTCTGCATAACGATGGCAGCCGCCGCACCGACGTCCAGCCCTGGATTAAAGATTCCCTCGGTGATGCCCTGTCCGACGATGTCGCGAATCAGTTGATGCAACGGGGAGAGCACCCGTGCGTAATCGCGGGGACGGGTCTCGGCGAGATGCTGGTTGTAGAGACTCAGTGCCCGATTGAGGCTGTCTTGGGTGCTGGATTCGGGTTGTTGGCTGATGCGGTCGAGCACCAGCTTCAGTGCGGCGGTGCTGTCCAGCCCGGTGGTCTCGGCGCGCCACGTCTGCACCGATTGCGCGATGGTCCTGTCGAACAGCGCGAGCAGCAATTCGTCCTTGCTGCTGAAATGCTGGTAGAAGGCCCGCAGCGAAGTTTTGGAGCGCGCCACAACCTCCTGCACGGTGAAATCGGTGCGTCCTGTTTCGCCCAGTATCGCGACGGCGGTCTTGATGAAGCGGTCGCCGCGCGTTACCTCAACTTCGTCGCCGGGGTCGATCATGAGCGCTTCGTCCTCTTCCCGTTGCGCGCAGCTTGCGCTTTGAGAATGAGGTTACCGTGCCCTATGGCATATCCGCGAAGCTAAAACGGCGGTCGGTCGTCGGGCAGCGCCCGGCCGACACGCGCGGCGATCCGATTGAAGCGGTTCTGGGCCCGGGTTCTGGCGCTGCGGCATCATTGCCGTCTTGTCATGGCAACGACCGGCACTGTCAGCCGCTGTGGGCGCGTCGCCAGCGGGCATGCACAGGCTAGAAACAGCAGCGCACTGCGCGGGGCGTGGCGACGTAGGTGTGTCCGCTCGGCGAGGTCCTGTTCACGCAGCGCGTCCCGCACTTCGCAGTATCGGACAGGTCCTTATTCCGGGGTCTCGGTCGGCCGATTCTTGAGTTTGCTGACGATCACGGCGACACCGCCGGCCGCGAGGAGGACAGGCCATTCGGCTACGGCGACCAGGCCGACCGCCGCAGCGGCGACCACAGTGCGGGGACGGATGCGGCGCTCGTGGATACCAGCACGAATGTCTTTTGCCGTGACGACGACGCCCTCGGCGACCGCTGTCCCGATCTTGCTAACTGTTGAAACGGTCTCGTCAGCGACCGAATTGGCGGACTTGGTGGCGCGTTCGATGAGCGTCACAGGGCTCTCCCAGATTCGAGTTGTTGGGGCGCTTGGCCAATAAATTCGTCTTCCGTTAGCTCTTCAGATTCTCTATTTCACTTCTGAGATTTTCTCGATACATACGGTGAAGCCTGCATGTACATCTCGAGCGAGTCTGCTGTGTGAGTCCGCTACGTCAAGGCTAACTATCGCGAGAGGGCGGTAAAGCACGAATATGGTCATCGAGCCGATCGTCTCGGGGCTTCGTATGGTTGTCGCAGGCGGCGCCGCCGCAGCAGCTGAGCTATTAGGTGGGGAGCGTCCTCGCCGCCGGTGGTCCGGCAATGGCCGAGGATGGATTGAGCTGCGCATA
>CAWKEM010000007.1:0-254549 GCA_963848535.1 uncultured Actinomycetota bacterium
TCGGCGGTTGCAGCGGGCGCAGCGCTTAGGTTTTTTTGCCATCACCGCTCCGCGTGTTCGGTTCGGCCGGGAGCGGCTCGTCGGGCTCGCGTACCCGCGCGCATAGTGCGCGGAATTCGGCCGGCGACAGCGCCGCTAGCCAATCTTCAAGAGCGAGTTGCAGATCAGGCATCGGTCAGCCCGTCCTTGTGGGCGATCAGGGCCGCTCGATCGAATACCAGTACACCGCTCACTATTTCACCGCCTAACTTTTCGGCGTTTCTCTGGATTGTGCGGTCTTGGAGGCCGAGGAGCTGCGCGGCCTCGCTGGTGCCAATCCACCTCGATTGTGCGGGATTGCTGGTGTTGTTGGTTGTTTCGTGTCGCGGCTGCGACACACGGTGGAATTCGGTTTCGAGGCGGTCGAATAGGTCCGCGACGGGGCGGGGGACGTCGCGGTGGCGGGATCGGATCATTGCCGCGAGGCACCAGTAGGCTGTCCGGATTTCCGAGCTGCTGAGGTTCATGTGCGGGTCATTCGTCGAACTGTCCGGCTAGGTAGGCGTCCAGGTCGGCCAGGGTGGGTTCGTCGGGCATCTGCGACAGGTCTAGGGGCTTCGAGGTGGCGCGTTTCGTTGGTGTGTTGTTGGGGACGGCGCGGCTGGGGTCACAGGCCGGGCATTTGCGTTCAGCAGACGACATGGGCAGCCACTGTCGGAAACATGTGCAACAAGCGCGGTATCGGCCGGTCATCGCCGGCCCTTCATGCACTCAGGACCGATACCGCGCATCTTCGAGTCGGGATCGGTGAGGGTCTTGCCGCAGCAGCCGCAGCGACCGGTGAGGCGCCCGAACTCCTCGCGGTGCCAGTCCAGATCACTCAGCAGACAAGCGATGTCCGCGCGGCGGCAAAACTCCGTGTCGTCGTAAGCCTGCTCGCACAACTTGTCGAACGCCGCACGGCTAGGTGTGATGCCGGGCGCCAGGGCATAGCTCCGTTTCCAGCCGTCACACCCGACGGTGCGGCCGTTTTTGTACGTCCGCGGAGCCTTGCGCTCGAACAACTTGTACCCGAGCAAGGCGTAGTCCTCATCGTCGTCGGCGTAGACGGCAATTGCGTAGTGGCCGCGCGGGATGTCGTGCCAGTCGGCGGCCATGACGCGGCGCTCCCAATCGGTGGTGGTGGCCTCGTGCTCAAAGCTCATGGACCGCTCCGTCCGCGATCTCGCGGTTGAAGAGCACGTCGTTGAGGGCTTTGCCGAGTTCTGCGATGATCTGCGCGGCGTCAGAGTCGTGCAGATCGACCGCAATCCAGCGCCCGTCGATGGTGTTGCTGTAGGGCATGAGGTAAAGCCGGATGTAGGGGCTTCCGTCTGCGGCGGTTTCGACGGCGGCGAACATGTCGCCGAGCGCGGCGATTACGTGGTCGGGTGAGTGCCTTGCTTGTTCATGGTCGGCGGCCATGCGTTCGGGGTGGATGTCGGTCATTTCGGTTTCCTTTCTCTGCCGCCTATTTGGCGGACGTTTTGTTATTCGCCTACGGCGAGTGCGTAGTCGATTTGGCCGGCGGCGAAGTCGATAGCGCCGACTGAGCCGCCGTGTTCGTCGATGAGGTGCGCGGCGATCCACACGGCCAAGATGTCGGTGATGTACCGCAGATGTTCGGGATCGTCGAGTTCATCGAGGACGATCTGACGGGCATCTAGGTCGCTGGTGAGGTAGGCCAGTACCCAGCGGAAAGCGCGGGCGAGGTTCGGGGCGCTCATTGGTCGTAGCCCGCCATCAGCTTGTCCCGGCAGGGCTTGCATTTACCGGAGTTGATTGCGTCGGGGGTGATTAGCGCGTTGCCGCAGGCGCAGCGTTCGTGCACGGTCTCCCAGAGTGGCGGGGCCGGGTTGAAAGCGTTGCCGTTGTGGGTCGCGAACAAGCCCGCGTCCTGCTCAACCCCTGTAGGACCCGCGCAGTCGGTGTCATCTGCGACAACGGATGTAGCGGATGTAGCAGATTCATAGGGAGGGTCACCCAGAAGGTACCTAGACCATGCGTCCGCGAACTGCGCCCGCGTGTAGCCCCTCGCCATCTCATCACCGATGCGCTGAAAGTTCGGCGCGATGCCGTACTTGCCGAGTCGTTGGGCCAACCCGCGCGCATTGAGCGGTTCACCTCGGCGAATGACCGCCCACGGTGACTCTTCTATCCCCCTCAGGTCAGTTAGTACAGTTTCAGTGGAGATACGGTCGACCTGGCGTTTTTCGAAGACGATCTTGATGTCGTTTAGCAGCAGCACACCAATGCTGGGTGTACCTGCCTTAGATGCCGCTACATCCGCTACAGCCGCTAAACGGGCAATATCGGGCCAATGCCCGCCAGCCAAGTCGGCGACCGCTAACAGCGCCTCCCACACGTCAGCTGCGCGGTCCTCAACACCGGTCGGCATATCGGGCCACAAATCGGTGGCGCGGTCTTCGACCGATGCGGCCCACGCCGCAATCTGCCCTTTCAGCACGTTCGCCTCGGGTCCGTTGACGCGGGGACGCCACGGCTCTACCGGCTCGGATGGTGCACGCCGCTGCATGCGAACAACGACGGAGCGGGACATGAGGGTGGCGGGCAGGTCGTCGAGGCCGGCGAGCATCACCGCGCAGTAGGCGTCGAGTTCTTCGGTCTCGATGATTTTGCCGCGGACCACACAGCGGCCAGCTTTGGCGCCTTTGCGGTGCCCGGCGTTGAGCATGCCGCGGATGTCTTCGTTTTCTTTGGCTTTCGGCCCGAAAACAGTGTCAATCTCGTCATAAAGAATCGTCGGCGGCCCTTCGGGGTCGTCCACCTTGCGGAACAGGTAGGCCGATGTGGTGTTGACGGCGTGGACGGGGCGCGGCACCAAGGGTTCGGTGACTTCGAGTGCGCGGGATTTACCGGAGCCGGGTTCTGGGGAGAGGAACGCGATTCGTGGGGTGGATTCCCAGTAGGCCATGAGCCAGGTATGGGCGATCCATAGAACGTGCGCGACGAGTGCGTGTGTGTTGGGATAGACGACGAACCGGGCGAGGAATGCTCTGATGGCGTCGAGCAACTCTGCGCCGTCGGGCTCGGGCATCGGGGCAACGTCGTTGGCGTCGATCGCCATCAGTTCATCTCTCGGAGTGCTCGGGCGGCTGCCGACATGTCCCCGTCGTGGTTGAGGACCGCGAACGCCCGGAACTTGGTGTAGCCCTTAGGGCTTCCCCCCTCGGTGACATCGAAAGGGGTGTTCGGGCTGTACACGAACAGGCAGCCGTTTTTGACGGTGGCCGAGCACGCCGATGTCGCGGTGGGGTGCAGCCAGCGGGCCCCGTCGGCATCTGGGTCTTGGCGGCGGTCGGCCTGGGTCCAGCCGTACGGCCCGAGGACGTCGGCCCACGACACCAAAGCGGAGTAGCTGTCGGCGATCGACGGACCAAGAAACTCCCCGGATCGTTGCTTCCTGGGCGGTGGAGGGGGGACAGGTTCGGGTAGAAGTAGGGCGCTGAGCCAGTCGGGCGGTGCCGCGACCGGGCGTTCGATCCGGGTGTATGGCTTGCCGGTAGCGGGATGGATCGACGGGGGCAAAACGCCGTAACCGGTTGACGTTTTGATGTCGATCCCGGGCCCGAGGCGCTTACTGGATAGCTTGCCGGGTGGGCGCCGGAAAAAGTAGTGCGCGCCCCCGTCATCGCGGCCCGAGAAATCAGTCAGCGTTTCCGGAAACCGATCGTGCCGTTTCTCCAATACCGCGAGGGATTCGAGGCCGCCGTGGTAGGGGTCGATGTCAATCATGACCATCGTCTCAGGAATCCGGCCGCCGATATTGCAGCCGGCATAGCGGCCTGTCCACCACGCGGTGACGGTCGCGATGTCGGTGGTGGCGGACAGCACGCCGTGCCCGGGGTGTCCGCACCGGCCACCGCATTCCCTATGTTCGCGGCCCTGGCTGCCGCCAGGGTGCGGACTCCCGAACGGCTCCTTGGCGCGCAGCGGAAACACCGGCCAGTGATGGGCCGCGTGGTCGATCGCGGCTGCGAGCAGGTCGTCGGTGTTCACCGGTCTTCCCACCCGTCGGCGATGCGGGTCAGGACTTCACGCTCAGACCGTTCGGCGATCCTGGTGAGCCGCAACGCCTCCCGGTCGATCCAGGATTCGATCGCGTCACGCACCAGATCACGCAGCGTCGAGGAGGGAATGGCGTCGACCTCCACCGACTCGCCGACGAACTTCGCGGCGCGGGTGTCGGACTGCTTGGTGGGCCGTGTCGGCAGAGCCAGTTCGGTGATCTGATCCGGTGTGACGGCGATCCGCTCGAATGTCACGTCGATGTCATCGTCGACGAACTCACGCAGCTTGCGTTGGATGTCGTCCCAGGCGGCGACCCCGCTCGGATCGTGGTCACCGAGCTGATAGATGACGGCCGGGCAGCCTTCATCGTTGATGTCCTCAGCGGTCTCGTAGAGGAACGTCTCAGAGCTGAACCCGCGCGAGATCATCAGCGGCACGTCGTATTCGATGGTGACTGGTGAGATGACGCCGCGGATGGCGTCTTTCTCTGTCCACACTTCGACGTGTATGCCCTGGTCGATCCACAGGTCCTTGCGGTACATCTGGGCAGTGTTCTCAAGTGCCGCTTGGGCGTTGGTGAACGTCCGCGGTTTGAGGCGTAGCCGGCTGCCGTCGGTGATCCAGCCGTAGGGCAGTTCGCTGTTGCGGCGCATTTTGAGGGCCTGGCGTTGCACGACGCCGTAACCCTTTTCGGACTTGGGCACCAGGCCGCGCGACATGACGCGGTAGAACAGTCCGCGGACGGTGACCGGCTCCTCGGCCTCGGCGATCTCATAGATGGCGGCGTTGATGTCGGCGAGTTCAGCATTGCTCCGCCGATACCGATGACCGTTTAAGGCACTAGTCCCGTAAATAGTGGTGTCAGTCATCGCCGGCCAACTCGTACTCGTCGGCCAGCCGGTCGAGGGTGTGCCACGTCTCGGGCGGCAGCTCCCTAGCGGCCAACCGGAGAGCGTCGCGGAAGCCGTAGCCGAAACCCTCGCGCCATGCGCACCCGTAACGGCCGCGCCGAGACCGCTGGGCGCTAGAATGAACGCGACGTCGTGGCCTGTCGGGGGCTGCGTTGTCGGGTGTAGTGATGAGGGCGGCGGCCGGGACTTGTGCCCGGCCTTCGTCGTCTACAGGCGGACCTATGGACCGCTCGTCGGGGCTCATGCCGGAGTGGCCTCACTGAGCGAATCCACATACGCGGCAAGGGATTCAGCCGTGATAAAAGAGCGCCTTCCGATGTTCACCTTAACCAAAAAACCCCGATTGATCAGGTCGTAAAGGGTGGTATGGCCTATGCCGCCGAGTTCCGCCCGGGAATCTGGTATCGACACCAGACGCCGCATAATCTCAGTCATCCCAAACCTCCGCTGTCGTTCTGACGTTCCCGCTGGGGTGTCAGCGGCTATTGACAGAATCGCAGGCTGATGACAACATTGTCCTCGTCAGTGACAAGGTTTTTGTTGGCTAGGTTGTGATGCGCGGGTGACGGCGGTAACGGTGACGGACACCTTCTGGGATGGCCACGGAAGCGCGACCTACGAACCCGGCGACAGAGTCCAAATTGGTGACCGCCTCATTCCACGAGCGATATTCGTCCAGATCCGCGGCGGCCCGAACCAGCCAGACCTTGCAATGAAAATTGAAGTGCGCGAAGACATTCCGCAATGGGTCGAGGTCTGGCTGCAGGCACGCCCGGACGGCCCTGAAGTCCGAGACAAAGACCTCGCAGTGATCCGCTTGGGCGACTGGCTGGAGCAGATAGTCGCGATGTGCTCGCTCAAGTACTCCGGGACAGGCCCCGGCTGGACGAGCTGGTCGAAGCCTGTCGTCGACCAGACCGCTGTTCCCGACATCCGGCGCGCCCTCTCAGGCCGCCGGCCCCGCACCGTTACCCCGGAACGGCTGCAGAAGGTCGCCGAGATCTATCGGCAGCATTTCGAGCAACGGCCCACCGAGGCCGTCGCGCGCTCGTTCGGGGTGTCTCACCGCACCGCGGCGCGCTACGTCCAACAAGCACGCTCGGCAGGGCTCTTACCCCCGACCGAGCCAGGTAAGAAGAAGGTTTGAATTTTGATGAGTAAGCGACAGCAGTTGCCCCCGCAGATCAAGAAAATTCAGGTCAAAGACCGCAGCACCGGCAAAACGGTCGTCCGTTACCAGTTGACCGTTGACGCTGGCCGCGACCCAAAATCGGGTAGGCGCAGCCAGATCCGGCGCCGGCTCGCGACCGAGGCTGCGGCGCGGGCCGAGTTGGCCAAGGTCCAGGGCGGTGTGGAGGCAGGCACCTACGTTCATTCCAGCAAGTTGACGGTGGACCAGGTGTGCGAGGCGTGGCTGGCATCAAAGCACTCGCTGAAGGAGTCGACGCTGGCCGGCCACCGCTCCAAGCTAGCGGCGCTGCGCGACGAACTCGGCCACCTTGAGGTCCAGAAGCTGTCGAAGGCCCATCTGGACGAACTGGTGGGTCGTTTGCGTCGCGGCGAAGCCCCGGGCCGCAAGAAGAAATGGACACCGCGCTCATGCAACTACCTGCTGTACCTGGCGACGGCAGTGCTCGACGATCAGGTCAAGCAAGGCAATGTGGTGCGCAACGTCGCCCGGCTGGTGGACCGAGTGGCCGGCAATCCACGCAAGTACCGCACCCTCACCGCCGAAGAGATGTTCACCATCCTCGACCATGACTGCCGGGATCGGCACCTGTGGGCGTTGGCGCTGTACGGACTTCGGCGCGGGGAGATCGCCGGCCTGCGGTGGGCCAACGTCGACCTGAAGGCCAAGACGGTCAGCATTGTGGAGAACCGGGTGACCATCGGCAAAGAGGTCGTCACCGGTACCCCGAAGTCGAAGGCGAGCACCCGCACGCTGCCGATGCCCGACGAGGTGGTGGACGTGTTGCGGGCCGCCCGAAAGCGTCAGACCGAGGAACGGTTAGCGTTCGGCACCGGATACGGGCCGGGCGAGTATGTGGCCTGCGACGAGACCGGCCAGCCTTATCACCCCGACCTGTTGACATCCCGGTGGCGTCGAATGCTCGACGAGTTGGGTATCAAGCGGGTGCGTCTGCATGATGCGCGGCACTCGTGCGCGACACTCATGCACCTGCGCCAGGTGCCGATCGCGGTGATCGCCGCATGGCTAGGTCACGCCAGCGCAGCGTTCACGATGTCGGTGTATGCGCACAGTCAGGACGACGCTCTGAAGGCCGCCGCGAGCAGTTTTGGTCGAATTGTGACAACTCGTGACACTGAAACGGGGTCGCAGGGGTGACGCCAAGCACCAGAACTGCCTCTGACCAGGCCTTTTATTGTGGGGCGGGCGGGGCTCGAACCCGCGACCAACGGATTATGAGTCCGCGGCTCTAACCAACTGAGCTACCGCCCCCGAATTGAATTTCCGGTAGGAACGGTAGCCCATCTCCCAGACTCGCCGCCGGTCGGACGACCCGCCTCTTATCCACCCGGGCAGACCAGGACGAGTTCGGCACGGCTAAGTGGGCAAAGCTTCGCAGGTATCAGAGCGTATCCGGCTGTAACCCCGGCGCCTCGTAGCGGCTCACGCAGGGGCTTGGTGCGCGTATTCATCCTTGATCTTGGGGATCATCTCAGGCGCGTAGACATAGACCGCGGACTCGACCTCCCACTCAGCCTGGTCCGCGTCCATCGGCGTCGTGTCGGTCACCATTTTCATCAGCGACCTGGCGGTTCCCAACGGATCGGGTGAGTGACGTACCTGATCGGCGAACCACCGCCCCTCGACGGTCATATTGCAATCGTTGAAATCGGCCGTGTGAATCATTTTGTTCTGAGCCAACAGGTTGATGTATTGATCGTCTGCGGCGGTCATACTGCAGGACGCCGATGCTTGCGGTGCCGACAGCACCACATCGCCCAGCATCGCGACCCCGAGTACAACGCCGGCGCTCCCCACCGACAACACCCGCCTGCGCGAGCGTGTACGAACAGTTGTCATTTCCGAACTCCCTCCGCGCGGAAAAGCCACAGCTTTCCGAAGCAACCAAGCTGCAAGTACTACAAGAACTAGTGGGAGAGACCATTCGAGCCGCGGCCCACAGTTGCGCGGTCGGTGGTCGTCTAACCCAGGCGGCGCTGCCATCTGAGATTACCGGCACGTATCAGTGTCAATGTCCGGCTTCAACCTAGCTATTAGCACCAGTCCAACCCGATAACGCCCGCTTGCACGAGCGTGCACGGATGGTTAACATTCCCGACTTCCCCCGGGGGAAGCTGCTGGCCCGGCAACGCAAGCCAAGCCGCGAACGCCGCAGGCAACTGTCCCCAAAGTGACCCCGAGCAGGGCTAATAGTCCTGCGGCCGGAGGCCACCGCGGCCGCACACTTTGCTACGAGCTGAATACCGTCTGACCGTCGGCGCCGATCAGGTAACGCTCGGTGCCGTGCTCAATCCGAGGGGCGTCGGCTCCCAGCGACACGGCAACTTTGTTACTTGCATTCCGCATGATGTCAAAGGTGAGCTCGACGGCCTCAGCTGCCGAGAACCGAGAGCGCACCTCGGCGACGTCGTCGGCGACGAGGTGCGCAGGGGTCCAAATTAACCCATCGGTATACCGCAGCGCTGCTTTTGCGCGGTCGTCGAGCAAACTTGAGGTCTCGAAGAGTTCAATGTCGTCGTACAGCCTCTCCGAGCCCCCGGCGTCGAGCGCGTTGCCCTCGCGCAACGACTTGCACAGCCGGCAGTTGTGCTGAGCCGCGCCCCGCAGCCGCACCAGCTCGGAGGTGACCGGGTCGAGCGTGCGCATCCGCGCCACCGCGGGCAGGAAGTCGTTGAACACCACATCCGACGGCTCGGTGTCGTGGTCCCACGTCATCGGCGCGTCCACCCAACTGAGGTACTGCGAGCCGAAACCGAGTGCTTCCAGCCCTGCCCGCACCCGGGGGACGAAGTCCGCGATATACATCAGCACCACTACGCCGAAGGTGCGATCTCCCAGGTGTTTCCACAGCCGAGACCGCTGCTCGACGGTGATCGCCGAGACGTCGACGCTGAACTGTTCGGCGAACTCGGCGACGACGACCTCGGCCTCCGTTTCGGGTTCGCTCGCGGCAGTCTCGACGGGCAACGGCGGCAGCGACAACGTCTGCACGCACACTCGCCGCACCAGCGCCGAGATACGACCGTCGCCCGGGGACAACGCCACCAATCGCGCTAGCTGATCTTCTCGAACCGAAACCGGAGCCGCCATTTTTCACACCGTAGAGCGCGCCCGGCCCCGCGGCAATCGGCTACTGCGCCTGGCTCACCGACGACATGTGGAAGTCCGGTATCCGCAGCGACGGCATGGCGGCGCGGGTGGCCCAATCCCCCCATTCCCGGGGCAGGGTCTTCTCGCTGACGCCGGCCTCGGTGGCCCGTCGCAGCAGGTCCAGGGGGCTTTCGTTGAACCGGAAGTTGTTGACCGCCGCGGTCACCTCGCCGTCTTCGACGAGGTAGACGCCGTCGCGGGTCAGTCCGGTGAGCAGCAGCGTGGTGGGGTCGATCTCGCGGATGTACCACAGCGTGGTCAGCAGCAGCCCGCGCTCGGTGGCCGCGATCATGTCGGCGAGGTCGGCCGACCCGCCGGTCATCATCAGGTTGTCGGCAGCAACCGCGGCCTTGGCGTCGAATTTGGCGGCCGTGGCCCGCGGGTAGGCCAGCGCGTTGATCACGCCGTTGCGGATCCAGTCCACCTGGCTGATCTCCATGCCGTTGTCGAACACCGACATCGTCTCCGAGGAGCTGCTCACCGCGACGAACGGGGTGCACGCCAGGCCCGGCGCCATCGGATCGGAGAACAGCGTCAGCGGCAAGTCGGTGAGCCGCTCCCCCACCCGGGTCCCGCCGTTGGGTGCCGAGAATGCGGTGCGGCCCTCCTGCGCACCGCGGCCGGCCATCGACCATCCCAAGTAGATCATCATGTCGGCCACCGTCGAGGGCGGCATGATCGTCTCGTAGCGGCCGGCGGGCAGTTCGACGCTGCGCTGCGCCCAGCCCAGTCTCATCGACAGCTGCTCGAGCAGCAGATCGGTTGGCACATCGACGAAGTCGGGTGTGCCGGTACCCGCCCAGGCGCTGGCATTGCCGCGTTTGGCGTTGATCTCGACCGCACCGGTGGGCTGGGTGTAACGCCGCCGCAGACCGGTCGATGAAGCCAAGAACGTCGTCGAGACACTATGGTGCGCAAAGCCGTACAACCGGTCCACGCCGGCGAACCCCCGGCTCAGCGCGCCCGCGACATCAGCGAACACCTCGGCCCCGGTGCCGGGTACCGGCGCGTCCCAATCAGCCGGCACCCCGCCGTCGGCGAGAAGTGGTGCGGCATCGCCGGCCTCCGGCGCCGAGCGGGCAGCGTCCTGGGAGGCGACCACCAGCCCGGGGATCAGCCGCGGGTCCACCTCAGCGGACACCACCGTGCCGATGTGCGCGGTAGTTCCCTGGTGCACAACAGAAATCACCGCGATGTGGCGGCTGACCGAGACCCCGTTGGTGGTCATCGAATTGCCCGCCCAGCGCAACGTGGCCTCGACCTTGTCGGTGACCAACACCATGGTCTCGTCCGCGCGGCCACGTTTGGCCGCCTCGTCCAACACGATGTTGACGACGTGCTGCGCAGAGATCATCGGCCGCCCTCGGTACGGGTGTTGAGCACGTTGACGCCCCGGAACAACGCCGACGGACAGCCGTGGCTTACCGGGGCGATCTGACCGGGCTGGGCCTTCCCGCAGTTGAACGCGCCGCCCAGCCGCCACGTCGACGGGCCGCCCACGGCTTCCATGGAATTCCAGAAATCGGTCGTGGTGGCCTGATAGGCGACATCGCGCAACTGACCGTCCAGGCGGCCGTCGCGAATCCGGAAGAACCGTTGACCGGTGAATTGAAAGTTGTAGCGCTGCATGTCAATCGACCAGGACTTATCGCCGACGATGTAGATGCCGTCCTGGACCCGGCCGATCAGGTCAGCGGTACTGATCTCGTCGGGCGCCGGCTGCAGCGACACGTTGGCCATCCGCTGGATCGGCACGTGGTGCGGCGAATCCGCGTAGGAACACCCGTTGGAGCGGGGCAACCCCAGCCGCGGGGCAAACACGCGATCGAGTTGGTAGCCGACGAATATCCCGTCGCGCACCAGATCCCAGCTCTGGGCGGCCACGCCCTCGTCGTCGTAACCGATGCTGGCCAAGCCGAATTCGACGGTGCGGTCGGCGGTCACGTTCATCACTGGAGAGCCGTAGCGCATGGTGCCGAGTTTGTCCGGGGTGGCGAACGAGGTTCCGGCGTAGGCGGCTTCGTAGCCGATCGCGCGGTCGTATTCGGTTGCATGCCCGATGGATTCGTGAATGGTCAGCCATAGGTTGGTGGGGTCGATCACCAGGTCCTTGAGCCCCGGAGTCACGCTGGGCGCCTTGACCTTCTCGGCCAGCAGCGCCGGCAGCTGCGCGAGCTCGTCGGTCCAGTTCCACACCTCGTCATCGGCCAGCACTTCCCAGCCACGTCCCATCGGCGGCACCGGCGTGCGCATCGAGTCGAAGCTGCCCGCCGCGGCGTCGACAGTCACCGCCTCCAGCGATGGCATCACCCGGACCCGCTGCTGGGTGATCGACGATCCGAAGGTGTCGGCGTAGAACGTCTGCTCTTTGACGGCGTTCAGGCCGGCCGTCACGTGGTCGACACCGTCGGCGGCCAGCAGCCGCCCGGAATAGTCATCCAATACGGCGATCTTGTCGGCCGCGGGGACGGCGAACGGGTCGATCCGGTAGTTCGACACCCAGGTGGCGTCGGTGTACACCGGCTCGGGCGCCAGTTCGACGCGCTCGGCGTTGAGTGCCGCCAGCGTGGTGGCCACCTGCACCGCGCGGCGCGCGGTCTCGGCGGCGACCGACGGCGCCAACTCCGCGTGTGAGGCGAATCCCCAGGTGCCGTTGACGATCACCCGCACGGCCAAGCCGACCTCGCGGTTAACGATCGCCGTCTCGAGTTGGCCGTCACGCAGCTGGATGATCTCGGTATTGATGCGGTGAATCCGCAGGTCGGCATGGCTGGCTCCGGCCGCGGTGGCCGCCGACAGCGCGGCTTCGGCCAGCTGGTGGCGCGGCAGGTCCAGGAAGTCGGCGTCGATCCCCCGCTGGCGTGTCACGGCTCCACCGTAACGGCCGCTTACCGCAAATTCCGCCGCAGCCCGCTTTAATTACCTCCATGGCCAGCGCCGTCGTGCGGAAACGACCTCGATCCACCGCGCTGGGTTATGCCCTGCTGGCGCCCAGCCTGTTCGGTGTTCTCGCCTTTTTGCTGCTGCCCATCCTCGTCGTGATCTGGCTGAGCCTGTACCGGTGGGACCTGCTGGGTCCGCTGCGCTATGTGGGCCTGGCCAACTGGCGGTCGGTGCTGGCCGACCCCGACTTCGCCAATTCGCTGATAGTCACGGCCGTCTTCGTGGCGATCGTGGTCCCGGCGCAGACCGTGCTGGGACTGTTGGCTGCGTCCATGCTGGTCCACCAGCTTCCCGGCACCGGTCTGTTCCGCACCCTGTACGTGTTGCCATGGATCTGCGCGCCGCTGGCGATCGCCGTGCTGTGGCGCTGGATTTTGGCCCCCACCGACGGCGCCGTCAGCGCCCTACTCGGGCATCGCATCGAGTGGCTGTCGGATCCCAGCTTTGCGCTGCCGCTCGTTTCGACCGTCGTGGTCTGGACCAACGTCGGATATGTCTCGCTGTCGTTTCTGGCGGGCCTGCTGGCTATCCCCGACGACATTCATTCTGCGGCGTGCACCGATGGCGCCAATGCGTGGCAGCGGTTCAGGCGCATCACGTTGCCCATGCTGCGGCCGACGATGTTCTTCGTGCTGGTCACCGGGATCGTCAGCACGGCACAAGTTTTCGACACGGTCTATGCGCTGACTGACGGCGGACCGGCCGGCAGTACCGACCTGGTGGCCCACCGCATCTACGCCGAGGCTTTCGGCGCGGCGGCCATCGGGCGGGCATCGGTGATGGCGGTAGTGCTGTTCGTCATCTTGATCGGCGTGACCGTGGTCCAACACCTGTATTTCCGGCGCCGGATCAGCTATGACATCGTCTAATATTCGTTCGACGACGCTGCGGGCCGGCAAGACCGGCCCGGGAGGGTCCCCCCGCTTGCGGGGTCGAGTCGGAGCATCAGTCATATCCCACAGCGTGATCTACGTCGGACTGGCGCTCGGTGCGCTGATCACGTTGGCCCCTTTCCTGCTTGGATTGCTGACCTCGTTCACCTCGGCGCACCAGTTCGCCACGGGTACGCCGCTGGAGTTGCCGCGGCCACCCACGCTGGCCAACTACACCGATCTGGCCGGGGCCGGGTTCGGCCGCTCTGCCGCGGTGACCGCGCTGATGACTGCGGTGATCCTGGTGGGCCAGCTGACATTTTCGGTGCTGGCCGCATACGCGTTCGCGCGCTTGCAGTTTCCCGGACGCGACGCGCTGTTTTGGGTCTACATCGCGACCCTGATGGTGCCGGGGACGGTCACGGTAGTGCCGATGTATCTGATGATGGCCCAGCTGGGTCTGCGCAACACGTTCTGGGCTTTGGTGTTGCCCTTCATGTTCGGCTCTCCGTACGCGATCTTCCTGCTGCGCGAGCACTTTCGCATCATCCCCAACGACTTGATCAACGCCGCGCGCCTGGACGGGGCCAACACGTTGGATGTGATCGTGCATGTGGTGATTCCGTCCAGCCGGCCGGTGCTGGCCGCCTTGACGCTGATTACCGTGGTCTCGCAATGGAATAACTTCATGTGGCCGTTGGTGATCACCAGCGGGCACAAGTGGCGGGTGCTCACCGTGGCGACGGCCGATCTGCAGTCCCGGTTCAACTCCCAGTGGACGTTGGTGATGGGGGCGACGACGGTCGCGATCGTGCCGCTGATCGCGCTTTTTGTGGTTTTCCAACGGCACATCGTCGCTTCGATTGTCGTCTCGGGGCTGAAGTGAACTACTCGTACACCGAAATTGCCGCCAAGGCTGCGGCTTTCCAAGATTTACGACCACTACGGCAATCTGGGTGCGAACGATGACGCGGCCTCGCTTTTCCACCGTGGTCGCTGGGGCGCTTGCGCTCGTCGGGGTGCTGTTGGCTGCCACGGCGATGCTGTTGGACTACTCCGGCGAACCGCACGGCGACAAGATCATTGTGACGGTGCGGGTCTGGGCCGAACATATCGCGGCGACCTACCGTCAGTCGTTCGAGGCATTCACCCGTACGCATCCCGACATCGAGGTGCACACCAGTGTGGTGGCATATTCGACGTACTTCAACACCCTGCGCACCGACGTGGCCGGCGGCAGCGCCGACGACATCTTCTGGATGTCCAACGCCTACCTCGCCGACTATGCCGACAGTGGACGGCTGATGAACATCGACACGACTTTTCAGCCGGGCGCCGCCTCGGCCTGGGACCCGGGAGTGGTCGACCAATTCACTCGTGGCGGTGTGCTTTGGGGTGTGCCGCAGCTGACCGACGCCGGGATTGCGCTGTACTACAACGCCGACCTGCTCGCTGCGGCCGGTGTTGATCCCGCCCAGCTGGACAGCTTGCGGTGGAGTCCCAACGGCGACGACACGTTGCGCCCCGTGCTGGCCCGGCTCACCGTCGATGCCGATGGGCATGTTGCGGGCACCTCGGGGTTCGACGCCGGGCGGGTCCGCCAGTGGGGGTACAACGCCGGCAACGACCCGCAGGGGATCTACCTCAACTACATCGGCTCGGCCAGCGGTGTGTTCCAGCGCGGCGACCAGTTCGCGTTCGACAATCCGGCGGCGGTGGTCGCTTTCCGCTACCTCGTCGGCCTGATCAACGACGACCACGTTGCGCCCCCGGCCTCGGATACCAACGACAACGGCGACTTCTCCCGCAACCAGTTCCTGGCCGGCAAGATGGCGCTCTTCCAGTCCGGCACCTACAACCTGGCTCCGGTGGCCCGCGACGCGCGCTTCCACTGGGGTGTGGCAATGATGCCCGCGGGCCCCGTGGGTCGGGTGAGCGTCACCAACGGTCTTGCCGCGGTGGGCAATGCGGCGTCCAAACACCCGGATGCGGTCCGTCAGGTCCTGGCCTGGATGGGCAGCACGGAGGGCAACGCATACCTGGGCCGCCACGGTGACGCCATCCCCGCGGTCCTGGCCGCTCAGCCGGTCTACTTCGGCTACTGGGCAGCCCGCGGCGTCGACGTCACACCCTTCTTCAAGGTGCTGGACGGTCCGCGCATTGCGGCCCCCGGCGGCGCTATCTTTGCTGCTGGTCAAGAGGCCTTGCAGCCGTACTTCGACGAAATGTTCTTGGGCCGAGGCGATATCGCGGCTACCCTGAGAAAGGCGCAAGCCGCCGCCAACGCCGCCGCAAAACACTAGTGCCGGCTAGCCAGGCAGCACCAGCACCGGTACCGGACTCTCGCGGATGATCTTGGCGCCGCGCGAACCGAGGAATACCCGGCGGATGTCGCCACGCGGTGAGGTGCCCAGCGCCAGGATCTCACCCTCCTGCCAATACGCCTTGTCAAGCGCCTCTTTCCAGGTACGGCCGGTAACCACTTGCAGCTCAACGTCTTCGCTGACTATCCGTTCGGTCTTGAGATCCTCGAGGATTTCTCGCACTTGCAATGCCCACGCCTCCAGAATCGAATCCTCGACGTCAAGTCCGACTTCCGGCGGGTACATCGTCTTGCCGCGGACCGCGAAGGTGATGACCCGCACCGGCACCCCGAATCGCTCACTGAACTCGAAGCATCGCCGCACCACGTCAATCGAGTCGGGGGTAGCCGAGTAGGCGCACGTGAGCCGTGTCAACTTGCCGGTGTGCGAACGGTATCCACGGGGGCTGATCGCCACTGGCACGGGTGACGCGTGCAGCAGCCAGTCGGCGGTGGAGCCGATCACCACCTGCCCGCGCCCACCGCTGGGCAACGACCCCAGCACCAGGATCTCGGCGTCGACTTGCTCGATGACTTCGATCAATCCGCTTGACACCGACCGGTGTGCGTTGTGGACGTAACTGACCTCGATCCTGTCGGCCAGATTGCGAAGGAAACGCGCGGCCTCCTTCGCTGAGTCGGCGGCCAGATTGTCCGCCCAGTGCTCGTACTCGGCGCTGACGCGGGCCAGCGACGGCGTCAGCCACGGCTTGGGCACGATGGTCGCCACCGTGAGCGACGTACCGAGCGTCCGCGCGGTACGCACAGCCAGATGCAATCCCGACAGGCCGACCTTGCCGGCCCGGTAACCCACGACGACAGTCACAGCGCTTCCTTCGGCTGACGGTCCAGCATTTCGTCGTTGAGCGCGCTGTGATGGCGGCCCCACACAAAGTAGAAGATCAACGCCAGCAACACCCATCCGCTGAACGCGATCCAGGTGTACCAGTGCAGGCTGGCGAGGATGTACCCGCACGCCAACACCGAAAGAACAGGCGTGACCGGGTAACCGGGCACTTTGAACGCCCGTGGCAAGTCGGGATGGCGCACCCGCAATACGATCACTCCGACAGACACGACGATGAACGCGGTGAGCGTGCCGATGGACACCATGTCCGCCAGCTTTTCGAGCGGTACGAAGGCGGCCAGGATCGAGGCTGCGATCGCAACGATCACCGTGTTGCCCACCGGAGTCATCGTGCGTGAGTTCACCGTCGCGAACCGCGACGGCAGCAGTCCATCCCGCCCCATGGCGAACAGGATGCGCGTCTGTCCGTACATGCTGACCAGGGTCACGCTGAAGATCGAGATTACCGCGCCCGCAGACAGAATCGTGCTGGCCCACCTGCCGTGCGTGACGTTGTCGAGGATGGTGGCCAGCCCGGCCTCCTGCTGCCCGGCGAAGTTCTGCCACGGCTGGGTGCCCATAGCGGCCAGCGCGACGAACAGGTAAACGCTGGTGACAGTCACCAACGCCGCGATCAGTGCGCGCGGCATGGTCTGCTGCGGGTTCTTCACTTCGTCGCCCGCGGTCGACACCGCGTCGAGGCCGATGTAGGAGAAGAAGATCGTGCCGGCCGCCGAGCCGATGCCCGCAACGCCGAACGGCGCAAAGTCCGTGAGTTGGTTCGCGTCGAAGGCGGTGAATGCCACGACCACGAACATGACCAGCACGCCGAGCTTTATCAGCACCATAATCGCGTTGACCCTGGCCGATTCGCTGGCGCCCCGGATGAGCAACAGCGCGCACATCCCGATCAGGATGATCGCCGGCAGATTCACATAGCCGGGTCGCAAGTCCCACGGCGCAGCCGACAACACGTGCGGCAGCTGGAATCCGAAGACGTTGCTCAGCAGCTTGTTGAGGTAGCCGCTCCAGTTGACCGCGACCGCGGCGGTAGACACCCCGTATTCCAGCAGCAGGCAGGCCGCCACGCCCATCGCAACGACCTCACCCAGCGTGCTGTAGGCATAGGAGTACGACGAACCCGAAACGGGTACCGCGGAGGCCAATTCGGCGTAACAGATGGCAGCGAGCCCGGCCGCGATGCCGGCGATGAGGAAGGAGAGGACCACTGCCGGGCCGGCTTCCGGCACAGCCTGAGACATGACGAAGAAGATCCCGGTGCCGACCGTCGAGCCGACCCCGAACATGGTCAGCTGGAACGTGCCGATACTGCGCTTCAGATGGTCCGCAGCCCCGTAGGCGACACGCGCGCCGACGACCGGGCGGCGCCGCAGCATCTGCTCTGTCAGGCTGATCGACGTGGCTGGCAATTACGCCTCCTGTTGCTGGATCAGCTGATTATGAGCCAGCCTCCCGCAACGCCGCAGCGAACTGATCAACGGCCCAGTCGATTTCCGCCGCGGTAACCACCAGGGGCGGGGCGAACCGCAGGGTCGAACCGTGCGTGTCTTTCACCAGGACTCCGCGGTCGGCCAGCCGCAGGCTCATTTCCTTACCGGTGGCCAGCGAGGGGTCGATGTCCACGCCGGCCCACAAGCCGAAGCCGCGCACCGCCAGCACGCCGTCGCCGATCAGGTTCCGCAGCCGCCGATGCAGGTGCGCGCCCAGTTCCGCCGAACGGGCCTGAAATTCTCCCGTGGCCAGCATGGAAACCACCGTGGTGCCGATCGCGGCGGCCAGCGGGTTGCCGCCGAAGGTCGAGCCGTGTTCGCCGGGACGCAGCACGCCCAGGATGTCGTCGTCTGCCACGACCGCCGACAACGGAACCACGCCGCCGCCCAGCGCCTTGCCCAGCAGGTAGACGTCCGGTACGACGCCCCACCGGTCGCAGGCGAACGTGTAGCCGGTGCGAGCCAGCCCCGACTGGATTTCGTCGGCGATCATCAGCACGTTGTGTTCGCTGCACAGCGCGCGGACGGTCGGCAGATAGTCGTCGGGCGGGACGATGATGCCCGCCTCTCCCTGGATCGGTTCCAGCAGCACCGCGACGGTGTTGTCGTCGATCGCCCGGGCCAGTGCCGCGGCATCACCGAACGGCACCGAGCGGAATCCCGGTGTGAACGGTCCGAAGCCGCCCCGGGCCGCCGGATCCGAGGAGAAGCTGACGATGCTGATCGTTCGGCCATGGAAGTTGTTGTCGGCCACGATGATGTTCGCCTGACCGGCGGGGACACCCTTGACGTCGGCGCCCCACTTGCGGGCGACTTTGAGACCGCTCTCCACGGCTTCGGCCCCGGAGTTCATCGGCAGCACCATGTCTTTGCCGCACAACTGGGCCAGGGCGGCGCAGAACGGTCCGAGGTTGGCGGAATGGAATGCGCGGCTCACCAACGTGACGGTGTCTAGCTGGGCATGGGCCGTCGCGGTGATTTCGGGGTTGCGGTGACCGAAGTTGACCGCCGAGTAGGCGGCAAGGCAGTCCAGGTAGCGCCGGCCGTCCACATCGGTGATCCACGCACCCTCGGCACTTGCCGCCACCACGGGCAGCGGCGAATAGTTATGCGCCGCATACTTTTCGACCAAGGCGATCGCGGCCTCGGTCCCGTTGGCGGCAACGCTTTCCGATGTCAGGGCGTCGAGAATCGTCATGGGAATACCTCCAACGTGCAGCACTTGACGGAACCGCCGCCCTTGAGCAGCTCGGACAGATCGACGCCCACCGGCTCGAAGCCGGCATCACGCAGCTGCATGGCGAAACCTGTTGCTGCAGAAGGAAGCACGACGTGCAAGCCGTCGGAAACGACATTGAGACCCAGCACGTACGCGTCGGCGCTGCCCACCACGATAGCATCGGGAAACAGCGCATGCAGTTGCTCCTGCGCCGCCGCGCCGAACGCCGGCGGGTAGAACGCAATCGTGTGGTCGTCGAGCACGGCCAGCGCGGTGTCGAGGTGATAAAAACGCGGGTCCACCAACTCCAGCGAGACAACCGGCACCGTCAGCGCGGCGGAGATTTCGCAGTGCGCGCGCCGGTCGGTGCGAAATCCATAGCCCGCCAACACCATTTCGCCGACCATCAGCAAGTCGCCCTGACCCTCGTTGACGTGACGAGTGGACACGGGCCGGTACCCGAGTGAGGACATCCACGCGGCGTAGGCCTGCGATTCGCCGGCCCGCTCGGCGAATCGAAACCTCGCGACGATCGCGACGTCGTTCACGATCAACCCGCCATTGGCGGCATAGACCATGTCCGGAAGCCCGGGCACCGGCTCGATCACGTCCACGTGGTGGCCCAGCCGCCGGTAGGTCTGGAAAAGGCCCTCCCACTGCGCTTCCGCGAGGTCGGCGTCGACGGGCGTGGTGACGTCCATCCACGGGTTGATCGCGTACTCGACAGCGAAGAAGGTCGGCGGGGTCATGGCGTACCGGCGAATCCGGGGCGTGCGACTGGGCCTGGCACGCTCGGCCTCTCGCCATGCCGCGGGCGGGGAGGCAGCGACGTAGTGATCCGTCATAAATCAACGATATTTGAGCTATCCTGAACAATCAAACGATGCATCTTGCGTGTCTATGAATTATTCGTTGCGTCACAGCCGCTATTGCATGGATTTGTTGCGCCAGCACCGGAAAGGAAAGGGCGATGGACCGCCTGGACGAGACCGACGAGCGCATCCTCGGCGAGCTGACCGAGCATGCCCGGGCCACCTTCGCCGAAATCGGCCAGAAAGTGAATCTGTCGGCGCCGGCGGTGAAGCGTCGCGTCGACCGGATGCTGGACAACGGGGTGATCAAAGGCTTCACCACGGTCGTCGACCGCAATGCGCTCGGCTGGAACACCGAGGCCTACGTCCAGGTGTTCTGCCACGGCAGGATTGCGCCCGACGAACTGCGGGCGGCGTGGGTGGATATCCCCGAGGTGCTGAGCGCGGCGACGGTGACCGGCACGTCGGATGCGATCCTGCACGTTCTGGCCCGCGACATGCGGCACCTGGAGGCGGCGTTGGAGCGTATCCGGTCTAGTGCTGACGTCGAGCGCAGCGAAAGCATCGTCGTGCTGTCCAACCTCATCGACCGCATGCGACCCTAGCGGCCGGCCGCCGCGCCGTCAGCGCCGGTGCAGCAGACGCGCCAGCCTGGACGGCTGCCGACGTGGTGGGCTCGGTGGGCGACGAGATGCGTAGGGCCACGGCTGGTTTCGCTCCGGGACCGAACTGGCCCGGGCTTGCTTTGAGCTGCGTCCGCAGGTGCTGGCGCAGATCATGCAGATCCGGATCCGTCCAACGGTTGTCCTCTTCGATCGGGTCGGCGGTCAGGTCGTACAGTTCCCACTGATCGTCGAGCGGAGACGTCCGGTAGACATCGCCACCCAGCCCGTTGGCCGCCAACTGACGCACTCCAGGTTCGGTCCAGGTGCTCGGGTCGTCGAAGGTGCGCACCAGCTTCCACAGGTGCCCGGCGCCGCCGGTTGCCGTCGCATCATCGACGCGGACAACCAGTCCCTCGAAATTGGATGCGGTGTGGGCGGGGATCCGGATCCGCAGTGGCGCAGGCGGATTGACGGTCCGCTTGAGGCGGCGTGCCAGGCCCGAGGCACCGCTGTCGCCTTCGAGGACGTTGTCGCGGGTCATGAGGTAGACGGCCCGCGTCTCGTCGGCCGGCGCACCGTCCACCACCGGCATGAGGTTGCGGCCGGGCAGCTCGTGCACTTCCGAGAACGACTCGGCCAACGTGGTGGCGGCCGCCGCCACGTCGACCCCGGCGGCCCCCAGCAATGTCGGGACCAGATCCACATGCGACGTCGGCGCCGTGACCACCCGGGTCTGCGTCGCGCGCTCGCCGATACGGGCGATCACGAAGGGGACCCGGGTGGCCTCGTCGTAGAGGTTGAACCATTTCTGGTGCAGTCCGCCGTGGGCGCCCAGCAGATCGCCGTGATCGGCCGTCCGCACCAGCACCGCGTTGGCTGACCCGCCCTCGGTGACGGCCCGTCGGACGCGGTCGATCGGCCCGTCCACCTCAGCGTGCAGCCGGTAGTAGAGGTCGCGGTAGCGTTGCGCGTTGCGCTGGTAGGTCCAGTTGATCGCGGGCGCCGGGCCGTAGCCGGAGAAGTAGGCCTCGCGGAAGGCGATTTGCGCGGCCGGCTTGGTCGACAGGTCCTCGTCCGCGGTGGGTGCCGGCGGCACCGGGGGCGGATCCGGATGGTGACGGCTTGACCGGGCTTCGGCGCGACCATGCCGGGAACAGCACGATGTCGTGGGGGTTGACGAAGCTGGCGACCAGCAGGAACGGGCGCAGCGCTTTCACGTCACCGGCGCGACGGCGGGCGTAGCGGTCGGTGAGCCAGGCGACGACGCGGTCGGCGATCAGGGGGTCGCGTCGGACGCCGGCGTCGGCCAGCCCCGCCCCGTGCGGCTCCGGGCCGACCCACCCGGAAAAGCCGAACGGCCCAAGCGGATCGGCGTCCAGGTAGCGCTGCACCGCGGCAGCAGTCGACGACACCGTCGTCGTCGTTGGTCGCCAACGCACGGCCCGTCGCCGGATCGATGAGATCGGCGTGCGAGATGTGCCACTTACCGTCGTAGTGGGTGTCATATCCCGCGGCGCGAAACCAATTGCCCAGCGTCGGTACTTCGCCCCGGCGCAGCCAGCGCATCCGGGAATCGTCGGCCGTCTTCCCGATGCCATCGGTCTGGGTGACCCCGTGCAGGTCGGGGTAGTGGCCGGTGAAAATCGTTGGGCGGCTGGGCACGCAGGCCAGCGAGCCGGTGTAGTGCCGCGCGAAACTGACGCCGTGATCGTCGAACCACTTGCGGCCGGTCAGCGTTCGGTCCCGCCACGCCAGCACGTCGGGTGCCTCGTACGGCGGCACCGCACGTTCCTCGTCGGTCATCACGATGACGATGTCGGGACGATCAGACACGCGCATTCTCCAATCGGTTCGCGAGCCCGGCGAGCATCGACGTCGGACTGTCGTGCCAGCAAGCGACATAGGACGCGTTCGGCCAGCTTTTGGGCCAAGCGTGGCCCGATTTCGACCGTGCTGGTCAGGGTCACGACGGCCGAATCGCCGCCGGTCGGCTCGAGTGTCCAGCGGTTGGTCACCTTGCGCAGGCGGCTGGGCAGGCCCTCGATGTCGTAGGCGAGGGCGCGCGGCGGGTCGAACTCGGTGATGCGCTCGACGAGGGCGTCACGTTTGACCTGGACCCGCCGGCTGGTGCCGACGGGTCCTCCCGGAAGACAGGATGCACGAGTGATCGACGTTGTCGGCCCATGAACTGATCGAGCCGAAGTCGGCCAGGACGTCCCAGATCTGCTGAGGGCGAGCCGCAATGGTGCGGGTGCGGTGAATGTCGGCCACTTGCTCAAGCTACGCGGACGGCTAGTAAGTCAGGTGGAATATCGTCTCGATCGCCACCGCGGCACCACTGACCGCGATGGTGACCGCGAGCGTCACCCAGTCCGCCAGTTTCGGCCGCAAGGGAGCGGCCGAGAGCTGACCGGTACCGCCCCGAGCGGTAATGGCGTCGCCCATCTCATCGGCGCGCCGCAACGTCACGACGATGGCGGCGGCGAGCAGGTCGATCAAGTCCCGGGCGTGCTGCTTGCTCCGGGCCTTACGACTCCTCGGTATGTGGTTGGGCCGCAGCCGACGGGCGGCGTAGAGCACCTGGAATTCCTCGATCAACATCGGGAAGGCGCGCAGCGCGAGAGCCACGGCCACCGCCCATTCGTCAACCGGGACCCGCAACAGTTTGAACGGGCGGCCCAAAGTCGCCAACGCAGGAGCGATTTCGGCGACATTGGTGGTCCAGGACACCATCCCCCCCAGCCCGAGTAGCACGACCGACAGCATGGTGATCCGCAGGAAGTGCAACGCTCCGCCGAGTGCGATATTGACTCCGCCTATCGATATCACCGGACTACCACCGGCCAGCGCCGCGGTCACAAAGCCCAACGCGAAGAAGATCCACAGCCAACGCGGAAACGACGGCAGCACGCCGCGCGGAATGCTGTGCGATCCAGACCGCCGCCAGCACCAGCGCCGCCACCAACCCGATCGTCACCCACCCCGGATAGAACGTCAGCAATACCGAAACGCCCAACACCACAAGCAGTTTGGTGCCGGCCCATAAGTCGTGGATGGTCGACCTTCCGGGCACCGGTACCAACAACACAACCGGACGAGGAGGGCGCCGGTTGGCACCGCGAGCCGAGGCTGAGGTTGTGGTCACGCCACACCCCCCATTGCGGTGGTGGACACCGCTTCCAGCGCACCATTGCGCAAATGCAGGGTCCGCGGGCAGACGTCTTCCAGCCCGACGAAGTCGTGCGAAATGACCACCACCGTCAGGCCCTGCTCACGGCGCAGATCCGCCAGCAGACGTAGCAGACCGCGCTGGCTGCCGGCGTCCAGCCCCGCCAGTGGTTCGTCGAGAATCAACACCCGCGGCGAACACGCCAACAGTCCGGCCAGCACCACGCGGCGCATTTGTCCACCACTGAGCTGGTCGATGCGCCGCTTGGCCAGCGTGGGGTCCAGTCCGACCGCGCCGAGCGCCGCGGCCACGCGGTCTTTGTCGCGGTGCGAAAAGCCCGCCGCGGAGGCCACTTCCAGGTCGACGCGGCTGCGCATCAACTGCAGCCTGGCCGCCTGGAAAGACAACGCCACCGCGCCGACGTGCTCATGGCTGGGCTTGCCGTCGATCAGGCAGGCGCCGGTGTTGGGAATCGTCAGCCCGGCCATGATCCACGCCAGTGTCGACTTACCCGAGCCATTGCCGCCGTGGATCAAGAGCCCGTCGCCCTGCTCCACCACGAAGCTGACATCGCGCAGGGCGGTCTTGGCCCACGGTGTGCCGCTGTTGTATTCATGCCCGACTCCCACGACCTCGATCACCGGCGTGTTCGAGCCGTGGTTGACCGCGATGGCCGGCATCGGCGCGATCACGGACTCGACCATGTCGGCGTTGTCAGGTGAATCGCTGAGGTTGATCGTGCGGTCCGCGAACGCAGCCTCGTTGGCGTAGTGCGTGATGTGCACCAGAGCAGTCCGGTGCCGTTCGCGAAGACCGGATAGCACGCGCAGCAGGTCGTCGCGGCCCTGCTGGTCAATCATGCTGGTGACCTCGTCAGCGATCAGGAGCGCCGGCTCCCGGGCGAGCGCCGCGGCCAGCGCGAGGCGCTGCAGTTCCCCACCGGACAGGCTTCCGGTGTCGCGTTCGGCGAGGCCCTCGAGACCGACCTCACGCAGCAACCGGCTTACATCGATCTCGGTGCCCGGCGGCAGCCCCCACACCACATCGTCGGCAACCCTAGTGCCCAGGACCTGGCTTTTCGGGTGCTGCAGGACCAGCGCCGTGCCGCCCAGCATGCCCAACCCTACCGCGCCGGGGCGCCGCACAGTACCCGACGTCGGTTCCCGGCCCGCCAGGATCAGCATCAACGTGGTCTTTCCGGACCCGTTGACGCCGGTAACCGCGACGTGTTCCCCGACCTGGACGTCCAGGCTGACCTCGCGCAACGCGTCTTGACCGGCGCCGGGGTAGCGGAACCGCACCCTGTCCAACCGTACCGGCACCGGCCCGATCGCAGCGTCCTGGGCGGCCTCCAGGGTGTCCAGTTTGTGCACATCGGGGATGTCGCGCATCCGCTCCAACAAACGGGAAAGCGCCCACCAACCGATCAACGACGCGGTCACCGTCGCGTAGACCACATAGCCGAACGTCAGCCACGGCCAGTAATGCAGCCCATTGGCGACGGCCCGCTTCAAGTCGGCGGCGATCCCCTGCAGGTGCACCCGAACCAGGAGTGCAGCAACGCCGTCGACATTCGCGGTCAATACCTGGAAAAGCAGGTGCCGCAGCCGAGTCAGCACCGCCAACTGGCCGACCATAAGGGCGGCGTTGGCGACTCCGGCGATGAGGGACGAGACAAGCACCGTGGGTGTGCCGCGGCCCCTGCGTTTGACGGATCCGGTCAGCCCGCCGATGTAGGCGCAGTTCAGGACTGAGAAAAAACCGCCCGCGCCAACGATCAGAAAGGCGATCATCCCAGCGGCAACCGTCGCAGCGATCACCACCCGAAGGCGGTAGCGGTAGGCCAACAGCCCCATCGGCACCGTGCCCAGCAGCGCCAGTCCCTGAGCGAACGGGATGACAAAAGCGATGATCGCGATCACCGCGCAGAGTGCCCCCATGACCGCGGCCTGTGCCAGCTCCACCGGTCGCAGCGATCCATCCTGATGATGCCGAAGGCGGGTCGCGGTCACTTTACTGATTGTGCCAGGTCCAGCGCCTAAGTACCCGTAGCACATTGCCCGTTGCGGGTTTTCGCGTAACGGCGGCCGGGATTGGTCTCACATAGCAAAGCTATGCAACGATGGGTGCATGGACCGGGTCGTCGACACCGCAGGCAACGAGCCCCAGCAGGGTCTCGGAGCGGATCTGCTCGCTGTGGTGGCGCGGCTCAACCGGCTGGCCACGCAGCGCATCCAGATGCCGTTGCCTTCGGCGCAGGCCAGGCTGCTGGCGACTATCGAAGCGCACGGCGAAGCCCGAATCGGCGACTTGGCCGCCGTCGACCACTGTTCGCAGCCGACGATGACCACGCAGGTGCGGCGGCTCGAGGATGCCGGCCTGGTCAGCCGAACCGTCGACCCCGGCGATGCCCGAGCGGTCCGGATCCGCATCACCCCCGAAGGAAGGCGCACCCTGGACGCGGTCCGGGCCGACCGCGCCGCTGTGATCGAACCGCAGCTGGCTCTGCTCGAGCCTGCCGACCGTCGGGTGCTCGCCGAAGCGGTCGGGGTGTTGCGCCGAGTTCTGGACAACGCCGCAACCTCAGCACGTCGCCACACACTGTGATTAGCCCCATATCTGGGTGGATAGACCGCCGCCAGCGGGTAGACACTTAACTCGATGCCTTATTGATCGGACGGTGGGAATCGCCGACCGGTGACGAAAGGTGGCGGTGATGCGGCCCGGGGCTTCCGCCTTCCCAGCCTCCCCGCTGACCGTATGGGTCGGACCGATGAGGTACATCTTTGCGCCGGGCCGCGACGTGGTTGTGGGCTACGGCGCAGGGTGCGACATCGCGCTGGAGCGGCTGGGCGGCGTCGTCCCACCACCGCCGGCACCGCGCCCGGATGTTGTGCTGCGGTTCACCGGTACCCACTGGGTGGCCATCGACCGGAGCGGTAACGGCATCTTCGTCAACGGTTCGCGCGCACCGACCGTCAACATCGGCGACGGGCAGGCAATCACGATCGGTGATCCGCAGCGCGGCCCGCGGCTGGTTTTCCACATCGGCCCGGCCGGCCCGCCGAGACAGCCGCCCGGTCGGTCTCAACGCCCGGTGCACCCGGCACCTCCTCCGTACCCCCAGTCGCCGCCCTCCCGGCAGCCTTATCCGCCTCCCCCTCCGCCCGTCGCGGCGCAACCGAATCGGCCGAACGACCCCTACCTGCAGGTACCGACACAGCGGGCCACCCAGCGCATGCGGATAGCCCCGCCCCCAGCGGAGCGACCTATCCCACCCGCCCCAGTACGACCGGCGCTACCGCCGCCGGTTCCGCCCCCGGTGCCACCCACCCAACCGGCAAACCCGCCCGGCGCCGAGAATGAGCGGCCGCAGGGCCGGGGTCTGATCAAACGGATGAGCGACACGACGCGAAAGCTGCGCGCTCCCCGACTCTCCTTCCGCTCCGAGGAAGTGGACCCCACCTATCGGTTGCCGCTGCGACCCGGGGCGCGCACCACCGGGGTGGCCGCGTATCGGCTGGGACTGACCGTCGGCGGGCAGCAGCTGCTCACGGATATCTCGTTCACGGCGCGTCCGGGCACGTTGACCGGAATCATCGGACCGTCGGCCGCCCGCAACTCCGCGCTGCTCGGGCTGCTCGCCGGCACCAGGGAGCTCGGCTCCGGCGTCATCACCGTGGATGGTCACGACGGGCATGCCGAGCCCGAGTCAATGTGCGGCCGCGTCGGGATCGTGCCGCGCGACGACCGCGTTGACCGACGGCTCACCGTGGGACAGGCCTTGGAATACGCCGCAGAACTGCGACTGCCGCCGGACACCTCGCCCCCGCAGCGCCACCGGGTGGTAACCCAGGTTCTCGAAGAACTCGAGCTGGCGCCGCACCGCGCGACCCGGATCGGCAAACTTTCGCCCGACGTGCGCCGGTGCGCGTCGATGGCGATCGAACTCATCACCAGGCCGACGCTGCTCGTGGTTGACGAGCCCAGCGCCGCGCTCGATTCGGCACAGGGGAATCACGTGGTGGCGGTGCTGCGGCGCCAGGCCCATATCGGGTGTGTCGTCGTGATGGCCATGTCGTCGCAGACATCGTTGACCCACCTCAATATGTGTGACCAGGTACTGGTGCTGACCTCCGCCGGCACCATGGCCTACGCCGGAACACCCCTGCAGGTCGAGTCCGCGATGGGCACCGCCGACTGGTCGAGTGTCCTCGCGCAGGTGAGCAACGATCCCGACGGTGCCCACCGCGCGTTCCGTGCCCGGCAACAAACTTCGACGTCGTCGACACCACCAGAAGTCGCAGCACCCTGGCCGGCCCGCGCCAAGCTCACCGCGACGCGGCAAATCCTGTTGGTGGGCCGTCGCCAGCTTCGCCTGCTGTCGGGCGACCCCGCCTACTTCGTCTTCCTGGCGGTTCTGCCGTTCGCATTGGCGGCGCTCACGCTGCTGATTCCCGGCGATTCCGGCTTCGATCGGCCCGGCCCGGCCAACACCAACGTGCATGAGGCCATCAAGATCCTGGCCGCGCTCAACATCGCCGCGGTGATAATGGGCACCGCGCTGACCATTCGCGACCTGGCGCAGGAGCGCCGCGTCTTCCGGCGGGAACAGGCTGTCGGATTGTTGGCGTCGGCCTACCTGGCGGCCAAGATCGTCGTCTTCAGCGCGGCCGCGGCCATCGCGACGGCCGTCTCGTTCACCATCGTCGTGATCGGCAAGGGCGGGCCCGGGCACAGTGCCGTCTTGTTGCACAACGCCACGGTCGAGCTCTACCTGAGCGTGGCGGTGACGGCTATCGTCTCGGCGATTGGTGGGCTGGCACTGTCGACGCTGGGCAGCCGGCCGCGGGAGGTCGTGCCGTTGGTGGTGCCGGTGATCCTGGCGTCGCTGCTGTTCGACGGGAGCCTGGTTGCGCTGGTGGGCAAGTGGGGCTTCCAGCAGATCTCCTGGTTCGTCCCGGCTCAGTGGGGCTTCGCAGCTTCGGCGTCCACGGTCGATCTGCGCCGGGTCGATCCGCTGGCCGCCACCGCGGAGATGTGGACCCACTACTCGGGCTGGTGGGTGTTCGACATGGTCGTGCTGGTCAGCTTCGGCGCGATCGCGGCCGGGTTCGCCTGGTATCGGCTGCGGCCGCCGCAACGCGAAATCCTCGGCCCCTTACCGCATCGCGAACAGCAGGAACTGAGTGACCTGGCTGGGTGAGAAATTGTTGTCGCTGACCAGCACCACCGACTGGCGGCCGTCGGGCAACTTCGGACCGAGCGTGATGCCCTCGATGTTGTCCAGGGGTGACAGTCCCGGTGTCGCGGACAAGTCGACCACCAACGATTTGCTCATCGGGATCAGCGCAGCGTGCTCCATCGACGACATGGCCAACACGTCGGTCGCGGCACCGACCTCGGCCCGGTAGATCCGGACCGTCGGGGGTAGCGAGTCGGACCGTTCCAGCACCAGGAACGTCAAGTCGGACAGCGCGACCAGATCTGAGACGCCATTGAGGTCGGCGGGCGGTGCGGGCGGATCCATCGGATAGCCGTATTGGGCGGTGGGCGCCTGGGTAGCGACATCGAATTTGGTGACCCGGGTCAGTACGCCGTGGCCGTCGTCGCTAGCTGGTCCGTCGTTGTAACCCGGGTCTTCCATTGCGGCGAACAACGACTGGCCGTCGGGCGTCAGCGCCACCCCCTCCAGCGCCCGGTTTCGGCGCGGCCCGGTGTGCTGCGCGGACATCGCCAGGTTGGGCGGCAAGGTGAACTGGCCCAGATAGGCACCGTCAAGCCCGGCGACCCGGACCCACGGGTCCAGCAGGACTGGGCCCGCGGTGAGCCGCTCGCCTTCCGAACACCAGTACAGCCGCTGCCGGCCGGGGTCGAAGGCGATGCCCTCCGGATCGGGGGGCACCACCGGCGGCGTGATGTTCGGCATGAGCGGCGCGAACGGGCGACCGGACTGGGCCAGCAGCGGGCGGGTGCCGGTGACGGTGACCTTGTCGATTCCCTTGTCGGACAAGGACAGCTGCACGGTGTAGAACCGGGCCGGATTTTTCTGGGACCGGTCGTCGCTGATCACGTAGTACAACTGGCGGCCCGCGTCATAGCTGATCGCGGACAACCCGCCGATGACCGTGCCATCGAAAGTAGCACCGAACGGAATCTGTGACTGACCGAGATAGGTCAACATCGGCTGGGGCGTGGCTGCCGGACCGGAAGGGTGTGTCCGGGCGCATCCGGCCAGGGACAAGGCAAGGCATAGACAGCCCACCGTGAGCACGCGGATCACATGATTACTGCGCCAAGCAAACCCAGCACCCGGATGACAGCGAGAGCGATCGCGCCGAATGCCACTGAGTGTGCGGCCGGCTCCCGTTGGCATCGAAATGGGCGTGCCCGACGTCCTCCGCCGGGTCCGGTTGCTGAGAGCGGTGTCTGGCCGGGCCATGAGGCTATCTAAGCGCTCTTACACCCATCTGCGCTGCGGGTTCGCGCGGCAGCGCCGCAGAAACCGTCGTGATTATTCCGCGACGCGAGCCGCGTCAACGATCGGTGCCGGGCACTGCGCCCGCATGCCAAAACGCTGGTCGACGGTTTCGGGATCCCGGAGCCGCTGCGTTACGCCGAGATGCTGCACCCCGAGAACTTGGCGGACACGGTCACGTCGTGACCGGCTCCTCGGCGAGTACCTCCAGGCTCGGCGCTATCGGTGCCGGGGCGGCTGCCTGCTGCTGCGGCCGCACATACCTCGCCCAGGTCACGATCGCGGCCGCGACGTAGCAGATCATGAAGACCCAGAATGCCGGCGTCTCGGTGCCGACGCTGTTATAGGACTGCCGCAGGGCCAAGTTGATCACCACCCCGCCGAGCGCGCCGAACGAGCCGGCAAACCCGATCAACGCTCCCGACCTCACCCGCTCCCAGTGGCGGCGTTCGGTGTCGCTGAGGTCCAGCGCGCGGCTGCGCTCCGCGAAGATTGAAGGGATCAGCTTGAACACCGACCCCTTGCCTATGCCGCAGAAGATGAACAGCGCAATGAATCCGACGATGTAGCCGATCGTCGTGTAGATGGTCACGGGGTCGCCGGGGCCGCGCGTGAGGTCGTCATGGGTGCTGACGGCGACCAGGAACCCGCCGGACACGATCATGGCGGCCAGAACGGCCAGAGTGACGCGGCCGCCTTCGAAGCGGTCCCCGAGCCTGCCGCCGATCACCCGCGCCACCGATCCCAGCAGCGGCCCGGCGAAGGCGATCTCGGCGGCGTGCAGAGACGCCTGCGCGTGGGTTTGCCCGCCGGCAATCAAGTTGTGCTGTATCACCTGACCGAACGCGAACGCGAAACCGATGAACGAGCCGGCAGCACACATGTAGAGAAGCGAGATTGCCCAGGTATCGGGCACCGAAAGGATGGATCGCACGTGGGCCACCTCGATGAAGTGGTCGAGGTTATCCATGAACAGCGCCGCGCCGACACCGACGACGGCCAGCAGCACCAGGTAGACCGCGCATACCCAATACGGCGCCTCATGGCCGGCGGTGGCCAGCACGACCAGTCCGACCGCCTGGATGCCTGCCGCGCCGAGATTGCCGATCCCGCCGGTAAGACCCAGTGCGAAGCCCTTGTGCCGCTGGGGGAAGAAGGATTCGACGTTGGCCAGTGACGCCGAGTAATTGCCGCCGCCCAATCCGGTCAACGCCGCGCACACCAGATAGGGCCACAACGGCAGACCGGGGTTGGCTAGCAGCACGATGGCCCCCACGGTGGGGATCAGCAGCACCAGCGACGAGAACACGGCCCAGTTGCGGCCGCCGAACTTGACGGTGGCCATTGCGTAGGGGATGCGCACGAGCGCCCCGACCAGGGCTGCGGTGGCACCGACCAGCAGCTTGTCGCCGGTCGTAAAACCGTAGACGGACTGCGGCATGAACAGCACCATCACCGACCAGAGGTACCAGATCGAGAAGGCGACGTGCATGGTCGCGATCGACCAGATCAGGTTGCGACGGGCGATGGCCTTGTTGCCGTTCTCCCACGCCACGTGATCCTCTGGGTCCCAGTGCGAGATGCGCCGTGACTGCCCCATGAAACCTGCCTTCCAAGTCGGCTGCTCTTAGGCGTTACCCGTAGCTTCCGAATCGCCCATCGCGACATTGCGTCAGGCCCTCGATTGTGGCCGGACCGCGGTCATATGTACGCCGTTCAGCGATCGCGTTGGCTGGGCTGCTGGACGCGCGGTTTACCGGCACTAATTTTCTAGGATGACAGGACTTTCCTTGTGATCGCGTACGTCACGGTAGGAGTCTGCTGGATAAAAGCTGTGAAGAGCCTAGCGAAATTATATTTACAAGGCGGACAGGATAATTAAATCCGAGGCAGCCCGCAAGAATTCCCCGATTTGGCGGCAACGGTGCCGCATAGCCGCGAGCACCAGTCCGCTGTCAGTGTGATCGCCTTGTTACACAACGTTATTGGTTGGGAATCTTGCCGAGCGCTTGCAGCTTGCCGTCCGATCCGATCTGGAACTTCACCGTGCCGATGCCGGTAGGACAGCACGGTTGATCATTGCCCTTCTGCCATTGGTACTGAACCGTAATGGTGTCGCCGGAGGGCGGGAGCACGGTTATGTACGGCTTTGGGTTCTGGGTGGGTGCGCCCAGCGGGGTGTTGTGGTCGAAAAACAGCAGCTGCTGGGCGGTCGACTCGCTGGCAATGGTCGGGATGATTTGCACCCAGTACAAACGGCAGTTCCGGGTATGTCCCCGTGCGATTTCGACCCAGTTCGTGCCTGGGATCGTATTGGGAACCGAGGCGATGGCCTGCCGCACCGTGTCGGGTGTCGGGCCGTCGGACTCCTTGCACGTCTCAGGTCGGGTCGGCGGTGGTGCCGGCTGCTTCCAGCCACAACCGGAGGCCAGCAACATCAATACGATCACAATCAGCTGACGCACGCGGTGAGCTTAGCGAAGACTGTGAATGTGCCCCTTGTTTGGTCGGAGACCCGCTTCAGGGAGGCGCAGCGTGCGGCAGCCTGGGTAACCTTGGACTGGTTGCCGGTCGACGATGACCTGCGATAACGCGGTCGCAGCTGGATTCCGCCAGACATCTCACAGACGCATCGAATCTGTTGAGAGGAAGCCGCAAAACGGCCGAAATACCAGCCACCCGGTTTAGAAACGTGCTTGCCGCACAATCACGTAAAGCCGATGCGCACTTCGAAGAAGGGACGTAAGCGTGGCCAGGGAGTCCATGGCGTCCGACAAGGACGCCGTGAACACCATCTGCGCTTACTGCGGCGTGGGTTGCGGAATGGTGTTGCAGGTCACAACCGATTCGAAGAGCGGTCGGCGTCACATCGCCAAGTCGATTGGGAACAAAGAACATCCAGCCAACTTCGGCCGGTTGTGCACGAAGGGTGCGACCACGTCCGACCTGCTGGCGGCGCCGGGCCGGATGCAATCAGCATACCTGCGCGCCGACCGTGGCGAACCCGTCGAGCCGATCGACATGGACAGCGCCATCACGCAGTGCGCAAGGCGGTTACGGTCGATCATCGACGAACACGGCCCGGATAATTTTGCCATGTATGTGTCGGGCCAGATGTCCCTCGAGGCTCAATACTTGGCGAACAAGCTGACCAAGGGCTTCATCGGCACCAACCAGATCGAGTCGAACTCGCGACTGTGCATGGCCAGCGCCGGTTCTGGCTACAAGCTGTCCCTGGGCGCGGACGGACCACCCGGCTCATACCAGGACTTCGACCATGCCGACGTCTTCTTCGTCATCGGCGCCAATATGGCTGACTGCCATCCGATCCTGTTCTTGCGCATGATGGATCGGGTCAAGGCCGGCGCCAAGCTGATCGTCGTCGACCCGCGCCGTACCGCGACCGCGGAAAAGGCAGACCTATTCCTTCAGATCGCTCCCGGCTCCGATCTGGCGCTGCTGAACGGGCTGCTGCACCTGATCGTCGAAAACAGGCACACCGACGCCGAGTTCATCTCCGAATTCACCGAGGGCTGGGAGGTGATGCCCAGTTTCCTGGAGCAGTACACGCCCGGCACGGTCAGTGAAATCACCGGCATCGCCGAAGCAGACATCCGCACCGCGGCCCGCTGGATCGGCGAGGCTGCGAACTGGATGAGCTGCTGGACGATGGGACTCAATCAGAGCACCCACGGCACCTGGAACGCCAACGCAATCTGCAACCTGCACCTGGCCACCGGGGCGATCTGCAAACCCGGCAGCGGCCCCTTTTCGCTGACCGGGCAACCCAATGCGATGGGCGGCCGCGAAATGGGTTATATGGGCCCGGGCTTGCCGGGCCAGCGGTCGGTGGCGTCTGCGGACGACCGCGAGTTCGTGGAGGACCAGTGGGGCATTCCCCGCGGCTCGCTACGCACCGACGTCGGCAGCGGCACCATCGACATGTTCTCCCGGATGGCTGATGGCGACATCAAAGCGTGCTGGATTATCTGCACCAATCCCGTTGCCAGCGTTGCCAATCGGAAGACAGTGCTGGCCGGCCTGGAAAGTGCCGAGCTGGTGATCTCCCAGGACGCCTTTTCCGAGACCGAGACCAACGAGTACGCCGACGTATTGCTGCCGGCTGCGCTGTGGACGGAGTTCGAAGGGGTGATGGTCAATTCGGAGCGCAACCTGACGCTGTTCCGGCCGGCCGTCGAGGCGCCGGGCCAGGCACTGCCGGACTGGCAGATCATCGCCCGGATCGCTTGCGAGATGGGCTATTCGGACTCCTTCAGCTACGAGTCCGCGGCGGACGTCTTCGAAGAGATCAAGCGGTTCTGGAACCCCGCGACAGGCTACGACCTGCGTGGTGCCAGTTACGAAAGATTGCGGCAGACACCTTTGCAGTGGCCCTGCCCACCGGAGGGCGCCAGCGACCGCAACCCCATCCGCTACCTGAACGACGGTGTCAGCCAGACTCAGTTGGTCCGCGAAGACGCCCATGTGCCACGACTGGCCTTTCCAACCCCAACCGGCCGTGCTGTGTTCTTTCCCCGACCGCACCTGCTGCCCGAGGAAATGCCCGACGACGACTACCCGTTCTTGCTCAACACCGGGCGGCTGCCACACCAATGGCACACGATGACCAAAACCGGCAAGGTCGCCAAGCTCAACAAGCTCAACCCCGGACCGTTCGTCGAAATCCACCCCGACGACGCGGCCCGGCTGCAGATCTCTGATGGCGACTCCGTCGAAATCGCCTCTCGCCGTGGCCGAGCCGTGCTGCCCGCCGTGGTCACCGATCGAGTGCGGACCGGCAACTGCTTTGCACCATTTCACTGGAATGACGCCTTCGGTGAATATTTGTCGATCAATGCCGTCACCAACGACGCCGTCGACCCGGTATCGCATCAGCCGGAATTCAAGGCATGCGCGGTCACCATGACGAAGGTCGCTGTCGCAACGCCGGATTCGGTCACCGAACATTCGCCGGCCGACACGGCAGACTCCGATCGCCGTGATGAAGCCGAGGCGATCAGCCCCGAAAAAGTCGACACCCTCGCCGCCCTTCTCGGCGTAGCACATGAACCGGCGCCGCAATTCGGTCCGCTCGGCCGCTCCTACCTGGCGGGACTGATAGCCGGGCTGCGTTCCGAAGCCGGGCGCCGCACCGCCGGGGTGCCCACCCTGCCCGAGAAAGCCCCGTTCGATCCCGCCACCCGGCTGTGGGTGGACGGTCTGCTCGCCGGGCTGTTCTCGCGAGCCGAGGCACCCCGACCGCTACCGGTGCCGGCCGTCGAGGAACCAACGATCACGACACCCGACGCCGAGCCGGCCCCCGACCGGGCACCGATTGTGGTGTTGTGGGCCTCGCAGACCGGGAACGCAGAAGAGCTCGCCGGCGACGTCGCGACGCAATTGGGCGAGGCCGGGTTGCCAGTCGCGTTGTACAGCATGGACGACTTCGCGGTGGCAGAGCTATCGACGACGCGGGAACTGCTGCTGATCACCAGCACCACCGGTGACGGCGAACCACCGGACAACGGCGCCGGCCTCTGGCGGGCGCTAACCGCCGACAGCGCGCCACAGTGCACTGACACCCGCTACGCCGTTCTCGCGCTGGGCGACTCCAATTACGACGATTTCTGCGGTCATGGACGCAAACTCGACGAGCGCCTCGCGCAGCTGGGCGCGACCCGCATCGTCGACCGCGTCGACTGCGAACCGGACTACGAAGACGCCGCGGCCAAGTGGTTGGGCGAGGTCCTCGAAGCGCTGACTCGCACTCCGGCGCCGGTCGGCCGGGATGGCACCGCGCCGGCGCCCGCATCCTCCTCCGCGCTTGCAGCGCCCCCCCGCCCGGCTAGCCGGCCCGGCACGCAGGCGTACACCAAGAAGCACCCGCTGATCACCGGCATGGTCCGCAACATCACGCTCAGTCGGCCGAAATCGGCAAAAGACGTGCGACAGTTGGTATTCGATCTGCCGGAAGATTCCCTCAGCTATGAGGCCGGTGACGCGCTCGGGGTGTGGCCGCGCAACAGCGACCGGCTGGTCGATGAGTGGCTGTCCGTCACCGGACTGGACGCCCAGACCCCGGTCGAAGTCGCCGAGCACGGGTTGATGTCATTGCGCACTGCGCTCACCGAGCGATTCGAGATCGCGCACATCAGCCCGGATCTGCTCCGGTTCGTGCAACAACGCACGGGAGATACCGAGCTCGCCGAGTTGATGAAGCCGGAAAACAAGGCCGCGCTCAGCGATTGGGCGTGGGGTCGCCAGTCGGTCGACCTCCTGGCTCAACTACCGGTCACCGCGTCCGTCGACGAGTGGCTAAGTGTACTCAAACCGCTTCAGCCGCGGCTGTATTCGATCTCGTCGAGCCCCAAGGAGAATCCGCGGGAAGTTCACCTGACAGTCTCGCCGGTGCGCTACAACTTTCAGGGCGTCCCCCGCCGCGGGGTGTGCTCGACCTACCTAGTGGACCGCACCCCCGGCGACCGGATCGCCCTCTATGTGCGGCCGTCGAGCAATTTCCGGCCTCCCAGCGATCCGGACACGCCGATGATCATGATCGGTCCGGGCACCGGGATCGCACCCTTCCGTGGATTCCTGCAGGACCGTCGCGCACTCGGCCACACCGGCCCCAACTGGCTGTTCTTCGGCGAACAGCATGCCGCGACGGACTTTTACTACCGCGACGAGATCGAGCAGATGCACGCCGATGGGTTCCTCACCGAACTCGACCTGGCGTTCTCCCGGGACCACCGGGATAAGCTCTACGTCCAGCACCTGATGCGCAAACGCGGCGCCCAGCTATGGCGCTGGATGCAGGACGGCGCGCAACTATACGTCTGCGGCAACGCCGACCCCATGGCCAAAGACGTCGATCGCACGCTCTGTGAAATCGCGGCCGAACACGGCAACCTCGACCCGGACGCGGCCAAGGCCTACATCCAATTGCTGAGCGCCGACAAGCGCTACCACCGCGACGTGTACTAGCCCCATCCCGGGCTCCGGAAACCCGTAATACGGCGGAAACACCGCACACCCACCGCTGAAACATCTTTGCCACACGATTCACCTAAGAGTTGGTTGCACACTTCAGGGAGGGCCGTTCATGTGGCTCGGCAGTGTGATGAGCGCGATGGGGATGCCGTGAACACCCGCAGCCCATTGCAGTGCCCGCTGCATAGCGCGCTAGGTGACAACCCACCCGGCGACCCGGCGTCGGCACATGGCCTGGTCGATTGGGCCGGCTTACCCGTCGACCTGGACATGGCGTTCTCCCGGCGGCAGCGCGACAAGGTCTACGTCCAGCACCTGATGCGCAAACGCGAGGCCCAGTTACGGCGCGACGGACAGCTCTGCGTTTGCGGCATTGCGGCCGATCATGGACGCCTTGACCCGGACGCGGCCGAGTCCATGTCCGGTCGATAGCGAAACCGGCGGCCGCCGGCAAGGTGGCGCTCTGCGCGCTGCAAGCGGACGGGTTCGCGTACGCGACGAGCGCACCCGAGCTGACCGCATCGGCCACCGACAGGGCATGCTCGAACCGCACGCGTGCTGTGCACAACGAGTCCGGAGTCCCCACCATGCCTGACGACCGGCAGCAGCATCGCGGTCGGTACGTGCTCGAGACACACTCGCCGGGTTCACGCACGTCAAGCAGCAGTGCCCCACCGTCAACAAATGCGTTGAGGGCTCGGGGGCCGATCTATGGTGTGTCATCGATGATGTCGGCTTCGGCGCCACCCGATGTCGGCAGACCAGCGCTGCGCCAGGCGCCAAATCCGCCAACCACGTCCGACACGTCGCCGAAGCCCGACGCCCGAAGCACGCTGGCAGCCATCATCGACCGGTAGCCGCTGGCGCAGTAGACCACCACCGGGGCCGTTGGATCGAGAACCGCCAACGAATCTGTGAGGGCCGGCAGCGGGATCTCGCGCGCACCGGGAATAGTGCCCTCAGCCGTCTCCTGCGGGCCGCGAACGTCCACGAGTTGCACGCGGGGCTCCAAGCCGCGGAATTCGGCGAGCTGCTCGATGGTCAACCGTGAACTTGTTTCAACGAGATCCGGTAGTTGCACGAAACTGTCCGCGAGGTCGCGCAATTGACCGATGACCCGATCGAACCCCACCCGGGACAGGCGGATCTTGGATTCGCCCGCCAGCGCGACATCGCCGACCAGCACGATGTCGCGGTCCGGTGATAACACATTGCCGGCCCATTCTGCGAAGCGTCCCTGCAGGCCAATGTTGACCGAACCGCTCACGTGCCGGCACGCATAATCGGCCGGCTCGCGGCTGTCCAACAGGATGGCCCCTGCCTGGGCGTGCTTGCACACGTCTGCTATATCCAGCAATGGCGGTGGATTTCCGTCGACGAGCGGGCGCAGCCGGCGATTGCGGTGCGACGCGAACTCGAAGTAACGCGGCCGCACCGATTGGCCCGCGGTCACCGCGGCGACGAATTGGTCCACATCTGCGCTCTGTAGCGCGTAGTTGGTCTGCCGCTGCTCGCCGATCGTCGAACTGGTCTGATTCGATAGTTGCTTGCCACATGCCGATCCGGCACCATGCGCGGGAAACACTCGAGTGGTATCGGGCAGCTTCAGGAGTTTGCCATGCAGCGACCGATAGAGTGTGGCAGCCAGCGCATCCGCAGAAAGACCAGCAGTCACGCAAAGATCTGGGCGGCCCACGTCACCGACGAACAGGGTGTCACCGGTGAGCACGCCGTAGGGCACCTCGTCGTCGGCATGCTCGTAGATCACGATGCAGATCGACTCGGGAGTATGACCGGGTGTCGCCAGAATCTCCAGGGTTACCTCCCCTAACGAAATCCGCTGGCCGTCCCGCAGTGGCTCGATTGGGAACTCGACGTCGGCGCCTTCTCCGAAGGAGACCAGCGCCCCAGTGGCCGCCGCCAGTTCCAGGTGACCGCTCAAAAAGTCAGCGTGGATGTGTGTCTCGATCACCCGCTCGATTCGCAACCCGTGCTCAGCTGCTTCACCGAGGTAGTCGTCGACATCGCGACGTGGGTCGACAACGACGGCGCGACCGGTGGTCTCATCCCCTATCAGATAGGAAGCCTGCGACAAACAGCCCAGATAGTGCTGTGTGAAGATCATCTGGTCTACCTCCTTCAAATCGCCTCACCGGCTACGCGGGGCCGGTTGCCCATACATCGCCACCACGACGGTGCGATCCAGGGTGTTGTCTGACCACACCCCCATGGCGGTGTTGGCACAGTCGCGGATGATCGCCATGTCGTCGGGGTTGTAGTACCACTGGTTGACCAGGTCCAGGCTGCTGATGGCCATGGCCGGGTTGATCGCAACCGTCTCGGCGGCTTTGCCGTGGAATCCGGCGGCGTTGGCACGGTCTTGCGGACTTGATCCGTCAGATCCGTTGTTATCGTTGATGTTTCGGTTGTTGATCATGTCGTCGGCGTGCCATTCGGCGGCCAGCGTCAGCGCATTGTCCCTGATGATGTCATTTGTGCAGCCCGCCTGGTGCTGCAAGGTGTAGACGGCGGAGACGACAGCGCTATTGAGCCGCTTGTTGTCGGCATACGCGGCCGGGGCCGCCAACGCCCCCGTCCCGCAGAGAATAACGGCAACGGGCAGCACCCGCGCGCCACGGCGTATCCCTGCGAACATCTGGCCCTCCCGAATCAGACGGGGTCGAAATGTGAAACCAGCCATCGGCCGTTGACCTTGTCCAATGTCACCCGAATGACGGGCTGAGTATCCGTTGGAACGCCGTCACCGACGGTGACGGTTTGGTTGACGTACAAGAGGACTACGGCGTGGCTTGCGGTCGCCGAGACCGATGCTGCCGCATCTACTTTGGCCACCGCCGAGATGTGCTTTTCCTTCGCGCCCGGAATGACGACCTCACGAGTCAGTGCGGTGTAGGCATCTTTGAATTCCCCGGTCAGCCGTTCCCGCGCCTCGCCGAGATCTTTTTCCACCGAATCCGGCTGGTATGACAACAAGGCAACCGCGTCTTCGCTACCGACGCGCACCGATTCGGCGCGGGCCGGTGCAACGTCACTAGCCGATCCGTCCGTCCACTTGAAGTAGCCCACCGCCAGCGCAAGCAGCAATGCAAATCCAGGCAACACACCGTAAGCGAACACGCGTGACCATGCGATCCGGCGTCTTGCCCGTGGGGCCTCGGACGCATCGTCGATTGCGGATTCGAGCTCGTCCGCTTCCGCTTCTTCTTGGGCACGATCGTTTTCGATCAGGTCTTCTGCATCGCCGTTGAGGGGCTGCTGCTCGTCGTGCCCAGCAGTGGCGAGGTCGTCTTTGAGAGTCGTCATGGCACGAACACCACGTTGGATACCTTGGCGTCGTTGCCGACTGCCTGAACGCCGACTCGCATACGCCATTCCCGCGGCGCCGCCTCGCCGCCCGCGGTCCGCGACTTCACCGCGACCGCCACCAGCACCTGAGCCGAGTCGCGCTGTTGGGATTCCAGTCCGGCTTCGGTAACCGTGCCTTCCGATTTCGACTGCGCTGCCTTGACCACCTCGATGAAGGGGCGCGAGCGCTTCTCGAAGTCGGCACGGAAAGCTCCGGTGGCTGAATCGAGGATCCGCTGCACGTCGGCTTCGACCTCCGTGTAGTTGATTGTCGTGAGGTTCACTGCGCCCTGGCGAGCAGTCTGAACGAAGAGATCGCGCTGGACCTGGGCCTCATGCTTTTGGTAGGTGCGGTAACCAAGCCAGCCGGCCAATGCGGTCAGCGTCGCCACGATTACCGCGCTGATCACCAAGGCCGATCCGACCCGCGAAAGCCGCCGGCGGGCGGCCCCGTGCCACCAGCGGACACGCCGATCAGCGGATTCGCTTTCGTCCGCGTCGGTCTCGGCCGCGTCGTTGACCTTTTCGACGTCGACGGCCTCATCGCCGGCTTCAGCGACGTCGTCGGAGTGGTCGCGGTCTTCGACATCGGCTGCCGTTGATCCGCCGATTTTTTCGTCGGTATCGGGGGTATCGGGTTCGTCGGCCATGTTGCTCCTCACTTGGACCGGGAATGCCTACGGTGGCGGGACAAGAAGTGACTGCCAGTTTTTGGCACGTGGGTGCGCCAAGTCGGACTCGGTGTAGCGGCGACCATCGGGCCCTACGTAGTCACCGCTGGCCGGGTCATAAGTCGCCACCGCTACCGGCGCGGGCGATGGAGCGGTGCCCCGCGGCGGTGGTAGTCGCGGATCTTGCCCCGGCGGGTACTGCGGAACTCCCTGACCGCTGGTGGTGGCGTTCGGGTCGCCCTTCCAGTTGTAGCCGTCGTTGAGCGGCACGTACTCGTCGTCGCTTTCGCACAGCTCGACGGTGGGGGCGCGCTTCCACGGCTTGGTCTCACACGGTATGTTCCGCGCCCCTCGTACATTGAGCTCCGAATCCTGCGGGATCCGGCAGTAGAGGTCGGCTGCCGGCCGGTCCGGCGCGTCGACGCCGGCCGGTGAGCGACGCTGTGTGGGCGGCAGGAAGCCGGTCGTGCACGGCGGCGGGAGGTTGAGGTTGAGGTTGAAGTCCAGATAGAAGCCGCGGTATTCCTGCATGGTGTTCAAGTTCGGTACGAGGGCCGCCGACATTACCGCGATGCCTTGCGGGAGCAGCACCAGAAGTTGTTCGATGTCGTGGCGGTAGACGACGGCGATGTCGCCAAGGCTCACCAGGTTGGCGAACAGTACCGGCAGCGCGGGCGCCACCCGATCGAACAGTGCGCGACCTTCTTCCAGACCGGAACTGCCCTGCGTCAGCAGATCTCGCAGCGCCGCATCCTGAGCCTTGAACTGTGCCATGATGGCTGCGGTTCGATTAGCCCAGGTGGCAATCGCGTCCGATGTTTGGACCTGGGAGTTGAGCACCGCAGGGGACTGGTCGATCAGGGCGGCAAGCGGGTCGACGGTCCGGCCTCCCGCAATGGCCAGTGCAGTCGACCCTTCGACGATCCGAGACAACTCGGGTCCAAGGCCACCAACCGCCCGGTTGGCCTCGTCGATCACCGTGTGCAAGTTGTTACGCGGAATCGCCTGCAGCGCGCGGTTGGTCAAGTCGAGCAGGTGTCCGATGTCGACGGGCACATCGACATGGCCCGCAGGAATGATGTCGCCGGCGCGTAGCGGCCGCGAATGTTCTCCGTCCTTGCCGGGCAGCGGGGTCAGTTCGATGTACTGCTCGCCGATCGCGGAGCGGCTATGCACTGACGCCTCCACGTCGGAGGGCACCTTGACCCCGGATCTCAAGGCAAGCACCGCACGCACGCCGGTGGCAGTGACGTCGACCGACTTGACCTGACCCACGTCGGTGCCGCGATAGGTGACGACCGAGGTCTTGTAGAGCCCGCCCGATTGGGGCAGGTCGACCGTGACGTTGTACTCCCCGATCCCGAACAATGTCTCGGGTAGCTTCATATAGTTGAACGCCATTGCGCCACAAGAAACTACCGTCACCAGTGTCAAGATCGACAACTGGATCCAGGTCCGGCGATTCAGGCGGAGCACTCAGTATCCCCCGTCGTGGTAGGGAAAGGTCAGCGGGTTACCCGCCGTGGCCGGGCTCGGCTGCATGCCGATGCTGCGTCCCCACAGCAGTTCGAGTTGGGTGAGGTTACCTTCCCAGCGAGAACCGGTGAAGATCCCGGTATCTATGCGGCTCAACGTCAAATCAATGATCATCGTGAGGTTCGCGTAGTCGCCACGGAACCAATTGGTCACAGTGGATGTCGGCCAGGGATAGGTCGCCAACCCGTCCAGGCCCTTGGTCAGGGCCGGCCCGGCGTCGGCGAGCGACCGCAGCACCGGCGCGATGTTGCGCAGGTTGTTCACCAAAGATTCCTTGCTCTGATGAATCGTGTCGGCCGCGATCGCGCTGAACTTGCCGAGCTGATCGATCGCATCGGCGATCTTGGTGCGCTCTTCAGCCAATACCGCCAGCGCCTTGGGCACAGTTGTCAACGCCCTGTCGACGACCGGATCTTTGGCGGCGACCTGGCCTGCCAGCGAGTCGAGATTCTCTGCGGCAGCAATGATGTCGTCGGTCTGGGCGTTCGTGCCGCGGATGAACTCGTCCAGCTGGCCCAGCAGACTGCGCATATCGTTTTCGCGGCCTGCGAATGCCTTGGCGACCGCCTGGTTGATCTCCTGCAACTGCCCAATTCCCCCGCCGTTGAGCAGGATTGACACCGAGGCCAGAGTTTGCTCGGTGGTCGGATACATGCTCGCGTGCGACAACGGGATGACCGATCCGTTCTTGAGTTGGCCGACCGGCGGCTCATCCTTGGGCGGCGCGAGTTCGATGTGCATCGAGCCCAGCAGGCTGGTCTGCCCGAGCTTGGCGGTCGAATTGGCCGGTAGGTGGACATCGCCGTTGATGCGCATGGTGACCAGCGCGTGCCAGTCTTGGAGGTCGATCTTGGTGACGTTGCCGACGTTGACATCATCGACCCGAACCCGGGTGTTTTCCTGAATGGTCACGACATCGGGCATTTGCGCCTGGATCGTGTAGGAGCCCGGCCCACCACCGGCGGTACCGGGCAAGGTGAACGAGTTCAAGCCCCGCCATCCACATGCCGGAAGCGCGGCAATGCACACAATGCAGAGCACCGCGGCTACCGCGCGTCTCATGGCTGCCCCGTCGGAAGCATCAAATTCTGCAGTACCTGGGTCGAACTGATCGTGGTGTCGGGCGGTCCCGGCTGCGCAGCAGGCGGCGGCTGCTGCGGAGGCGCCGGCTGCGACCCGTCCGCCGGTGGGGGTGCCTCAGGAGGCGGTGGCGGCGTATAGCCGGGGCGAAGCCAATCCTCGCTGTAGGTGATCTCGTTCGGCCGGGCCTGAGTACCGACGAACGGGTTGATCCCCGCCGGTATGTAGTTGTAGATGCGGTTTTTGATGATCGGGTTGATGTACTGCAGGCACAGCTTGGAAACTCGGGCGAGGCGCGCCCGGGAGGCCGCCTCGATCGAGCTGCAGATGAACTGCGGAATGTCGGCGAAGTTGTTCAACGCGATGATGCCGGTCATCGCGCTCTGCGCCGGTTGGTAGATGTTCATGAAGTTCTGGATCACCGTCGGAGCCACGTGCAGAATTTGTTTGATATCACCACGGCTGTCATTCAGCGCGGTCGTGATCGAATTCAGCCGGTCGAACGTGACACCCATAGCTTCCCGGTTATCCGAGAGAAACTCACGCAAATCTGCCAGGGCCTGATCCAGGCCCCGCACCGCATTGGCGACTTCGTTGGGTGTGTTCGACAGCACCGTCGTCACGCTGGCCAGGTTCTGGTTGAACGAGGCCAGCAGATCGCTGCTGGAGTACAGCGCCGACACCAGCAGCTGCAGATTGCGCACTGTGCTGAAGATGTCGTCGGCGTGGTCACCGAGTGCTGAAATCGCCTGAGACAGCTTGATTACGGTGTCTCTAGCGGTGTCTCCCTGACCGCGCAGGTTGTCGGCGGCCGAGTTGATGAATTCGCCGACCGAGTTCACGCCGCCCGGGCCGGTGGGCTGCAACGCGTCGGTCAGCTTTTCCAGCTGCTTGCGGAAATCATCCCATTCGACGGGCACCGCGGTGCGGTTCAGCGGAATCGATGCGCCGGGGCTCAATTTGGGACCGCCCGAGTACGCGGGGACCAGTTGGATCGCCCGAGGAGTCACCAGCGACGGCGACAGGATTGCAGCGCGAGCATCGGCCGGTACTGGATACTGCTTGTCGACGGAGAATGTCACTTTTGAGTCGGTGGGCTGCGGCTCGATCTTGTCCACCACGCCGACGGCGACGCCGAGGATCCTGATCTCGTCGCCTACGAACAGGCCGTTGGATTCCGCGAAATAAGCTGAGTAGGTGTTCTTTTCGACATCTTTCCATAGCTTTGTGCCGACCAGAAACGAAGCCACGGCCAGCGTCCCGACCAGGCTGATGGCGGTCACTCTTCGAAGGGTGCGTCGATTCATGGTCACGGCCCGTCGAAGTCGTGGGGCGAGGGCGGTGGGATGGTCCGGATAGGTGGCGTCGAGGGCGGGGGTGAGGGCGGTTGGGACCATAGCGGGACTGGTGCGTTCTCCGGCGGGACGGGTGGAGACCCGGTTGGTGGGTCTATCGCCTCCGAAGGCAACTTCTGGTTGGGGTCCAAAAACCGGTCATACATGTCCGCGTCGATAACCGGGCCACCGATCTGGCCGGGAATCAAGTTCGCAACATAAGCCTTGAAAAACGGTCCAGATCCCAACACTTCGCCAAACGACATTGCATATCGCTTGAACTTGGGCAGGGTTCTCTGCAGATCTTCTTTGCGGTTGTCGAGGACCTCGAGCACCCCGTTGAGCTTGTCGAGGGCCGGCTTGAGTTGAGTTCGGTTGTCATTGACCAGCCCCGAAATCTGATGCGAAACCGCAGTGAGGTTGTTCATCAGCGCGTCGAGTGAATCTCGTTCGTCCAGCAGCGCGGCCAGCAGCGCGTTCGAGTCCATTACCAGGCTGGCGACCTGTTGGCTACGCCGGCCCAGTACCCCCGAGACCTTGTTGGCATTCGCCAACAAGCTGCGCAGCTGCGCGTCGCGATTGTTGAGGGTATCCGAGAACCGGGCCACTCCCTCCAGTGCAGGCCTGAGCTGCGGCGGTGTTTCTTTGAAGGTGTTAGCCAAAGTGGTTAGTGCCGAGGATAGTTGGTTGGTGTCCAGACCGCTGATCGTGGTCGTCAGGTCGCCCAACGCGACCGGCAGGTCATACGGCGAGGTGGTACGTTCCAGCGGAATAGTGCCCGTCAGCTTCCCTTCGCCACGCGACGTGAGCTCAAGCATCTTGCTGCCCAGAATTGTCTCTGTCTTGATCGCCGCTTCGGTGCGGTCGCCCAGCTCGATGCCCTTGCGGACGGTGAACCCCACCCGGACCTTGGTGCCCTCCAGGCGTACGTCTGAGACCCTGCCGACTCCCATGCCGGAAACCCGAACCGTACTACCGGGTTTGATGCCACCGGCTTCGGAGAAGTAGGCCGAATAGTCGTTGGTGTTCTTGATAAACGGCAGCTTGTTGTACTCGAAGGCGGCGATGGTCACGAGGGTTACGATCACGCTACCCATAACACCTATCAGGACTGGGCTGCGCCGGCCGGAGGATTTGATCTTGGGTAGTTTCATTGCGGCGTGCACCGTCCGCTGGGCTGGCCCAATAGTTTGACGTAAATCGGGTTGCCCCCTTTGCCGTTGAGCTTGAGCAACACTTCGCAAAAGTAGAAGCCGAAGTAGTCGCCAGTCAGGCCCTGCCTGGCCAGGACCTGATACTTGTCTGGGAGGCTCTTGAGCAGCCCGTCGACATAGTCGCGATCGGATAGCACTTGGGCAGACATGCGGTCGGTCTCGCGCACCACGTCCTTGATCGGTTGGCGTGACTGGACGAGCAGATCGGCGACCGACCCGGCGGCCGCGTTGATGTAGGCCAGCCCGGTGGAGATGTCGGTCTTACGCTGCGCCAAGCCGTCCACGAGCTGGGATAGCTTGTCCAAGCCGTCAGAGAACTCGTGGTCGCGCGTGGCGAAGGTGTGCAGCACGGTGTTCAAGTTGGTGATCAGCTCGCCGATCAGCTCGCCGCGCCCGGCCAGGGTCGAGGTCAGCATTGAGGTCTGCGCCAGCACCGAGGCGAGGGTGCCCCCTTGCCCCTGGAAAATCCGCAGCAATTCACCAGACAGGGCGTTGACCTGATCGGGATCCAGCGCGCGGAACAACGGGCGGAAGCCCCCGATCAGCGCATCGATATCCAGCGCGGGCGACGTTCGTGCCAGCGGAATCGTCGCGCCCGGCGGCAGCCGGCGTGGGGGCCCGGGGCCCTCTTCGAGCGCGAGATAACGGTCACCGATCAAGTTTTCGTAGCGCACGACGGCTTTGGTGCCCTCGGTGAGCCGCACCCCTTTGTCGACCGCGAAGTCGATGCTTACCGTGCCGTCGCGACGCAAGGTGAGGTCGCCGACCTTGCCGACCTCCACCCCGGCGATGCGGACAAAATTGCCGGACTTCAGACCAGATACGTTCGAGAACACCGCGTGATAGCCGGTGCGGTCCTCGAAGCGCAATTGCCCGAACACCGCGATCAGCGCAAACGTGAATACTAGGCACACCGCCGTGAACAGCGCGACACGGGCGACAATGCCGGACAGCTTCCTTCTCATGGCGGCGGCTGCCCCCCACGGTAGAAGTAGCGCGGCGCTTCGGGAGGGTTCTTGGTGGTCGGGAAGTAGTTGGCCCACCACGGATTGCCGACCCACGGGCTGGTGCGGGTCTCGTCCGGAGCGGCCCCCCAACCGGTATCAGTGACCAGCGAACGCACCGGGAAGTTCGCACTCGGGTCGGGAAGCGAACCACAGCTGGGTTTGCCCCCCGGACCGCCTGTGGCATTCACCTTTGGAAGGTGTTTCGGGTATCGGTATGGGTCGTCGCCGAAAAGCAGCGCGGCGTCCATGATGAATGAGTAGCCGTTGCCACCGAGCATGTCCCGACCGCCGTGGTCCACGTACCATTGCGCGCCCTGGAACAAACACGTGAAAGTCGGCGAGTACTTATTCAGCAGCGCTGTGGTCGGATCGAGCAAGTTGAAGGACCGCACGATGTTGGATTCGTTTCTGCCGATGACGCCAATGCCGGTCTGGCTGAAGCCCACCGCCGACAACAGCAGCGCGTCGAGCGACCGCTGGTTTTCGGTGAGGGTAGTGCTGGCAGTCGCTGCCGAATCAAGGATCGACAGGATATGCTGCGCCGCATCGGAATAGGCGGCCGTGGTCTTGCCGAACAACCGCCAGTCCCTGTCGATCGTTCCCATCCGGGGGTTGACGCTCAGCAGCACGTTGTTCGCATCGGTGATCGCCTGTCCGAGCCGATCGCCCTTGCCGCGCAGTGATTGCGCGAAGGCCGACAAGATCGCGTTCAGCTTCGCCGGGTCGAGCGCCTGGACCACCGACTGCAGATTCTCGAAAACCGTGTTGACTTCGACGGTGACATTGCGGGAGTGCAGCACCGCGCCTGCCTTCAGCGGTGTATGGCTGGGATGGTCGGGCACGATCAGGTCGACGTACTTGGACCCGAACGCAGTGGTCGATTTGATCTCGGCTTCGAGGTTGCTCGGCAGATATTTGAATGGGCCTGGGTCCATTTTCAATTGCAGCTGAGCCGCCTTGACATCGGTGCCGATCGAAGCGACCTGGCCGACCTGCACACCGCGTAACTTGACCTTGGCGCCATCTTCCATCACCAGTCCCGCCCTGTTCGACACCAGCGTGAGCGGGATGAATGCTTGGAATTTGCCGGAGAACGCCCCGGCGGTCAGTGCGATCAGACCGCCAATCAGGATGAACAACGTCGGTGCCCACCAGATCGGGTCGATCTTGCTCGTGCGGACTCTATTTCTCCTGCTGGGTCCGCTGCTGCTGTGGTTGCTCATACGGTTACCCCGACAGGTTGAAGTTGCCGGACTGCCCGTAGACGGACAGCGAAATCATCAGGCACACAAACGCCGTGACGATCATCGATGTCCGCACTGAACGGCCGACCGCCTCCCCCACACCGGCGGGACCGCCTGTCGCGGTGAAACCGTAGTAGGTGTGCACAACCATCACACCCGTCGCCATGCTCAGCGCCGCCAGGAACGACCAGAGCAAGTCGTTAGGACGCAGGAACGTGCGGAAGTAGTGCTCGTAGACACCACGGGACTGGCCGTAAACGTAAATCGTGAGGAACTTAGCCGCGATGAACGACATCAGCACGGCGACGGCGTAGAGCGGGATGACGACCAGGACGCCGGCGATGATCCGCGTCGACGCCAGATACGTGACCGAGCGGATGCCCATCACTTCCAGCGCGTCGATCTCCTCGTTGATCCGCATCGCGCCCAACTGGGCGGTCGCGCCGGCACCGATCGTGGCCGCCAATGCCAAGCCGGCCGTGCAGGGCGCGATCATGCGGACGTTCAAGAACGCCGACAGAAAGCCTGTCAGCGCTTCGACACCGATGTTGGACAAGGTGTCATAGCCCTGTACCGCGACAAGGGCACCGGTGGTCAGAGTGAGGAAGCCGATGATGCCCACGGTGCCCCCGATCACCGCCAGCGCACCCGTGCCCATACCCATCTCCGCGATCAGCCGTAGCAGTTCTCCCGGGTAGCGGCGTACCGCATCACCGGTGGAGGCCAAAGACTTCCCATAGAAGGCGGTCTGTTCGCCCAGCTTGCGGATGGAAGCCACCAGCCTGGGGCCAAGAATGACGAACCACGACGGCTCGCGCGCTGCATCGCTCATTTGGCAGTCACCTTCACTCCGAGCGCGGTAGTCAAGATGTTGATGAAGAACAAGGCCATGAAAGAGAAGACCACGGTCTCGTTCACCGCGTTACCGACGCCGGTGGGGCCACCGCCCACCGACAGGCCCTTGTAGCAGGCGATCAGCCCCGCGGACAACCCGAACAGGGTTGCCTTGATGAGCGAGATCACCACCTGCGGCAGCCCCGTGACCAGTGTCATCCCCGCAATGAAGGCACCGGGTGTGACGTGCTGAACGAAGACCACGAAGATGTAGCTGCCGGTCAATCCGGTGACAGCGACCACCGAGTACAGCAGGACCGCGACGAATATGGCGGCGATGATGCGCGGAACCACCAGCGCCTGAATCGGATTGACGCCGATCACCTTCATCGCGTCGATTTCCTCGCGGATGGTGCGCGCGCCCAGATCGGCGCACATCGCGGTCGACCCAGCGCCCGCAGACAACCATCGCCGTGACGACCGGCCCGACCTGGGTCACCGACGCCAGCCCCGCGCCGGCACCTGAGAGATCGCCTGCGCCGATCTCGACGAGCAGGATGTTGAGGACGAACACGATGAGCACCGTGTACGGAATCGACAACATGATGGTCGGAAAGATCGACACCCGGGCGACGAACCAAATCTGCTCGAGAACCTCGCGCCAGGCCAACGGTCGTCGTACCAACGTAACCAATGATTCGGCGCTGAACATAAAGAACTCGCCCAGCGCGTTCATGGGCTTCGCGAGGGTGGTGCCGTTCATAGTGCTTGCCCGGCCCAGCGGCAGTCCGTATGGCTCAACCCGGTCCCCCAGTTTCGTAACAACGTTCATCCGTTTGTAATTAGCTGGCCCCAAAGGGATCAGCGCTATTTACTAGCGACCACGATGTCTGTTCGCGCGCATAGAGCACGCGGGGAATTTACCGGCAAAGCTATGCCCGCCGTTAGGGTTGCAATCAACTAGAAGAAATCTGGCCAGCAGTAAGGCTCAGCCGACCTTCGTGCCGCCTTCGGCGATCTAACAGCCGTTGACCTGCATGAACTTCGATGCGGGCCTGACGCGACAGCCGTACAGCGGCCGCGCCAGGCCGAGGGGCTGATCCCGAGGTGCGCGCGGAGACGACCTGGCCGGCGCGCAGCCAACGTCCCATAGTCCTCGTAAATCACAGTTGCCACAGCACGCCTGATCGCGAAAATCGAGGCGCCAACGCCGTAGCACTCATCGGAAGACTCGGCAAGCCACACTTCGCCAGCGCCGATCTTGCACCGAAATTCGCCGCTCGCGAATTCCTATCCGCCGCCAAACTACTTGAGCACTCACGGCCACCGTCCCGTTCGGCTGTCGTTGCCGAACGCCACAGTTCGGATAAGCCGAGTCCAAAGCAAGAGTTTGGTTCAGTATGAGCCTAATTGTGCTGCCCGGACCGGGATTTCCGTTTCTGGTTAGACTTTGCGGGTGACAGATAGCCCGTCGTCGTACCTGGTGCTGGCCTCTCAGCGCAGCGGCAGCACACTGCTGGTCGAATCGCTGCGCGCAACCGGCGTAGCCGGGGAGCCTCAGGAGTTCTTCCAGTATCTGCCGACCACCAGCCAGGCCCCGCAGCCACGGGAGTGGTTCGCCGGCGTCGAGGACGGGTCGATCCTGCGCCTGCTTGATCCGCTGGACGCTGGCACGCCAGACCTCGCGCCGGCCGAGATCTGGCGTAACTACATCCAAACGGTCGGAAGAACACCGAACGGGGTGTGGGGCGGCAAGCTGATGTGGAACCAAACGCCGCTGCTGCTGAACCGCGCGAAGGATCTGCCGATTCGAACTGGCGACGGCCTGCTGGCCGCGATCCGCGACGTAGTCGGCGAGGAACCGCTCCTCATTCATGTCCACCGACCCGATGTGGTGTCGCAGGCGGTGTCGTTCTGGCGGGCGGTGCAGACGCGGGTGTGGCGGGGCAGGCCCGATCCGGTCCGCGATGCGCGCGCTGTCTATCATGCCGGAGCGATCGCCCACGTCGTCACCATGCTGCGCGCCCAGGAGGAGGGCTGGCAAACCTGGTTTGCCGAAGAAGGCATCAAACCCATGGAGATTCCGTATCCGGTGTTGTGGCGCAATCTGACTCAGGTGGTGGCTTCCATCCTGGAGGCGTTGGGACTTAACCCACAACTGGCGCCCGAACCGGTGCTGGAGCGTCAGGCCGACCAGCGCTCCGACGAGTGGGTAGACCGCTACCGTGCGTACGCCGAAAAAGAGGGGCTGCCGGCATGACCGCAACCGCGCGGCGGCCGTACCGAAAACATTAGGAGGCAGCGCGTTTAACTCGCCCGCTTGCTGATGCGCGTGCGCCCGCACTGGCGTCGTTTGTCTAACCGCTCGGTAGGCAACCTAAATTCACCGAGATTGAATCACTTGGTCCGCGACGGTCGGCCACGCACCATTGCCCACATAACGTGCCCGGCGGATGCCGCCTGGATGTAGGAGGAGCAGTCGTCGTGGCTGAAAGCATGCCGACGGAGAGTGGCAGAGAACCGGATACGTCGCAACGGCGGGGCCGGCCGAAGCGAATCGGCTCGGTTTCGGTGGACTGGTGGGCGACCGTGGTGGGCGGAGTGATCGCCGCGTTGGCGGTCGCCGAGGCGCTCCCGAAGATCCCTTGGTGATCGCGATGAGTACCGTTGAGGTCGAATCCGATGAGGCGTCGGCTGATGCGGCCTTCACGAGCAGCCGGCCGCTCGACTATGTCCCGGGATTGCTACTGCTGATCGGGGTGGGAGTGCTGGGCAAATATGCCCAGATCTGGTGGAAAACCCTTGCCCGGCATGAACATTGGACCGTGCCCGACATCGAGTATGTGTTGTGGGCGATCCTGATCGGGTTGCTGATCAGCAACACCATTGGTCTACATCCCGTGTTTCGCCCCGGCGTTCTGACCTACCAATTCTGGCTCAAAGTCGGGATCGTCGTGCTGGGGTCGCGATTCGCGCTCGGCGACATAGCCAAACTCGGGGGCATCAGCCTAGTCCAAATCCTGGCGGACATGGCGATCGCAGGAACCATCATCATCGTGGTGGCACGGGCATTTGGGTTATCGGGCAAGCTGGCCTCACTGCTGGCGATCGGCACTTCAATCTGCAGGGTATCGGCCATCGTGGCCGCCAAGGGCGCAATCCGGGCCCGCAACGCCGACGTCAGCTACGCAATCGCAGCGATCCTGGCACTGGGCGCGGTGTCCTTGTTCGTGTTGCCGCCGTTGGGGCATGCGATCGGGCTCACCGACAACGAATTCGGCCTCTGGGCGGGCCTGTCTGTGGACAACACCGCCGAGACCACCGCCACTGGGTATCTGTTCTCCGATCATGCCGGCAAGATCGCCGTGCTGGTCAAGTCGACCCGCAACGCGCTGATCGGGTTCGTCGTCTTAGGCTTCGCGCTGTATTGGGCCGCGCGCGGGCAAGCCGACGAGATCGCGCCCGGCGCGAAAGCCAAGGCCGCGTTCATCTGGGAAAAATTCCCGAAATTCGTCCTCGGCTTCCTTGCGGTCTCGGCGCTGGCGACTGCGGGCTGGTTGAGCAAGGGCCAAACCGCCAACCTCGCCAACGTGTCGAAATGGGCGTTCCTGCTGACCTTCGCCGGTGTCGGCCTCACCACCGACATCCGCCAAATCGCGCGCACCGGATGGCGCCCGCTCGTCGTGGCGATCATCGGGCTCACCGTCGTCGCGTCGGTCTCGCTGGGAATCGTGCTGCTCACATCCCGCGGGTTCGGTTGGGGCACAGGCGTCTAAGGCCCTTCGGTGGGACGGCCGTTCAGCCGACGTTGGTGCCGCCTTCGGCGATGCGACGCACCGCGTTGAGGAAAACGTCGATCTCCTCGAACGTGTTGTAGAACGCAAACGACGGGCGAACCGTTGCCTCCAGACCGAGACGCCGCAGAATCGGCTGTGCGCAGTGATGGCCGGCGCGTACCGCAATGCCTTCGGCATTGAGGGCCTTGCCCACCTCGAGCGGGTCGTGCCCGGCCAGCACGAACGACAGCACGCTGGCCTTCTCGGTTGCGGTGCCCACCAGGCGAACACCTGGGATGGCGGCCAGGCGCGGCGTCGCGTATTCCAGCAGCGCGTGCTCGTAGGCCGCGATGCGGTCGATACCCAGCCGCTCGACGTAGCGCAGCGCCTCCCCGAGACCGACGGCGTCGGCGATGTTGCCGGTGCCGGCCTCGAACTTGCTCGGCGGCCCCTGATACAGCGACCGTTCCAAGGTGACGTCGGCGATCATGTTGCCACCGCCCTGCCACGGCGGCGTCTCGGCGAGCGCCTCCTCAGTCCCGTAGAGCACACCGATCCCGGTGGGGCCGTAGATCTTGTGACCGGAGAAGACAAAGAAATCGACGCCGAGCTCCGAGACATCGACCGGTATGTGCTGAATCGACTGGGCACCGTCGATCAACACCCGCGCGCCGTAGCGGTGACCCAACTCGACGATCTTCTCCACCGGAACCACCGTGCCCAGCGCGTTGGACACCTGGGTGACCGACACCAGCTTGGTTTTCGGGCCCAGCAGATTCTCGAATTGCGGCAACAGCAAATTACCGGCGTCGTCAACCGGCGCGACTTTCAGGATCGCTCCAGTTTTCTGCGAGATCAGTTGCCACGGAACGATATTCGCGTGGTGCTCCAAGTGGGTGATGACGATCTCATCACCGGGTTGCAAATGTTTGCCACCCCACGCGTAGGCCACCAGGTTGATCGCTTCCGTGGTGCCGCGCGCGAAAATGATCTCTTCGTCCTTCGCGGCTCCGATGAATCGCCGGACCGTGTCGCGGGCCTCTTCGTAGGCATCGGTCGCCCGGGCCGCCAACTCGTGCGCGGCGCGGTGAATGTTGGAGTTCTCGTGGGCGTAAAAGTACGACAGCCGGTCGATCACCATCTGCGGCTTTTGCGTGGTCGCGGCGTTGTCGAACCAGATCAGCGGTTTTCCGTGGACGGTCTCCTTGAGGATCGGAAAGTCCGCCCGCACCGCGTTGACGTCGAACACCTCGTGGTCGTCGCGCAACTGGGGCACCGGATTGGCTGCGGTCAGGAAATAGTAGTCGTGCTCATCACCAACCGGCGCAGCCAGCGGTGCGTCAGACCAACCGAGGTCGACGGCCGACGGCGCCTCTGGCAGCCACTCGGGCCGCCAGTAAGGCGCCGAACCACGCGGGGCCGCCGGAACAGCCGGTGCGGTCCCGGCCAGCACACCGGGCACCGTGGGCACGATGCCGCTGGGTACCGCGAACGCGGTCAGGCCGGCGACGCCGGGTGCCAGGTAGGGATCTGCCACCGCCCCGGTCGCCTTGGCGGTCGACGGGGCTGCCGTCGTATCGGGTACGCCTCCGCGCGGGGCGACCGGCACTGTCTGCGGCGGGGCTTCGGGTTCGGGAGACGTCGGAGCCGGAACGTAAATGTCGGCGACACCGACAAGCGGAACCGGCGCCGGGTACAGATCGGCTGCGCCGGCGGCCGCTTGCCCGGCCGAAGTCGCCGCCGTAACGTCTGGAACGCTCCCACGCGGGGCGACGGGCGCCGCCTGCGGCGGCGTGTCGGGCCCCGGGCGCATGCTGGCCGCATACAACTGGCTGGCCAGCGCGGCGAGCTCGGCAGCGCTGATGGGTAACTCGCTTTCGGCGTCTATCGACCGGTACTCACTTGTACTCATGGAACTGGTCCACGGCTACGTCATCGAGCACGGCGAGCGCGTCGTCGGTGAGGACGGCCAGCGACGTGTAGAGGGTGACCAGGTAGGTCGCGATCGCCGACTGGTTGATGCCGGTGAACCGCACCGACAGCCCCGGCGCCTGCTCGCCGACCAGGCCCGGCTGGAACAGTCCCACCACTCCTTGGCGTTCCTCGCCAGTGCGCACCAGGATGACCTTCGTCTTACCGTCCTCCACCGGCACCTTGTCCGACGGAATCAGCGGAATGCCACGCCAGGTGATGAATTGCGCACCGAAAAGGCTCACGACTACCGGCGGCACACCACGGTAAGTGGCCTCGCGCCCGAACGCGGCGATTCCCAACGGGTGGGTCAGGAAAAAGCTCGGCGTCTTCCAGACCTTGGTGATCAGCGCGTCCAGGTCGTCGGGCGTGGGCGCACCGGCCAGTGTCTGGATCGTCTGCTCCGGAGTCACCTGAGCCAGCAACCCGTACTCGGGGCTGTTGACCAGCTCGAATTCTTGGCGCTCCTTGATCGTCTCGATGGTCAGCCGCAACTGCTGCGCGATCTGATCGTGCGGACTCGAGTACAGGTCGGAGACCCGGGTATGGATGTCGACCAGCGTCGAAATCGTCCGCAACGTGTATTCACGCGGGTTGGTCTGGTAGTCGACGTAGGTCTCGGGCAGCGGTTCTTCGGTGCCGGCGCCCCCCTCGGCCTTGATCGCGACCTGCTCCGGGTTGACCACACGGTTCACTCGGTAGATACCCGCTTCGACAGGCACCCAACTGAGCAAATGCAGCAACCAGCGCGGCGTGATGGTCGAAAGCTGCGGGACAGTCTTCGTCGCATTGGCAAGCTGTCTGGCGGCGAGATCGCCGAGTGCCTGAGACTCATTTTGAGCCGACGTCATCGTGGTCCTTCCGTGCCTGGTCGATTTCTGCAGCGGGGTTCAGCAGGTCCAAGATCGCCCACCCTGAGCGATCGCGCCCGCCGAGCCTAGACAACTGCGAAGCTCCGAGAAAGAGTTAAAGCGCGGATGAGTCAAATCGATGAAGTGCTCGGATGCCCTATAGTGGGGTATATGCAACAGTCCACTCAGCCGCGCCTTGTCCTTACGCGCCGCCCCGCCGTGGACTGTTGTTGTCGCTGTTGTTGATTTCCTGACGCCCTCTGACGCTGTAGAAATCCCCGCACGTTGCCCGGGTGGCGGGTGGATCCGCCAGTCCCCAAGGCACGAAATGCGCGATCAGTCAAGTTTTTTCAGGAAGATCAACCACCCATGACAGTGTTGTCCATGCCGAACCGCGCGCTGACCCAGGTAGCGACGCGTCGGCGCGTAATGGTCCGGCCGGTTACCCAACTCACTCACATGACGCGCTACCGAGGCGGCACCTATTCGCACACCGTCGACACGATCGTGTTCGCCGACGGCAGCAGCGCGCGCACCGATCTGATCCGGCTGAACCCGAACGTGCATGCCTATTCCTTGGACTTTGCCGGCATCGCACCACACCATCCATCCCGCTACCGCCTGGATACCTGGGCGACACTGCCTCACCTGCGCAGCCGCGGCTACGAAGCCGAAGTGGATTGGATTCTGCGCCACTCCTTCCCGATGCGGACCACCAGCCAACTGAGCCACCAACTACGCCGAGGCAGGCTATCCGCTCGGACCGGCCAACATCAGCGAACACGAAGCGATCGCAGCGACTCAAGCCGCGATCTGGCATTTCACCAATGGTTTGGATCTGGACACCCGCCCGCTGAATGTTCCGGTCGCAGCGCGCCGGGCGCCAGGGCCGGCAATCACCTTCGAGTTCGACGGCGAGCCACAATTGGGCGGCTACTCGGTGTGGGTATCGTCCGATGACACAGTCGGCTTGAAGCTGCAAAAATCAATCAATGGCGTTGTCTGGCAAGATATCTCCGCCTCGCAATTCACCGCAGACGCCGGCGAGGGCCACTACAGGCGCACGCTCGGCGTAGGCAGCACACTTTCGGCCAGCAGCCACGGGGGCGGCGGCCGCGGCTACCGCTACTACAGGTTAGTCGCGACAACGGATGCCGCCGTCCCGAAAATCGACCGCTTCCGCTTCTGGTTGACCGGCACCCGCCACTACCGCAATGCCGACCGAGTCGTGCACCTCTACAATTATCTACTGAGCGGGGCATGCAAAGCCTTAATTGATACCGACGACCTCCACCTGGTCGATACCGAAGCAACTGCCGAATCCGAACTCATAGGACCATTCCAAGTGCCAATCCCATTGACGCTCAGTGTCACTGACGGACATACGCTCGTCGGCGCCGACGGCTCGGAAATCGGTGAGGTTGTTCAGCCGGGCACCGACTTCTACCTGCGTCCAGCACCTGGCACATCGGCGACCACAATGACGGCAACAACACCGCACAACCTCACTGGGCGGGTGCTGACCGGAGTCGCGTCGGAAGGGGCTCAACATCGATTCACGCCCATCGCCCTGATCGTGCCGACGGACATGGCCATCGAATTCGACATCATCTGGCAGGCCGACGAGTCCCGCACCGACATCGTTGAGGAAGTTTTATGAACATCGCCCAGAACGTCACGCAACTAGTTGGCGGTACCCCGCTGGTCCGGCTGAACCGGGTCACCGAAGGCGCGGTCGCCGACGTCGCCGCCAAGCTGGAATTCTTTAACCCGGCGAGCAGCGTGAAAGACCGTATCGGGGTTGCCCTGCTCGACGCGGCCGAGCAGGCGGGCCTGATCAAGCCCGACACGATCATCCTCGAGCCGACTAGCGGAAATACTGGCATCGCGCTGGCGATGGTGTGCGCCGCACGTGGCTATCGAATCGTACTGACCATGCCCGAGACGATGAGCGTCGAGCGGCGGATGCTGTTGCGTGCCTATGGCGCCGAACTCGTCCTGACTCCCGGTGCGGACGGCATGCCGGGCGCCATTGCCAAGGCCGAGGAACTCGCTAAGACCGATCAACGGTATTTCGTGCCGCAGCAGTTCGAGAATCCGGCTAACCCGGCAATTCACCGCAAAACCACCGCGGAGGAGGTATGGCGCGACACCGACGGAAAGGTCGACATCTTCGTCGCCGGTGTCGGCACCGGCGGCACCATTACCGGCGTCGCCCAGTACATCAAGGAACGCAAACCATCGACGCAGTTCGTCGCCGTAGAGCCGGCCGCGTCACCGGTGCTGTCCGGCGGCCAAAAGGGACCTCACCCGATTCAGGGCATCGGCGCCGGATTCGTCCCGCCTGTGCTCGACCTGGATCTCGTCGACGAGATCATCCCCGTCGGCAACGACGATGCGTTTAACGTGGCCCGGCGGCTGGCCAGAGAAGAGGGACTGCTGGTCGGCATCTCCTCGGGCGCGGCGGCGGTGGCTGCCCTGCAGGTCGCTCGCCGACCCGAAAACGCCGGCAAGCTCGTCGTTGTCGTACTGCCCGACTTCGGCGAGCGGTATTTGAGCACTCCGCTATTCGCCGACGTGGCGGAGTAGCCATGCTCGCGGCCATACGGCGTGACATACAGGCGGCCAAGCGGCGGGATCCGGCCGCCCCTTCCACGCTGGAAGTCGTCTTCGCCTACCCGGGCGTGCACGCCGTGTGGGGCCACCGGATCAGCCACTGGCTGTGGAACCGCGGCGCCAGGGTGGCCGCGCGGACGTTCGCGGAGCTCACTCGCATCCTGACCGGAGTCGATATCCACCCCGGCGCCACCCTCGGCTCTGGCCTGTTCATCGACCACGCGACCGGCGTGGTGATCGGAGAAACGGCGGAAGTGGGCGAGGACGTGACGATCTACCACGGCGTCACCCTCGGCGGCAGCGGTCGGGACACCGGGAAACGCCACCCGACAATCGGTGACAGGGTGATTATCGGCGCCGGAGCGAAGGTCCTCGGCGCGATCAAAATTGGCGACGACAGCCGGATCGGCGCCAACGCTGTCGTAGTCAAAGAGGTCCCCTCGAGCGCCGTGGTCATCGGGGTACCCGGGCAGGTCATCGGCCGCAGCCGTCCCGGACCCGGCGGTCCGGACGACTCGATGATGCCGGATCTCGTCGGCGTCAGCCTGCAGTCGCTGCTCACCAGAGTGGCCAAACTGGAGGCCCGGGCCGACGGCTCACAGACAGGCCGCACTATCCGGCTGCCCGAGGCCGGAGTTTGGTATGGCGAGGACTTCTCCATCTGAGAGACCTATCCAGGTGAATCCCAACCAAGGCTATGCACCCGTCCGCGACGGTGAAGTCACAGCTGCATGCGCCGCGACAGCAGAAGTTGTGGGGGCCGGGTGAGCACTCTTGTGATCGCCATGGCGGCGATAATCGCGGCGCTGGCGACCGCCGCCGTAGTCGGCGCGGTGGTCACTCGACGGTCGGGCGTGCTGCGGGAAACCAGCCCCGAGCCTTATCAAGAGACATCAGATCTCGGTCTGTCCCGGTCGGGGCCGACAGTCGTGCACTTCAGTGCCGTTTGGTGCGGCCCATGCGCTTCGGTGCGTCGCGTGGTCGACCAAGTGTGTACCGACCTCCCAGATGTGACGCACGTGGAGATCGACATTGACGCCAACTCTGCGGCTGCGAAGCAGCTGTCGGTGTTGTCCCTGCCAACCACTTTCGTCTTCGACGCCGACGGGCGGCAACGGTATCGGAGCGCCGGGGTGCCGAAGGTTGCCGAACTGCGCAAGGCTTTGCAACTGCTGTTGGGTTCAGCCGCCCCTGACTAGGTAGCACCGGTCACGTGTCCGCCCGCGCCGAGATTTGGCTCACCAAGCGCCGCGCAGTAGATCTGTGCCGCACAGCGGGTTCTTGTTGTCCTGGCCGCTGAGTCGGCTGTTTTCGCATTCCCCCTCAATGCCGTCCAGCAGGAACAACGTGATATCGACCGATACCAGTCAAGTAGACGTGCGGGGTCCGCGATTCGCTGCGTGGATCACCACCACAGTTCTGGTGGTCACGTTGGTTGCGTCGGCGTTCAGCGAAGCCGTCGCCGCGACGATCCTGGGCGCCCAGGCCCTCGTTTTCGCGATCAGCGCACTGCGCGGCCCGCGCTACAGCCCCTATGGGTCGCTATCGCCAAGTTCGTCGCACCGCGGCTGGGACCGATGAGAGAACGGGAGCCGGTGCCGCCGCTGAAGTTCGCCCAGGTGGTCGGGCTTGTCTTCGCGGTCATCGGAGTCATCGGCTTCGCCGCAGCGGTCCCGCTGCTCGGCATCATCGCGACCGCGTTCGCGCTGTTCGCCTCCTTCCTCAACGCTGCCTTCGGAATCTGCCTCGGCTGCCAGCTGTACCCGTTCGTCGCCCGACTTCACCGCGCACCCACATCCTGAACATCGAATCAGCAAGTAACCGAACGGCTTTCGTCCCCGCTCGGCGCCGTCAGAATCGACGCCGATTTCCACCCGTAAACTCCCGTGCCGGTCCCTTCAACAGCTCTTCAGACTGCGTTCACCACGACTAGCGTTACGGTGGCTTGTGGCATCAACTCACCGATGGAGGTTGTGATGAGCGACGCCCGGACGCCGCGGGTCCCGGCGGCGCTGTCCGCGCCGAGTCTGAATCGAGGCGTCGGCTTCACCCACGAGCAGCGCCGGCGGCTGGGGTTGACCGGCCGGCTTCCGTCCGCCGTGCTCACCCTCGATCAACAAGCCGACCGCGTATGGCACCAATTGCAAAGTCTGGCAACCGATCTGGGCAGAAATCTGCTGCTCGAGCAGCTACACTACCGCCACGAAATGCTCTACTACAAGGTGCTGGAAGACCATCTGCCCGAGCTGATGCCGGTGGTCTACACCCCCACCGTCGGAGAGGCCATCCAACGCTTCTCCGACGAATACCGCGGGCAGCGGGGACTGTTTCTGAGCATCGACGAGCCGGACGAGATCGAAGAGGCCTTCCTGACTTTCGGGCTGGGCCCCGACGATGTCGACCTGATCGTGTGCACCGACGCCGAAGCGATCCTGGGTATCGGCGACTGGGGTGTGGGCGGCATCGAAATCGCCGTGGGCAAGCTGGCGCTCTATACCGCCGGCGGCGGCATCGACCCCCGCCGCTGTCTGGCGGTGTCCCTTGATGTCGGCACCGATAATGAACAGTTGCTGCAGGACCCGTTCTATCTGGGGAATCGCCATGCCCGGCGCCGCGGCGACGAATACGACGAGTTCATCAAGCGCTATATCGAGACCGCTCACCGGCTGTTTCCGCCGGCGATGCTGCATTTCGAGGACTTCGGGCCGACGAACGCGCGGAAGATCCTGCAGACATACGGCGCGGATTACTGCGTGTTCAACGACGACATCCAGGGAACCGGCGCGGTGGTGGTGGCAGCCGTGTTCGGCGGTTGCCATGTCACCGGTATCCCGATGCGCGACCAGACGATCGTCGTCTTCGGAGCGGGCACTGCCGGGATCGGTATCGCCGATCAGATCCGGGACGCGATGGTCGCCGACGGCGCCACCGTCGAGCAGGCCACGTCGCAGGTCTGGCCGATCGACAAGCAGGGTCTGCTGTTCGACGACATGGACGACCTGCGGGACTTCCAGCTGCCCTACGCCAAGAACCGCGATCGTGTCGGGGTGGCCGCCGGGGATCGGGTCGGGCTGGTCGATGCGATCAAGCTCGCATCACCCACCATCCTGCTGGGCTGCTCTGCGGTGCTCGGGGCATTCACCCGCGAGGTCGTCGAGGCGACGACGGCATCCTGCGATCACCCGATGATCTTCCCGCTGTCCAACCCGACCTCACGCATGGAAGCCATGCCGGGCGACGTGCTGGCGTGGTCGAACGGCCGGGCGCTGCTGACCACGGGCAGCCCGGTCGCCCCCGTCGAATACAACGGGATCACCTACACCATCGGGCAGGCCAACAACGTGCTGGTGTTTCCCGGGATCGGATTGGGCGTGGCGGTAGCCGGCGCCCGGCTGCTCACCGACGGCATGCTGCACGCGGCGGCGAAAGCCCTTGTGCAACAAGCCACTCCGACGACTCCCGGCGACGCGTTATTGCCTGATATGCAGAACTTGCGCGCCATCTCGACGGTCATCGCCGAGGCCGTCTATCATGCCGCAGTCGCCGACGAGGTGGCCACCCGAACTCATGACGATGTCCGGCAGGCCATCCTGGACACCATGTGGACGCCGGCTTATGACTAGCGCCTTCCTGAGCGAAAGTGCGGCGGTGCGCCAAAAGCGACGCTTCTGCGGTGCGCCGCAATCGGCGCCAGGGCGGCATTGATCGACCATGTGTACATGCCGGTGCCGGACGCGGCACCGCAGACACATCGGCAACAGACCACCCAAGGAGACCTACATTGACCGCCGATCACGTCAACCAAAAAGTCGCGATCATCACCGGCACCTCCCAGGGAATTGGGGCCGCGCTGGTCGATACCTACCGCGAACTCAACTACGCGGTGGTGGCGAACTCACGATCGATTTGCCCCACGGATGACCCCGGCGTGGCCGCCGTCGCTGGTGACATTGCCGAACCCGCGACCGCTGACCGCATTGTGGCCACCGCGATCGAGTAATTCGGAGGCACTTTCGCAACATCAGCGAACGGTCGCGTGCACCCCAGAATTTGGCTGCGTTGCTGCACCGGTTGCTGTACAGCGATCGGAACCAATGATGAAGGTTAGGGTGCGGGGAAGCTGCGCGCATGGGACGCTTCGGCAGTGCGACATCACCATGCGGGCAAGCTTGCGGCTCAGCCGAACGGGATGCCGAAACTGCGCTTGCTCGAAACGGGACCTGCCTACCGATTCGCCGACTGGCCGAATGAATCTGTGCCGAAAGTTGCAGCTGTCCGGCCGGGCTGGGTCCGCCACAATGCTTCAACTGCTGCGAAAGGCGACGTATGTGAACCAGGTCCGAGTCGGCCTCAGCACTCAGCTCCTCAATTCTCGATATTCCCCGACCATGCTCGCTCGCACCAACGTGCGGATGGCCGCGGCCAGCGGTGTCGACTCCTACTGGGCGGCCGACCACCTGAATTCGCTGTACCCACGCTCGATCGCCACGCCGGACTACCTCGGTGTCGCCAAATTCGTCCCGAAGGTCGACGCCCAATTCGAACCGTGGACGATGCTCGGATATGTTGCCTCCCGCAACCGCTTTACACGTCTGCGGCTTGGTGTCGGCGTTACGGATGCCAATCGACGTCATCCGGCGGTCACCGCACAGGCTGCGGCCACGTTGCACTTAATCAGCCGCGGCCGCGCCATCCTGGGCATCGGCGTCGGAGAGCGGGAGGGCAATGAGCCCTACGGGGTGGACTGGACCAAACCCGTGGCGCGCTTCGAAGAGGCGATTGCCACAATCCGTGCGCTGTGGAACTCCCGTGGCGAACCCATCTCGCGTGAGTCGCCGTACTTCCCTTTGCGTAACGCGGTGTTTGACCTGCCGCCCTATCGTGGCAAATGGCCCGAGATATGGATCGCCGCTAAGGGACCGCGGATGCTGCGAGCCACCGGCCGCTATGCCAACGCCTGGTTCCCCGGGCTGGTTTCGGGCCCCAAAGACTACGCATCCGGTCTTGAAGCAGTGCAAACAGCGGCGTCCAACGCCGGGCGGGATCCTAGTTCGATCACGTCGGCGCTATCCATGTTTGTCGTCACCGGGCGAAGCCGCGACGACGTCGAGCAGACCCTGGACTCTGATGCCGCAAAAGCCTTCGCGCTCATCATTCCGGGCCAGATGTGGGCCGACCATGGCGTACAACATCCGCTTGGACATGACTTCGCCGGCGCCCAAGATCTAATCCCGCAAATGTTAGACGAGCAGACAGTGCTGTCCTACATCAAAAACGTCCCGGTATCGCTGCTCAAAGACGCGCTTCTGGCCGGGACGCCCGACGAGGTCATCGATCAGGCTGCGCAATGGCGCGACCACGGGGTGCGCTATCTGGTTGTCAACAATGTCAGCATCCTGCAGCCGACCCTGCGGAAAGCCCTCGCATCGTACGCACCATTCTTCAAGATTCTGCGCGGGCTCAAGAAACTGTGAAATTGCCTCGCTGCCACCCGGTGGGCGCCCGGGGTAAGTCGTTAATCCGACCCCGTGCTCATTCGGCCAGCGTCGTGGTCAGTCACGCTGAAGGTTGCGGCCATGACCAACACCGTGCTTCCGACGTTCGCGGAAGCGGCGCGGTAGAGGCAACGGTCCCTGTCCCCGCCTGTTCTACGAGCTCCGCCGCGACGCCACAGAAACTTGACGATAGCCATAGCGGTGAATGACTTCTCCCCAGCGCTCAGTGACGATCGCGCGCTGCTGCGCCGTCAGTTCGTAGGTGTTGGTTTCGTAGTCCATATGGTCGGCGAGGTACTGCCGCAGGCGCGGCAGGTACTGCTCGAAATCGCTCAGTCCCAGGTGCTCGTACAGGCGGCGCAGCTGCCCTTCGGGATCGCTGATCAGATCCTCATAGCGCAATTCGTAGAAGCGTGACGGATGAACGAGTTCTCGCCCTTCGTCCAATTTTCGATACAAGTCGACGTAGGTGGAGAGAACCCTCTCGTCCAGTCCCTCGAATGTCGGTCGTTGCAGGCTGTGTACGCGGGACAGCGCTTTAAGAAGATGAATGCTCGATGGATAAACGACATAAGGATCTCGGATGATGTGTATAAACTTCGCTTGCGGAAATACGTCCAACAGCACCTTAATCCGGAAACTATGATTCGGGTTTTTGAGGATCATCGTCTTGCGACGGCGGAAGTACACCTGCTGAACGAACCGGACGAGGGTCCGCTTCCATGCTTCTAATTCTCGCGATGTCAACTGCTCCAAATCCAGATACCGCTCATGCTGAGGCGGCCGGTTCGGGAAAGCGAGGGTCAGGTACGGCGACGGCTGGCCCTGCATGCACCAGATGAACTCGTCTTCCTGCGGGTGATACAAGCTCAAATCCATGTTGTCCATGGCCCGATGCTTCGACACCAGAGATCCTGCGAGCGGCGCAAACCGCTCGGTCAGTAGAAAATGTTGCGGCGCAATGCATTCGAAACCCGTGGGACCGGTGTGGCGGTCGTCGAGGATCAAAAGTTCGTGCAGCAAGGTGGTGCCGGTACGCCAGTGCCCAACGATGAAGATTGGCGGATCGCCGATCACCGTTTTGGCCACTCGCCTGCCGAACAAGATCTTCTGGCACAACCCCAGACAGGAATTGACGACACTGAGAAACGTGTAGAGGACGGCGAAGTGCCAGCGGCTCCAGTGCACGGCGAAACGGTTACGGATCAGCAGGCGCGTCCAAGCCGAGAAATTGCAACCGATCCACAGCGGCGCCGCCCACTCATGCCACCAGGAAAATCGAGACGTCGAATGGGGGGCCTTCATCGCATGTGGGACGAGCTCTGTGCGGTTGCGCGGGGCGTAACGGCGACCCTTAGCCGGGTGAGGCCGCGAAGGTTGACGTTTGTCATCCATGCCGGTGGTTCGACCACCTCTATCCGGTCGATGTTGCTGACGATCTCGCGCAGCACCGCCTGGCCCTCCATCCGAGCCAGCTGGGTCCCGGGACACGAGTGGATGCCGGAGCCGAACGCAAGGTGTCCGGTCGGGTTGCGGTCGGCGCGAAAGACATCCGGGTCGTCATATTGACGCGGGTCACGATTTGCTGCACCCCACGCCAACAGCATCAGGGAGCCTGCCGGGACGACGGCCTGGCCGACGGGATAGTCGACGCGCGTTGTACGGCAGATGTTTTGCACTGGAGACATGAAGCGAAGTTGCTCCTCAATCGCCGACGGGATCAGATCCGGTCGCTGCGCAAGGAGCTGGAGCTGCTCTGGGTAGTCGGCCAGCGTGAGAAACAAGGTGCTGATCATATTCGCGGTGGTCTCATAGCCCGCAACTAGCAGCAACACCGCGAACAAGGACAATTCGCTATCGCTAAGCCATCCGTGCTCGGCATGTGCGGCAAGCTGCCCGAAAACGCTGCCCTCCCTCAGCACCCCGTTGTCGCGCCTGTGGGTGAAGAGCGCACGCAATCGGCGAAATCCGGTGAAGCCCTGCACCAGCGAAACCAGTCCCGACACTGACAGATTGGCATCGGTGATGCGAATCGCCTGGTTGGACAAGCGACAGAAGGCCGCCTCGTCGGCTCCCGCCACGCCGAGAACATCGGTGATGGCGCGCATCGTCATCGGTGCGGCCACGGTGGCGACGACGTCCGCGGGTGTCCGTGTCAGTAGCCCGCCGACCAACTCCCGGGCAAGTTGGTCGACCATCGGACGCCAGGACTCCAGCGCGCCACGCGCCAAGCCGGGAGCCAGCTGCTTGCGCATCCGAGTGTGCACGGGCGGATCACACGTGGGGAGGAAAGGCGGCGACCCCCGTGAAAACGTGACCCCACCGGCGCTGGACAACACGTCGTGGTTACGCGCCGCCTCGCGGACGTCGAAATATCGGCTCAAGATGTAGACGTCGCGCTTGGGGTTGTACTGCACTCGCTCGCCCGCCAAAAGCTCCCGGTAATGCGGGTATGGGTCGGCGGCTATCGAGGGGTCTAGCGGGTCAAAGTCGGTGATCTGCACATGCTTTGGATCATGGCTGCCGACCAGTCTCGACCGGGCCTTCCTGGCGGCGGTGAGTGCGAGCACTTTTGCCACCATGGGCGCGCATGCCCGCGCAAGCTGGGCGTCGCGCCTTATCGTCACGGTCACAGGAACGCCACGGCGAGCTGACATGCGCCGACTCGCAAGCCAATCGGCGCGGTCGCGTCTTGCGTGGCCCGCGCAGAGTAGGTCGTGCCGCGCTCGAATGGGCATCCGCCCCGCGGCACCCAACCCCGTGCTGCTGCTTCGGCACCGGACAACGTCGCCGTCATCGGCCCCCAATCTCAGGCGGGTGAGGTTCCAGAACAGTGCAAGGGTACCGGCGCCCATCGTGATGCGGTGCGCTGGTCACCGTTTGTTCACAAATCATCGAAGTGGACGCGGTTACCGACCGCACTCGCCTGTTTGACGGGTGTCAACGTGACCAACCGGCGGAACGAACACCGCTGGCCTGGCCTTTTAGGCTGACATTCCGTGAACCATAGACATGTCGACGCAGATAGTAAAGGCGATCCAGCAATCCGGTAAGGCCGTTGAGTTCCTCGATGGCGGCGTGCGTGTTGCTGTGAAGCTATTGGGAAGTTGTTGTCGGGCACGGCACCTACCGGCCTGGATGGAAGTGGTCGGTCCGCGTCGGACCAATGACAGGTCGCACCGCCGGGCAGCACCTCGGCTTACCCTAGGCTTGAAGGGCGTTCAGCCCGCCTTAGGATGCTGTTGGCTCAGGCGGGTTGAATCGCGTTAGCTCGCTTGATTTCGGGAGTTCCCGCCCTGGCCAGGTGGCTAGCGGGCATTGAAAGCCCACCGTAGGGCGCGAGCCAGACTAGGAGCCCAATACTCGCGATCAGCAGTGTGTTTGAACCGCAACGAGCCGGGGTGCTCTGGGACAAAAAGGCCATAGCGGCGTTTGGGTCTACACGTTGCCAGGCGAAGACGAACGTCAACGCCGCGAAAACGAAGAAGCTGAAATACTAGAGCGGGTAAAAGAGGTGCACGACCACCTGACAGGCCAACTCACACCTGAAGAACATAAACAGCCGCGACGGCTGCTCGACTAGCCAAACCACCTCGATTCAAACGGCACCGACCTTGGGTGAGATCGCGTCCAGGTCTGCCGTATCGAATTTCAGCAGCGGCCTTGGACCGACGCGGTTAGGTGTGATCAATCCGCGATCTACGTAATTGCGGATCGTATTCTGTGAAACGCCAAGATAATCGGCGGCCTCAGCGGTTGAAAGTAAGCTTAGACATTTTCACCTTCCTTTGAACAGGCGCGATTCGAACCGGTAAGTAAAAGGGAGAGCGCGTTCTTCGGAAGGGGCGCGATTTTCGGGAGAGAGGGAAGAGAGATCGAGCAGCAAACGCGACAAGGTAGGTCGCTGGGTCTGAGAATAGCTCAACTGATATCAACCGACAATACGGTCGGGCCGATCCCGACACCACCCGCCTGGCCGGTGAACTCAGCTAAGGGTTTACCGGCAGCTACGGTCGGCCACGGTAGGCCATTGATCGCACAAAATCTCTTGACTGGCGTCAAAATAGCCTCTGAGCTGGCCTTTTGGGGGCTCCCCCGGGAGGACTCGAACCTCCAACCCTTCGGGTTGCAGTTGACGGTTTTCGATGGTTGTCATAAGTTGCCGTGAACCCTTGCGGGGCAACCCAACTGGGTGATGCCAGGTTGTCAACGATTGCGGCTGATTGCGGTTGTTTTCGGGTCATTGACGATGAATAAACGATGACCAGACCAGAAGACCGCCCTGACCGAAACTGAACCGCTCACCATCAGCGAAACCGCCTCGACCTGGCCACGCATCGGTGGTGTCCTTCACCGACATCGTGCTGGTGTTCTTGGTGTTCCCCCACTCGTACCGCGTGCCACACGGCACTGCCGTCGCGGCGTTATTGCTTGTGCGGCACGGCTTTTCGGCGGGGCGAGGTTAGCACTTCACCTTCCAACCACGGGTGTTGGAGAGCGGTCACCTAAATCGTCGGCGCTGATCCGCGAGCGCTCGGGCTATCTCCTTGCCGTCCTCCAGCGAGCTCGGCAAGTACTCGCACCGAGACAGCGGCCCGCCGCTCCCCGCCGAAGGCGACCATGAGCACCCACACCGACAGCCATCACGCCAGGTGGTCATGCCGCGACGGTATGTGGCCCATCCGGCACCGGGAAGTGCCTTCACGCAATTGGTGCGGTTCTCGCACTGAGCGGGATTGGCGACTTCCGGCGATCTCGGCCACGGCTCTCTAGGGATCAGCCACCGTCCTCGTCCTTGCGCCTTGGCGGTAGTCACTCCGCGGACGCCGGATCGTCCAACAATGCGTCGACCCGCGCCAACTCGTCGGGCAACCTCAGCAATTCCGGAGGCAGTACCGCCTCCCACAGCGACACCTGATCGCCTACAGTACGAAACACGATGACCTCGAATCCTTCTCACCAAGGGTTCGAGGCCATCGTCCCAGTTCAATGCCTCACCAAAGCTTAGCCACACCCGACTTTTTCAGGTCGAAGTAGCTAGCGAAAATCAGCGTCTCGGCCACGACGGCAACAATGGTGATGCTCAGCCACTTGAAGAAAGTGTCCATGCTGACGCGCCCCCTTCCCCGGGGATTCGGGCGGCGAGACCCCTTGCGGGGGTCAACCACGCCGACGAAGCCGCTGGGTGAAAAGGCATGGTCGCCTATTCCCTTTGGAACTCGCTCGGGCTACAGGGTGTGCTTGTTCTCGGATTGCCGGAAGATGCGACAGATCTGCGGACCCATCGCCTTTGACCTGCAGAAACGCCGTTTTAGGCTGCGGAAACCCTGCAGCGCGCCTGTAGCGAGCCTATAGCGCGGGCTATAGGTTTGACCTGCGGCAACGCTGGTTCGGGGAGCGGGACCCTATAGCGCGCCTATAGCGGTGCAACCTGTATCCCAGGAAAATTCCCGACGGGCTGGCGACCACGCTTACTGACCCCGAGCAGATCGCCCGCTACGAACGGCTACTGCATCCGTGGGTGAACGCGGCCATGGACACCGTGATCGTGATCGAACCGCAGATCGTCACCGGCATGCGCATCGTTGGTGCGTGATGCGCGAAGCTGGCCGTGCCCTCATGTACTCGGTTGTTCTAGCTACTTCGACCTGAAAAACCCGCGCCTGTGCTGAGCGGGTGTGCTCGGTCGTGCCCAGTTTGGTGCATGAATGTGGCTTGGGCGCTGTCGATCAGGCGGTGAGGGCACTGATCTTGATGAGGTTGTGGGTCAGGACGCCGTGCCCGGTCCAGATTCGGGCGCCTTCGGTGCCGTCGATGCGGGTGCGATCCCAGCCGTAGCCACGCTTGAGGGTGCTGATGCGGCCTTCACTTCCGGTGCGCCACTTGATTGTTCGTCGGAAGGCTGGCCGGTTTTCCTCGGCTCGCCGAGCCTGGGAGGGTTTGCCTTTGCGGGGTATCACGACCGTGCGCACGCCGAGGTCGTGCAGGGCGTCATCGACGCGTTTCTCACCGTAGCCGCGGTCGGCGGTGACGGTGCCTGGGGCGCGCCCGGTTCGCGTCGTGACCCGCGCGATCGCCGGCGCCAGTTGCGGGGCGTCGGCCGGGTTGCCCACCTCGACGGTGTGGTCGAGCACGACCCCGTCGTCGTTGTCGGTGACCTGGGCCTTGTGGCCGAATTCGACCGGTTTACCGAGGCGGCCTTTGGCGATCGGGCGGGCATCGCCGTCGTGCAGGCTGACCCGCCGGGTGGCGCCGTCGGGGATCTGTCCGGACACCCGTTGCCAGGTCTGCGAGGCGATCTGGCGGGTCGCGGCCAGCAGCGTGGCCAGGTCGTTGACCGCACGCACGAGCTGGCCACGGCGCCGGCCCGCCGCCGCGTCATGGGCACCGCGAGCGCGCAGTTCGGCGGCTTTGGCCATGGCCCGGCGCACCGCCCGGTGGGCGTTGACCAGCAGCCGCTCGGCATCGCGGGCCGCCCTCTGAGCCAGTCTGGCCAGCTCACCGGTGCTCTTGAGCACCGCGGCCGTGGCCTCGTCGCGGCCCAAGGCGGCGCGAGAGCGCAGTTTCGACGCCACCGCGTGGGCCCGCTTGCCCGCGGCGCGGGAGCGGTCGCGGACCCGGGTGCGCACCGCGCCGCCGGCGGCCTGGATCCGCCGAGAGGTCACCGCGATCCGTCGCACCGCCTTGGCCAGCAACCCCGAGTCGGTGGGATAGGCCACGTTCGCCGGCGCTACCGTGGTGTCGGCCCGCACTCGGTTGGTGCGCAGCAGTTTCGCTTCGGCCGCCTTGGCCAACAACGCCTCATTGAGTCCGTCGACCGCGGCGGCCCCGCACCGGGTGGACAGTTTCATCAACGTCGTCGGATGCGGCACCGATCCGTCCAGCGGAATCCGGCAGAACCGGCGCCAGGTGATCGAATCGCTGACCTCCCGGCACAACGACTCATAGCCCAGCCGGTAGCGGAACTTCAAAAACATCAACCGCAGATAGGTTTCCATCGGCGTCGAGGGACGCCCGATCCGCAGGTCGAAGAACGGCACGAATGGTGTGAAAAACGCCGGATCGTCCAACAATGCGTCGACCCGCGCCAACTCGTCGGGCAACCTCAGCAATTCCGGAGGCAGTACCGCCTCCCACAGCGACACCTGATCGCCTACAGTACGAAACACGATGACCTCGAATCCTTCTCACCAAGGGTTCGAGGCCATCGTCCCAGTTCAATGCCTCACCAAAGCTTAGCCACACCCGACTTTTTCAGGTCGAAGTAGCTATGCAGCGGCGCCGACCAGCGTAGCCGGGTGCCTCCTTCGGGAACGGCTTGGATGGTGAAGGTGCCGTTTGCCTGTTTGGCGCGTTGGCGCAGGTTTGCAAGCCCACTGGCGGTGATCTCGTCGGGGATGCCTTTGCCATTGTCGATGACGTCGATGCTCAGCCCGTCTGCGACATCGATGTGGATGGTGAGCTGACTGGCATCGGCACGCCGGACGGCGTTGCTGACGGCTTCTTTGACGACCGCTTCGGCGTGATCGGCGAGGACCGCGTCGACCACCGACAGCGGACCGCTGTATTGCACCGTGGTGTGTAGCTCCGATTCGGCGAATGCGGCGATCGCCCGATCGAGGCGCTGGCGCAGCCGGGTGGCACCGGAGGACCCGCCGTGCAGGTCGAAGATCGCGGTGTGAATGTCTTGAATCACCCCTTGCAGGTCATCCACCGCCTGCGACAGCCGCTGCTGCACTTCCGGCGCGCGCACCCGTGGGATGGTGCCTTGCAGCGCCAGTCCGACGGCGAAGAGGCGCTGGATCACATGGTCGTGCAGATCGCGAGCGATGCGGTCGCGATCGGTCTGCAGGTCAAGTTCGCGCATCCGGCGCTGGGTCACCGCGAGCTGCCAGGCCAGTGCGGCCTGGTCGGCGAAAGCGGCCATCATGTCGAATTGTTCGTCGCTGAACGGATAGGCGCCCGTGCGGCGCAGTATCACGATGACACCGGCGACGGTGTCGGTGGTGCGCAGCGGCAGCACCAGCGCCGGGCCCGCAGCGTCGATCAGCCCGACGTCGACGTCAAAGGTGTCCAACCGTTGCGGGGTGCGCTGCAGAAACGCCCGCCCGACAGAGGTACCGGCCACCGGCATCGTCTCTGCGGCCGCCGCATCGGGCACGCCGGCGCCGGCCAGGTCGGCCACCACCAGTTCGGTGACTTCAGAATCCGGCGCCTCCGGGTCGGCGGGCATGACGACCAGGGCGAGGTCCGCGCCGGTGAGCGTGACCGCCTCCTCGGCGATGAGCCGAAACACCGTCCCCGGATCGGTTCCGGCCAGCAGTTGGCTGCCGATGTCGCGGGTGGCCGCGATCCAGGCGCCGACTGCCACCACACGCTGTTCCGCGCCGAAATCCATGGCCGCCACAGTGTCAACCCGTCGTGGGCCTGATGAGGAACACCAGACGGAACTTGCCGATCGCGATCTCGTCGCCGTTGGCCAGCATCGCCGAGGCCACCGGTTTACCGTTGACATAGGTGCCGTTGAGGCTGCTGATGTCAACGATCTGGACTTCGCCGTTGTCCCTTCGGAACTCGGCGTGCCGGCGGCTGACGGTGACCTCGTCGAGGAAGATGTCGCTGTCGGGATGCCGGCCAGCGGATGTGACGGGCTGATCCAGCAGGAATCGCGATCCGGCGTTGGGGCCGCGCTTGACGACAAGCAGGGCCGAGCCGCTGGGCAACCCTTCGACTTCCCCCACCCCCACCTCGGCGGCGCCAGCGGTCCAAGCATCGAGCTCGCCGAGGAAGTCGGCGCGGAAACGGGAGGTGGTGTCCCCGGTGTCCTCTTGGGACGTCTGGTCGTTGCTCTTGTGACTCACTTGCTGTCCTTGTTGCCCGTGGAAGTGTCGGGTTGGCGGTCATCCTTGGCCGGCTGCAGCCGCAGTGCTGACCAAGTGCCGTTGATCGACACGTCCTGGACCGCCTCAACGCCGTATTGGCGAAGGGCTCGGACAAGCCAGTCCCGGCGAAGATAGGTCCCCGGCTGACCAGGTTTGGGGTAGCTGACCCAGGCCAGGCGGCCAGCGCGGGTGGCCGCATATACGGACCTGATCCATGCCAGGTCCGCGGGCCGGACTGCAAAGCCAATGACCACATCAGCCTGATCCGGGTTCGGGCCACCAGCCGTTAGCAGGCTCAACCCCGATTCGGGTGGCGCATTAAGCACCGCCACGCTTTGGCCGGGCTTTATCTGCAGCGTTTGCTCAAGCTCAAGCTCTTTGAGGCCGAGCACGCCACCTCCACCGACACGCAAGCGGGCAGACCAATAGATTCACGCTGGCATCACCTCAGCGCGGCCGGCGCTTAGCGCTCGACCGCCATGCTGGATGCCGGAATTCCTCAAGGCCAAGAGCCATTACCAACATTCACTGCGAATCTATCGTTCATAGTGAACGTAGCATGCGTGAGGCGCACCTTGACACAGGCATGACACAACAGGCCGGCGCTTAGCGCTCGATCGCCACGCTGGATGCCAGAATTTACTCAGGACCATTCACAACCGATTTACTCAGGACCATTCGCAACCGACATTCACTGCGAATCTATCGTTCATAGTGAATGTAACATGGGTGAGGCGCACCTTGACACTGGCCAGCACGCGACGCGACAGGAACGCAGAAGCGACCCGGCAGGTGATCATGCAAGCTGGCCGGGAGCTGTTCGCTACTCAGCCCTACTGTGAGATCACCGGTCTGCAGATCTGTGTGCGGGCCGGAGTCACCCGCGGTGCGCTGCAACACCACTTCGGCAGCAAACTGGGGTTATTCATGGCGATATTCGATGGTCTGCAAAGCGATGTCGTTAGCCGCGCAGCAGATGCTCTCGCCTATCACGATGATCCATGGGAGCGGGCAAGGGCGGTCATCGTGGTGCTCCTCGACGGCTACACCGATGCGGAATACCAGGCGGTGGTTTTGAAGGAAGCCTCTGCGGCAGTCGGATGGCAGCGATGGCGCGAACGTTACCGGGACAACTTCGCAGACGTCTTCCGCGAACTAATCGGCAGCTTCGGCGCCGCGGGCCTGACCATCAAGCATTCACCCGTCCTGTTGACCGCCACAATGCACGGAGCGCTCACCGAGCTGTCGTTTGAGATCGCGCGGTCCAACGATCCAACCCACGCACGCACACTGGCGCTGGCCCTACTCGATGAAATGATGTCCAAATTCCGCGAATTCGTCTCGGATCCACCGCAGCAAGAGCCAGGCCCCAATCGTCGCCATCGCGTCGGTCGCTGACTACAAGCGGCGACGCCGCGCGGAACGGTGCACTTCGGCGCTTAAGGAAACCCGGTGTAGGCCACGTGCTCGCGCGCGTTCGATAGCGGCCTGACGGGCGTGTGAGATGCACGGATTAGCGTGATGCCCGCATGGGCCGGTATGACTCGCGGGCGACGATCACCACCGTCCGCGCCGCATGCGCGACGGCCGTGCTCACCGAACCCAGCAGCATGCCGGCGAATCCGCCGCGACCGTTACTGCCGACGACGACGAGTTGCGCGGACCCCGAGTGCTCGACAAGTTGACGAGCCGGCTGATCGCGCACCACCACACGTCGCACCGTGACATCGGGGTAGCGCTCCTGCCATCGGGCGAGCCACTCGGCCAGCGCCTCTTGTATCTGCACCTCCATCGTCGCGAAATCCAGACCTGGCACTTCCGACATGCTGACGTCCGACCACGCATGCAGTGCCACCAAGTCCACACCCCGGCGGAAGGCCTCGTCAAAGGCGATCTCCGTCGCCAGTTCCGATGCGGGTGAACCATCGATTCCCACCAGCACCGATGCCTGCGCGAGCGGCGGGGCCTCATCATGGACGACCGCGACCGGGCAATGCGCATGGTTCATAAGGCCGGTGCTGACCGAGCCGAACGAGACCTGGCTAAACGCGCCTTCGCCCCGACACCCCACGACCATCATGTCCGCAATCTTGGACTCATTGACGAGCGTGGAAACGGTCGGGCCATGTACCACCACGCTGTACACGAACGGCGGGCCATGGTCGGCGGTGCTGTCGGCGACCGCCCTGCGCGCGTCTTTGAGAATTCGCCTCGCTTTGTCGTCCTGCCGCTCGAAATAGTCTTCAGGTATCGGAATCTCCGGCCACGGCGCAACCGCTGGCACAACCGGTGCGATGACGTGCAAGAGTGTTAGCGGAACATTGCGCATCGCAGCATCGCGAGCCGCCCAATTCACCGCCGCCATCGACGACGCTGATCGGTCGACGCCGACCAAAATGCCACGATGGGTTTCGGGGCTGGACATTCGTTCTCCTGTTTGGGTCGCATTGGCAGCTTCACGCATGACCGTAGGACGACCTTCGCAGAAGATCAGGTGGCAATGGTCACCGATTTGCCGGACTAACGGCCTTACGCCCGGCACACCTGCCGAACGGCAACCAGCAACCGCAGTTCACTGCTGCTATTCCAAGACGAATGTGACCAGCATGTTGACGCGGTAGGCGACAACCCCGCCGTTCTCCACATCCACCACCTGTTCCTTGATCCAGGCCGACTTGACGCCACGCAGCGTCTCCTCGGCCCGAGTAATGCCAGTCTTCACGGCATCTTCGAAACTAGTGTCGGACCTCGCGCTGATCTCGGTGACGCGAGCGACGGTGCCTCCTGGCATGATGACCTCCCAGAGTCCGATGTGGATTGGATTAATCCAGGAACGATGGCCGCCAGGACGGCGATCAGGGCCTGCGCCGCTCGCAACTCGGTGATCGCGTTCACGAGCGCGGCCCAGAACCTCTGCTGCTCGATGATCGTGTCGGCTGCCACCATTGTGAATTGCCTTAACATCTCTCTTGCGGGGGTGGACGTGGTGGTGGCCCCGGCTCTGGCGGCCGGGGGCCACATTCTCAAAGCGTTTTGCCGATCAGCGCCCTCGATACCGACGAAGTCGGTGCCGTACTTCTCGGTGTTGGTGCCGTACTTCTCGGTGTCTTGGGAACGTCGACGAGTCTGTAGAGCGGCTGGCCGGTGGGGTCGGTGGTGATGACCAGCCGTTGCCCGCGCTCGATGGCGAGCTTCGCGACCCGGGCTATCAGGTCGCCGAAGTTGTGGGCGTCGTCAGTGGTGGTGGCGGGCATGGTGTACTTCCTGGCGGCGGGTGGTGGGCTCGGTGGTGGCTGTGCGTTACCGCCGAGCCGCCTGCTCGGCTAGTGCGTCTACGCGCTGCGGCTCCTCTACATCCGCGGCGGCTTCCAGCCCCCGCTGCGCGAATTGTGCAGTCTCCCAAGCGATCACGTCAGAAAGCCGATATCTGGCGTGCCTGCCAAACATCGCGTAGGGCACCCCTTTGTGCTGGCTGGCCCACTGATCGAGCGTGCTTTTCGGCATGTCCCACCGCGCGGCCAACTTTTTCCGCGACAGCCAAATATCCTCCACAGCAAGCATCTCTGTTCAATAGACTCAGTTTACAAGGATTTTGCGTTGTACTGTTGTCATTCCATCACCTATGGCTTGGCGACGCAAGCTCTGTTAGACTTGTGTTTGTGCCCACAAGTAATTGGCCGGAGCAGGTGGCCAGAACCGTCGCCCGAGAAGTGCGCCGCCTGCGCGATGACCAGGGGCGCTCAGCGCAGCAGCTTGCCGACCGCTGCGCCGAACTTGGCATGCCGAGCATCACGAGGGCCGTGCTGGCCGATCTGGAGAGCGGCAGGAGATTGTGGGTCAGCGTTGCCGAACTGATGGTGCTGGCGAGAGCCTTGAATAGCTGCCCGGTCTCGCTGATCTTCCCCGATCCGTGTGCCATCGAGGTGGACATGCTGCCCGGCGTTAAAGCGACCGGACCGTTCGCGCTGCAATGGTTTTCAGGCTTCATTGAGGGGCCGGCCAGGGGGGCAGCATCCGACGACGGCGCCGAATATGACCGCAACCTGCGGCGGGTGCGGGCCGCCCGGGAAATCTGGGAGCTGCAAGAGCGTCTGGCCGCGCTGATGAAGGCGGAGCAACGCGCTAGCCCCGACAAGCGCAGCATGTGGGTCGATCGGATCGCCGACGTCGAACGCCGTATCGGCGCCGCGATGCAGAAGTCCCACGATGCCGGGTAGAGGACGCCCACCGCTGTGGATCAGCTCCCGCGGCAAGATCGCCCGCATCTATCTCGGCGGCGGGGTGTGGCTGGCGCGCTGCCGCTACCGTGACAGTGACGGGGTGACACGGATCGTCGAGCGGCGCGGCCCCGCTGATGAGCACGACCAGCACGGCAAGCTTGCCGAGGACGCCTTGATCGAAGCCCTCGCCGGGCGCCGCCCGCCCAGCGGCGCGCCGGACGCGATCGGGCTCGACACACGGGTGATGACGCTGGCGGACACCTACATTTCCCGGCTCGCCGAAGACGGCCGGGCGGCAAGCACCATCTACACCTACACCTACACGGCCGGCAAGTTCGGCAAGCTGTTCGGTGGCGTGCGGGTCGGCGAGGCCACACCAGCGCGCATCGATGCGGCGCTGCGCTCAATGCGCAGCGCCCACGGCGCCACGATGGCCAAGCAAGCCAAGACCAACCTGCGCGGCGCGCTGCAGCTCGCGGTGCTGGCCAACGTCATCGGCGCCAATCCCGTTCGCGACGTGTCCGGGATCGAACAGGGCTGCCCGCAGGGTGCCACCGCGTTGACCGCCGATGAAGTTCGCAAGCTGCTGTCGAAGTTGAGCACCTCGCAGTATTGCCTCCAGCACGATCTGGTCGACCCGATCACCATGTTGATCGCCACCGGGTTGCGCCGCTCGGAGCTGCTCGGGCTGCGCTGGACTGACTACGACGCCAACACGGGCACGATCGCGGTCACCGGCAAAGCGTTACGGGTACCTGGTCAAGGCCTGGACCGTGTGGACGAGACGAAGAGTGCGGCTGGTCGTCGGATCATCCCCTTACCGCGCTTCGCGATCGACATGCTGGCGCAGCGACGCCGGCTGCCCTACCTCGGCGAGCAGAAGATCATCTTTCCGTCCACGGCGGGCACACTGCGCGACCCGGACAACTTCAACCGGCAATGGCGTACGGTCCGCGACGAACTCGGCGCGGCCGGCGTGAGTACGCACAGCTTCCGCAAGACCGTCGCTACCCTGATCGATGACGAAGGCTGGTCGGCGCGTATCGGCGCCGATCAGCTCGGACACGCTCGGGTGTCGATGACGCAGAACGTCTACATGACCCGTGGGCGGGTGCACGCACAAGTTGCTGACCTGCTGGATCGCACCGTCACGGGGGATAACGCGGTCATAAACGATGAATAAACGATGGATCGTGATTCCGCTGGGCTCTGAAAACACCCTCTGATCTGCTCCCCCGGGAGGACTCGAACCTCCAACCCTTCGGTTAACAGCCGAACGCTCTGCCAATTGAGCTACAGGGGAATACCCGGTCCATGCGAACCCTGGCGCAGATCGCGGGACGACTCTAGCGTACTGGCATACCCGCACCCAACTAGCTACTTCGACCTGAAAAAGTGACGGGGCTGGATCGGCGCTGGTGCGCCGCGGATGGCCATCCGACTGGCAGGGCGCGTTGACTGGTCTGTGGGGTCCCGGTTATGCGGCCAGGGCGCTGATCTTGACCAGGTTGTGGGCCAAGACGCCGTGTCCGGTCCAGATTCGGGTGCCTTCGGTGCCGTCGATGCGGGCACGGTCCCAGCCATAGCCGCGTTTGAGGTAACTGATGCGGCCTTCGCTGCCGGTTCGCCATTTGACGAGGCGTCGGAAGGGTTGTCGGTGTTCTTTGGCGCGCCGTTCTTCGGACGGTTTGCCCTTGCGGGGGATTACCACGTTTTTCACACCGAGGTCGGTGAGCTGGTGGTCGACGCTGGCTTCGCCGTAGCCGCGGTCGGCGGTGACCGTGCCGGGCGCCTGTCCGGCCCGCTTCTTGACCCGCGCCACGGCCGGGGCCAGTTGCGGCGCGTCGGTGGATTGCCCTGCTCCACAGTGTGATCGAGCACGATCCCGTCGTCGTTGTCGACGATCTGGGCCTTGTGCCCGAACTCGACGGGACGCCCGAGGCGGCCCTTGGCGATGGGGCGGGCATCGGCGTCGTGCAGGCTGACTCGTCGGGTCGCCCCATCCGGAGTATGTCCGGCGACGCGCTGGCGGGTCTGTGCCACGATCTGCCGCGTCGCCTCGAGCAGATCGGTCAGGTCGTTGACCGCGCGGGCCAGGCGCCCGCGCCGCCGCCCTGCGGCAGCGTCGTGAATGCCGCGTTTGCGCAGCTTGTCGGCCTTGGCCTTGGCCCGGCGCAGCGCCTGTTGGGCGTTGGCCAGCAGCCGTTCGGCCTTGTCGGCAGTGGTGGCGGCCAGCTCGGCCAGCTGGCCAGTGACCCGGCGCACGGTGGTCTGCGCCTCGTCGCGGCCGGCCGCCGAGCGGGTGCGCAGCTTGGCGGCGATCGCGTGGGCCCGCTTGCCGGCTGCCCGCGAGCGGTCCCGCAGCGTGGTGCGGACCGCACCCCCGGCAGCCTGGATCCGCTTACCCGTGGCAGCGATCCGACGGATCGCCTTGGCCCCGAATCGGTCGGATAGGCAACATTCGCCGGCACCACCGTGGTATCGGCCCGGATCCGGTTGGTGCGCAACAACTTGGACTCGGCGGCCTTGGCCAAAAGCGCCTCGTTGAGTCCGTCTACCGCCGCCGACCCGCACCGCGTCGTCAGCTTCATCAACGTGGTCGGATGCGGCACCAACCCATCCAGCGGGATCCGGCAAACCCGCCGCCAGGTGATCGAATCGGCCACCTCCCGACACAGCGACTCATAGCCCAGCCGGTAGCGAAACTTCAAAAACATCAACCGCAGGTAGGTCTCCATGGGTATCGACGGCCGCCCCATCCGCGGATCAAAGAACGCCACGAACGGGGTGAAGAACGCCGAGTCGTCCAGCAGCGCATCAACGCGAGCCAACTCCTCGGGCAACCGCTGCAACTCCTCGGGTAGCACCGACTCCCACAACGAGCACTGATCGCCTACAGTACGAAACACGATGGCCTCAACCCCTTCCACCACAAGGGCATTGAGGCCATCAATGGCCCAGCTCAACGCCAACAAACCGCGGATCAACGCGCCGACTTTTTCAGGTCGAAGTAGCTAGAGGGACCGGCCATCCGAGGAGCCCGGCGCATGGGACAAGAGGGATGGGCGGCACGCACCCGGTCCCGTGAGGCAGGATGGAACCAGCGATTGTCGGGAGGAACGCTTTGATCCGGTATGCCGTGATGCTGGGACTGGGTTACGTGCTGGGCTCCAAGGCCGGGCGTCGCCGATACGAGCAGCTCGTCGGCAGCTGGCGCGCGCTGATCAGCAGTCCGGTGGCCAAGTCGATGATCGAAGGGGGCCGCCGCAAGATCGCGAATCGGATCTCCCCCGATGCCGGGTTTGTGACCCTGGCCGAGATCGACGACCAAACGACCGTTATGGAGCGCGATGTCGAACGGCCGGTCAATGGCGCCCTCACACCGTCAGATCGTCGCCGCTAGCCTGCTCCAGCAGGCTGCGCCGGTATGCCTCCATCGCGACCAGGTCACCGAACAACGCGTGATACTCGTCGCCCTGTTCGATCGGTGACATGCGCTGCAATTTGGACTTCACCTCGGCGATCTGCCGGCCCATCCACACCTCCTGCAGCCGGGCCAGCACGCTGGCGATATAGCGCGGCAGCTTCTCGTCGACGACCTGAACGGACTCCACCCCCAGCTCGCTGATCAGGCCCGCCGTCAGGGCCGACGAGGTCTGCTGGCGCACCGCATCGATCCACTGCGCTCCGGTGACACCGGTCGACGTTCCACCGGCGGCGTCGATGGCCGCGCGGACGGCGGCGTACCCGGGGTGAGTGAAGCTCTCGACGGTCACGGTGTCGAACACCGGGCCGGCCAATGCCGGGTACTGCAACGCCGATTTGAGCGCCTCGCGCTGTGGCCACAAGGCCGGGTCCCGCGGGTCGGGACGACTGGCGGCGGGCTCGGGGGCGGCCGGGTCAGCGGGCCGCTGCGCGACCCGGCGGGGGGCAGCTGATCCGGAGCCGCCCCGGACCGGGTTCTTGGCGTTTTTGGCCTGACCACGCACCCGGTCGATCACCTGTGCCACATCGTCCCAACCGACCCAGCCGGCGAGCTGGCGAGCGTACTCGTCACGCAGCGTGGGGTCCTTGATCTGGCCGACCATGGGCACGCAGCGGCGCAGCGCGGCAACCCTGCCCTCGGCGCTGTCCAGGTCCATCTCGGCGATCGCGCTGCGAATCGCGAACTCGAACAGCGGGGTCCGCCGCGCCACCAGGTCGCGCAGCGCGCCGTCGCCGGACTTCAACCGCAGGTCGCAGGGATCCATGCCGTCCGGGGCTACCGCGACAAAGGACTGTCCCGCCAGGTTCTGTTCGCCGTCCAACGCCTTGAGCGCCGCGGCACGGCCGGCCGCATCACCGTCGAAAACGTAGATCAGCTCGCCGCGAAAGAAACTGTCGTCCATCATCAGCCTGCGCAGCATCGCCAGATGCTCGTCGCCGAACGCGGTGCCGCACGATGCCACAGCGGTGGTGACCCCGGCCAGATGCATCGCCATCACGTCGGTGTAGCCCTCGACGACAACCGCCTGGTGGCCCTTGGCGATGTCGCGTTTGGCCAAGTCGATGCCGAACAACACCGCCGACTTCTTGTACAGCAGGGTCTCCGGGGTGTTGATGTACTTGGCTTCCATCGGGTCGTCGTCAAACAACCGCCGCGCGCCGAAACCGATCACCTCGCCCGCCGAGGTGCGAATGGGCCACAGCAGCCGCCGGTGGAAACGGTCCATCGGGCCGCGGCGCCCCTGCCGCGACAGGCCGGCGGCTTCCAGCTCTTTGAACTCGAAACCCTTGCGCTGCAGATGTTTTGTCAGTGAGTCCCAGCCAGAGGGCGCGAATCCGCAGCCGAAATGACGGGCCGCCTCGGCGTCGAAGTTCCGCTCCGTCAGATACTGGCGGGCCGGAGCGGCCTCGTCGGACTCCAGCGCCGCCGCATAGAACTCCGCCGCGGCCGCGTTGGCCGCGATGAGCCTGCTGCGGCTACCGCGATCGCGTTGCACGCTGGTGGCCGGGCCGGTGTAGCTGATGGTGTGACCGATCCGGTCGGCGAGCAGTTCCACCGCCTCGACGAAGCTGACGTGTTCGATCTTCTGGACGAACGCGTACACGTCGCCACCTTCGCCGCAGCCGAAACAGTGGAAGTGGCCGTGGTTGGGGCGCACATGAAACGACGGTGACTTCTCGTTGTGGAACGGGCACAGGCCCTTGAGCGAATCGGCGCCGGCGCGCCGCAATTGGACGTAGTCGCCGACCACTTCCTCGATGTGGACCCGGTCACGGATGGCGGCGATATCGCGCTCGGATATTCGGGCCCGGCCCCCAGAACGGCCGGCATCCTTCGAACCCGCCGGACTTGACATCGGCTCAGTCTAGAGCGCCGAGTCGGGCGGCTAGCCGGTGCCGATGACGCCGCACGCCACGCGCTCCATCGCGTTGTCGCTGTATTCGGCGCCGTGCACCATCAACGCCGTCCCCTCACCCGCCAACAGCTCGTCCCTGGTGAACGTGTCGCTGGTGGTCACCAGGTAGGCGGAGCCGTCCTGGCGCGCCTCAAGCGACGTCAGGTCGCCGCTGGCCGGCTGGCCGGTATGCCCGGGCGCCTGGTAGTGCTCGCCGGCGGACAAGAAGTTGCCGGGCGGACCGCCCGTCGGGGCGACCGAGTGGGGCTCGCACTTGCCGATTTGGTGGACGTGCATCGCGTGAAAACCCGGCGCCAGGATGCCTGGGCCAACCGTCTTCACGGTCACCGTGACGTAGCCGCCGGTGAAATCGAAGGTCGCGCTGGCCACGGCCCGGCCGTCAGGCGTTTTCAGTTGCGCGGTAAGCGCTTCGCCGCCGGCCGCCAGGCTGGTCGACGGGGCTGATGACGTCGGTGCGGCGCTCTTCACCGCCGGGGTGGTACCCGGCTGGCTGCTGGCATGCTGAGGCGAACTGCAGGCAGTCAGGGCGACGACGGGAAGCCCCACCACGAGCGTGGCGATGCTGCTGCGTTTCATCACGCTGGGCAGCCTATCCCGCGGCACCGACTCCCGAGTCGCCGACGGGTTGATTCCGCGGCCGGGTAACCACTATGGACTGGCCCGACGGGCGTCGATGCGCTCCAGCCGGCCCTCGGTATAGGAGGCGATCTGATCGACGATGACGCGTAACCGGGCGCGGTCGTCGGCCGCGGTGGTGAACGCTGCGGCAAAGACCGGGTCGAGTGTTCGGGGCGCCCCGGCGTAGAGCCACCGCGCCACCTGGTGGATACGTTCGCGCTGCCGTGCCTGAGCCTCCTGATGCCGCGGATCGGACATGATGAACTGCAGCGCCAGGATTTTCAGCAAGGCGACTTCGGCACGAACCAGGTCGGGCACCTGCAGGTCGGCCCGGTAGCGCACCAACGGCCCGGGACCGGCGGCCGCACGGGTGGTGGCAATCGCGGCCGAGGCGAACCTGCCCACCAGTTCACTGGTCAATCGCTTGAGCGCGACCGACGCTGCCAGCGTGGCGTCGTACTTGCCGACGGCGGTGACCACCGGCAGACCCGACAGCCGTTGGGCCGCCGCCATGAGATCGTCGGCACTCACCCGGGAGAATTCGCTCTCCCCCAGTTTGGCCAGCGCGGCCGCCTCGTCGTCGTCGGCAAGCACGCGCAGGTCGATACGTTGCGACACGACGCCGTCTTCGACGTCGTGCACCGAATACGCGACGTCATCGGCCCAGTCCATCACCTGTGCTTCCAGGCACATCCGATGTGCCGGCGCACCTGCGCGCATCCAGGCCGCCGGTTCGCGGTCCTCGTCGTAAAAGCCGAACTTGCGTCGTCCCTCAACGCGGGTCCACGGATACTTGGTGACCGCGTCCAGGGATGCGCGAGTCAAGTTCAGTCCCGCGCTATTACCTTGTTCATCAAGCACTTTGGGCTCGAGGCTGGTCAGGATGCGGAAATTTTGGGCATTGCCTTCGAAACCGCCATACCCGTCGGCGACCTCGTCGAGCGCGCGCTCGCCGTTGTGCCCGTAGGGCGGGTGCCCGATGTCATGAGCCAGGCCGGCCAGCTCGACCAGGTCGAGATCGCAGCCCAGCCCGACCGCCATTCCCCGCCCGATCTGGGCCACTTCCAGCGAGTGCGTCAACCGGGTACGCGGCGTGTCACCTTCCCGGGGTCCGACCACCTGCGTCTTGTCGGCCAGCCGGCGCAGGGCGGCGCTGTGCAATACCCGGGCCCGGTCCCGGGCGAAGTCGCTGCGGTGCTGGCCCTCCGTACCCGGCAGACCCGCGGTCTTCGGCGCTTCGCGTACCCGCCGCTCGCGGTCGAAGTCGTCGTAGGGGTCTTGCGGATTCGTCATCACCGAGGCACAGTCTGCCAGGGAACGCCGGGCGAGGTTCGGGCTAAATTGACCTATGCGCACTGCTCGTCCGCTCGGCGTGATCCTGACGATCCTCACGGCCGGCCTCAGCTGGGGGCTGCTGCTGGCACCGCCGGCCGGCGCGCAACCACCGTCCCGGCTGCCCGATTACGTCACCGACAGCGCGGGGGTCCTGTCGGACTCCGGTCGCGCCGCGGTCACGTCGGCCGTTGACAAGCTCTACGCCGATCGCCACATTCGGCTGTGGGTGGTCTACGTCGACAACTTCTCCGGGCAAAGCGCCGAGAACTGGGCGAAACGTACCAGAACCGCCAGTGACTTGGGCGACTACGACGCGCTGCTGACCGTAGCCACCATCGACCGTGCCTACGCCTTCCTGGTGCCGTCCGCGATCAAGGGCATCAACCCCAATCAGGTTGATGAGCTGCGGCGCAGCAAGATCGAGCCCGCGCTGCGCAACCACGATTGGAGCGGTGCGGCAGTTGCGGCGGCCAACGGGCTCAACACCTCGCACCGTTCCTCGGGTCCGCTGATACTTCTCGTTTCGCTGGGCGTCATCGCCGTCGCCTTGGCGGTCTTTCTGGTCGTGATGCGATATCGACGCCGACGACGTCGGGCCGCCGCACTGGCCGCGGCGCGGCGCGTCGACCCCACCGATGCGACTGCGCTCGCCGCCGTGCCGCTGGAGACCCTGGACGACCTATCACGCTCGATGGTGGTGGAGGTCGACAACGCGGTGCGCACCAGTTCCAACGAGCTCACGCTGGCGATCGACGAGTTCGGCGAAGAGCGGACCCAACCCTTTACCGAGGCGGTCAACAACGCCAAAGCGGCTCTGTCGCAAGCGTTCGCCGTGCGCCAACAACTCGACGACAGCACGCCCGAGACACCGGCGCAGCGCCGTCAGCTGCTCACCCGGGTGATCGTGTCGGCGGCGCACGCCGACCGCGAGCTGGCGTCCCAGAGCGAGGCTTTCGAAAAGCTGCGGGAGCTGGTCGTCAATGTCCCGTCACGGCTGGACGCGCTGACCGAACAATATGTCGAGCTCACCGCCTGCATCGCCCCGGCAGAACAGCGGCTGGCCGAGCTGCACAACGAATTCGACGCTGCGGCACTGGCTTCGGTGTCCGGCAATGTCACGGGCGCGAAGGAAAGACTGGCCTTCGCTGACCGCAATATCAGCTCCGCCCGCGATCTGGCCACCGTCCAGGGAGGACAGCACACCGCTATGGTGGACGCGGTCCGTGCGGCCGAGTCGGCGCTCGGGCAAGCCCGTGCCCTGCTGGATGCGATTGACAACGCAGCCAGAGACATCAAGCACGCCGTCGCCGCACTGCCATCGGTCATCGACGACATCCGGGCGGGCATCGCACGCGCCAACGAGCAACTGCAAAAGACGCAGAATGCCAAATCCGGCCACACCGCCGAACTGACCGCGGCGCGCGACACGGCGACCAGAGCCGTCGACGACACCCGCGGCGGTGGCCCGGCCGATCCACTGGCCGCATTCACCCGGCTCACCATGGCCGACGCCGACCTCAATCGAGTCCTGGCCACCGTGGCCCAAGAGCAGGCGAACGCTGAGCGGCTCAACCGGTCATTCGAACAGGCGCTGTTCACTGCCCAGGCGCGGGTCCGCGGCGTCTCGGAGTACATCGACACCCGTCGGGGCAGCGTCGGGGCCGAAGCCCGCACCCGGCTCGCCGAGGCTAAACGGCATCTGCAGGCCGCACAAGACAAGAAATCGACCAACCTGACCGAAGCGATCGCGCACGCCAATGCGGCGTCGACGCTGGCCGCCAACGCCCAGTCACTGGCCAATGACGACGTGCAATCGGGTCAGCGCGCCTACACCCGCCGCGGGGGCAGCGATGTCGGCGCGATGCTCGGCGGGATCATCATCAGCGATCTGCTGAGCGGCGGCATGCGAGGCGGATTCGGCGGCTGGAGCCCGACGTCATTCGGCGGCAGCCCGAGCTCGTCCGGGGGATCATCCAACGACGGTTTCATGGGTGGCGGCGGCCGATTCTGAGCCGCTCACCCGGGATGTCGAGCTGCCGGTCGCGTGGAGCACCCGACAGTCTGATGTCTGTGTCAGCCAGCCGCCGGGGAATGCGGCACCACGCTGCTGGTCCGCGCCACGTCGAAGCGGGGTTCGGCTTCGGCGTCCCACCGGCGCGATTCGCTCCGCTGGTTGATGCCGTCCGCGACCGCCGCTGCATCCAGCGCGTCAGCCGCCTTGTCGACGGCATCGCTGCACACTTCCGGCTCCGGCGCCCGATGTTCATCGTCTTCCAGCCGGATAGCCATGCCCCAACCGAGCGGGACCGACAGGCCGGCGAGCATACCCGACTGACCGCGAACCGCCGACACCGCATCGTCTGGCAACGGCGAACCAAAAGGCAAAAGCACGCTGCCTCCTTCCACAGACGACCTCAATTAGCACTGAAACGCAGCAGCGAACTTAATAACCACCAAACGTTCCACATCGTATGTCAAAAGCGAAGGCAATATCCGGAAATTGCCGATTTCGCTCTCTTCAGCACAGGCACGCAACCGCGGGCAGCAAACCCATGGCCGGACCCGCGGTAACTGCCGATGAGCGTTGGCCTGCGGGTGGAGGCAACCGAACGACTATATCTGCGCTTCGGGATCCGCCGTGGGCTGCCCGAGCGGAAGCCAAAGCCGTTGCTATGTAACATTTTTCAGCGAGCCGTGCGCCGAGAATCGGACGGACGGTCCGGCTGCCCGGGCCGAGAAATTCACGCACGAGGCCGCCCGCGGCTCGCCGCGCTGCGGCTTAGCCCGTTCGCGGGTTCGGCGACTGACGCGACATATGAATGGAATATGAATGAAGGGAATATGAATTTTCAATATAGGGATACAGGATCCTCCGGCGAACATCGTTTTCAACAGGCCGCAGTGGCCACCGCCGCAGCCCACCGAGACGTCGCGGCTTCAGGCGACAACAGCGGCACGAGTGCCGGTCAGCAGCCCTTGAGCCGTGCTGCCAGATAATCGGCGACGGCATTCATCGGGACTCGCTGCTGCGTCATGTCGTCGCGATGGCGCACAGTGACGGCGTTGTCCTCGAGTGAGTCGAAATCCACCGTCACGCAGAAAGGCGTACCGACCTCGTCCTGGCGTCGATAGCGCCGCCCGATGGCACCGGCGTCATCGAAATCGATGTTCCAGCAGGTGCGCAACTCAGCTGCCAGGTCGCGAGCCTTCGGACTCAAGTCGGCGTGCCTCGACAGCGGCAACACCGCGGCCTTGACCGGCGCCAGCCGCGGGTCCAGCCGGAGCAGCGTCCGTTTGTCCATCCCGCCCTTGGCATTTGGAGCCAAGTCCTCGGTGTAGGCATCGATCAAGAACGCCATGAACGACCGCGTGAGACCGGCTGCCGGTTCGATGACGTACGGCGTGTATCGGGTATCGGTGGCCTGGTCGTAGAACGACAGATCGGCGCCGGAATGTTTTGCATGCGTGGAGAGGTCGAAGTCGGTTCGGTTGGCAACACCTTCCAGCTCGCCCCACGGGTTGCCGGCGAAGCCGAACTTGTACTCGATGTCGACGGTGCGGTCGGAGTAGTGCGACAGCTTCTCGGCGGGGTGTTCCAACAACCTCAGGTTCTCCGGATCGATACCCAGGTCGACATACCACTGCAGCCGGGTATCGATCCAATACTGGTGCCACTCCTTGGCGGTCGACGGCTCGACGAAGAACTCCATCTCCATCTGCTCGAACTCGCGGGTGCGGAAAATGAAGTTGCCCGGGGTGATCTCGTTGCGAAAGCTCTTGCCGATCTGCCCGATACCGAACGGCGGTTTCTTGCGGGTGGTCGTCATCACGTTGGCAAAGTTGACGAAAATGCCCTGCGCGGTCTCCGGGCGGAGATAGTGCAGGCCCTCCTCGGTCTCGATGGGTCCGAGGTACGTCTTGAGCATCATGTTGAATTCGCGCGGCTCCGTCCACTGCCCCGGCTCGCCGGTGTCCGGATCGCGGATGTCGGCAAGGCCGTTGGGCGGGGGCTGCCCGTGTTTGGCTTCGTAGGCCTCGATGAGATGGTCGGCGCGGTAGCGCTTGTGGGTGATCAACGACTCGACCAGCGGGTCGTGAAAGACCTCGACGTGGCCGGAGGCCACCCACACCTGCCGCGGCAGGATGATCGACGAATCGATTCCCACCACGTCTTCCCGCCCGGTAACCACCGAGCGCCACCACTGCCGTTTGATGTTCTCCTTGAGCTCCACGCCGAGCGGGCCGTAATCCCACGCCGATCGTGTGCCGCCGTAGATCTCGCCCGACGGATAGACGAAGCCGCGCCGCTTGGCCAGGTTGACTACGGTGTCGATGACGGACGCCACGGGGTGGTGCACTCCCTTTCCGGGTTCGGGCGGACACGCGCGGCGATCACCGCCGCTGCGGGTAAAGCATCAGTCATGGTAGCGAGCGGCGGCGGCGGTCTTTGACATGCGTCATTATGCATGTGACAGTGGAAGGCAGCCGAACGCCATTCCTGGCGCCGGGCACACCCACTACCTGGCACTTGTCGAGGTGATGACTCTCTCCCATGGTGACGTCGTCCTCAACGCCGACCACGGCCGATCCCGAATTGGGACTGGGCGTGCTGGCCCACGAGCACAGCCGGGCGGGTTCCGGTGAGCACTCGGCTCTCACCGAGTACCCGGTCCCGCCGCCGCGGGAAATTCTCGACGCCGCCGGCGAGCTGTTGCGCGCGCTGGCCGCGCCCGTGCGGATCGCCATCGTGCTGCAACTACGCGAATCCCAGCGCTGCGTGCACGAACTGGTCGACGCGCTCGGGGTGCCCCAGCCGCTGGTCAGCCAGCATCTGAAAATCCTCAAGGCGGCCGGCGTGGTCGCCGGGGAGCGATCCGGCCGCGAAGTGCTCTACCGGCTTGCCGACCACCACCTCGCACACATCGTCGTCGACGCCGTCGCCCACGCCGGCGAGGACACCCAATGACCCGCGCCGGCGACGATGCAGTGGGGGCACCACCCGCTTGCAGGAGAGAGCGGCGCTCATGACCGGAGCCAGTGTGCGTTCCACCCGTCAACGGGCGGCGATTTCCACGCTGTTGGAGACGCTCGACGAGTTCCGCTCAGCCCAGGAACTGCACGACGAGCTACGGCGCCGCGGTGAGAACATCGGGCTGACCACCGTCTACCGGACGCTGCAGTCGATGGCAGCGGCTGGAATGGTTGACACGCTGCGTACCGACACCGGTGAGTCGGTCTACCGCAGGTGCTCCGAGCACCATCACCACCATCTGGTGTGCCGACACTGTGGTTCCACCATCGAGGTGGGCGACCACGAAGTCGAACAGTGGGCAACGGAAGTGGCCGCCAAGCATGGCTTCTCCGACGTCAGCCACACCATCGAGATCTTCGGCACGTGCTCAGCATGTAGGTCCTGACGAGGGATCGGCGCACACCGCAGCACTCGAGATCGACGGTACCGCGACGTCCTCTCGGGCAATTTCGCGTGCTGCCGTCAATTTCGACGTCAGGCGGATCAGGACATCAGCTTGCGGCGTATCTGCACGCCCGTATCCAGTACCAACAGGATCAGGGTGCGCAGCGCGGCGTCGGTCAAGCCGCCCGCGGGAAAGTTGTAGCGCAGCATCACGTCGGCGATTTTGGCGGCATTCTTACCCGAGTTGCGCTGAACCGCCTTCTCGTTGACCTTCTCGACCAGCGTCACGCTGCCGAAGTTGCTGTCCCGCGCCTGCTTGGCTACCTGGTCGCTGATCTTCTTGGTCAGCGGCAGATCCCACGCCAATATCTGGGTGAGCGACACCAGGTCGAGGTCCTCGGCGATGTTCACCACCCGCAACGACGCGAACGTGCCGTCATGGCGCACTGTCAGCGCGCCGTCGGGTTCCTCCTCGACGGACAGAACGTCGCGGAGTAGCGATGCCAACCGCTCCTGCAAAGACGGCACTAGGCGCTCCCGAACCGCCGGGCCCGGGACGCGTACTCCGCGCAGGCCGCCCATAAATCGCGACGGTCATAGTCGGGCCACAACTTGTCCTGGAAAACGAATTCAGCGTAAGCCGCCTGCCACAACATGAAATTGCTGGAGCGCTGCTCCCCCGAGGTCCGCACCAAAAGATCCACGTCGGGAATGTCGGGCCGCTGCAGGTGACGGGAGATTGTCGACTCGGTGATCCGCTCCGGGTCCAGCCTGCCGGCCACCGCCAAACGAGCGATTTCCCTCGTGGCTTCTGCAATTTCGGTGCGGCCACCGTAGTTCACGCAGTAGTTGATGGTGATGACGTCGTTGTCCGCCGTCATGGCTTCGGCGATCGCCAATTCATGGATGACACTGCGCCACAGGCGGGGCCGCGAACCCACCCACCGGATCCGGACCCCCATCGACTTGAGGTTCTCGCGACGCCGTCGCACGACGTCGCGGTTGAAACCCATGAGGAAGCGGACCTCATCAGGAGAACGTTTCCAGTTCTCGGTGGAGAAGGCGTAGAGGCTGAGCCACTTGATCCCGAGTTCGATTGCACCGCAGACGATGTCAATCACTACCGCCTCGCCCATCTTGTGGCCCTCCACCCGCGCCAGTCCGCGTTGGGTGGCCCAGCGGCCATTGCCGTCCATCACGATGGCGACGTGAACGGGCAATCGGTCGGCAGCGATCCTGGGTGCGGCTGCTTTAGAAATATGCTGCGGCGGCCGGCACGGCCCACCGTCGGCGGACGGCGGCAGCTCCGGAAACACGACCGGCCACGTCGACGTGTCGGGAAAGACCGGGTAGTCGTCGGGTGCGGGGGGCAGCTGCGGGAAGCCGGCTGACCTCGGCGTGCGCTCGGCGCTGCGACCAGAGCCGCCGACCCGGACCTTAGCCACAGCCCATATCCTGCCTGATCAGCGCTGAGCGCTGTTCGGCGATCGTGCGGTCGACGTGATATGTCCGTTCTACCAGCGGCAACGTTTTGAGCTGCCGTTCCAGGTGCCATTGCAGGTGCGCGGCCACCAATCCGCTGGCGTAGCTGCGGTGCGCCTGCGGAGCCTTGTCGGCGGCTTCCCAATCGCCGTCGTGCAGCGCGGACATCAGGTCCAGCACCCCCGGTGGCGGTGTGGTCGAACCGGCCGGACGGCAGTGTGCGCAGACGCTGCCCCCGGCGCCGACATGAAATGCCCGATGCGGGCCAGGTGTGGCGCAACGGGCACACTCGCTCAGCGCCGGCGCCCACCCGGCAATGCCCATGGCGCGCAGCAGGTAGGCGTCCAACAGCAGGTCACGGGACCGGTGTCCGTCGGCCACCGCCCGCAGCGCGCTCACCGTGAGCCGGTGCAGTGCCGGAACGGGTGACCGCTCCTCACCGGCGAGGCGTTCGGCGGTTTCCAGCATCGCGCACCCGCAGGTGTACCGGCCATAGTCGCTGACGATGTCGGTGGCGAACGCGTCGATCGAGACGACCTGGGTGACGATGTCGAGGTTGCGGCCGGGATGCAGCTGCGCGTCGATGTGCGCGAACGGCTCCAGTCGCGCGCCGAATTTGCTACGGGTGCGGCGAACACCTTTGGCCACCGCACGGACCAGCCCGTGATCGCGGGTCAGCAGGGTGACGATCCGGTCGGCTTCCCCGAGCTTGTGCTGGCGCAGCACCACCGCCCGGTCCCGATAAAGCCGCATCTCAACAGTTTTGCACCCCGCCGCGACATCTCGGGTATCCGCGCCGATAGTCTCCTAAGCCGTGGTTGGCGCTTCTGGGTCCGGTTCCGGGTCCGCTTCCGGATTCGGCAGCCAGCGCCTGCCCACGCTGACCGACCTGCTCTATCAGCTGGCCAGCCGATCAGTGATTTCCGACACACTGGTGCGCCGCTCCCTGCGCGCCATCAACGCCAGCCAGTCCACCCTGAACGCCTTTCGGGTGGTGCTCACCGAGTCGGCGCTGGCCGATGCCGCCGCGGCGGACCGGCGACGGGCCGCCGGCGACACCGCGCCTTTGCTGGGCATTCCGATCGCGGTCAAAGACGACGTCGACATCGCCGGAGTGCCGACCGCCTTCGGTACCGAGGGGTATGTCCGGCCCGCTACCCAGGATGCCGAGGTGGTTCGCCGCCTGAAGGCGGCCGGCGCGGTCATCGTCGGCAAGACGAACACCTGCGAACTGGGCCAGTGGCCGTTCACCAGTGGGCCCGGCTTCGGATACACCCACAATCCGTGGTCGCGTCGGCACACTCCGGGCGGATCGTCGGGCGGCAGCGCGGTCGCGGTGGCTGCGGGCTTGGTCACCGCGGCCATTGGCTCCGACGGTGCCGGTAGCATCCGCGTCCCGGCCGCGTGGACACACCTGGTGGGCATCAAGCCGCAGCGCGGCCGCATCTCCACCTGGCCGTTACCCGAGGCTTTCAACGGCCTCACGGTCAACGGCGTGCTGGCCCGCACCGTGGCCGATGCGGCGTTGGTGCTCGACGCAGCATCCGGAAATGTCGAAGGCGACCGGCACAAGCCGCCGCCGCTGAAGGCATCCGAGTACGTCGGGATCGCACCCGGCCCGCTGAACATCGCGCTGTCAACCCGGTTCCCTTACAACGGCTTTCGGGTCAAGTTGCACCCCGAGATCTTGGCCGCGACCCGGGCGGTTGGCAAGCAACTCGAGCTGCTCGGCCACACCGTGGTATCCGGCAACCCGGACTACGGCACGCGGTTGTCGTGGCACTTTCTCGCCCGCTCCACCGCAGGCCTGCGGCACTGGGAGGATCGGCTGGGCGACGGCGTCACCCTGGATCCCCGCACCGTGTCCAATCTGCGCATCGGCCGTGTGCTGGGGGAGGCGATTCTGCGCAGTGCACGGCTGCACGAAGCCGCCGACCAGCGCCGGGTGGGCTCGATCTTCGACATCGTCGATGTGGTGCTGGCACCCACTACTGCGCAACCACCGCCGTTGGCGCGCTCATTTGACCGATTGGGCAGCTATGGCATCGACCGGACCATGATCGCCGCGTGTCCGGTGACATGGCCGTGGAACGTACTGGGCTGGCCGTCCATCAACGTACCGGCGGGGTTCACTTCCGAGGGCTTACCGATCGGCGTGCAGCTGATGGGTCCGGCCAACAGCGAGGGCATGCTGATCTCGCTGGCCGCCGAGCTGGAGGCCGTCTGCGGCTGGGCGACCAGGCAGCCCAAGGTGTGGTGGAATCAGAGTACTTGAGCCTCCGCCGGTGCCCGGCGCTCCACCACCGAGGGGGCAAAGCGTTGCGCGACGACGACACGCCGACGGCCGCGGCTATCGCGAGCGCTAAAACCCCAGTCGACCAAGCTGTTTGGGGTCGCTTTGCCAATTCTTGGCGACCTTGACGCGCAGGTCCAGGTAGACCTTGGTGCCCAGCAGTTTCTCGATCTGTCCGCGAGCCGCGGTGCCCACTTCCCGTAGCCGGGCGCCGCCTTTGCCGATGATGATGCCCTTCTGGCTGTCCCGCTCGACGTAGAGCACCGCGTGCACGTCGACCAGGTCATCACGGCCCTCCCGCGACTCGACCTCCTCGATGACCACCGCCAACGAATGTGGCAGCTCGTCACGAACTCCCTCGAGGGCGGCCTCGCGGATCAGCTCGGCCATCAGCATCTCCTCGGGTTCGTCGGTCAGCTCCCCGCCGGGGTAGTACGCCGGGCCGACCGGCAACGCCGCGGCCAGCACGTCGATCAACACGTCGACCTGTTTCCCGGTCACCGCCGACACCGGGACGATCTCGGCCGAGTCGCCGACCAGCTCACTGACCGCGACCAACTGCGCGGCGACCCGGTCCCTGGGCACTTTGTCGATCTTGGTGACGATGGCGACCAGTGTCGCCTTCGGCGCGGTCGATCGGATCTGGTCCACGATCCATCGATCCCCCGGACCGACGGCCTCGTCAGCCGGGATGCACAGCCCGATGACGTCGACTTCGGCGTAGGTGTCACGCACCAAGTCGTTGAGCCGCTTGCCCAGCAGTGTGCGCGGCCGGTGCAGGCCCGGGGTGTCGACCAGAATGATCTGAAAGTTCTCCCGGTGCACGATCCCGCGAATGGTGTGCCGGGTGGTCTGCGGCCGCGATGAGGTGATCGCAACTTTGGTGCCGACCAGCGCGTTCGTCAGCGTGGATTTGCCGGTGTTCGGCCGGCCGACCAAACACACGAAGCCCGAATGGAATTCAGTCATGATCTCCTGTCACCGAATGTGCGCACCGTGCGATTTTCGGCGTGATTGTCCGCCGCGAGTTCGCGCTCGGGGTCATAGCGGGGCTCCCGGCCCGCACCAGCAGCACCGACTCGGCATCGCGCGCATCCAGCGGTTCAGCCATGATGATCGGCTTCACTACCGTTGGGCTCACCGGAACCGTCGGATTCGGCCGGGCTCAGCAGAACTGTCCCAATCCGTACCCGCCCCCGATGATCGGTGCCGCCCTCGGCGTGGAGCCGCAAGCCATGCGATATCACCTCGGCGCCCGGCAGCGGAACCCGGCCCAATTCCAGCGCCAGCAGGCCGCCCACGGTATCGACGTCGAGATCCTCATCGAATTCCACGCCGTACAGTTCGCCGACGTCTTCGATCGGCAGCCGCGCCGAGACACGGAAACGTTTGTCGCCCAGATCTTGTATCGGCGCCGTCTCCGCCTGGTCGTACTCGTCGGCGATCTCGCCGACGATTTCTTCCAGTACGTCTTCGATGCTGACCAGGCCGGCGATGGCACCGTACTCGTCGACGAGCAGAGCCATATGGTTACGGTCGCGCTGCATTTCCCGCAGCAGCGCATCCAACGGCTTGGAATCCGGCACGAACACCGGCGGCCGCATCACCTGCGCCACGGTAGTGGCCCGGCCGCCGTCGCCCGCCAAAAATGTCCGCTGGACAAGGTCTTTCAGGTACACCACCCCGACGATGTCATCGACGTTCTCGCCGATCACCGGAATCCGAGAATGCCCGCTGCGCACGGCCAGGGTTATCGCTTGACTGGCAAGTTTGTCGCTTTCGATCCAGATCATCTCGGTGCGCGGCACCATCACCTCACGGGCCGGGGTGTCACCGAGTTCGAAGACCGACTGGATCATCCGGCGTTCGTCGGCGGCGACCACGCCCCGCTGCTGGGCCAGGTCGACAACTTCGCGCAGCTCGATCTCGGACGCAAACGGGCCGTTTCTCAAGCCCCGACCCGGAGTGACCGCATTACCCAGAATCACCAACAAGCGGCTGATCGGCATCAACAGCCACGAGACCACCTGCAGCGGAAGGGCAGTCGTCAGCGAAATGGAATATGCGTGCTGCCGGCCAAGGGTGCGCGGGCCCACTCCCATGACGACGAAGCTGATGACCACCATGATGGTAGCGGCGCCGAACAACGCCCACGTCAGGCCGAAGTTGTCGTAGAGGAATACCACCAGCAGTACGGTCGCGGTGATCTCGCACGTGATGCGCAGCAGCACCACCAGGTTGATGTAGCGCGGCCGTTCGGACATCACCTTGGAGAGCGCCACCGCGCCGGGCCGCTCCTCGCGCACCAGCTCCTGAACCCGGGCCAGCGACACCGTGCTGACGGCCGCGTCGATCGCCGCAAAAACCCCGCCCAGAGCGATCAGCGCGATCGCACCGAACAACTCAGACAAGCCTGTCAATTGTCGAAAAACCTCGACTTGTCTAGCAACCGGCGGTCCTGCTCCTGCTGGCGGTCCTGTTGGTAAGCCTCGACCTGATCGGCGACCCACTCTTCGAGTAACCGGTCCTGAAGAGCGAACATCTCTTTTTCCTCGTCGGGCTCACCGTGGTCGTAGCCGAGCAGATGAAGCACACCGTGGATTGTCAGCAAAGCCAACTCGTGACCCAGGCTGTGGCCCGCCGCGGCCGCCTGCTCGGCGGCGAACTCCGGGCACAGCACAATGTCGCCCAGCATCGACGGCCCCGGCTCGGGAGCATCGGGGCGACCACCCGGCTCGAGCTCGTCCATCGGAAAGCTCATCACGTCGGTCGGCCCGGGCAGGTCCATCCAGCGCATGTGCAGGTCGGCCATCGCCGCGGTGTCCAACAGCACCATCGACAGCTCGGCTGCCGGGTTGACGTCCATCTTGGCGATGACAAAGCGTGCGACGCTGATCAATTCCGCTTCCGAGACGTCGATGCCCGACTCGTTGGATACTTCGATGCTCATAAGAGGCTCATCGGACCATCATCGGCGACTGCGGGACCCCGACGCCCGCCGAGCCGCCCGGTTCATCGTCAGGCCGGGCTCGTCGAACCTCGCGTACGCGTCAACGATTTCCGAGACCAGCCGGTGGCGCACCACGTCCACACTGGTCAGCTCCGCGACGTGGATGTCGTCGACGTTGTCGAGAATCTCGATCGCCGACCGCAGGCCGGACTTGGCGCCGCCGGGGAGGTCGACCTGGGTGACGTCCCCGGTGACGACGATCTTCGACCCGAAACCAAGCCGGGTCAAGAACATCTTCATCTGCTCGGCAGTGGTGTTCTGCGCCTCATCGAGGACGATGAACGCTGAATTAAGGGTGCGTCCGCGCATATACGCCAGCGGCGCCACCTCGATGACCCCGGCGGACATCAGCTTCGGAATCAGCTCGGCATCCATCATGTCGTACAGCGCGTCATACAGCGGCCGCAGATACGGGTCGATCTTCTCGCTCAGCGTGCCCGGCAAAAAGCCGAGGCGCTCACCGGCTTCCACGGCCGGTCGGGTCAAGATGATGCGGGTAACCTGCTTGGTCTGCAGCGCGTGGACCGCCTTGGCCATGGCCAGATAGGTCTTCCCGGTGCCGGCCGGGCCGACCCCGAAGACGATGGTGTTGGCGTCGATGGCGTCGACGTAGCGCTTCTGGTTGAGTGTCCTGGGCCGGATAGTCTTTCCGCGCCCCGACAAGATGTCCAGCGTGAGCACTTCGGCCGGTGACTCGTTGTCGGTGCCGACCAGCATGGCGACGCTGTGCCGCACCACCTCCGGCGTCAATGGCTGACCGCCGGCGACAATCGCGACCAGCTCGGAGATCGCCCGCTCGGCGAGCGCGACGTCGGCCGGCTCACCCGAGACGGTGATGGCGTTGCCCCGTACATGCAAGTCGGCGCTGAGCGTGCGTTCCAGGGCGCGCAGGTTCTCGTCTGCCGCACCCAACAAGCCCATGACGACATCGGGCGGAACGTCGATGCTGCTGCGAACCTGAGCGTCGGCCTGCAGGGCTCCGGCTGCGTCAACAGCGCTGGTCTCGCGGGGTGTCACGTGGTTTTCAATGCCTGCTTCCTGCAGTTTGCCGGGGTCAAAATCCTAGATTGCCAGTCTAGCGCTGGTCAGGACGGCGTCCCAACTCTTCGCTTGAGTCCGAGTCCGAGTCCGCTGTGCAATGCGAATCGTGCGACGCATTAGCGGCGTGTCGCGTCGCTCAATTCACAGTCGGCGCGCTGATCCCACCGCGGGGTGAGCACGCCCAGCGCGCCCAGCGCCACCGCCGCCACGGTCGACGTCCGCAGCACCTGCGGGCCGAGCCGCACCGCCACGGCGCCCGCGTCGGCCAACGCGGCGATCTCTTCGGGCGCAATTCCCCCTTCGGGGCCGACCACAAGGAACACCGAGTTCGCTTGCGCCACGTGCTTATTCGAGAAGGTATCCGCAAACTGCCCGGTCGCCGACTCGTGCAAAGCCAGCGCCACCGCGCCGGCAGCCACTTCGTCGCGGATCCGCTGGGTCAGCTCGGCGGTGGACAGCACGCCCTCGACGGGCGGGATGTGCGCACGGCGGGATTGCCGGGCCGCCGAGCGGGCGACGGCACGCCACCGGCGCAGGCCTTTAGCGACCCGGGCACCTTCCCAGTTGGCCACACAGCGGGCGGCCTGCCAGGCCAGGAACGCGTCGGCGCCGGCTTCGGTGGCCAACTCGATCGCCAACTCCGAACGCTCGGACTTGGGCAGTGCCTGCACCACCGTTACCGGCGGCCGTCCGCGGGCCACGCTCCAGCGCCCCAGCACCCGTGCGCGCAGCCCGTCGCGCCCGGCGTCCTCGACCTGGCACCGGGCCAGGCCCCCGGCGCCGTCGCCGAGCACCAGCTGCTCGCCGGGACGGATCCGGCGCACGGTGGCGGCGTGGAAGCCCTCGTCGCCGCCGACGACGGCCAGCGCGCCGGTATCGGGCAGTGCGTCGACGTAGAACAGCGTCGCCACCATGTGCGCGGCTCCTGACGCCTAGTGCCCGGTGAACGTCTCGCGTAGCCGGCTGAACAGTCCCCCACCGGAATGTGTTGAGCGGACCTCGGGCACATCGCGGGTGCGGCGATTCTTCAGCTCGCGCAGTAGTTCGGTGTCGTGGTGATCCAGCCGGCTGGGAACCACCACCTCGACGTGGACATGCAGATCGCCCCGGGTACTCGACCGCAGGTGCGGCATCCCGCGGCCACGCAGCGTGATAACCGAACCCGGCTGCGTGCCAGGCGGAATGGTGATCTCGCTCAAGCCGTCCAAGATAGCGTCGACGGTGACCGTGGCGCCCAGCGCCGCGTCCACCATCGGCAGCGACACCGTGCAGTGCAGGTCGTCACCCTCACGGACGAAGACGTCGTGGGCCTGCTGATGGACCTCCACATACAGGTCACCGGCCGGCCCACCCCCGGGCCCGACCTCCCCCTGGGCCGCGAGCCGCACCCGCATGCCTTCGCCGACACCGGCGGGAATCTTGACGCTGATCTCGCGGCGGGCCCGCACCCGGCCGTCGCCCATGCATTGGTGGCACGGGTCGGGGATGACCACCCCGACACCACGGCAGGTCGGACACGGCCGCGACGTCATCACCTGGCCCAAAAGCGAACGCTGCACGGTCTGCACCTCGCCGCGACCACCGCAGGTGTCGCACGGGATCGGCGCGGAATCGCCGTTGGTGCCCTTGCCCTGGCATCGATCGCACAACACCGCGGTGTCGACGGTGACCTGCTTGGTCACACCGGTTGCGCACTCTTCGAGATCGAGCCGCATTCGCAGCAGCGAGTCCGAACCCGGCCGTACCCGGCTGATGGGACCGCGTGAGGTCGGACCTCCGCTGAATCCGCCACCGAAGAACGCCTCGAACACGTCGCCCAAACCGCCGAAACCGCCGAAACCGGCCCCGGCTGCGGCGGCGTTTTCCATCGGATCCCCGCCCAGGTCGACGATCCGGCGTTTCTCGGGGTCGCTGAGCACCTCGTAGGCGACGCTGATCTCCTTGAATTTCGCCTGCGCGGCCTCGTCGGGATTGACGTCGGGATGCAGTTCGCGCGCCAACTTGCGGTACGCGCGCTTGATCTCCGCATCGCTGGCGCTTTTGCTGACGCCGAGCAGCCCGTAATAATCGCGTGCCACGCCTGACTCTCCTATGCGGGGTCTTGTGCCGCTTCTATGCGGCTGTCCACAAATTTTGCGGGTACGCGTTCATCGGGCACCCAGGACTTCACCTATATACAGAGCAACCGCAGCAACACTGGCAATAGTTCCCGGATAGTCCATCCGCGTGGGCCCCAGCACACCCATGCCGCCGTAGACAATGTCCGAGGTGCCGTAGGCGGTGGTCACCATCGCGGTGCCCGCCATCTGCTCGACCGCCGTCTCATGGCCGATGCGCACCGTCACCTTGCCGGCTTCCTGCTGGGCGGCCAGCAACCGCAGCACCACCACTTGTTCTTCGAGCGCCTCCAGGATGGAGCGCAACGAACCGCCGAAATCCGCGGCATTGCGGGTCAGGTTGGCGGTGCCGCCCATCAGTAAGCGCTCTTCGGTGTGTTCGACCAGCGACTCCAGCAACACCGTCGCCGAGCGGCCGACGGCGTCGCCCAAGCCGTCCGAGCTGCACAGCTGTCGGGCCAAGTCGGCCACCGCGACCGAGGCCGCCGCCAGCTTCTTGCCCACCAGCGCCTGGCCGAGCATCTCCCGCAACTGGGAAAGCTGGTGGTCGTCGATGACGTCGCCGAGCTCGACGATGCGCTGGTCCACCCGGCCCGAGTCGGTGATGACGACCATCAGCAGCCGGGCCGGGGTCAGGGCGATCACTTCCAGGTGGCGCACGGTGGACGACGACAGGGTCGGGTACTGCACCACGGCCACCTGACGGGTCAGCTGCGCCAACAGCCGTACCGCACGGCGCAGCACGTCGTCGAGATCGACACCGGACTCCAGGAAGCCTTGGATCGCGCGCCGCTCGGCGGCGGACAGCGGCTTGACGTCGTCGAGCCGGTCGACGAACTCGCGGTAGCCCTTCTCCGTGGGCACTCGCCCGGAGCTGGTGTGCGGCTGGGCGATGTAGCCCTCAGCCTCCAGCACTGCCATGTCGTTGCGGACCGTAGCGGACGACACCCCCAGGTTATGGCGCTCCACCAGGGACTTTGAACCGATCGGTTCCTTGGTCGCGACGAAGTCGGCGACGATGGCGCGCAGCACCTCAAAGCGACGCTCGTCGGCACTTCCCATTGGTTGTCACCTCCCTGACACCGCATCGACCGGGACCATTTTACGGTCTCAAGACCTGCCAACCGTCATCAGCAAGCGTTCGACGGCCGGCGGCGGGCGCGTCAACGCGCGCGTTCCGGCAAAGTATCGACGCGAAGTTCTTCCGGCTAGCCTGTCCAGCATGCACCGGTCGGGCCACAGCGATGCGTCGGAGAAGATCGGCCGATGATCTTCAAGGGCGTGCGGGACGGCAAGCCGTATCCCGAGCACGGGCTGTCCTACAAGGACTGGTCCCAGATACCGCCACAGCAGATCCGGCTCGATGAATTGGTCACCACCACGACGGTGCTCGCGCTGGACCGCCTGCTATCGGAGGACTCCACTTTCTACGGCGATCTTTTCCCGCACGCGGTGAAGTGGAAAGGCGTCACCTATCTGGAGGACGGCCTGCACCGTGCGGTGCGCGCCGCGCTGCGGAATCGCACCGTGCTGCATGCCCGGGTGTTCGACATGGATGTGCCGCCGAGTCCGCGGAGCTAGGCGGGGCTCGCGTCCGGGCCGATCCGGCAATGCCGTCGGTGAACCCGGTCACGTTTGGGCGTCGCCGGGTGTCGACGTAGTGAGGACGATGGTTCAGCCATAACCCGCCAGGAGGATCGCCATGTCCCGGATCACTGGAGTCTCCGACCGCGACGCCGGCCTGGGCGCCAAGATCGCCTTCTTCTTCACCAAGCGGAAGCTGGCGCAGATGACCGGACTCGAAACCGCCGGGATGCTCGAACCGTTGCGGATGTATGCGTACCTCCCCAAGCTGCTCAACGCCTACGGCAGGCTGGAACAGGCCGAGTCGAAGCTGGACATTCTCAGCCCCCGGCACCGCGCGCTGGCCGAGCTCAAGTCGGCGACGACGGTGCGCTGTGAGTACTGCATCGACCTCGGTTCGCAGATCGCGCGCCAGTGGGGGCTCACCGACGAGGAGCTGCTGGCGATGGCCGACTACCGCAACGCCTCCTGCTTCTCCGACGTCGACAAGCTGATCCTCGACTACGCCAGCGCAATCAGCCGCACCCCGGTTGAGGTGAGCGACCAGCTTTTCGATGCGCTGCGCACCCACTTCGACACCGCCCAACTCGTCGGCCTCACCCACGTCATCACGCTGGGCAATCTTCGTGCCCGCTTCAACGTGGCACTCGGCATTGGATCGTCCGGCGTTTCCGGCGGCCGGGTATGCGCACTGCCCGACACAGACCCGGATGCCGGTGGCGCGTGAGCGTGGACGCGAACCTGACGGCGCGTTTCGAGGCGGCCCGGCCCCGGCTTGGCGCCATCGCCTACCGCATGTTGGGGTCGGTCGACGACGCCCAGGACGCCGTGCAGGAGGCGTGGCTGCGGCTGAGCACCAGCGCCACCGACGGTATCGCCAACCTGGACGCCTGGCTGACCACCGTAATGGCTCGCATCTGCCTGAACATGCTGCGCGGCCGCCAGTCCCGCGGTCGGGAGGAACTGGGCGCCCATCTGCCGGATCCGATCGTGGATACCGAAGGCGAATTCGATCCGGAACACCGGGCGATGCTGGCCGACGCGGTCGGTCTGGCGTTGCTCGTGGTGCTCGATACGTTGCCGCCGGCGCAGCGCCTGGCGTTCGTGCTGCACGACGTGTTCGCCGTCCCGTTCGACCAGATCGCACCGATCATCGACCGGACGCCGGAGGCGACCCGCAAGCTGGCCAGCCGGGCGCGCCGGCGCATCGAGCAGGCCGATCCGAACCCCGACCGTGACATCACCGCGCAACGTGAGGCCGTCGACGCCTTCTTCGCGGCCGGACGCAGCGGCGACTTCGACCGGCTGGTGTCGGTGCTGCATCCCGACGTGGTGCTACGCGGTGACTTCGGCCCGGGTGTTGCCATGTACCGCGCCGAGGGTGCGTCGTCGGTCGCCGAGTTGGCCCGCGGTTACGCAGGACCCGAGCGAGAGGTGCGCGTCGCGACCGTCAACGGCGCCGCCGGCGCGGTCATCTTCGTGTCCGGCCGGGCAACGGCGATCATGGGGTTCGTGGTGCGCAGCGGGCGCATCACCGCGATCGACGTGTTAGCCGATCCGCAGCGCATCGCCAAACTGGCGATCTAGTGCCCTGCGGCCTGCAGCAGCTCCATCGCGGAGGCACGCGACAACACCCACCCGCCCTGATTGACGAACGTGACGTTCTGTGTGACCGGATTGGGCAGCCTGGGACCCGAGACCGCAACGACCGCGGTCGCAGAACCCGGGGCAGTGCCCGGTTGGACGTTCGTCACGTTGAACGCCAAAGGCAGGTCACCATCCTTGGCTGCTTTCTTGAGTTGGTGGTCGGCCACGTGCGCTTCGGTCCCGCTGATGCCGCCTTCAACCAGATTGCTTTTGTTGGCGAACGGAACGCTGGGGTCGGCCAGGCTGTTGAGCAGACCGGTCAACTGATCCGGCGTCGGGACGTTGGCGCCCGGCGGCGGATCCTGGGGCAGTGGTGCACCGACCGCGGCCAGCCGCACCGAGGCCAGCTCACTTGGCGCTGTGCTGGAAGCCATCCCGGCCGCCGTGCCCCCAATGACGGCCAGGGCTGCCACGCCGGCGGCAAACAATTTAACGGTTTTCACGGTTTCCCCCTTCGATGGGCACGAATTTCGACGGACAGTTCACGAGACTTCCGGCGCCCACCCCTGATGATGTAGATGGTGTCGTGCCTTTTGCGACTGTTGTTCGTGTCTTGGCACAGTTACGTTACGACCGCGTTATGTGAGCACGACATGAGTGATCTGTGCGCCGACTGTGTGCGGGCGCCTATTTCACCGTCGGGTGTCTGGACGAATTCGCCGGAACGGCCCGGGGTTACGCGGCGCCGGAGCGGGAGGTGTGCGCATCGCGCGGATCGACCTGAGCGCGGTGGGCGGCTACCCCGTGGCTGCCTGTATCAGTGCGATCGCGGCGTCGTGCTGCAGCATCCAGTTCCCGCCTTGATTGACGAACGCGAGGTTCTTCGTCACCGGACCCGCGAACTTCGGACCCGAGATCGCCACGTCGGCGGTGGCCGCATTCGGACCGGCCGGCTGGATGTTCGTCACGGCGAACTGCTCGGGAAACTTCCCGTCCCGGTAGGCCTTTCTCAGGTCGTGGTCGGCCACATGGCCCTCATCCGGACTGATGCCGTTTTCAACCAGATTGGTCTTAGTCGTGTACGACACGCCAGGATCGGTGACTTGGGTGCAGAGGTTGGACAACTGGTCAGGAGCCGGCAAGTTTGGCGGCGGGGGCGGCGGGTCCTGTGGCTGCGGCACGCCGATCGCGGCCAGCTGCACATGAGCCGGGCTACTCACCGGGACGATGGACGTCACACCGACGGCTGCAGCGCCGATAGCGCCCAGGACTGCTACACCTGTAGCGACTACACCTGTAGCGACGGATTTCGCGGTCTTCACGGTCAAATCCTCCCCCTCCGATTCGCATGGACTGTAACGGACAGACATTTGCCGCCCCGCGCGTTCCCCTATTGCATGTCGTGTAATTGTGCGCTTTGTGACTGATGTTCTGTAGCTCGGCCCGGTTACGTTTCAACCAAGCTACGGGTGCTTGCACTGATCAACCTATGCCGTAGCCGGTGCAGCAGTCCAGGATTTCGGCCCGTCGGCGGGGTCACGTCAGTCTTCGGTCAATCGCTGATGCAGGCTCTTCGGCCGCATGTCGGTCCAGCTCTGTTCGACGTAGTACAGGCACGCCGCTCGGTTTGCTTCGCCGTACACCACCTGCCAGCCGGCCGGCAACTCGGCGAACGCCGGCCACAGGCTGTGCTGCTCCTCGCGGTTGACCAGCACGACGAAGGCACCGTTGTCATCATCGAAAGGATTGGTACTCATCGCTTCTCCATCATCGTCCGGTTACTGGACAAACCCGCCGAACCGGCCGCCGATCCCAGCACCCGGTCGGACAGCAATCCGAGGCAGCTCAGGTTGGGAAACCCGGGCCCCTGGGTGAGTGCGGACAAGTTCGGCAGGAGCAGCTTGGGTGTGACGTCGGTGACGGCCAGGTCGTAGCCGATCGCTTCCTGCAGCCTCTCGGCGGTCAGCGGTCCGCTCAGGCCGAGTTCGAGCAAGTCGAGTGCGTCCTGGCTGAACAACGAGGTGAACCAGAGCGGGTCGGCGCCCGAGCCGTCGATGACCAGATCGAAACCATGCACCGTCTCGAAGTTCTCGGCGCCCCGATTGGTGGACAGGGTCAACCGGATCTGCCCTTGCCTGTCCACCGCGTGGGCGACCCGGCCGCGCAGGTGGCGGATGCGGTCATCGGCCAGCAACGCTTCCTGCACGTTCGCCGAGAACACGCCGCGGTCAGTGCGGGCTATCGCGTCGCGGCGTTCGTCCAGCGTCAGGGCGGTCCAGTCGGTGGGGTCGGAGAACAGCGAGTTCTCGAAGAAGCCCTCGCCGCGGGTGAACAGCGTTACCTGCGGAGAGATGACGGTGATGGTCGAAACCCGGTGCCGGAACAGTTCGTTGAGCATCGACGCGGCCGTCTCGCCGCCGCCGATCACCGCGACCCGCTCGGCGCTGATCCGGTCGTGGCCCGCGGCACGATCCCAAAACTGGGCGATCGACAGCATGCGCGGATTGCCGGGCAGCAACGACTTTTCGGCCTGGCCGGGCCCGGTGATCATCAAGGCGTCGGCCGCCACAGTGGTCTCGTGGGTGTGCAGCGCCCAGCGGTCGCCGGTGACGGCCAGCCGTTCGACCTCGCCGTGCACCACGTTCAGGCCGACCTGGTCGGCGACCCAACGCAGATACTGGCCCCACCGGCGATGGGTCGGCGCCGGTCTGCCGCGGTCGATCCATTCGGCGAACGAGGCGGTAGCGATCAGATATGACTGCCAGCTGTAGCGGGTCATTAGCTCGTCGAGTTCGGCATTGCGGCGTGGTACCAGTGCCGACCGGTAGGGAAAACCCACGTCTTTCTCCGGACTGGTGCCCAGCCGTTGCGCCCCGTCCGTCCAGCCGCCGCTGGCCTCCCAGTTGGCCCCGACCCCGGTGCGTTCGACCGCGATCAGGTCGGGGACTTCGACGCCCATTTCGCGCAACACGGATGCCTTGGCCGCAACGGCCACCGCCTTGGCTCCTGCGCCCAGGATCGCCAGTGTGTTCATCTCGCCATCTCCTGCAGTGCTTCAGACCAAAACCTTTGTAGCGCAGTGATATCCGCATCAGCCAGGATGGCAGGCAGCGCCCGCCACTGGGTGGCCAGGACCCGCTGTCCGCCGAATGTCAGCACGGTGGCCAACATGGTGAGCTCGTGGCGCACGGCCAGGTCCGGCTCGGGTACCGTCGACACCCCGGCGAGCAGGCCGCGGTCCAGCTGCAGCGTGGTGCCGCCAGGCTCGGCATGGCCGAGATAGTTCAGCAGCAGCTGCGGAGTCGGGAATCCGGCGAGCTGCTCGGCGGTGTCGGTGCGCATATAGCGCAGTAGCCCGTAGTCGAGGCCGTCGCCCGGGATCGCCGCCAGCTGCGCCCCGACGCTGCGCGGGTCGGCCGAGGTCACCCGCAGTGGGAAGATGACGCTCAGCAGGCCCACGGTGTCGCTGGTGTCGATTGCCTGGCTTTCGCCGCCGTCCACCACGGCGTCGGCGCGGCCGTGGGTTTCCAACGCCAGCAGCGGCGCCGGGGTGGGCTGGCCGCGTTCGGCCCGCCAGCGCGTCACCATCGCCGACGCCGCGGCAACCAGCACGTGCCACATCGGCACACCCGAATCCAGCAGCCGGCGGGTGGTGTCGGCGTCGGTAACGGTCACCCGGACGTTGAGGGTGGCGGCCCGGTCACTGCTCTGGTGGACCCGCCGGGCCCCCAGCACGGGATCGTCGCCGTCGAGTTGGGAGCGCCAGAACCCCACGGTGCCCAACTGGTTGGCGCGCTCGTGCAGTGCCGCGGCCCAGCGCCGGTAGCTGGTGTGCTCGCGCACCGGTGCCGGTGTGTGGCCGGCGGCCAGGGCCCGCAAGCCGGTGTCGAGCTCGCCGAGCACCACCCGCCAGGACGCCGGGTCCATCGCCAGCACATGTGCGGCCAGCAACAACACGCTCGGCCCGGTCGGCGGCCGCAGCCACACCGCGGCCAGCAGTGTTCCCTGCTCGGGGTCGAGGCGGTTGACGGCCCCGGCGGCGTGGGCGGCAACCGCCGCATGCAGATCGCCGGCCGCGTCGCTGTCCAGGACGACTTCGGTGAGGACGTCGGCGGCAGGGCCGGGGAGCAGCGTCATGGTGGTGCGGTCCAGCCGGGTGCGCAGCACTTCGTGCCCATCGATGATGCTCGCCAGCGCGGCGCGCAGCTGCTCGCCGGTGACGGTGTCGGGCAGCCGGATGGCTTCGGTCTGTGCCAGCCTGCGCGGCTCGCCGTGTTCGTAGAGCCAGCGGGCGCCTGCCAGCAACGGGATCGGGCCGGTGCCGGTCCCGACGTCGTGGCTCACACCCGCTGAGTCAGAGTCGATTGCCTCGGCGAGTTCGCGAACGGTGCCGCACTCCAGAATGAGCCTGGCGCGCAGCGCGATCCCCCGTGCCCGGGCCGCCTGCACCACCGACAGCGCCACGATGCTGTCCAGGCCCAGTTGCAGGAAGTCCGCGGTGACGTCGACGCGCGGGATGTCCAGGATCTCGGTAAGCAGTTGCGCGAGTGCGCATTCCGTGGCGGTTTCGGGTTCGGATTCCACCGGGGACTCCGCCGCGGCCGCAGCGGCCAGCGCCGCTTCGTCCAGCTTGCCGTTGGCGGTGAGCGGGATTTCGTCGACCACGACGATGCGCTGCGGAACCATGTAGCGCGGCAGCCGGGCGCTGAGCATGCCGCGCAGTTCGGCCGCCGATGGCTGCTGGCCCGCCGTGTTTGTGACCGCCACACAGGCGGTCAGCCGCGGGATCCCCTGGAAGTGCTGCACAAGAACACCCGCGTGCCGGACGGCGGGATGCGACTCGAGTGCGGCGGCGATCTCGCCGGGCTCGACGCGGTGGCCGCGGATCTTCACCTGGGCATCGGCGCGCCCGAGGTATTGCAGTGAGCGGTCGGGCAGGCGGCGCACCAGGTCGCCAGTGCGGTACATCCGCGCGCCGGCCGCGAAGGGGTCGGCGACGAACCGTGCAGCGGTCTCCCCCGCGCGACCCAGATAACCGCGGGCCAGCTGCGCGCCGGCCAGATAAAGCTCGCCGGTCACCCCGCAGGGCACCGGGCGCAACGCGGAATCCAGTACGTACCCACGGGTGTGCCGGGTGGGCCGCCCGATCGAAGGATCGTGGTGTTCGGCGATGGCGGCCACCACCGCTTCGACCGTTGTCTCGGTGGGGCCGTAGCAGTTGTACGCGGTCATCGGTGTGCGGTTGCACTGGGTACGGATCAGGGCCCATGCGGCACTGCCCAAAGCTTCGCCACCCAGCGCCAGCACCGTCAGCGGCGCCTTCGTCAGCAAGCCGAATGCCTTCAGCTGGACAAACATTGACGGGGTGGTGTCGATCATGTCGATGCCGTGCTCGATGATGGCCCGTACCAGTGCCTCGGCGTCGGTCTGGGTGTGCTCGTCGACGACGTGCACGGCATGGCCGTCGAGCAATGCGACCAGCGGCTGCCACGCGGCATCGAACGCGAACGACCACGCATGGGCGATGCGCAGCGGCCGACCCAGCCGGACGGCGGCGGGCCGCAGCACGTTTTCCAGGTGGCCGTCGGCGTAGGCTCCTACCGCGGCGTGAGTTCCGATGACGCCCTTGGGTTCTCCGGTCGTCCCGGACGTGAAGACCACGTAAGCCGCCTGCTCGGGTGCGACGTCGACGGGACAGAAGTCACCGCATTCGTCTTGCGAAGCCTTGACCAGCTCCTCATCGATGAGGAGCTGCGCGCCGCTTTGGCGCAGGATCGAATCTACCCGCGCCGGAGGCGTGCCCGGCTCCATCGGCACGCACATGGCCCCGGCCTTGAGCACCGCAAGCATCGCGACGATGTACTGTGGGCCACGGGAAAGCCTTATCGCTATCGGGGTTTCGGCCGTAGCTCCACGCGCGGCGAGCACGGCGGCGAGTCGGTTGGCCGAGGTATCCAGCTGACGGTAGCTCAGCACGCCACCGGACCAGCTGACCGCGGGGCTATCGGGGTTCGCCGCCACAGTCGCGGCGAACCGCGCGTGGACGGCAAGCGGCGTCGGCGGGGTCAGCACGCCCGCGGCTCGCAACGGTGCCGCCTCGTCGTCCAGCAGGACACTCACCTCGCGTAGCGGGCGATCCCACAGCTGCAGCAGCCGCTCGGCGGTAGCCAGCACCCGGCGGCCCAGCGTCTCGGCGGTGGTGGGACCCAACGCGCCGTCGATCACTTCCACCAGTATCACCAGTTCACCGCCATCCAGGTGGGCAGCGAGCGTGATCGGGAAATGAGACAGGCTCTCCAGCGCGGCGGGCCGGAATGTGACACCGGCAGCAGTCAATCCACCGCCGGAAGGCAGTCCGTTCATCGGGAAGTTCTCGTAGACCAACAGGGTGTCGAACATCTCGCCCACGCCGCCCAGCGACCGCAGTTGGGCGTGCCCGAGGTAGCTGTGCTCGCGCAATAGCGCGGCATCACGCTGCACGGCACGGCATTGCGCACCGACGTCCGCGGCCGCGTCGAGCCGCACCCGCAGCGGCACGGTATTGATGAACAAGCCGACCATGGTCTCGACGCCGGCCAACTCGGCCGGTCGGCCAGACACGGTGACCCCGAACGCCACATCGTCGCAGTCGGTCAACCGCGACAAGACCAGCGCCCAAGCCAGCTGGGTCAGCGTGTTGACGGTGATACCGCGGGCGCGGGCACCGTCGACCAGCCGCGCAGTGGTGTCGGCTCCCAAACGTAGTTCGGTGCGCCGCGGGAGCCCGGTCCGGTCCGACTCAACCGAGCCGTGTTTCGATCGGTCGGCTCTCCCCCGGCCCGCATCGCCGCCGCCCAGGCCGGCCGATAACAGCGTCGGGCCCGGCAGGCCCGCCAAGTGCTGACGCCAAACCCGTTGACTGACAACCTGATCGCGGCGCACCAGCCACCCTATGTAGTCCCGGTATGGCCGTGGTGCGGCGGGCAGCGCGCCGAGATCTCCACCCGCCCGGTACAGGCCGATCAACTCCCCGGCGAACACCGGCAGCGACCAGCCGTCGATCACGATGTGATGCGCGGTGATCACCAAACGCCAACGGCTGTCCGGTAATTCGATGAGCAGAAAGCGGATCGCCGGGGCGCGTTCGAAATCGAACGGCCGGCGACGATCACCGGCCTCCAGCGCCGCGACGTCATCGGGTTCCGCGGCGACGTGCCGCCACGGCAGGTCGACCCGTGCCGGCACGATCTGGACCGGGTGCGCAATCCCCCGGCTGAAGAAGCTGGCTCGCAGATTCGGGTGTCGGGCCAACATCTTTGCCGCGCAGTCACGCAGCAGCGCGACGTCGAGCGGGCCGGAAATGTCTGCGGCCATTGCGATCACGTACGGGTCGTCGACCGTATCGTGCGCATCGGATCCGGTGAGTGCGGTCAGGGAATACAAGCCCTGCTGCAGCGGGCTCAGCGCCATCACGTCCTCGATGTCGGATGCGATGCCGGGACCAGAGTCGGCCTTGGCAGCGGTCATTGCTGACTGTCTCGCGAGTTTGACCAGAGCTGCGTTACCGCAGCAAAATCGGCGGGCGACAGCCCGGAGGTGCTCATCGGCTCGAAGCGGGGGTCGGTCGGCTCGTCGGCCCGTCCGGTTTCGATCTGCATGGCGCCCAGCAGGTCCACCACGGCGGCCAGCTGCTGCACAGTCGGGTTCTCGAACACCATGCGCGGGATGACCGCCAGACCGGCGGCTCGTGCCCGCGCGGCCAGCTGCACCGACAAGATGCTGTCGCCGCCGAGGGCGAAGAAGTCGTCGAAGCGCCCGACCGCGGACGTCGACAGCAGCTCGCCGAACACCGCGGCCAACGCGCGTTCGGTGTCGGTGCAGGGCGGTTCGGTCAGGCCGCTCGTGCTGACCGCCGGCCGCGGCAGCCCGGGCCGGTTCAGCTTGCCCGACTCGGTCTTGGGAAGCGCGTCGAGCACGGTCAGTGATGACGGCACCATGTAGCCGGGCAGCCTCGCGGCGACCGCGGCCCGCACCGAGCCCGCGAACGCCGACTTTTCGGCTTCGTCGGTGATAGGTCGTTGCGGCACCAGGTATCCGGCCAGCGTGGTGCCGCCCTGGACCTCCCAGGTGCGGGCGGCCGCCGCGGCCACCCCGTCGGCCGCCGTCAGCGCGGCCTCGACCTCGCCCAGCTCGACGCGGAAGCCGCGCACTTTGACCTGGTGGTCGGTGCGGCCGACGAACTCCAGTCGGCCGTCTTCAGTCCACCGGGCGCGATCACCGCTGCGGTAGAACCGTGCACCGGGCCGGCCGGCATAGGGGTTGGCCACAAACCGTGACGCCGTCAGGCCGGGTCGCTTCCAGTAGCCCCGAACCAGTTGGCCACCGGCGTAATACAGCTCACCGATCACGCCGACGGGGACCGGACGCAGTCCCTCGTCGAGCAGGTACACCTGCGAATCCACGGTTGGTGTGCCGAGCAGCGGGACCGATGACGTCAGCGGGCCACGAACCAGCCCACCGGAGGTCTCGGTGGCGCCGAAATTATTCAGCAGCTCGGGACCATCGGGCCCGCCGCAGGTGGCCACCAACCGCTCCAGCAACGATGCGCTCACCGGTTCCCCGCTGCATACCAGCCGGGTCAGCGATCGCACCGCACCCACCGCGGACAGCGAACCGATCAGTGCTGAGACCAGGCTGGCCACCGCGGTCAGCTGGGCCACCGAGTGTCGCTCTACCAGCGCTGCCAGCGCTTCGGGGTCGCGGTGCTCGGCATCGTCGGCCAGGATCATGGTGGCACCGGCGGCCAGACCCGCCAACGTCTCCATGCTGCCCTCGAGGAACGTCATGGATGCCTGCGCGAGCCTGACGTCACTGCCTGGGACCGGATAACGCAGCAGCTGCCAGTCCAGCCGAGTCGTCATCGCCCGATGGGTGCCCAGCACCCCCTTGGGTGTGCCGGTGGACCCCGACGTGAATACCAGATACATCGGGTCATCAGGGTGCGGCGCAGGTAGTCGGCGCCCGAGATTGCCCACGTCGTCCATCGCGGCCCGCACTGCCGGGTCGTCCAGCGAAATCAGCGTCACGCCGGCACGTTCCGGCATGCTGTCGGCAGCCTCGGCCGTCACCACCACGACCTGCGGCTCGACATCGTCGAGCATGAACTCCTTGCGCGCCAACGGATAACCCGGATCGATCGGGAAGTAGCCGGCGCCCGCCTTCATGATGCCGACCAGCGCCACCACCAGGTCGATACCCCGCCGCGTCGACAGTCCGACCAGCGATCCCGGACCCACCCCGTGAGCGGCGAGTAGCGCCGCCATACTGTCCGAACGCCGGTGCAGCGCAGGGTAATCGATCTGCTCGTCGCCGCAGCGCACGGCGATCCGGTCCGGCCCGAATCGCCGGCTGGGCTCCAGCAGTTCGCCGATGGTGCGGGGACGACCGGGGCCCGGCCGCTCACCTTGGCTCCAGTCGGTCAGGATCCGCTGCTGCTCGGCTGCGTCGATCAATGGAACGTCTCGCAGCGTTTGATCGACATCATCGGCAAACGCCGCGATAACCCGGGTGAGCCAGCCGGCCATCCGCTCGATGGTGGCCCGGCGGTAGAGGTCGGTGCGGAAGATGATCCTGCCGTGGTAGCCGGCGTCTACCGAGCCTTGGGCACCCGCGGTGCCGAAGAAATTGACGCTCAGATCGGCGTGCGCCATGTCGAAGACGGGCTCCAGCGCGGTACACACCGTGTCCTGGGCCGAACCATCCGGGGCCGAATCGATCACCCGGGAGGCGGGCAGCTGATCACGGACATGCACCACCACCTGGAACAACGGGTTGCGCGCCAGCGAACGCACCGGGCTGACGGCCTCGACCACCCGGTCGAAGGGCAGATCGGAATGAGCATAGGCGGCCAGCGCCAGCTCTCGGGCCCGGCCGGCCACTTCACGCAGCGTCGGATTTCCGCTCAAGTCGTTGCGCAGCACCAGGATGTTGACGAAAAAGCCGATCAGCTGGTCCAATTCGGCTTCGCTACGACCAGCGGCCGGCGTCCCCAGCGGGATGTCCACACCGCCACCGGCCTTGTGCAGCACCACAGCGACCGCGGCCTGCAGCAGCATGAACTCGGTGATGCCAAGCTCGCGGCTCAGCTCGGCGAGGTTGGCACGAGTGCCCGAGTCGATCCGGAATTCGACAGAGTCGCCGTCCCCGCTGGACACCGCCCGGCGCGGGAAATCCGCCCGCAGCCCGGTGTCTTCGGGCAGTCCGGCCAGCTGCCGGGTCCAGTACTCGCGTTGGGCGCTGACCATCGCGGATCCGTGGCCGGATGCGCCATAGAGAAACGCACCCTGCCAGGCCGCGTAGTCAGCGTACTGCACCCGCAGCGGCGCCCACGAGGGGGATTCGCCGGCGCGGCGGGCCCGATAGGCGGCTATCACATCGGCGAACAGCACACCGGCCGACCAGTGGTCCGCGGCAATGTGGTGCACCACCAGCGACAGCACATGCTCGTCGCCGGTACGTAGCACGGCGACCCGAATCGGCCACTCGCGGTCCAACTCGAAGCAATGTCGACGCTCGACGTCAAGCTGCTCCTTCAGCCAATCCTCGTCGTCACCGGCGGCCCGGCGCACCGGAAGCGTCGCCACCGGATTGACCACCTGGTAAGGGACGCCGTCGATCTCGACGTAGCTGGTGCGCAGGATTTCGTGTCGCGCAACGACGTCAACGACAGCAGTGATCAGTGCTTCGACATCCCACGGCCCGGAAAGCCGTGCCGCGAAGGGAATGTTGTTGACCGGGCTGGGCCCTTCCACCCGGAAGGCGAACCAGCTGCGCAGCTGCGAGGCCGATAGCGGCAGTGGCCCGTCGTGGGCGGTCGCGATCAGTTTGGGCCGCGACGGCGCAAGATCGCCGGAGCGGAGGTGGTCGACCCGGTCGGCCAGCCGGCCAACCGTGGCCAGCTCGAACACATCCCGGATACCAATCTCGACACCGCACTCCGAGCGGATCGCGGCAACCAGCTTGGTAGCCACCAGGGAGTGACCGCCCAGATCGAAGAACGAGTCGTCCACACCCACCCGCTCGTGGCCGAGCAACGCGGAAAACAGTGCGGCGATTCGGCGTTCGGACGCCGTAGTGGGGTCACGGTATTCGGTGCGGGTCGCGATCTGAGGCTGCGGCAAGGCGGCGCGATCGATCTTGCCGTGTGCGGTGATCGGAATCTCGTCGAGCACCACATAGGCGGCCGGCGTCATGTACTCCGGAAGCGCCGCGGCTACCCGCACCCGGATGCGTTCGACATCTACCGTCTCGCAGCCATTCGGCGTCACATACCCCACCAGACACTTGCCCAGCTCTGGCAGGTCCGCGGCCACCACCACCGCCTGCCCGACGCTGGGATCGACCGAAATGGCGGCGGCGACTTCGCCCAGCTCGATGCGGAAGCCGCGGATCTTCACCTGCTCGTCGGCGCGCCCGACGAATTCGATGTCCCCGTCGGCGTTGCGTCGCGCCAGGTCGCCGGAACGGTACAACCGTCGGCCCGGGGTGAACGGGTCGGCGACGAAACGCTCGGCCGTCAACCCCGGCCGGCGGTGATAGCCGTGTGCGACGTGCGTTCCGCCAATGTAGATTTCGCCGATAACTCCGACCGGGGCAGGCTGTAGTGAGTCGTCGAGCAGGTGCACTTGGGTGTTGATCTTGGGCCGGCCGATCGGCACCACCCGGGTGCCCTGGGTGCCCTCCACCGGGTAGCTGGTGACGTTGACCACGGTCTCGGTGGGACCGTAGAAGTTGTGCAGCAACGCGTCGAAGGTGGCGTGAAACTTGTCGGCGATCTCGCCGGGCAACGCCTCCCCACCGATGGGTACCCGGCGCAGTGTGCGCCACTGGTTGACGCCGGGCAATGACAGGAACAGGCCCAGCAGCGACGGCACGAAGTGCATCGAGGTGATGCCTTCTCGACGAAGTAGTTCGGTGAGGTATCCGATGTCGCGCAACCCGTCCGGCCGCGGGATCACCAGCCGCGCACCACAGATCAACGTGCCGAAGATCTCGCCAATGGACACGTCGAAGCTGGGTGAAGCCACCTGCAGTAGCCGGTCGGTTTCGTCGACTCGGTATGCGTCGCCGAACCAGACGAAGTACTCGGCGATCGGTGCGTGCGGCACCGGAACGCCTTTGGGCAGCCCGGTCGAACCCGAGGTGTAGATCAGGTAGGCGGTGTTGTCCGGGAGTAGCGGCCGCACCAGCTCGTCGGGCGCCGGGTCGGCGGACGGGTACCGCGCCAGGCTGGTAATCGGCTCGCGCAGCACCAATTTGGCCTTCGCGTCGCCCAGAATGAATGCCAGCCGGTCATCGGGATAGGTGGGGTCAATCGGAAAGTAGACCGCTCCGGCTTTGAGGATACCCAGCGCCGTGGTGACAAGTTCGGGCGACTTGTCCAACACCACCGCGACCCGGTCCTCGGTGCCAACCCCACGCTCGATCAGCCAGTGCGCCACTCGATTTGCTTCTTCGTTGATCTCGCGGTAGCTGTAGTGGCGTCCCTCGTAAACCACCGCGACGGAATCCGGTGACAGCGCCGCCCGCTCGGTCACCAGCTCGGGCAGCGTGGCGGGTGGCGTCACGAAGAGCTCACCGGCGGAGACCCGGCGCAGCCAGTCGGAGTCGCCGTCACTCATCAGCGAGCACGTTGACAGGGCGGCGTCGGGACGGGCCAGCATGCTGTCCAACAGGACGCTGTAGTGCTCGAGCAGCTGCTCCACCAGCGGCCGATCCAGAACCTCCACCAGATACTCGGCTTCAACCAGTGCACCGGCGGGCGTGCCGCCCGGCTCGACCATCAGGCTCAGCGGGAGCTGGCTGAAATGACCACGCAGCTCGGCGCGTTCGCACCGCACCCCGGGCGGGCAGAAGCCGGCGCCCTCGCGGTCACGTAATCCGAAGCTGACCCGGGTCATCCGCTCGGCACCGTGCCGGCGGTCCGGGTTGAATTCGCGCACAAGCCATTCCAGGTCGGCGCGCGAGTGGGCGAAGGCACCCAGTGCGCTGTCGCGGGCCTCGGCGACCAGCTCCCGGAACGTCTGGCGCGGCTGCGGCTGCATCCGCATCACCACGGTGTTGCCGTAGAACCCGATCACGTCCTCGGTTCCGGCGCCGCGGTTGAGCACCGGTGCGGCGATCAGGAAGTCGGTGGAGTGGGTGTAGCGGTGCAACAACGCGCCGAACGCGGCCATCAACACCATGTAGGGGGTGGCGCCGGTTTCTCGGGCCAGCGCCGCCGCGCGGTCGACCGTGACCGCCGACAATCGCGTCGTCGCACGCTGTGAACGCCAGGTGCTCGGCACCACGGAACCGTTCGGGCCCGGAAGTTCGAGCGGCTCCGGCAGGTCCGTGACCAGGGATCGCCAGTAAGCCAGATCTTCGGTAAGGCTTTCGCCTTCCGCCCCGCTCGGCGTCGTGGCGGCCGCTATCGGCGCGCCGGCAACGGTGTCCGGATCGACGTAGGCGCGAGTCAGGTCGCTGAAGAATGGCGCCCACGAGCCGTCGTCCCAGGCGATGTGATGTGCGGTGAGCAGTAAGAACAGCTCCTCGGCGCCCAGCTGCACCGCGGTGACCCGCAGCGGTGCATCGTTGGCGAGGTCGAACGGCCGCCGAAATTCCCGCTGAGCCAGTACTTCCAGCCGCAGCCGGCGGGCCTGCTCCGCCAGTCCGGACAAGTCGTGTTGTGCCCAGCCGGGCCGCAGGTCGTCGCGAGCGACCGGTTGCGGGTCGCCATCGCTGTCCACCCGGTAGGTCGTGCGCAGGATGGGGTGGCGGACGGCGACCGCGTCGACCGCCCTGCGCAACCGGGTGACGTCGACGCTGCCGGTGAGGCGATAGGAGACACAGACGTTGAGCAGCGCGCTGTCCGGGTCGACCGACTGTACGAACCACATGCGGCGCTGGCCGTCGGACATGGGCGGGGGCGCCGCCACCGCCTCATCTGCCTCCGGGAGCGCCGCAGCGGACGGGCGGGCCAGGCCGCGTTCGGCGATCTTGCGGCGCAACAACTCCAACCGCTCTTCGTCGAGGCGGGGCGGTACGCCCGCTGTTTCAGTCACGCGCGGATTCCAACCTTTCCATCGGTCTGCCAGCGGGTGCCCCGGGTGCCTCAGTGAGTCCGGGAGGCTGCAGTGCGTCTATCAATTCAAGGCCGGTGATGCCGCCGAGCAATCTGGCCAGCGGAACCGAGCGGCCGATGCCGCGTCGAAGCCGCTTACGCAGATCCAGTGCCAGTAGCGAGTCCACACCGAGGTCGATCAGCGCCGCGCTCAGGTCCACCGATTCGGGACCCGTCAGTCGCAATGCGGCCGCCAGTTCGGCGCGCACCACCACGGCGACCGAGGCCGGCGCTGTGGCTTGATTGCCTGCGGTCAGATCGTGCGCCGGGGTCCCGAAGGATGTTGTGGTCCCTTGGCTTTCGAAGAAAACACGGAGCCGGTCCAAATCGGCGGCGAAGATCAGTGGGTCGCCGACGTAGTGGCACAGGCCGGCGCCGACCGCCGCGTCGGGATCCATTGCGACCAATCCCGACCTTGCCACGCGGGCGATCTCGTCGGCACCGGCGATCCCGGTGCCCTCCCACAACCCCCATCGCACCGATGTGCAGTCGAGACCGCCGGCCCGCAACCGGCCGCCCAGCACGTCGAGCATCCGATTGGATGCCGCGTATCCGGCGTGCCCATGACCGCCCCATACCCCGGACACTGATGAGCACAGCAGGATCGGCGAACCGGCCCGCATCGGCCAGAGATCGACCATCTGCGCCAGCCCAACCACTTTGGCGCCGAACATTTCTGTCAGGTCGCCGTCGGTGAGCTGATCATGCGGGGCAAACCTGGCCGCTCCGGCGGCGTGGATCAGCAATGACGCACCGTCGCCGGCATATTCGGCCGCGACCGCCGACAGCATCTCGGGGTTGGTGATATCGCAGGCCGGGGCGTGCACCTCGACACCTCGGCTGTCGGCAAGTTCGTCAAGACTGCTGCGATCAATGCCCTTGCGGCTCAGCAGGATCAGCCTACGAGCCCCGTTTCGGACGCAGTGCCGGGCATACCGCATTCCGATGCCGCCGCTGCCACCGGTGATCACCACGTTGTCCAGCGCCGCGGCCCCCAGCCGGCGCTCAGGCGGGAGGTGCAGTTGCTCATGCAGCGTCCTGATATAACGCCGCAAACCAGAATCGCCGTTGCGCAACGCCACTTCGGTCTCGGTCTCGTCCAGCAGCACATCGACGCAGGCGAGCGCGTCGGTGGCGCCGATATCCCAGCGGGGCAGGTCCAGATGGGCAAACGTGCAGTCGGGGAATTCGAATCCGACACTGCGGTGCATCGCGGCCACCGCCGCCTGCCCGGGCAGCGATTCGCCGGACCTCACCGACTCCGCGCCAGCGGTTATCAGCCAGACACGGCGGCATCGTGGGCCGAGGGCCGTTGTATAGTCCAGGCCCGACCCGAGCGCACCAGCGACCTCGGCGGCGGCGACAGTCAACTCCGAATGCCGCACGGCCGGAGCGATCAGCAGCGCGATCTCCGCCTTGTCGGGTGAGACGAGGCGGCAATTCGGATGGCTACCGATGGCTGCAGTCAGCTGCCGGTCCAACGATTCCGACTCGGCCGCCCAACCGGCAGGCGCGACAACGGCAATGTCGCAGCGGGTGGCAGGTGCCGCGGCGTCGCGCTGCCGCCACTCCACACCAGCGATGGTGAGGGCCGAAGCCGGGGATTCGTCGCGAAGGGGTTCTGCTGCGGCCCAAAGATGTATCGCGCGCATCGGCGCATTGGGGAACCCGGGCAGCGTGGGCCCACTGACAGCACCCACGACATCAGCCCACCGATAGTTGGGGTTGGCAACCGCGCCGGCGACGATGTTGGCCGAGAGTTGGTCGACTATGGGCTCATCGCGCCGCCCGGAGCCGACGATCAGCGCCCCGTCCAGCTGTTCAGTCAATGCGTATACCAGCGACGGGTGTGCAGACATCTCGACAAATGCATCGACACCGCGCTGCGCCGCCGCACCCACGGCATGATCGAATCGCACCGTGTTGCGCAGGTTGTCATACCAGTAGTCGATGAATTCGGTCCCGGGGCATACGATGTCACCGCGGGCCGAACCGATGAATTCCACCGGCGTATCCAAGAACTCCGATGCCGGCAGCAGCTTCTCCAACATGCCGCGCAAAGGTTCCAACGCGCTGGTGTGTGCGGGGAATGCGACGTCGATCTCCCGCACGAACAGGCCGTCGGATTCGGCGAGTTTGACGATGCCGGCCACGGCATCGCGGTCACCTGACACCACGGTCGACGAGCCCGAGTTGACCACAGAAACCTCAAGCCAGCCAGGCGTTTCTGCGATCATCCGCTCCGCTTGATCGATGTCGACACCCAGCACCGCCATGCCATGCGGGCCTGTCAGCCGTTCGACGACGCTGCCCCGCGCGGCGACCACCGCAACCGCGTCGGCCAGCCGGAGGCTACCCGCCACACAGGCCGCTGCCACCTCGCCGAGGCTGTGTCCGACCGCGATATCCGGAAGCACGCCGCAGGAGCGCCATACCTGCGCCAGGCTGACGGCGTGGGTGAACTGCGCGGCTTGGATATCGATCTGCGACCACTCCCGCTCGGGGCCGCTCACCAGATACTGCAGCGGCGAGGCGAGCCCGGCCGCCGTGAACGCCCGTGCGCATCGGTCGGCCTCGGCGCGATAGGCGGAGAGTTGCCGGTACGCGTCGGCGCCCATGAGAGGCCACTGGTTGCCCTGGCCGGGGAACACGAATGCGGTTCGCGGCGCGACCGTTTCTGAAGATCGGGCAACCAGCGGATGCTCGTCGCCGTCAGCCAGCGCGGCGAGGCCCGCCGCCAATTCGGCGTGGTCGGCGGCTCGCACCACCGCGCGGTGGCGGCGCACCCGTCGGGTCCGCAACAACGTCGCAGCCACCCCAGCCACTGAAGGTCCGGGGTTGCGCCGCAGATAGCTGACGATCGCGGCGGCGTCCTGGCCGATCAGATCTTCCTCGTGGGCACTGAGCAGTACCGGGATGCGGCCGTCAGGCAGCGGATGAGCCAGCATCAGGCGGCACCCGTTCCTGGTTGGACGGGCGGCTGCCGAACGGCAACGATCACATGCGCATTGGTGCCGCTCATGCCGAACGCGGATGCCGCGGCAATCCGCTGCCCGTCCTTGGCCGGCCACGGGGTCAGAGTCTGGGCCAAGCGCAGTCCCTGGCTTTCCCAATCGATTTCATGGCTCGCCTCGTCGGCGTGCAGGGTGGGCGGGACGGCGCCGTGTTCGCCCGAGACCAGAACCTTGGCCAAGCCCAGCGCCCCGGCGGCGGCCTGCGCGTGGCCCACGTTGGACTTCACCGATCCGAGCAACGCGCCGTTGCCGGATTCGGTATCTCCGTAAGTCTCCGCCAGAGAGCGCAATTCGGTGCCGTCACCGAGCCGGGTTCCGGTACCGTGCCCCTCGACCATCCCGACTTCATCGGGCCGAACTCCCGCCTGCGCGATGGCCCGACGAAACAGGCGGCTCTGCGCGGCGCCGTTGGGGGCGGTCAGCCCGGCAGTTCGGCCATCCTGATTGACCGCGCTGGCACGCACCTCGGCGAGAATCCGCCGGCCGTCGCGCCGAGCGGCCGATTCGCGTTGCAGCACAAACATCGCCGCACCTTCCGCCCACACCGTTCCGGTGGCATGTGCGGAGAAGGGCCGGCAGTGGCCGTCGTCGGACAGCGCGTGCTGTCTGGAAAACTCCACGAAGAACCCGGGCGAGCCCATCACACAAACGCCGCCGGTCAGCGCGAGATCGCAGTCGCCGGTTCGAACCGATTGCACCGCGACATGAAACGCGGCCAGCGCCGACGCGCACGAAGCGTCGATGGTCAGCGCCGGACCGGCGAACCCCAGCGTGTACGCGATCCGCCCGGAGATCACGCCCAATGCGATTCCGGTGATCAAATGACCGCTGTGATGTGAAAACTCGGCCATCTCCGGGCCGTAACCGGTGGCCGAAGCGCCGACATAGCAACCCGCATCGTGTCCGGCGAGATCGTCGGGGTTGATACCGCTGTTCTCCAGCGCACGCCACGCGACCCGCAGCGCAACCCGCTGCTGGGGATCCATCGCGGTCGCCTCGCGCGGCGATATTCCGAAGAATGCGGGATCGAACGTCGTTGCGCCGGTGAGAAACCCACCCGAATCCTGTATCGGCTTGAAGCCTTCGCGACGAGACCCGGTCAGCAGCTCGCGGATCGGCCAGCCCCGGTCGGTGGGAAACGGGGCCAGTCCCTCCCGCTGTTGTGATAGCAATTCCCAGTAACCGTCGGCGGTGTCGACACCGCCCGGCGCCTCGATCGCCATACCGACCACGACGACCGGATCAGCGGGGTCAGGGTCGACCCGGTTGTCAGACATCGGCGTTCACCAGCGCGGCGACGGCGTGGATGTGCTCGTTGACGTAGAAGTGGCCGCCGTCGTAGAACGACAGCTCGAAGGCGCCCGCGGTGTGGTCTTTCCACCTATGCAAGGCATCGGCGCCGACGCGGTGGTCATCCCGCCCACCCAGCACATGCACATCGGCACGGATGCGGACGGCGGGATCGGGGCGATAGCGGTTCAACGCCCGGTAGTCGGCCCGCGCCGCGAGGGTCAGCAGTTCGGCGAACTCCTCGTCGGCCAGCAGCTCGGGATCGGTCCCACCGAGGTCGGCGATGTCGGCGAGCAGTCCGTCGTCACTGGTCGGCAGTTCCGGCATTGCGGCAACGACGCACGGTGCCGGACCGGCTGACACCCACAGCTTCCGCACGTCTGCACCGTGCGCTTCGGCGATCCCGGCGAATTCGAAGGCGACGACGGCGCCCATGCTGTGTCCGAACAGCCGCAGCGGCGCAACGTGACACCATGGCCCGGCGTCGAACAGTCCGCGGGCAAGGTCAGGCACGGTGTCCGGCGCCGGATCGCACAACCGGTCGGCCCGCTGCGGATACTGCACGATGTAGGTGTCGCCGCCGCCGGCCAGAGCCGTCGCCAATGCGCGGTAGCTCGCGGCGGCCGCTCCGGCATGCGGAAAAACCACGGTGGCACCCGCGCACGGTGCCTCGCCGCGGCCCGGAACCAGCTTGATCCAGGGCGCAAATGCGGTCGACACACTGGCGACGGTCCGGAATGTCATTGTGCCGTTTGACTTCTGGAGATCGCCGACGCGAGCGAGTGGGCGTCCAAACCGATGACTTCCAGGTACAACTGCCCGATCTGATCGAGGCGGGTGCTGTCCGGCTCACGGCCGAAAAGTAAGCCGGCAAGTGCGGAAACGGTTCGGGTGGCGAAGATGTCGGCGACCATTACATCGGGGACGTCCAGCCAGGTGCGGATGCGGGCCACCGCCTGCGTGGCCATTACCGAATCCCCGCCGCGCCTGAAGAAGTCATCGTCGACACCGAGGCAGCCGCCGGCCGGAAGGCCGAGCAGCTCGGCGACGATTGCGGTAAGAGCGGCTTCCAGCGGTGTGGACGGGGCCCGGTACCCGGTATCGCCCGACCCGGACACTGCCGCGGCCAGCCGGCCGGCGACGGCACTCCGGTCGATCTTGCCGCCGTCGGTGAAGGGGATGCGCTCTACCAGCGATACATGTCGCGGAATCATGTGCGCGGGAACGAGATCGGCGAGGGCCTCGCGGATCTGCCGGGCGGTCGGCGCGGCATCACTGAAACTCTCTGGGCAGACCGCCGCGGCCAGTACATCGGAGTCACCGGACGCGGGCAGCAGAGCGGCCACCGCCGCACGCACACCGGGTACCCGTCGCAGCGCAGCTTCGATTTCACCGAGCTCGACGCGATACCCGCTGACCTTGACCCGGTGATCGGCGCGGCCGACGAATTCCAGAGTGCCGTCCGGCCAGTAGCGGGCCAGATCGCCGGTGCGGTACCAGCGCCGGCCGTCATGGACGACAAAGCGCTGCGCGGTCAGTTCGGGCCGTCCGCGGTAACCCTTCGCAATGCCGCGTCCGGATACCCACAACTCACCGGCCACCCAGTCAGGGCAGTCCGCGCCGGCGTCATCGACCACCCGGCAGGCGATGTTCGGGAATGGTTTACCGTAGGGCACAGCGGTCCAGTCCGCCGGCATGTCCGCACCGACTTCGAAAACGGTTGCATGAACCGCGGTTTCGGTAGCCCCGCCCAGGCCGGCGAAACGCAGGTTCGGTGCTTGTGCTTTCAGTCGGCGAGCCAGGCCGGGGCGCACCCAGTCGCCGCCGGTGGCCACGACCCGTAGCGACGCCAGCCGCCCGTGGCCGACCTCGGCCAGCATCTCCAGCCAACCGGGCAGGAAGTTCAGCACCGTGACTTCATGGGTGTCGATGAGCCTGGCCCAGGCGTCGGGGTCGCGGCGCCGCGCTTCATCGACCACGACGACCGCACCACCGGCCCGCAAGGTGGCGAAGATGTCGAGCACCGACAAGTCGCATTCCAGCGTGGACAGGGCCAAACACCGGTCGGCGCAGCGGATGTCAAAGTGATGAGTAAGGAACTCCACGGTGTTCATTGCGCCGTCGTGTGCCATCTCCACGCCCTTGGGCTCCCCGGTTGACCCGGAAGTGAACAACACGTACGCGAGCTGCGCGGGATCGGTTGCCGCAAGCCGAATGTCAGGCGCGCCGACGAACGGCGCGTTACGCAGCACGTCGGCGATGGTCAGAGTGGGCACCGGTAACGACAGCCGTTGCGTGCCGCACACCAGGGCCAGGCGCACGCCGCCGGTTGTCAGGATGCGCTGCGCGCGGTCGGGTGGCTGGTCGGCGCCGATCGGCAGGTAGACGCCGCCGGCGGCCAGGATCCCCAGCAGGGCCGGCACCTGTTCGGCTGTCTTGGGGCCCATCACCGCGACCGTGTCGCCGGTACCGATCCCGGCGGCACGCAACGCCGCGGCCACCGCCAACGCCTGATCGCGCAATTGCGCGTAGCTGAGGTCACCAGAGACGGAAACCACCGCCGGTGCGTCGGGCTGCCGCGCTGCCTGGCGAAAGAATCCGTCGTGCAGCCCTTCGCCGCTGGACCCGGCGGTGCCGCTGTTGGCCGCGTCGCGCACCGCGCGCTGCGCGGCCGGCAGCACCGGCTGGCCCGGAGCGTCCCAGGCGTCGTCGGTGCGGGCCAGTTGCAGCAGTTCGTCGATCTGGTGGGCGAACATGGCGTCGATGACGCCCGGTGCGAAAACGCCATCTCGCACGTCCCAGTTCACCAGCACCCCGCCGTCGAACTCGGTGACCTGCGCGTCGAGCAGCACTTGGGGGCCTTGGGAAATGATCCATGCGGGCGTGCCGAATTGCTCGGTGACCGCGGGACCGAAGAGCTCGCCGAGTCCGAGCGCGCTGGTGAACACCACCGGCGCCAGCACCTGGGTGCCGCGATGGCGGCTGAGATCGCGCAACACCGACAGCCCGGGGTAGGCGCAATGAGCGGCGGCCGTCCGCATCGCGTCCTGCACCGCCTGCGCCCGCGCCGCCGGGGTGTCCGCGGCGGTGAGGTCGACGTCGAGCAGCAGGGACGAGGTGAAGTCGCCGACCAGCAGGTCGACGTCGGGGTGCACAGCCTGGCGCCCGAACAGCGGGACGTTCAGCAGGAAGCGCGACGTGGTCGACCAGTGCGCCAGGGCATTGGCGAACACCGCCGCCATCGTCATCGCCGGGGTGATGCCGCGCGCCTGGGCGTGGTGAAACAGCGCGTCGCGGGTCGCCGGGTCCAGCCAGTGCCAGCGCCGGGTGCCGTTGCGCGAGTCACGACCGCCGATTGATGGCAACGCCGGCGGGTCCGGCAACTGCGGGATGCGCTGCGCCCACCAGTCCCGGTCGGCGTCGCGGGCCGGTTGCGGTCGTGCCTCTGCTGCCTCGATGACCTGGCGGTATCGCAGGTAGGCGTAACCCAATTCGGGCAACTCGCGACCGAGATACAGCGCCGCGAGATCGGCCATCAGGGTGCGGTAGCTCATGGCGTCGGCGGCCTGCATGTCCAAATCGACGTGCAGCCGCGAACGCTGACCGGGCAGCAGCGTCAACGCGAGTTCGAACACCGCGCCGTCGAGCTGCTGGTGCGACTTCGCCGCACGGATGGCTGCCAGCCGCTGACCGAAGTCCCCGGCACTGCGCAAGTCCTCGACCGCGACCGGGAAGTCCCGGCATTCGGACGCCGGTTTGATGCGCTGCGTGCCGTCGGGCAGGAACTGCACGCGCAGCATCGGGTGGCGAAGCGCCAGCGCGGTGGCCGCGATGCGCAGCCGCTCTGGGTCGACCGGGCCACCGTCGAACTCGACGTAGAGGTGCCCGGCCACCCCGCCGAACTCCTGGTTGTCCTGGCGGCCGACCCACATCGCGTGCTGCATCGGGGCGAGCGGGAAAGGCTCGGCGGGCGCGTCAACGGGCAGGGCAGCTTCGTCGGCGTGTTGGTCAGCGCCGTCCCCTGCAAGCGGGGCGTGCCCCCGGGTCGCCGAGCCGACGGCCACCAGCTCGGCCCAGGCCTCGATCGTCGGTGTGGCGGCCAGCGCGGCGAAATCGACGGCGATGCCCCGGCGGCGCCAGCGACCGGCCAGCGTCATCATCCGGATCGAGTCCAGACCCTGTCCGACGAGGTTGCCGGCTGGATGAACGGCGTCGACGCGGACGCCGAGCAGTTCGGCCACCTCGGACCGGATGTCCTCCGCGTGTGCCGGGGCACGCACCACGAAATCCTCCTAGAATTAGCACAGGCTGCCCTAACCTTCGGTTACCCTATCCTTGCTCCCCGCATCGCCGCTACTACGCCCCTGTCAAAGCCCCCGTCAAAGGAATTAGGGATGGCCCCGAACGCACCGCAGCCGCTGACGGGCGGCCGGGACGGGTTCGTGCCGTTCCCCGCCGATCGGACCGCCGCCTACCGCGCGGCCGGCTATTGGGCGGGGCGAACCCTGGACACGATCCTGACCGACGCGGCGCAGCGCTGGCCTGAACGAATCGCCGTCATCGACGCCGCCGGCGATCGCGGATTGAGCTACGCCGAACTGTACGACCGGGCCGACCACGCCGCCACCGGACTGCGCGGTCTCGGCATCACGCCAGGCGACCGGGTACTGCTACAACTGCCGAACAGCTGCCAGTTCGCGGTGGCGTTGTTCGGGCTGCTGCGGGCGCGGGCGATTCCTGTCATGTGTCTCCCCGGCCACCGGGCCGCCGAATTGGGACACTTCGCCGCAATCAGCAAGGCCACCGGGCTGCTGATCGCCGATGCGGCAAACGGTTTCGACTACCCGGCGATGGCGCGCGACCTGGTCCAGGGTCACCCCACGCTCAAGCAGGTGATCGTCGACGGCGATCCCGGGCCGTTCACCTCGTGGGCGCAACTGTGCGATCAAGCACCCGCGGGGTCGCCGGCACCGCCGGCAGATCCGGGATCGCCTGCCGTGCTGCTGGTTTCCGGCGGCACCACCGGCACCCCAAAACTCATACCCCGCACCCACGACGACTACGTGTTCAACGCGGCCGCCAGTGCCGAAGTGTGCCGGCTCAGTTCCGACGACGTCTATCTGGTGGTGCTGTCGGCCGGTCACAACTTCCCGCTGGCCTGTCCGGGCCTGCTCGGCGCGATGACGGTGGGCGCCACCACCGTGTTCGGCACCGACCCCAGCCCCGAGGCGGCGTTTGCCGCCATCGCGCGCCACGGCGTCACGGTCACCGCCCTGGTGCCGGCCCTGGCCAAACTATGGACACAAGCCTGCGACTGGGAGCCGGTGACCCCAAAGTCCCTGCGGCTCGTACAAGTTGGCGGGGCCAGGCTGGAGCCTCAGGACGCTCGCCTGCTGCGCGACGTGCTGACCCCGGGCCTGCAACAGGTGTTCGGGATGGCGGAGGGATTGCTGAGCTACACCCGCCCGGACGATCGGCCGGAACTCGTCGACCACACCCAGGGGCGGCCGTTATGCACCGCAGACGAACTGCGTGTCGTCGGCGCCACCGGCGAATCGGTGGCGCCGGGCGAAGAAGGCGAACTCCTGGTACGCGGCCCGTACACGATCAACGGCTACTTTGCTGCCGAGCGCGACAACGAGCGCAGCTTCGATCCCGACGGCTTCTACCGCAGCGGCGACCTGGTCCGCCTCCGGCAGGACGGCTATCTGGTGGTCACCGGCCGGATCAAAGACGTGATCTGCCGCAGCGGTGAAACCGTCGCCGCGGCGGACCTCGAAGAGCAACTGCTGAGCCACCCGGCGATCCTCTCGGCCGCGGCGATTCCGGTCCCCGATCCTTACCTGGGTGAAAAGATCTGCGCGGCAGTGGTATTCACCGGGACGCCGGTCGGTCTGGCCGAGCTCAACGCCTACCTCGACGAGCGCGGCGTGGCCGTGCATGCCCGGCCCGACATGCTGGTCGCGATGTCAGCGTTGCCCACGACGCCGATCGGCAAGATCGACAAAAAGGCGATTGCCATCCACGTTTCGGCTCAGCCGGCATAACCGCGGCCGAGCCGACGGACCCGGAGATGGTGTCCGAGTGGTCATCCTCGGCGACCACCTCCAGAGGTCATCGGAACCGAAGACAAGCCGATCAGTGTCCGCTGAGCGTCAGCGTCCCTTCGGTTTTGAGCACCTTGCTGGCGGTGATCTTCTCGGTTCGGCGAGCTTCGCGCTCGAGGTAGCGCCGCTTGGACTCCTCGAATTTCTCGCAGGATTCCTCGATCTCCTTGATCAGCAGGGCGAGATCGTCACGCATCCAGGCGCCCTCGCCGGTGAAGTCTTCGCGTTCGAAGATGCGCCACTTCCGCAGCACCGGCATGACTACCTCTTCGAGATGTATGCGCGGGTCGTAGACGCCACCGACGGCGATGATCACGGCCTTGCGCCGGAACTCCGGCACCGTGAACCCGGGCATCTTGAAGTTACGCAGAATCCGGTGCACCGACTTGATCGCCTGGTTGGGCGCGATGTCCAGACCCGCGGCGCTGACGTCGCGATAGAAGATCATGTGCAGGTTCTCGTCGTGCGACACCCTGGCCATCAACTGCTCTGCGATCGGGTCGTTACTGGCTTTACCGGTGTTGCGGTGCGAGACGCGGGTGGCCAGCTCCTGAAACGAGACGTACATGACCGAGTCGAACACGGTGTCAGCGAACATATCCCCCTGGTGATTCTGGCCCGGGCTGAAGCCCCGTGTCATTTGCTCCATGCGCAGCTTTTCCAGCTCGACCGGGTCGACCGCGCGGGTGACCACCAGGTAGTCGCGCAGTGCGGTGCTGTGCCTGGCCTCCTCGGCGGTCCACCGATTCACCCATTGCCCCCAGGGGCCGTCCATGCTGAAGTTCATCGCGATCTCACGGTGATACGACGGCAAGTTGTCCTCGGTCAGCAGGTTCTGCACCATCGCGACCAGCGCCACGTCGGGTAGCCGGCCCTGCCCGGGCTCCCAGTCCTGCCCATCGAGGGCGTAGAAGTTCTTGCCGTCCGACCACGGAATGTAGTCGTGCGGGTTCCACTCTTTGAACATCGAGAGGTGACGGTTGAGCAGAGGCTCAACCACAGGCTCGAGCTCGTGGAGTAGCTGCAAGTTAGTCAGGTCCTTGGACACGGAGCCCTCCCAGTTATCTGTTTCTGTCAGTAACGTTCAATATATCTGTGTAAGCCGGTCACATGCAAGTGAGACACGCCGCACCGGTGCTCCCGATTGTGTTTATCCGCGCTTCCAGGAGCGGTGACGGGGTAGGCGCGGGCCGTCAGGGGTCGGGGCGATCAACCCGAGGTCGCCGTCGTAGCGCGGGTACAGCAGCCGGCCACGGCCACTGGCCGGATCGGTGAAGAACAGCATTCGCAGGCCGTGCGCGCAGGCCCGGCGCACCGCGGTCTCCTCGGCCAGAGTCGGCGTCGGACGGGAATTCACAATCAGCGGCACCGGTGGGCCGGCGTCGGCCGGCGACCACGCCCAGCCCGGGGGAAAGACATGGTACTGGCGGGCCAGCCGCAGCCCCGACGGTCCTGCCCGGTAGACGACCGCGTCCTCGCCGGTTTCGGCGTCAGTGAACAAATGCGCGTCGTAGTCCATGGCATCCATCACTGCTGCCGCCTCGGATGGGGTGGCGCGTTGCAGCGCAACCGATTTGCGGCGAGTGATGACCGCCCCGGCAGGCACGGTCAACATTCGGCGGGTCGGGTCGGGCCAGGGACGGGGACGCCACTGCGCGGCTACCCGGTCGATCTGATGCTCCAGCCCGGCCAGCGCCGGCAGCAGGTCATCGATGCCTGCGGTGACCGCCTGCACCCGTACCGGCGTATCCCCGACCCGCAGGTTCACCTGTACCAGCATCGGCCCGCCGCCACAGTTCCCCGTCTTCAGCCGCACCCGGGCACCCCCACTGACACCACGGCGGTCCAGCTCTCGGCCGATCGCATGCGCTACCCGCTCGGCCTGCGAGGCACCGACCCGGCCGCCGTAAAACACGGAGACGTCGGGGAATCCCCGCACCGAACACTGCTCGGGTGCGTACACGAAGCAGCGACCCCGCTTTCTTTGCTTTGCTTTGCTATAGCGATTGCGACCCGACAGGAGCCTTGCGGGCCGACCCCGGTATCGACTAGGGCCGAAAGTCCCCACGCGGGAAGCGTTGGTCACCACGCCCATCCGCCGATCACAACGCCGCATGACGGGACGGACTCAACCGACTTCAGCCAGGGCCGGGCAGTGCGTCAGACGCTATGGGCGTGCGATCAGGTACGGCGCGAGGGTGGACAGCTTCTCGCAGGTCTCCTCGAACTCCCGCTCGGGGTCGGACCCTTCGATGATGCCGGCACCGGCGCGCAACCAGGTCTTCCCGTCGCGTTCGTAGGCCGCCCGCAGTGTCAGTGCCGCGTCGAGCCCACCGTCCGCCGAGACCATCACAACCGCACCGGAATACAGCCCTCGCGGGCCCTCGTCGAGGCGCAGGATCGCCTCGACGCCGGCCGCTTTCGGGATGCCGGACGCGGTGACCGCCGGAAAAAGCGCTTCCAGCGCGTCCATCCGGTCACTGGACGCGTCCAGACGAGCGGTGACCGTGGAGCCGAGGTGCTGCACACTTCCCCGTTCCCGCACGGTCATGAATTCGGTGACCACCGCGGTGCCCGGCTCGGCGATCTCGGTGATCTCCTGCAGCGAGCTCCGCACCGAAATAGCGTGCTCAGCAATCTCTTTGGAATTCGATTCCAATTCGTCGCGAGCCTGACGGTCACGCACCGGACCACGACCAAGCGCGCGGGTTCCGGCCAATGGCTCGGTCACCACGGCGCCGTCGCGGCCAATGGCCGCGACGAGTTCGGGGCTGTAGCCCACGGCGCGAATTCCGCCCATCCGCAAGAGAAACGACCTCACCGGGGTGTTGTGCCGACGGCCCAGCCGGTAGGTGGACGGGAAGTCGAGCGCGAAAGGCACTTCGACGCAACGGGACAAGATCACCTTGTGGTAGCTGCCGGCGGCGATCTCGCGAACGGCCGTCGCCACCCGATCGCGGTAATCGGACGGGTCCGCGATTACGTCGACGGCGCGGGCGTCGCGCACGTCGGGCACGCCGTCGCCGAGGAACCCGAGGACCGCGTCGCGGTGGCTGTCCGGTGCGCCGAACAGACGAACCCCCTCCCGGCTCACCACGATGCGGGTGCGCGGCCAGAACACTCGAGCCAGCGGCGTTCGCGGCGCCAGCCGGTGCTGTAGCCCATGGCGGTAGAAGCCGAATTCGAAGGCGACCCAGCCGAAAACTTGGTCGGTTTCGAGGAGCAGCCGGTCGACCGCTTCACCAAGGACCGGTCCCGGCCGCCCGGACCACTGTTGCCGCTGAGTGACGCCGTCGCGGATCACACGCAGTTCGTCGCTGTCGAGCTCGACCATCGCCTGCACACCGGTAGCCAGCACCCATTGACCACCGTGCTCGTAGAGCAGGTACTCCTCGCCGACTCGCTCAGGCAGCGCTGCGGCCAGCTCTGCCGCCAAGTCGGCCGGGTGGATATGCGCGGGGAGCGGAATCGGCGATGACGCGGAGCTGGCGGAACTTGTGTCGACGCTGGCCTCAATCACAGTTAGTAAATGTAGCCTAACCTATGTAAGGCGCGCGAGCTTCCCTCGGCCGGCCCCCGCCGGCTGCCGCGCCTGGATAAATGTCACCCGGAGCAGAAAGCGGCAGCCGGCTCGACGGCACCTGGTCGGGGGCTGGCGCTCAGGGCCGCGTCGCCCCGATTTCACCCAGCCGGCCGATCCCACAGCCGCCTTGTGCGGCGGACCACGCCACCCATCTGTGACCACGAAGACTCCGATCGTTTCCCACCCGTTTACGTTCTGGCTGCTCAACGAGTGACTTCCGTAACCCGAGTTCTCCTACTATCGATGCCTAACCGCGACGAACGCCGGGGGAGCGGCTCGGTGAACGAGGAACACCCGAGATGCTTCGGGGCGGTGCGAGTCGTATCACACCACGCAGGCGAGTGAAGGAGCGTGCGAAGCGTTTATTGCGACGGGTAGCCCGCGATCGAACGGTGATCGCTAGGATCTACCCATCTATTGAGAGGAACATCATGTTCGTAATCCGGCTTGCGGACGGCGAAGAAGTCCACGCATCCGAAGGCGACGAACTCGAAATCAACCCACAGACCGGTGTCCTCTCGGTTTCCCGCGTCGACGGTTTCGAGGAGATCACGACGCACTACTCGCCGTCGGCATGGGTCTCGGTGACGCATCGCAAACGCGGGACCGGGGTCCGGCCCTCGTTGATTTCATCGGCGCGCTAATTCTGCATTGATCCCACAGTAAACGCACAGCAGATTCCCACCAAATTAACGGTGATCAAGAATGCCTGACCCATGTTATTGGGCGCCGTCCACAGGGCTGTGACGAGCGGTTTTTCACATCCGCTCGGTCGGGCGCCGCTTGGATGCGGCCGGACTTCTCGCTTCCCATTCGAGTGGCGGTTTGGCAGCAGCGGGGCTAAATTTTTCCACGGTCGTCAGGATGTTCGTGGTTGCCCGCTTGCGGACGGTGCTTCCTCCGACCACCGCATCAATTCGAGGAGGCACAAATGCTGCAAGAGTTCTGGCACAACTTCACCCACAACCTATTCAAGCCACTCCTGCTGTTCTTTTACTTCGGCTTCCTGATCCCGATCCTGAAGGTGCGGTTTGAGTTCCCGTATGTGATCTACCAGGGCCTGACCATGTACCTGCTGCTGGCCATCGGCTGGCACGGGGGTGAAGAACTCGCCAAGATCAGCGCCGGCAGCGTCGGCTCCATCGTGGGATTCATGGTGTTGGGCTTCGTGCTGAACTTCGTGATCGGCGGTTTGGCCTACTTCCTGCTGAATGCACTGACTTCCCTGAGAAAAGTCGACCGAGCGACAGTCGCCGGTTATTACGGGTCAGACTCGGCAGGAACTTTCGCCACCTGCGTGGCCGTCCTGACCGCCGTGGGCATCGCCTTCAACGCCTACATGCCCGTGATGCTGGCCGTCATGGAGATTCCCGGCTGTCTGGTGGCGCTGTACCTGGTGGCGCGACTGCGGCACCGCGGGATGGACACGGCGGGCTACATGCCCGACGAGCCCGGCTACACCGCACCGGTCAAAGTCGGAGTCGGGCCCGGCACCGCGGCACAGCCCCCGCACGGCCAGAGCCTGGAGACCGAGAACGCGCGGGGGATCGAGCAAGAGCTGGAGTTCTCGCTGGAGAAGCTGGACCATCCGGACTGGGAGCCCAACTCCAGCCCGCCCGCGGGGCAAGAGGATGCCCATTTTCTCCCGTGAGCTCTTCCAGGAAGTCTTCCTCAACCCTGGGCTGGTCCTGCTCATCGGCGGCATCATCATCGGCCTCGTCAGTGGGCTGCAGGGACAAAAGGTCGTTGCCGACGACGACAAGTTCTTCGTCATGGCGTTCCAGGGCGTGCTCTGCCTGTTCCTGCTCGAGATGGGCATGACGGCCTCCCGCAAATTGAAGGACCTGCGATCGGCGGGCATGAGTTTCATCGCCTTCGGCCTGCTGGCGCCGAATATCTTTGCGCCGCTGGGGATCATCGTTGCCCACGGCTACGCGGCTCTCACCCACGCCGATTTCAAGCCGGGAACCTACGTGTTGTTCGCGGTGCTCTGCGGCGCGGCGTCTTACATCGCCGTCCCGGCGGTCCAGCGGCTGGCGATCCCCGAAGCCAGCCCAACCCTGCCTTTGGCCGCATCACTGGGTTTGACGTTTTCCTACAACGTCACCATCGGAATCCCGCTGTACATCGAGATCAACCGCTTGGTCGCGCACTGGTTCTAGTGCTGCTGAGACCCAAGGACCGGCGAACCGGGGTTATCCCAGCAGCGTGCGCACCACCGCGTCGGCCAGCAGCCGTCCGCGGGTGGTGAGGACCAGCCTGTCACCCTCGCACACCAACAACCCGTCAGCGATCACCGCCTCGGCGCGTTGGCGTTCGCCGGCATCCAGCCGATCTAGCGGAAGGCCTTGGCGTAGCCGGGTTTTCAACAGCACTTCTTCGGTGTGAAGGGTGTCGGTGCCGAGCTGCTCGAAACCCGCGATCGGCAGCGAGGGACCGGCCAGCATCTCGGCATAGGCGTTGGGGTGCTTGACATTCCACCAGCGCGTCGCGCCGACGTAGCCATGTGCTCCCGGCCCTGCGCCCCACCACTGACCACCGTCCCAGTAGCCGAGATTGTGCCGGCATTCGCCGCCCGGTCGGGACCAGTTGGATACCTCGTACCAGTTCATCCCGGCCGCGGACAACCGGGCGTCGACCAACTCGTAGCGGCGCGCCAAGACATCGTCGTCGGGAGCGGCCAGCTCGCCGCGCCGGACCCGCCGGGCAAGTGCGGTGCCCTCCTCGACGAGCAGGGCATACGCAGACACATGATCGACACCGGCCTCGATCGCCGCGTCGACGGAACGCATCAGGTCGTCGTCGGACTCGCCCGGGGTGCCGTAGATCAGGTCGAGATTGACGTGTTCGAAGCCGGCGGCCATCGCCTCCCGGGCCGCGGCCGACGCACGGCCCGGCGAGTGCACGCGGTCGAGGGTGGCCAGCACTCGCGGCGCCACCGACTGCATGCCGAGTGATACCCGCGTAAAACCGGCAGCACGGATGGCGTCGAAGAATTCGGGCCATGTCGACTCGGGGTTGGCCTCGGTGGTGACCTCGGCATCCGGTGCCAGCACGAAGTACTCGCGCACCATGTCCAGCAGCGCGGACAGCCGCTCACCACCCAGCAGCGACGGCGTCCCGCCGCCGACGAATACGGTGTCCACCGTTGGTGCGTGCGCCCGCGCGGCCGCCAGTTGCAGCTCCGTGCGCAGTGCCAGCAGCCAGGCGTCCGGGTTGACACCGCCCAACTCCGCCGGGGTGTAGGTGTTGAAGTCGCAATAGCCGCAGCGGGTTATGCAGAACGGGACATGCACGTACACCCCGAACGGCTGCCCAGACCTCGGCTTTATGTCGGGCAGGTCAACCGGTTCCTCGCGAAGGGCCATAACAAATCATCGCACGGCGAGCAGGTCGAGCCGGGGGCCGTCAATCCTGCTCGGGCCTGTCCGCGACCTCACCCTGATGACGGCTTTCGGCTCTGCTCAACCCCGGCGGCGTGACCCATGTGACGAGATCTGCGACCTGGTGTCACGGCTGATAATCAGCCGTGGCAGAATGGGGCCGTGATTGTCGCCCAGCCCGCCCTGCGCATTGCGCTGGTAGCGCGGCGGCACATTGATCTCAAGCGCGTCTGTAGCTGTATCTGTCTGCCTTGATCTCGTAGACCCAGCCCACCTGCATCTCCAGCTGGCCACCGGTTCTGCGCCGCCCAAAAAATTTCGGCGACCTGTGCTGTGCGTGCTGGAAAGCTTCGCGAAGGAGACCCCTCGGATGACCACAGCCCATCCCGCAAAAGTCCGCAATGACGGACAGTGGGCACTGGGAAATCGTGAGCCACTGAACGCCAATGAAGAATTCAAGAAAGCCGGTAACCCGCTCGATGTCCGGGAACGCATCGAAAACGTTTATGCCAAGGCCGGGTTCGACAGCATCGACAAAACCGACCTGCGCGGACGCTTTCGTTGGTGGGGTCTCTACACCCAGCGGGAACAGGGCTACGACGGCAGCTTCACCGGCGACGAGAACATCGAGATGCTCGAAGCCAAATACTTCATGCTGCGGGTGCGCTGCGACGGCGGCGCGCTGTCGACTGCCGCGCTGCGGGCGCTGGGCCAGATCTCGACCGAATTCGCCCGCGACACCGCCGACCTCTCCGACCGGGAAAATGTGCAACTCCATTGGATCGAAGTCGAGAACGTTCCGCAGATCTGGCGACGGCTGGACGAGGTCGGGCTGCACACCACCGAGGCATGCGGTGACTGCCCACGGGTAGTGCTGGGCTCGCCGTTGGCCGGTGAATCGCTCGACGAGGTGCTCGACCCCACGTGGGCGATCGACGAGATCGTGCGCCGCTACATCGGCAAACCCGACTTCGCCGACCTACCGCGCAAGTTCAAGACCGCCATCTCCGGTCTGCAAGACGTCGCGCACGAGATCAACGACATCGCCTTCATCGGCGTCAACCACCCCGAGCACGGGCCCGGCCTGGACCTGTGGGTCGGAGGCGGACTGTCCACCAACCCGATGCTGGCCCAGCGAGTCGGCGCGTGGGTTCCCCTCGAGGAGGTACCCGAGGTGTGGGCGGCGGTGACCTCAGTGTTCCGCGACTACGGCTACCGGCGACTGCGCTCCAAGGCACGGCTGAAGTTCCTGATCAAGGACTGGGGCATAGAAAAGTTCCGTGAAATTCTCGAACGGGAATACCTCAACCGTCCACTCATCGATGGCCCAGCCCCCGAGCCGATCGAGCATCCGATCGATCACGTCGGAGTGCAGCGGCTGAAGAACGGACGCAACGCCGTCGGGGTTGCCCCAATCGCCGGGCGGGTGTCGGGCACCATCCTCTCTGCGGTCGCGGACCTGGCCGAACGGGCTGGTTCGGACCGGATTCGGTTCACCCCTTACCAGAAACTAGTCATCCTCGACGTGCCCGACCACAACCTCGGCGAGTTGATCGCCAGCCTGGAGTCATTGGGGCTTCAGTCGCGACCGTCACAGTGGCGTCGGAACCTGATGGCGTGCAGCGGGATCGAGTTCTGCAAGTTGTCGTTCGCCGAAACCCGGGTCCGCGCACAGTCTTTGGTACCCGAACTGGAGCGCCGGCTCGAGGACATCAACTCTGCGCTGGACGTGCCGATCACCGTCAATATCAACGGCTGTCCGAACTCATGTGCGCGAATTCAAATCGCCGACATCGGATTCAAGGGCCAGATGGTCGACGACGGTCACGGCGGTTCGGTCGAAGGCTTCCAGGTTCACCTTGGCGGCAGCCTGGGCCTGGACAGCGGGTTCGGCCGAAAGCTGCGCCAGCACAAGGTCACCAGCGACGAGCTGGGCGACTACATCGACCGGGTGGCGCGCAACTTCCTGAAGCGCCGCGGCGCGGGTGAACGCTTCGCGCAGTGGGCCATTCGAGCAGACGAGGACGATCTTCGATGAACGACAGAGTAACGAAGCCGACCGAAGCCCAATTGCGCGAGTTGGCGGCGCGTGGCGCTGCGGAGCTTGACGGCGCCAGCGCCACCGACGTGTTGCGTTGGACCGACGAAACGTTCGGCGGTGTCAACGGACCTCGCGGCTGGGCCACGTGCAACTACGTGGTGGCCTCCAGCATGCAGGAGGCCTTGTTGATCGATCTGGCCGCCAAGGTCCGGCCGGGTGTGCCGGTGATCTTCCTGGACACCGGCTACCACTTCGTGGAGACCATCGGTACCCGGGATGCGATCGAGTCCGTCTACGACGTCCGGGTGCTCAATGTCACTCCCGAGCAGACGGTAGCCGAGCAGGACAAGTTGCTGGGTAAGGACCTGTTCGCCCGGGACCCGGGCGAGTGCTGCCAGCTGCGCAAGGTGGCGCCGCTGGGCAGGACACTGCGCGGATACTCCGCGTGGGTGACCGGGCTGCGCCGGGCGGATGCGCCCAACCGCGCCAACGCCCCGCTGATCAGCTTCGACGAGTCCTTCAAACTGGTGAAGGTCAACCCGCTGGCGGCGTGGACCGACCAGGACGTGCAGAACTACATTGCCGAGCACGATGTACTGGTGAACCCGCTTGTCTACGATGGCTACTCGTCAATCGGTTGCGCCCCGTGCACGGCCAAGCCCGTCGAAGGCGCCCACCCGCGCAGTGGACGCTGGCAGGGGCTGGCCAAAACCGAATGTGGGTTGCACGCGTCCTGACGGCACTCGCGCTGGCCCCGAAAAGCTCCTCGCCGCGGAAGACGACGAAAACCCGTAAGTCACGCCGACGTCAGCGTGATCTCATCAGCGCCGGCCGCACCGTCGGTACTGGGCGCCGTCTCGTTAACGGCGATCGGCGGCACTCGGGTAGCCCGCACGTAAACGGTGTCACCTTCGCGCAAGGCCAGCGCCTCGGCATCTCCCCGAGTGATCTGGGCCGTGAAAGGGCTGCCGGTGGCGGCACTGGTCAATTCCACGCGCACCTCGAAACCAAGCACCACCACGCGATCGACGGTGGCGCGTACGACACCGGTGGACTCCGCCGTGCCATCAGCGGCGGCGACCGCCATATCGGGAGTCCGGCCAACCCGGATATCGTGCGGTCGGACCAAGGTTCCGTTAAGCGTGGCAACTGAACCCAGGAAAGACATCACGAACGCGTTCGCCGGGGCGTCGTAGACGTCGGTAGGAGATCCGATCTGCTCGATGCGGCCATGGTTGAGCACGGCAATCCGATCCGCGACATCCAGCGCCTCGGCCTGATCGTGGGTAACCAGCACCGTGGTCACGTGCACCTCGTCATGTAAGCGCCGCAACCAGGCCCGGAGATCCTCGCGCACCTTGGCGTCGAGCGCTCCGAACGGCTCATCGAGCAGCAGTACTTGCGGGTCGACCGCCAGCGCCCGGGCCAGCGCCATCCGCTGTCGCTGGCCACCGGACAGCTGATTGGGATAGCGGCTCTGAAATCCGCTCAGCCCCACTACTTCCAGCAAGTTGTCGACCTTGGCCTTGATCTCGGCTTTGGGGCGCCTGCGGATCTTCAGGCCGAACGCCACGTTGTCACGAACGGTTAGGTGCTTGAACGCGGCGTAGTGCTGGAACACGAATCCGATACCACGACGCTGCGGCGGCACATTGGTCACGTCACGACCGTTGATGGTGACCGTTCCGCTGTCAGGGTGGTCGAGGCCGGCGATGGTACGCAACAGGGTCGACTTGCCCGAGCCACTGGGGCCCAGCAGCGCCGTCAGCGAACCAGTCGGTACGACGAAGTTCACATGGTCCAATGCGACGAAATCGCCATAGTGCTTGTAGGCGTCCCGCACGACGATCGCGTGGTCACCGCGGTCGGTTCCGGAAGCGGTTACGGCAGCAGTCATTTCAGAGTCTCCTTGTCAGGCCTGCCGGGCCGCCCGCGCCCGGCGAAGGTCGAGAACCATCTGGAAGATCAGGACCACTACGGCAACACCCATCAGCAGCGTCGACAGCGCGTAGGCGCCGTACTCAGCCCCGCGGTTGTAGCGATCCGAGACAAGCAGTGTCAACGTTTGCGACCGCCCCGGCAGGTTGGACGACACCATGAGGACCGCGCCGTATTCACCGAGGGTGCGAGCGATGGTCAGTACGATGCCGTAGGTCAAACCCCACCGAATGGATGGCAACGTGATCCGCCAAAACGTCTGCCACCAACCGGAACCCAGGGTTGCCGCCGCCTCCTCCTGGTCGGTCCCCAATTCGTGCAAGACCGGTTCAACCTCGCGCACCACAAACGGCAGGGTGACGAAGACGCTGGCAAGCACGATGCCGGGTAGACCGAAGATGATCTTGAACCCGAGGTCTTTTTCGACAAAGCCGATCGCGCCGGCCGATCCCCACAGCAGGATCAACGCGACGCCTACGACGACGGGCGAGACCGCGAACGGCAGATCGATGACCGCCTGCAGCACGCCCTTACCGCGAAACCGATTGCGCGCGAGCATCAACGCCGTCGGAATACCGAAGATCACGTTCAGCGGCACCACAATGGCCACCACCAGCAGCGACAAGTTCAGCGCCGATATCGCCGCCGGGGTGCTGACCCAGTCGAAGAACTGACCGAACCCGGGCCGGAAGGTTCGCCACAAGATCAGCGCGACCGGAACAACAACCAACACGAAGACATACGCCAGCGCAACATATCGGATCAGGTAGCGAACCCACGATGACGATGTCACGCAGCCAACTCCTCGCGTTTGGCCGCACGCGCGCCGACTATGCGCAGCACCAGCAGCACGAAGAACGAGATCGACAACAGCACAATCGATATCGCCGCAGCACCGGTGCGGTCGTCATTCTCGATCAAGGTTCGTATCCACTGCGACGACACTTCGGTCTTCCCCGGCACCGCACCACCGATCAGCACCACCGAACCGAACTCGCCGATCGCACGCGAGAACGCCAGCCCCGCACCGGATAACAGCGCCGGCGTCAGCGATGGCAACACGACCGAAGTGAAGATCCTCGGTGCGGTGGCACCCAATGACGCTGCCGCCTCCTCGGTCTCACGATCGATCTCCAGCAGCACCGGCTGAACCGAGCGCACCACGAACGGCAGGGTGACGAAGGCCAGCGCCACCGCAACACCCCATGCGGTGTGCTGCAGATGAAGACCCACCGGGCTGTTGTTGCCGTAGAGGGCCAACATCACCAGGCTGGCCACGATGGTGGGCAACGCGAACGGCAGGTCAATAAGCGTGTCCACCAGCCGCTTGCCGACGAAGTCGTCGCGCACCAGAACCCAGGCGACCAGCAGACCGAACACCAGGTTGGCGACAGTGACCGCGGCGGAAATGGTCAGTGTCACCCGGAACGACTCCAGCGCGGCGTTCGACGTGACCGCCAGCCGGAAGGCCTGCCAGCCGCCGCCGACAGACTGCCACGCGATCGCGGCCAGCGGCAGCAACACGATCACGGAAAGCCACACCATCGCCACCCCGACCCGAAGGGATGGTGAGCCCGATCCGCGGAGATGCCGTGCGCCCGGAGGCGTCCGCACAGCAGCATCGCCAGCGCCGTCGAACTCGGGCCGGACCGCGGCCGGGCCGGTGCTTTCGCCCAGAACGGATCCGGTCATCCGGTGGCCTGCGTGTAGATCTTGGTGATACTGCCGCTGTTCTTGTCGAACAGCTGCGGATCCACCGCGCCCCAACCGCCGAGGTCGGCAATTGTCCACAGTTTTACCGGCGCCGGGAACTGGTCCCGGAAATCGGCGGCAACGGCGGGATCGACCGGCCGAAAACCGGCCTGCGCCCATACCTTTTGGGCGGCGGCGGTGTACTGGAAGTTCTTGAAAGTGACGGCAGCATCGAGGTGCGGACTGGTGCTTACCACCGCCACCGGGTTTTCGATCTTGAAGGTCTGCTGCGGATTGATGTGCTCGACCGGCTTGCCCGCCCGCTCAGTGGCAATGGCCTCGTTCTCGTAGCTGATCAACACATCACCACTGCCCTGGATAAAGACGTCGGTGGCCTCCCGCCCCGATCCGGGGCGCAACGTGACGTGTTGATGTACCAACGTGTTGATGAAGTCGACACCGGCCTGGCTATTGCTACCGCCGTTGCTCTTGACCGCGTACGGGGCGAGGAGATTCCACTTGGCCGACCCCGAACTCAGCGGACTGGGCGTGATGACCTCCACACCGGGCCGCAACAGGTCATCCCAGTCCCTGATGTTCTTCGGATTGCCCTTACGAACCACCAGCGTCACCACCGACCCGAACGGGATGCCCTTGGTGGCATCGGTGTTCCACTCTTTGGAAACCTTGCCGGCCTTCACCAACCGAGTGATATCCGGTTCGACCGAGAAGTTGACGACATCGGCCGGCTTGCCGTCGACCACACCGCGTGATTGGTCACCGGATGCCCCGTAGGAGGTGATCACCTGCACGCTCTTGCCCTCTTCGGAGGCATTGAATGCCGAAATCACCTTGCTCCAGCCAGGTTCTGGGACCGAATAGGCGACCAGGGTGATAGTCGTATGCGCGTGCGCCGGCCCGCCGCCGCCGACGACGTCGCTGGCGCCACCCTGGCAAGCAGCGACGACACCGATGATCAATGCGAGCGCGACGGCGGGCCGCCAGCGCAGTGCGCCGGCGATGTCGTATTGCATTGGGGCCCTCCAGTGCCGGACTTACCGATATCTGTCCCGTTGTTGCGGAAAGGCGCCGGAAAATTCGGCGGAATTCACGAAATCCATACCAGACCGCACCCGGGTTAGGGAGTCATCGACAACAGTGCGCGACAACACAGCACTCCAAAACACCGGGTGCCACGCGCATGGCGCGAAGCCTAACAGGAATTCACCGGCCCGCCACCGGGCCGGTGACCAACCGAACAGCACCGGGTGCGCGCGTGCCTCAGTGTGTTAACAGCCATGTGACGATCACCAGCACCACCAGCGTAACGAGAACCAGGGTGACGTGGGACCGAGGCATCGGCGCTACCCGAGCGTCCCGTCGGCATGGCGGACGCGGCGCATCAACTTGATGCCCTTGCCGAGCAGGCCGTCCAGGAACGCCGCCATGACGTAGGCCATCGCCAGCACGATAGGCATCACCACCATGGCCTGCAGCACGAAGGCGAGCCCCGAAAGCCACAGCTCATTGCCGTCCCACCAATTCAGGAACGCGTTCACCGCGCCCACACTATTCGGCCCGGCAGCCAAAACCAATTGTGTCGAGATCGGCGGATGCCGCCCGCATCATCCTCCAAACCTGAGGCAGCGACCTGTCTCATCGCCGGCGCGGACCGGCGGGCATGATGCTCGGCCTGCTGTTGGCCCGAGCCGGGGTAAAAGTCACGGTGATGGAAAAACACGCTGACTTCCTGCGTGACTTCCGGGGAGACACGGTGCACGCAAGCACCTTGCGGCTGCTCGACGAACTCGGTTCGGGGCCGCGGTTCACCTAGATTCCGCATCAACTCGTCGACATCGTCCACATGGAGATACAGAACGAATCGATGACTCTCGACCTGGCCCACCTTCCGGGCGCGCATCAGCACATCGCTCTGGTGCCGGGTCCGTCCCCGCAAGCGGGCGGGGCGAGTGTCGACGCGGCACCTGGCCCGGGTGCGGGCACGGCTGGATGCCGACGGTGATTCTTCAGGCGGCGCAACGGATGATCCATGCGAACGTGATCGCGGCGGCGGTGGCCTTGCGGCGACTGGTCGGGTACCTGATCGCGATCGGTCCGCTACCCGAGCACGCACCGCGGTATGCCAGACGCCGCGGCCAGGTGAGAGCAACGCCACCTCAGCGAAAGCATGGACGCCGGGCCGGTCGAAAGATGATGATGTCGGGATGGTCCTGCACGTCCAGCCCGCCGACGCCGAGCCCGGGGAAGCGTTTCAATCGGCCCCTGGCACGGCCATCGCTGCACCCATTGATTTGAGCGCGCCCGCGCCCTTTGCTCCCAGCGGAGCACTGCGGAACCCGTTTCCGCCGATCGCCGACTACGCATTTCTGTCGGACTGGGAGACGACGTGCCTGATCTCTCCGGCCGGATCGGTGGAGTGGATGTGTGTGCCACGGCCGGACTCTCCGAGTGTTTTCGGTGCGATCTTGGACCGTAGCGCCGGCCATTTCCGGCTGGGCCCCTACGGCGTCTCGGTGCCGTCCGCCCGCCGCTACCTTCCCGGCAGCCTGATCATGGAGACCACCTGGCAGACCCATACTGGCTGGCTGATCGTGCGTGACGCGCTGGTGATGGGGCCATGGCACGACATCGAGCGCCGATCGCGGACGCATCGCCGCACTCCGATGGACTGGGACGCCGAGCACATCCTGCTGCGCACGGTGCGCTGCGTCAGCGGCACCGTCGAGCTGATGATGAGTTGCGAGCCGGCGTTCGACTACCACCGCGTCGGGGCCACCTGGGAATACTCGGCCAACGCCTACGGCGAGGTCATCGCACGCGCCAGCAAACAGCCGGATGCGCATCCGACGCTGCGGCTGACCAGCAATCTGCGGATCGGGCTGGAGGGCCGTGAAGCGCGGGCACGCACCCGGATGAAAGAGGGCGACGACGTGTTCGTCGCGTTGAGCTGGACCAAGCACCCGGCGCCGCAAACCTATGAAGAGGCCGCCGACAAGATGTGGCAAACCACCGAGTGCTGGCGGCAGTGGATCAACATCGGCAACTTTCCCGACCACCCGTGGCGGGCATACCTGCAACGCAGCGCGCTCACACTGAAGGGGTTGACGTACTCCCCCACCGGCGCGCTGCTGGCGGCCAGCACCACGTCGCTTCCGGAAACGCCGCACGGCGAACGCAACTGGGACTACCGCTATGCCTGGGTTCGGGACTCCACGTTCGCGTTGTGGGGGCTCTACACACTGGGACTGGACCGCGAGGCCGACGACTTCTTCGCGTTCATCGCCGACGTGTCCGGCGCCAACAACAACGAGCGCCATCCGCTGCAGGTGATGTACGGCGTCGGGGGCGAGCGGAGCCTGGTCGAAGAAGAGCTGCACCACCTGTCCGGCTACGACCACGCGCGTCCGGTGCGCATCGGCAACGGCGCCTATAACCAGGACCAGCACGATATTTGGGGCTCGATTCTCGACTCGTTCTATTTGCACGCCAAATCACGCGAGCAGATCCCGGAGACGTTGTGGCCGGTGCTGAAGCGGCAGGTAGAAGAGGCGATCAAGCACTGGCGTGAGCCCGACCGGGGAATCTGGGAAGTGCGCGGGGAACCGCAACACTTCACGTCGTCAAAAGTGATGTGCTGGGTCGCCCTGGACCGCGGGGCGAAGCTGGCCGAGCGGCAGGGAGAGAAGAGCTACGCCCAGCAGTGGCGGGCCATCGCCGAGGAGATCAAGGCCGACATCCTGGAACACGGGGTGGACAACCGGGGCGTGTTGGTCCAGCGCTATGGCAGCGATGCGCTGGACGCCTCGTTGCTCCTGGTGGTGCTGACCAGGTTTCTGCCACCGGATGACCCGCGGGTGCGCCAAACCGTGCTGGCCATCGCCGACGAACTCACCCAGGACGGCCTGGTGCTGCGCTACCGCGTCGAGGAGACCGACGACGGGTTGTCCGGCGAGGAGGGCACCTTTACCATCTGCTCGTTCTGGCTGGTGTCGGCGCTGGTCGAGATCGGTGAGGTGGCGCGCGCCAAGCGATTGTGCGAGCGGCTGCTGTCCTACGCCAGCCCGCTGCACCTGTACGCCGAGGAGATCGAGCCGCGCACCGGCCGGCAGCTGGGCAACTTCCCGCAAGCGTTCACCCACCTGGCGCTGATCAACGCGGTGGTGCACGTGATCCGGGCCGAGGAGGAAGCCGACGGATCCGGAATGTTCCAGCCCGCCAACGCTCCGATGTAGACGGTTTCGCCTCATACCACCGGCTTGGTCCATCGTTCGAAGTGCGGTCGTAACCGAAACATCGAGCTGGGCAAGGTAATTCGCTATCTCCGGATTTGCGCACCAGCACGCCACCGAGAACAAACGTGGCGCAGGCGCCGCGGTAACATGCGCTGATGACTACTGTGACAGCTCGATCCTGGGTTCGTGCCGCGTTGGTTTCCGTGGCGATCGTGGCGGTGGCCGGATGCGGTCACAGCGGCAAACCCGCCGCGACGTCGCCGTCTTCCAGCACGGCGAGCGCCACCTGGTCGCGCCCCTCAGCTCCCCCCGACCCGCTGACCTTGGAGCGCGCCGGGGCCGCTGCCGTCGCGGCAGTGCCGACCGGAACCCTGACCTTGATCAAAACCCAGCAGAGCGGATCGTGGCGGGTCCTGGTGGTCACCCCGGATGGGACAGAGCAGTCGATGGACGTCTCGTCCGACGGTGTCACGGTGCTGGTCGGTCCGACGCGGGCGAACCAGAGCGACGCCGACAAAGCCAAAAACCGTGCCCTGGTGCAGGCCGCGCGGCTGGACTACCGCGCAGCCGTGGACAAGTTTCTGGCCGCGGTGCCCAATGGCTCCATCACCGAGATGCACCTCGCCGACAGCAACGGCACCACCGTGTGGGAGGCCGACGCTTGGGACTCCTACATCGTGGAACACAAAGTCACGATCAACGCGGCGTCCGGAGAGCTCATCGCCAATAAGCAGGTGTAGCCGCAAGGGCGGTGCTCCCGCGTCAAGACCGGGTTGGCCCTGCGTCAGCTCAGTTCGCTGACTTTGTCCATCATGGCGTGCGCGATGTTTACCGCAGGGGTGTTGACATCGCCCGATCCTTGACGCGACGGATTCGGCGGAATGAAGAAGTCAACCTTGATCTCGATAAGGCAGTTCCCTCGGACACCGATGGCCCGGCCTTCGGGCATGGATGTGGGACGCGATCCGGGCGGCGTGAATGTCATCGAAACGCTCGCCGCGAGAACAGAATTGGCAACACGGACATTACTGATTCCGGGCGTAAGCATGAGCACGCTGCCCGGCAAAAGCAGCGTGGTGCCATCGCATTGTTGCCACTGCTGAGAGAATTTCACGAACAGCGCGTCGGCGTCTCCGGCCGTAGGCAAGCTGACCACGCCCTCCTTGACCCCGATCACTTTCTCGAACATGGCAGCCTGCGACCAGGTCTCAACCGCGACATCTTGAATGTTCGCGGATTGGTAGACATGTCGCCGCAACATGAATGCGACGCCCAGGCAATCGGCGGGCGAGGCTGATCCCTCTTCCTGCAACGTCTCGGGCCCCCCGAACCGTGGCGGTAAATGAGGATCGGCCTTGAATGACTGATGGAGCAGCTTCGACAGAGCTGCGGCATCCAAAAGCACTTGCGTGATGGTTTGCCCGGTAAGTGGCCTTGGCTTCAGCCCCACCGCCGGCAGTGCGTCGCCGCCGACCGCCGCCGTGCAGCCGGTGGCCAGCATCAGGACTACCAGCGGGGCCACGACGCACCAGCGACTTCTCATTCGCTCACAACTACTTCTTGCCCTTGTCCCCCGCAGCGTTGGTGGATAGCGCCGCGACGAACGCCTCCTGCGGAACGTCCACCCGGCCGATGGTCTTCATCCGCTTCTTACCTTCCTTCTGCTTTTCCAGAAGTTTGCGTTTGCGGGTGATGTCACCGCCGTAGCACTTGGACAGCACATCCTTGCGGATGGCCCGGATGTTCTCGCGGGCAATGATTTTCGATCCGATGGCTGCCTGCACCGGCACCTCGAACTGCTGGCGTGGGATCAGTTCTTTGAGTTTGGTGGTCATTTTGTTGCCGTACGCGGACGCCGAATCCTTGTGCACGATCGCACTGAACGCATCGACCGCCTCGCCCTGCAGCAGGATGTCGACCTTGACCAGCTGGGCCTCCTGCTCGCCGGCCTCCTCGTAGTCGAGGCTGGCGTAGCCGCGGGTGCGCGACTTCAGTGAGTCGAAAAAATCGAAGATGATCTCGCCGAGCGGCATGGTGTAGCGCAGTTCCACCCGCTCGGGCGACAGGTAATCCATGCCTTGCAATTCTCCCCGGCGTGATTGGCACAGCTCCATGATGGTTCCTATGAATTCGCTGGGCGCGATGATGGTGGTCTTGACCACGGGCTCGTAAACCGTGCGGATCTTGCCTTCGGGCCAGTCTGAGGGGTTGGTCACGAGAATGCCGCCGTCTGACCCTCCTTCCAGGATCACCCGGTACACGACGTTCGGCGAGGTCGAGATCAGGTCCAGGTCGAACTCTCGCTCCAGGCGCTCCCGGGTGATCTCCATGTGCAGCAGACCCAGGAAGCCGCACCGGAACCCAAAGCCCAGCGCCACCGAGGTTTCCGGCTCGTAGGTCAGGGCCGCGTCGTTGAGTTGCAGCTTCTCCAGCGCGTCGCGCAGATTCGGGTAGTCCGAGCCGTCCACGGGATACAGCCCCGAGTAGACCATCGGCGTGGGTTCGCGGTAACCCGTCAGTGCTTCGGTGGCGCCGTTGCGGGCCGTCGTCACGGTGTCGCCGACCTTGGATTGGCGGACGTCCTTCACGCCGGTGATCAGATAGCCCACCTCCCCCACGCCCAGGCCGGCGCTGGGCTTGGGTTCGGGCGAGACGATGCCGACTTCGAGCAGTTCGTGGGTAGCGCCGGTGGACATCATCGTGATGCGTTCGCGCGGGCTGATTTTGCCGTCCACCACGCGGACGTAGGTCACCACGCCGCGGTAGATGTCGTAGACGGAGTCGAAGATCATCGCGCGCAACGGCGCATCGGCGTCGCCTTGCGGGGACGGCACCAGCCGGACCACCTCGTCGAGAAGATGGGCCACCCCCTCGCCGGTTTTGCCGGAGACCCGCAGCACGTCGCCCGGCTCGCAGCCGATGATGTGGGCGATCTCGGCTGCGTAACGGTCCGGATCGGCTGCCGGCAGGTCGATCTTGTTGAGCACCGGGATGATGGTCAGGTCGCGGTCCAGCGCCAGGTAGAGGTTGGCCAGGGTCTGAGCTTCGATGCCCTGAGCGGCGTCGACCAGCAGTACCGCGCCCTCACAGGCCTCCAGCGCGCGCGACACCTCGTAGGTGAAGTCGACGTGACCGGGGGTGTCAATCAGGTGCAGGACATATTCTTTTCCGGCGTCTGGACCGCCGGATGCCGTCCACGGCAGCCGCACGTTTTGTGCCTTGATGGTGATGCCGCGCTCCCGCTCGATGTCCATCCGGTCCAGGTACTGGGCCCGCATCGTCCGGTCATCGACGACGCCGGTGAGTTGAAGCATCCGGTCCGCCAGCGTGGACTTGCCGTGATCGATGTGAGCGATGATGCAGAAATTCCGAATCTGCGCCGGCGGGGTGAAGGTCTTGTCGGCGAAACTGCTGATGGGAATCTCCTGGTCTACTGGTGCTCGGGGGTGCTTCGAAGCCGCTTCGAGCGGCGGTTCGCGGGCATGTCCAGCGTATCTATGCTCCGGTGGCCGAGACACAGTTGGACACGATCGCGCCCGCAGGTCGCGTCTATGCTGCGAATATGGCGTCTGGCCGTAAATCGCAGTGGAAGACGTTTCAGCGGTTTGCGGAGAAACTTGTTTTCAACGGGGCTCCGCAGCTCGCCCGGCACGTGCAGAACTCGCAGACCGTCCTGCGAGAACTTCAACACGCCGTGAAGATCACCGCGAACGTCATCGCCGCGGCCGCACCGCAACCACCCGCGGCGGTCACCGCGGGTCGGCCGGTGACCAGCGCCAGCTTCCCCACCGCGCAACGCGCCCGCAAGCTGGTGTACGCGCCAGACCTCGACGGTCGCGCCGATCCCGGGGAGATCGTGTGGACGTGGGTGGTCTACGAGGACGATCCCACCCGCGGCAAGGACCGTCCAGTCCTCGTCGTGGGTCGTGACCGCAGCGTCCTGCTGGGGTTGATGGTATCCAGCCAGGAGCGGCATGCGACCGACCCGAATTGGGTCGGGATCGGTCCTGGCGATTGGGATTACGAAGGAAGACAAAGCTGGGTCCGGCTAGACCGGGTGCTCGACGTGCCCGAGGAGGGTATTCGCCGCGAGGGCGCGATTCTGGCTCGCGAAATCTTCGATGCGGTGGCCGCGCGGCTGCGGGCGGACTACTCCTGGCGCTGAGCGGGGCGGTTCAGCCTTGCGTGATGTAGGAATGCAGCTGCTGCTGCTCGGCCTCGAGTTCTTCCATTCGGGTCTTGACCACGTCACCGATACTGACGATGCCGATCAGGTTTTTCCCGTCGAACACCGGCACGTGGCGTACCCGATTTTGGGTCATCAGCACGCTGATGGTGTCGACCGTGTCCGACTTCGTGCAGGCGGCAAGGTTGGCGGTCATGATCTTGGAGACCGGGCGGGACAGCACGCTGGCGCCATGCGTGTGCAGCTGGCGCACGACGTCGCGCTCCGACACGATGCCGACGACACCCTCAGCGCCGACTACCACCATGGCGCCAATGTTGTGCTCGGCGAGGCCGGCGAGCAGCTCGCGGACCGTTGCGTCTGGGTTGATCGTCACCACCGCCGCACCCTTGTTCCGCAAGACGTCCGCAATCCGCATCGAGGCCTCCAGCTAGTGGTGATCTGCTTAACACCAGGCTACGGCCAACTCGGGCGGCGGGGAAGCAACCGCGAAAACCGGTGACCAATTGTGTCCATACCCTGTCGTCGGCGGCCGAAACCCGACAGTCATCGGCTGGCGTTTCGCAGCCACAGTGAGATGACATGACCCTGGAGTAGCCGCCAGCTCGATCAGTCGAGTGGGCCACTGAGCGCCGGTGCCGCCTGCAAGGATAGGACCATGATCGAGGTCACGTTGCTCGGAACCGGAAGCCCAATCCCCGACCCGAATCGCGCCGGGCCGTCGACCCTGGTGCGGGCCGGCGGTCGAGTGTTCTTGGTGGATTGCGGGCGTGGAGTGCTACAGCGCGCGGCGGCAGTCGGCGTGGGCGCCGCCGGGTTGTCGGCGCTGCTGCTCACGCATTTGCACAGCGACCACATCGGCGACCTCGGCGACGTCCTCATCACGCGCTGGATCAGTACTTTCGCGCCCGACCCCGCGCCGCTGCCGATCATCGGGCCGCCCGGTACGGCCGAGACGGTAGAGGCCACGCTGAAGGCGTTCGGCCATGACATCGGCTACCGGATCGCTCATCACGCCGACCTGAATGCGCCGCCGGCGGTCGAGGTCCACGAATACACCGAAGGTCCGGTATGGGACCGCGACGGCGTATCGATCCGGGTGGCCCCGACCGATCACCGGCCGGTGGCACCGACCATCGGGTTCCGCATCGAATCCGGGACAGCGTCGGTGGTGCTGGCCGGGGACACGGTGCCCTGCACCAGTCTGGACGAGCTGGCAGCCGGTGCCGGCGCATTGGTGCACACCGTGATCCGCAAGGACATCGTCACCCACATCCCGCAACAGCGGCTCAAGGACATCTGCGACTACCACTCTTCGGTGGAAGAAGCGGCGGCAACCGCGGCCCGCGCGGGGGTGGGCACCCTGGTCATGACGCACTATGTGCCGGCCCTGGTTCCGGGCCAAGAGGAACAATGGCGAGCGCTGGCGGCCGGCCAGTTCGGCGGGCGGATCGAGATCGGCGACGATCTGCACCGGGTTGAGGTCGACGCCCGGCCCTAAGCACCGCACACCGGTCCTCGGCACTCCCCCTCGCCGCCTCGCGGCTGGGGGTGCCCCCACCCCGGCTAAGCCAGCCGGGTGACCTCCACGACCACGTCGAGATCGGTCGCCCCCCGTCCGGAGTAGATGCCCTTCAGCGGGGCAACGTCGGTGTAGTCGCGGCCGATGCCCACGCTGACGTATTGCTCGCAGATCTGGGTGTCGTTGGTCGGGTCGTAGCTCCACCAGCCACCGGTCCAAGCCTGAATCCAGGCGTGGCTTCGCCCGTCCACGGTATCCCCGACGACGGCGTTACGCTTGGGGTGCAAATAACCCGACACGTAATGGGCGGGAATTCCCATGCTGCGCAACACCATTAGCGACAGGTGCACGAAGTCCTGGCAGACACCCTTGCCCTCGTTCAGCGCGTCCAGCCCGGACGAGTGCACGCTGGTGGTCCCTGGCAGGTAGTCCAGCTCGCCGCGCACCCAGTGGGCTGCGGCGACGACGGCTTCGGCCGGTTCATGGGTTTTGGCGATCTTTTTGGCCACGGACGACACTCGCTTGCTGGCCGGGGTGTGCTCGGTGGGGCGGAGCAATTCGTCGAACCGATCGATCACGGCCTCGGATTGCAGGTCGCTCCACCCGACCTCCGTCACCGGTGATTCCGGCCGTTCGGTTTCGACGACCGAAGACGACGTCACCGTGAGGTCGGTATGCGGCGCATGCAGGTCGAACGCTGTGACGGCGGTACCCCAGTAGTCGATGTAGCGGTAGGACCGGGTTGCCGGGATCGTTTCGACACGGTTGAGGATGACGTTTTGCCTGGTGTTCGACCGCGGGGTCAGCCGGGCTTCGTTGTAGGAGGCGGTCACCGGCGATTGGTAGGCATACCCGGTGGTGTGCACCACCCGCAGCCGCCACATCAGGCTTCCCCTGGCCTGGTGACCAGTTCGCCGCGCTGCCCGGCATCCGACCACGCCACCCAAGGAGTGACGTGGAAGTACTGCAGCGACAACGCTTCCCCGACATCGCGACAGGTTCGCTGCAAGCCCGCCAAGCGGCTCTCCAAAAACTCCAGCAGCACACCGGGCTGCACGAATTCCAGTTCGCTGCGGGCCTTTCCGAGCAACCGCTGCGCCTCGGCGGTGGCCCCGATCCGGCTCTGCCGATGGTGCAGCAGTTCGTCGAGGTTGTGTTCGGCCAGCCTCAGCGAGTAGAACACCGAACGCGGAAACAGCCGGTCGAGCAGCATGAACTCGACCACCCGGCCGGCGTCCAGCACACCGCGGTAGGTGCGCAGGTAGGTGTCGTGGGCACCCGCCGAGCGCAACAGCGTCACCCACGCTGGTGACGACGCGCTGTCCCCCACGCGCGACAGCAACAGCCGCACCGTCATATCGACCCGCTCGATCGCGCGGCCCAGCACCATGAATCGGTATCCGTCGTCACGCGACAGCGTCGAGTCGGCCAAGCCGGCGAACATTGCCGCCCGGCCTTCGATATATGACAGAAACTCATGCGGGCCAAGGCGTTTGGCGGCACGTTCGCGTTCGGCCAGGGCATGGTAGGTGGTGTTGAGACACTCCCAGATCTCGCTGGATGTCACTTCCCGCGCCGACTTCGCGTTCTCCCGGGCCGCCGTGATGGCATCGACGATCGAGTTGCCGCCGGAGACGTTGGTGCTATAGGCCACCAGGTCGGTCAGCGACCAGACATCCAGGTCGTGATCCGGGGGCTCGATCCCGAGCACCCGCAGCAGCAGCCGAGATGCCTGGTCCGAGTCGACGCTGGAATCCTCGAGCAATTGGTGCAGCGCGACGTCCAGGATTCGTGCGGTGTCGTCGGCGCGCTCGACGTAGCGACCGATCCAGAACAGCGCCTCGGCGTTGCGGGTCAGCATCAGGAAATCGCCCGCTGTTGTTGCTGCTGCTGCGTCTGCTCGTGCAGCGGCGGTTCGCTCGGCTGTGGCGGTTGGGCCAGCCGCGGCGAGCCGTCGAGTGCCGGGTCCGGCATGGAACTCGGCAACGAGCGCACCACCTCGGCGGCGCCCAGCTCACGGTCGCCGCCCGAGGCGCGCGGCGCTAGTACCCAGGTGTCCTTGGAGCCACCGCCCTGGCTGGAGTTGACCACCCGCGAGCCCTCGACCAGGGCCACCCGGGTCAGTCCGCCCGGCAACACCCACACGTCGTCGCCGTCGTTGACCGCAAATGGCCGCAGGTCGACGTAGCGGGGCGCCAGCGTGCTTCCGATCTGCGTCGGCACGGTCGACAGTTCCATCATCGGCTGCGCGATCCAGCTCCGTGGATCGTCGCGAATCTTCTTGGCGACGGTGGCCAATTCTTTCTCCGAGGCGTCCGGACCGAACACGATGCCGTAACCGCCGGACCCCTCGACCGGCTTGAGGACCAACTCATCGATCCGGTCCAGCACCTCTTCGCGTTCGTCGTCCAGCCAGCAGCGGAGGGTCTCCACGTTGGCCAGCAGCGGTTTCTCGCCCAGGTAGTACTCGATCATGGTCGGCACATAGGTGTAGACGAGTTTGTCGTCGCCGACACCGTTGCCGATCGCGCTGGAAATGACGACGTTGCCGGCGCGGGCGGCATTCACCAGGCCGGCCACCCCCAGCACCGAGTCGGCGCGAAACTGCAGCGGGTCCAGGAAGACGTCGTCGATGCGCCGGTAGATGACGTCGACCTGGCGCTCGCCCTCGGTGGTGCGCATGTACACCTGGTTGTCGCGACAGAACAGGTCGCGGCCTTCGACCAGCTCGACACCCATCTGACGGGCCAGCAGCGAATGTTCGAAATACGCCGCGTTGTATACCCCAGGAGTCAGAACCACCACGGTGGGGTCGGCCTCGTTGGTGGCCGCGGAGTTGCGCAGCGCCCGCAGCAGGTGTGACGAGTAGTCGTCTACCGCGCGCACCCGATGGGTGGCGAACAGGTTCGGAAAGACCCGCGCCATGGTGCGCCGGTTCTCCATCACATACGACACACCCGAGGGCGAGCGCAGGTTGTCTTCGAGAACCCGGAAGTTGCCCCGCTCATCGCGGATCAAGTCGATGCCGGCGACGTGGATCCGCACGCCGTTGGGCGGGACGATGCCCACGGCCTGGCGGTGAAAATGCTCGCAGGACGTGATCAGGCGGCGCGGGATGATGTCGTCATTCAGGATCTCCTGGTCGCCGTAGATGTCGTCGAGATACATCTCGAGGGCCTTGACCCGCTGGATGATGCCACGCTCCAACCGGCTCCACTCGGCGGCCGAGATCACCCGTGGCACCAGGTCGAGCGGAAACGGCCGCTCCTGACCTGACAGCGAAAACGTGATGCCTTGGTCGATGAACGCACGGCCCAGCGCTTCGGAGCGGGCCTTGAGCTCTGAGGCGTCCGAGGGCGCGAGCTCGGCGTAGATGCCCTTGTATGGTCCGCGCACGATGCCCTGGTCATCGAACATCTCGTCGAAGGCGATCGAATACGCGTCCGACGTGTTGTACCCGCCGAAGATGCGCTCAGAACGTACCTGCGAACGAGCGGGGCCGCGTAACCCCCGCCTGGCTTCCTCAGCCTGGCTGGTAAGACTCACTTTTCAGATGCTGCCTTCAAATTGACGTTGTCGCAGACCACAGGACCCCTTTTGGGAGAAAACGTAACCGACTGATAACCTGGGCAGTCGCTGTGCCGGTATCCGGCGGCCCCCAGACAAACGAAGCTAACGTCGAATCGAAAAAGGAACCAACGCGTGGCCAACATCAAGTCGCAGCAGAAGCGCAATCGTACCAACGAGCGCGCTCGACTGCGCAACAAGTCGGTGAAGTCGTCGCTTCGCACCGCTGTCCGTGCATTTCGCGAGGCGGCGCACGCCGGCGACAAGGAAAAGGCCGCTGAGCTACTGGTGTCCACCAACCGCAAGCTGGACAAAGCGGCCAGCAAGGGTGTGATCCACAAGAACCAGGCGGCAAACAAGAAGTCGGCGCTCGCCCAGACTCTCAACACGCTCTGACATTCGCCAGCCGGCTCATCGGTTCCGGTCGGCGGCCAGTTCGGCGACCTGTCTGACCGCGGATTCCAGCGCGTACTCGGCGTCCACAACGGCCCCCTTGACGTTGGCGTTGAGCGCTGCCACCACTTGCATCGCGGTCGCCACCGTGTCGCGCGACCAACGCCGGGCCTGCTTCTGGGCTTTCTGCACCCGCCACGGCGGCATCCCCAGTTGCGCCGCCAAACGGTAGGGGTCACCCGACAGGGGCCCCACCCGGCCGAGCGTGTGCACGGCTTCGGCCAGCGCATCGGCCAGCACCACCAGCGGCTCACCCCGCATCATCGCCCACCGCAGCGCCTCGGCGGCCCCTTCGACATCCCCGGCCACCGCCTTGTCTGCGATGTCAAAGCCTTTCACTTCGGCCTTGCCGCTGTGATAGCGCCGCACCGCGGCGGCATCGACGGCACCGCCGGTGTCAGCGACCAGTTGCGAGCAGGCGGATGCGAGCTCGCGCACGTCGGAGCCGACCGCGTCCAGCAGAGCGGTCACCGTCTCCTCATCGACCTTGACCCGCAGGGCACGAAACTCCTTACGGATGAAGTCGACGCGTTCGCTTATCTTGGAGATCCGCGCGCACTGGTGCACCACAGCGCCAAGCGACCGCAGCTCGTCGGCCAGCGCTTTGGCTCGCCCGCCGCCCGAGTGCAGCACCACCAGCACCGTGCCCGACGGAATGTCGGCGGCCGCCGAAACGATCACCGCGGCTGCGTCCTTCCCCGCTTCGCCGGCGGCCTCCAGTACGACGATGCGCTCCTCGGCGAACAGTGACGGGCTCAGCAGTTCGGCGAGCTCATAAGTGCTGACGTCGCCCGCCCGCATGCGGTTGACCGGGACGTTGTTGGTTCCCAGGTCAGCGCCGCCGTGCTTGCGCGCCGACCGCAGCAGATCGGCGACCGCCCGCTCGACCAGCAGTTCCTCGTCTCCCAGGACCAGGTGCAACGGCGAAACCTCGCTCACCCCACGATGGTGTCACGATGGGCCGACTACGCCGCTCCGGGATCGGCCAGCATCGACAGCGAGAAGGCCAGCAGGCAAGCGAGAACTGCCGCCACGACCACGCCGACCGCCGTGCGAAACCAGCGCCGCTTCCACAGCAGCACACCCAGCAGCAATGCCAGCAGTGTGGCCGCGCCGACCACCAGCACACCGGGCACACCGGCCGGGACGGGCACCGTCGCTGCGGGCACACCCGCCGCCCACCGGGCCACGCCCAGCACCCACCACAGTTCGGGCCCGGTGAAACGGATCAGCAGCTGCGCCCCGCCCCGGCACAGCATGCACGCCACGGCCGCCACGCTGCCCAGCACGGTGATCGGGGCTATCACGGGCGCCACCGCGAGATTGGCGCCGACGGCCACCAGGCTGACCCGGCCCGAGATGCCGGCCACCAGCGGAGCGGTCACCACATGTGCCGCACTGGCGACCGCGAGCGCATCCGCCAGAGGCTTGGGGCAGCCCGTGCGCACCAGGCGTCGTGAGAAAGCCGGCGCGATGACGACCAACGCGGCCGTCGCCAGCACCGACAGCGCGAAGCCCACATCGACGGCCAGGTGCGGAGCAACTGCCAGCAATATCAGCACGGTGGCTGATAGCACGGGAATCGCTTGCCGACGCCGCGACGACAGCATTCCTGCCAGCGCGATGGCGCCCATCACGGCCGCCCGCAACACACTCGCGGTCGGTTGCACGACGATGACGAATGCCACCAGAGCCACCGCAGCAAGCACGACGGCGGTCCGCGGGCCGATCAACCGGGCCGAGAACAGCACCGCCGCGCACACGATCGTGACGTTGGCCCCCGATACCGCCGTCAAGTGCGTCATGCCCGCGGCCCGGAAGTCGCGGCTGGTCTCGGCGGTAACCGCCGAGGTGTCGCCGAGTACCAGCGCGGGCAGCATCGCGGCCTGCTCGGCGGGCAGTGTGTCACGGACAGCGGCGGCGAACCGACTGCGGACAGCGTGCGCGAACCGTTGCACCGCGCCGGCGGTGCCCATGGTCGGCCGGCCCGACGCATTGAGCACCGCAACCGTCAGATCACGACGGGCCGGACGGTTGATCCGCGCCGTGAACCGCACCGGCCGGCCCACCATCAGGTCGCCGAAGTCCGACGCCCGTGCGAACACCACCACCCGGCCCGACATCTCCTCGGCGCGCAGACGCCGCAGGCCGGCCCGAAACATCAGCCGGCCGCTGCCCAACGACACCGCACTCTCCGTGGGGGTGACCGTCACCGGAGCGGTCGTCCCGAACGCCGCGGTGATCGGGTGGCGACCTGCCGCGTCGACGCGCAGCGCAATCGCGAGCCCGAACCCCGCCCCCACAACACCGATCGCCACCAGTCCGGCGCTAATTGCCGGCAGCCGCGCGTGTCGCCCGGGCCGGCGTGAGGCGTGGCAGGCCAGCGCACCGGAGGCGGCGACGAGCACGACGCAGCACATGGCCACCGCCCGGCCGACCGGCCACCAGATCCCGGCGGCGGTCACCATCCAGCAGGTGAGCGCGGCCGGCACCAGGCGCACATCGACGTGCGCCGAGGGCGATTCGGCGAGGCCGGGTTGTCGCACCGGTGTCAGACACGGACCAGGGCGCGCAGCTTTTCCAGCCGCGCCGGGCCGATGCCGTCGACATCGGCAAGCTGGTCGACACTGGTGAACTTGCCGTTAGCCTGTCGCCAGGCGACGATCGCGGTGGCGGTGACCGGTCCGACGCCGGGCAGGGCGTCCAGCTCCTCCAGGGTCGCGGTGTTGAGGTCGAGTACCTCACCCGCCTTGGGCTTCACCGGTCCCGGCCTCGGTCCCGATGTCGGTGCCTTCGATATCGGTGTCGAGCCGGACGTCACCGAGCTGCCCAGTGCCGTCGGCTGCCCTGAGACGGGCGCGAGCCCGACCACGATCTGCTCGCCGTCGTCGAGCGTGCGCGCCATGTTCAGTCCGATGGTGTCCGCACCGTTCACCGCACCACCGGCGGCCTGCAGCGCGTCGGCAATGCGCGCGCCAGGCGCCAGGGTTACCAGCCCGGGGGTGTGCACCAGGCCGACCACGCTGACCACCACCGGCCGGTCGGGACCGGGCGCCGGGCCGGCCGAGGGCCTGGGGCTCGCCGTCGAGGCCTTCTCCACCGGCGGCAGTTGCGCCGACATCACCGGTGCCGTCCGGTCGCGCAGCACGGTGAACACCGTTACCAGGACAGCCAGGGTCGCCACGATCGCTAACCCGATGGCGCCGGCGCGGCCGGGGTCGGCGCGCACCCTGGCCACCCAGCCCCGGTCCTGGGACGCGTCCGGAAGCCATCGCGGCAGCAGCGAATTCTGGTCCCCATCCGGCGTGTCCTCGTCCGACTGCAACCCCATGCCGTCGGACTCGGCGTCTGAACCGGCATCCGGTTCGGCACCGAGCCGTCGATGCAGTCGCTCGGCGGGAAGTTCTGTTCGCATGGGCCGACCGTAGGCGCGCCGACCGCCGTGACGGCCCCGCCCGACGGCATGGTGACGCCCGGCTGTGGATTAACCCGAGGCTGTGCACAAGGCGCAAAGGGGATGGGTCAAGATGGAACCCGGAACGCCGACCGGGACCGAACGCCGGCCCGAAGCGGGTCGTCACGTTCACCCCAGACGACAGGAGGCTGCCGTGAAACTGGCGCTGACACCGGAGGAAGCCGCGTTCCGCGACGAACTTCGCACCTTCTACACCACCGAGATCCCCGAAGACCTGCGTGAGCTGATGCGTCAGGGTTCATCGCTGTCCCGCGACCAGATGGTCACCAGCCACAAGATCCTGAACGACCACGGGCTCGCGGTACCGAACTGGCCAGTCGAATGGGGCGGCAAGGACTGGACGGCTACCCAGCACCAGATTTGGGCCGACGAGATGCAATTGGCGTGCGTCCCGGAGCCGCTGAACTTCAATACCAAGATGGTCGGACCGGTGATCGCCGAATTCGGCTCCGAGGAGATCAAGCAACGTTTCCTGCCGCCGACGGCCAGCATTGACATCTGGTGGTGTCAGGGATTCTCCGAGCCGGAGGCCGGCTCCGACCTCGCCTCGCTGCGCACCACCGCGGTCCGCGATGATGACAGCTACGTCGTCAACGGGCAGAAGACGTGGACGACGCTGGGCCAGTACGCGGACTGGATCTTCTGCCTGGTGCGCACCGACCCGCAGGCGCCCAAGCGCCAGGCCGGCATCTCGTTTCTGCTCATCGACATGGCGACGCCGGGCATCACGTTGCGACCGATCAAGACGATCGACGGCGGTCGCGAAGTCAACGAGGTGTTTTTCTCCGACGTCCGGGTACCGGCCAGTCAACTTGTCGGACAAGAGAATCAGGGCTGGACGTACGCCAAATTCCTGCTCGGCAACGAGCGGACCGGTATCGCCGGGGTGGGCCGGACCAAGGTACGCCTCGCCGAGGTGAAGAAGCACGCCACGCGCACCGGACTGTTGGGCGATCCACTGTTCGCGGCGCGCCTGGCCGAAGCCGAAAACGAGCTGCTGGCACTCGAACTGACGCAGGCGCGGGTGGTCTCAGACTCCACCGACGGTAAGCCGAACCCGGCATCGTCGGTACTCAAGATGCGCGGCAGCCAGTTACAGCAGCTGGCTACCGAGTTGCTCGTCGAGGTGGCCGGTCCGGATTCGCTGCCGGCCGACGGTGCGGACATAGCGTCACCGGCGTGGGCGCAATCGGCTGCCCCGCGCTATCTCAATTACCGCAAGACATCGATCTACGGCGGCAGCAACGAAGTACAGCGCAACATCATCGCGTCCACCATTCTCGGATTGTGAGGCAGCCATGGATTTTCAGTTGAGCGACGAGCAGGTTCTGCTCCGCGACACCGCCCGCGAGCTATTGTCCCGCACCTATGACCCGGAGGGCCGCAACAAGATCATCGAGACCGATCTCGGCTGGAGCCGCGACGTGTGGAGTCAGCTCGCCGACACCGGGATACTCGGCCTCGGCTTCGACCCGGACGAGTCAGGGCAGATCGAGATCATGTTGGTGCTCAACGAAATCGGGCGTCGGCTCGCGCCGGAACCCGTCGTACACGCCGCCTTGGCGCCCGGCGCGCTGATCCTGGCACAGGGCACCGACGAGCAGAAGCAGCTGCTGGACGACATCGCCGCCGGCCAACGGCTACTGGCGTTCGCCCACCTCGAACCCGGCCACCGCAAGCCATCCGCCACTGTGAGCACTAAGGCTGTGCAGCAAGGCGATTCGTGGACCGTGAGCGGGCGGAAGAACCCGGTGCTCGCCGGTGACTGCGCCGACACACTGGTGGTCAGTGCCGCGCTGCCGGACGGCGGCACCGGCGTGTTCCTGGTGGACGCGTCTCCCGGCAACACCGCGGTCGCCCGCCACCCCTACCCGACATTCGACGGACAGCGCGGCGCGCAGATCGACCTGGACCGCACGCCCGCCGAACCTCTGGGCGACGCGGTCGACGCCACGCTTGCCATCCGCGACGCGATCGTCCGCATCCAGTCGGCGTTATGCGCCGAAGCGGTCGGCGCAATGGAGGAAGCGCTGCGGCTGACCACCGATTACCTCAAGACCCGCAAGCAGTTCGGTGTCACGCTCAACAAATTCCAGGCACTCACCCAGCGGGCCGCCGATATGTATGTGTCGCTGGAACTGGCCCGCAGCATGAGCCTCTACGCTGCGATGTCGATCGCCGACGGCAACCTCGACCCGGTCATCGCGGCGCGGGCCAAGCTGCAGGTCGGCCGGTCGGGTCGGCACATCGCGCAGGAGTCCATCCAGTTGCATGGCGGCATCGGCGTGACCGCGGAATATCCGGTCGCCCACTATGCGGCGCGGCTGACCGCGATCGAGCACACCCTGGGGTCCTCGCAGGACCATCTGCAGGTCTTGATGGACCACATCGCCGAGTACGACTTGGCTCGGCTTTAGCACCGGGCGGCGGCGTACATGGCCGAGCTCTCAGAAAAGGTCGTCGAGTTCTTGTCGGCCGGTACCCGCACCGGCATGTTCGGTTACGTCGCCGCTGACGGCCGGCCACTGGTCGCACCGGTGTGGTTCCTCGTCGACAACGGCCAGCTGGTGTTCAACACCGGCCGGAACACGTCCAAAGGCCGCGCACTGGAACGTGATTCGCGAGTTGTGATCTGCGTCGACGACCCTCACCCGCCCTATTCGTTCGTGCAGGTGCAGGGTACGGCGACGGTGAGCGACGACCTGCCGGAGGTACTGGACATCGCGACACGGACCGGTGCACGGTACATGGGCGCCGACCGCGCCGACGAGTTCGGCCGCCGCAACGCCGTTCCCGGCGAACTGGTGGTGCGCGTGCGCCCAACCAAGGTCATTGCAGGATTCGATATCAGCGACTGATCGATCAACCCGCCCGCCGTCAAAGGAGCCTCGATGAGCACGACAAACACAGACCGTCCGCTGCGGGTAATCCAGTGGACGACCGGGAATATCGGACGACGTTCGTTGCACGCCATCATCGGCAGGCCCGACATGGAGTTGGTCGGGGTGTACGCGCACGGGCCGGACAAAGTCGGTGTCGACGCCGCCGAACTGGCCGGCTGGCCGGAGCCGACCGGGGTGCAAGCCACCAATGACATCGACACCCTGCTCACCCTGGGCGCCGACGCGTGTTGCTATAACCCGTTGTGGCCCGACATCGACGAACTGGTGCGCTTGCTGGAATCGGGCGTCAACGTGTGCTCCAGCGCGGCCTGGATCACCGGCGGTAAGCAGTCGCCCGCGGACCGCGAGCGCATCCTGGATGCGTGTAAACGCGGCGGTTCGACGATCTTCGGCAGCGGAGCGCACCCCGGGATGACGAACATGATCGGCATGGTGCTCAGCGGCGCCTGTGAGCGTGTCGACGAGATCCGAATCACCGAATCGGTGGACTGCTCGACCTACGAATCGGCGGAAACCCAAACCGCGATGGGTTTCTCACAGGATCCCGACACCCCCGGGCTGGCCGAGAACGTACGACGGGAAAGCGAGGTCTTCGCCGAATCGGCCGCGATGATGGCCGACGCGATCGGGGCGAAGCTGGACAAGATGACCTTCGACGTCACCTTCACCGCGGCCACCGCCGACTCCGATCTGGGCTTCATGAAGATCCCCGCGGGGACGGTCGGCGGCGTCTACGGCCACCACCGCGGCTGGGAAGGCGATCGCAACGTGGTCAGCGTCGGATTCAACTGGACCATGGGCGCTCACGTCGTCCCGCCCAAACCGCTCGAGCACGGCCACGTCATTCAGGTGTTCGGGTTGCCCAACATGCGCACCGTCCTGCACTGCCTGCCGCCGAAGGATTGGACCGAGCCCGGGTTCATGGGACTGGGAATGATCTACACCGCGATGCCGGTGACCAACGCCGTCCCGGCTGTGGTGGCCGCCGAACCTGGGATCGTGACGCTGGCCGATCTGCCGCCGGTGACCGGCCGGGTGGCGCGGTGAGTGTGCTGTTCGTCATGTCACAGGGCCCGGAGGAACGCGCCCGTGCACTAAGGTTTAGGATACTTAGCCGAGCAAAGGTTCTGTTCCCCGGTGTTGACCGACGCAGGCGAGATCTTCCGGCACCGTCGCCACGGACGCGTCTGCCCAGGGCTGCCGGCGAACGGATCCGCTGCCCAGCATGTTGACGGATCGGCTGGCGGGAGGAGATCGGGTGAGGTCGATTTCGATTACCAGGCTGGTCAAACGATGGTGGATGCTGCTGATACTGGTGGTTGTGCTCTCCCTGTCGGGATTGGTGGTGTCGCGGCTCCACAGAATCTTCGGCTCGCAGGACCTCAACGCGAACGCCAACGCCGGGATCGAGATCGTCCAGTTCAACCCGAAGGTCGTGACCTATGAGATCTTCGGCCCCGCCGGAGCCACCGCGAACATCAACTACTGGGACGCGGACGCCAACACGCATCAGGTCAACCGGGCGCCGTTGCCGTGGTCGTACACGATCTCGACAACGCTGCCCGCGGTGAGCGCCAACATCATGGCCCAGGGCGACGCCGACCGGATCGGCTGCCGCATCACCGTCGACGGTGTAGTGCGGGAGCAAAAAAGCGTCGACGGCGTCAACGCGCAGACGTTTTGCCTGGTGAAGTCCGCATGACCGACACGAACACCGCCCAGCGCACCCACCGGCCGTTCATCCCGCACGTCATCCGCCTGCTTGCGGTGCCGATCATCTTGGGCTGGGTGGCGCTAACCGTCCTCGTCAATGTCGCAATCCCGCCCCTGGAAGTCGTCGGTGAGGCGCATTCGGCGCCGATGGCCCCCATGGACGCGCCGTCGATGAAGGCGATGATGCGGCTTGGCCATAACTTCCAGGAATTCGATTCCAACAGCACGGTGATGATCGTGCTGGAAAGCCAGCAGCCGCTCGGCGATGCCGCGCACCGCTACTACGACGAGATCATCCGCGAACTGCGGCAGGACCCCAAGCATATCCAGCATGTCCAAGACTTCTGGGGTGACCGGTTCACCGCGGCGGGAGCCCAGAGCGCCGACGCCAAAGCCTCCTACGTCATGGTGAACATCGCCGGCAACCAAGGCACGACGCAGGCGAACGAGTCCGTAGAAGCCGTGCGCCACGTGGTGGACCACACGACGGCACCGCCGGGGGTGAAGGCTTATGTCACCGGGCCCGCGGCGCTCAGCGATGACCTGCACGTCATCGGGAACAAGAGTCTGGCCAAGATCACGCTGTTCACCCTCGGGGCGATCGCGCTGATGTTGCTGTTGGTCTATCGCTCGATCGTCACCACCGTCATCCAGCTGTTCATGACCGGTATCGCGCTCGCATCGTCGCGGCAGATCGTCGCGGCGCTGGGCTATGCCAATGCATTCGGGCTCACCACGTTCGCCGCGAACATCCTGACGATGCTGGCGATCGCCGCCGGAACCGACTACGGGATTTTCCTCGTCGGGCGCTACCAGGAGGCGCGCCGGGCCGGCGAGGATCGGGAAACCGCGTACTACACCACGTTTCACGGCGTGGCCCCGGTTGTGCTGGGGTCGGGTCTGACCATCGCCGGGGCCACGTACTGCCTCAGTTTTGCCCGGCTGCCCTGGTTCAACACGATGGGCCCGCCGGTGGCGATCGGCATGATTGTCGTGGTGCTGGCCGGTCTCACCCTGGGTCCGGCGGTAATTTTCGTGGGCAGTCGTTTCGGTCTTTTCGAATCCAAGCGGGCGGCCAGGGGCCGGCTGTGGCGGCGGGTCGGCACCGCGGTAGTGCGTTGGCCGCTGCCGATTTTCGCGGTCAGTGGCGCGGTCGTGCTGATCGGCATGGTCGCCCTGCCCGGATATACGACCAACTACAACGACCGCTACTACCTGCCGACATCCGCCCCGGCAAATCTCGGCTATGCCGCGGCAGACCGGCATTTCTCTCAGGCCCGGATGAACCCCGACATGTTGATGGTCGAGGCCGACCACGACATGCGCAATCCGGCCGACATGCTGGTGTTGGATAAGGTGGCCAAAAACGTCATCCGCACGGTGGGCATCGCCATGGTCCAGGACATCACCCGGCCGCTGGGAATCCCGATCCAGCACAGCTCGATTCCGTTCCAGAACAGCATTCAGGGCCAGACGACCATGCAGAACATGGACTTCTTGAAAGAGCGGATGGCCGACATGCTCAAAATGGCCGACGAAATGCAGTTCCAGATCGACACCATGCAGCGCATGTACAAGGTCAACACGGAACTGGCCGACGCCGCCGACGACAGCGCGAAGACCACCGCGGAAACATCGGCCATTACCGATGAATTGCGGGACCACCTTGCGGATTTCGAGGACATGTGGCGCCCGATCCGCAGCTATTTCTACTGGGAAAAACACTGCTATGACATTCCCATCTGCTGGTCGTTGCGGTCGGTCTGGGACACCCTGGACGGATTCGACAAGCTCAGCGAAAAGTTCCACGTTCTCAGCAAGGACATCTCGCGTACCGCCGCGGCGACGAGGCAGCTGCTGGCGTTGATCCCGCCGATGATCTCCACCATGCAGACCACCAAAGCCCTGACGCTGACGATGCACAGCACGTTCCAGGCGATGATCAACCAGATGGACGCCATGAACGACACCGCGATCGTCATGGGGCAAAGCTTCGACAAGTCCAAGAACGACGATTTCTTCTACCTACCCCCGGAGGCGTTCGACAACCCCGAGTTCATCCGCGGCGTGAAGATGTTCTTCTCGCCGGACGGCAAATCCGTGCGGTTCTTCATCACCCATCAGGGCGATCCGATGACCCCGGAAGGAATCTCGCGGGTCGCCGGCGAACGAACGGCCGCCCAGGAGGGACTGAAGCAATCGTCCCTGTCGGACGCCAAGGTGTATCTCGGCGGGACGGCAGCCACCTTCAAGGACATGCACGACGGCGCCAAATACGACCTCATGATCGCGGTGGTATCGGCATTGACGCTGATCTTCATGATCATGCTGTTGCTGACCCGAAGCGTGGTCGCAGCCCTGGTCATCGTCGGCACCGCGGCCAGCTCGATCGCGGCATCCTTCGGGCTGTCCGTGCTCATCTGGCAGGACCTGTTCAATTTCAAGGTGCACTGGATCGTGATGGCGCTGTCGGTCATCATCTTGCTGGCCGTCGGATCTGACTACAACCTGCTGCTGGTTTCCCGGTTCAGGGAAGAGATTCACGCCGGACTCAAGACCGGGATCATCCGATCCATGGCCGGCACCGGCGCCGTGGTGACGTCGGCGGGTCTGGTGTTCGCCTTCACCATGGCGGCCATGCTGGGCAGCGATCTGAAAGTGCTGGGGCAGTTCGGCTCCACGGTCTGCATCGGCCTGTTGCTCGACACCCTGGTGGTGCGCACGCTGCTGATGCCGTCCATCGCCACCATGCTCGGACGCTGGTTCTGGTGGCCGCGGGTGGTGCATCCCCGCGGCGACAACGCACTGCCGCGGCGCCCGGTTGTCCAGGAAGCCAACACCGCCCCGATAGCGGTGCCGACGCCGAAGTGATCCCCGCCCTACTCGGCGACGTCTCCGGCCAGTTGCAGACAGACCGCGACGGCTCCGGCGCCCACGTGCAAAGCGAGCACCGGCCCCAACGGGGTAACGATCGCCGGTTCGCACACCGGTAGCCGCTGCGCCAGCACCGCCGCCACCTGGTCGGCGCCGTCCGGATTGGCAACGTGGTGCACCGCCAGCACAGCACGACCCTCGCCCACGACCTCGCAGACCTTCTCGATCATCGCCTCCGTCGCGTTGCTGACGGTGCGCACCCGTTGGGCCAGAACGAGTTTGCCGTCCTCGATACGCAACAGCGGCTTGAGCGCCAGCGCGGTGCCCAGCCACGCCTTGGCTCCGCCGATCCGCCCGCTACGGCGTAGGTTGTCGAGCCGGTGCACCACCATGAACGCATGGCCGCCCCGCACCGCCGAATTCGCAGCGTCGGCGACGGTGTCCAGGTCACCGCCTGCGGCCGCGGCCCGCGCGGCGGCCAGCGCCACGAAGCCGGTGCCCATCGCGGCCGACTTCGAGTCGATTACCCGCACGGCCGGGCCGAGCTCCGCCGCGACGCATTCCGCGGCGCTATGGGTTCCCGATAATGCCGACGAGATGTGCACCGCCAGCACACCGTCACTGCCGCTGGCGGCCAATGCCTGCTGATAGGCGGCGCGCAGTTCGGCCGGGGTGGCCGCCGCGGTCGTGGCATGGCGCTTGTGGACGTCGTCGGGGATCTCGTCCACACCGTCGCGCAGGTCGACGCCGTCGAGCAAGATATGCAGCGGAACGACGCGTATCGCCCACTTTTCGAGCAGATCGGCCGGCAAACGCGACGACGCATCGGTCACCACCACGACGGACATGGCGCTACCCGGGTGACTTCTCGTTCGGCACCCCGGCTTCCGCCAGCGCCTTGAGCATCTGCTCCGCGACCGCCTGGTGGGCCTCGAAATTCCAGTGAATGCCGTCGGGATTGCCACGCCCGCTCATAATATGTTCGGCCACAGCGGCTTTGAGATCCACCAGGGGAACATCGTGGCTCTGCGCCCATCCAGTGATCGCCACCACGGTCGCCGAGCGGCCATGGTGAGCCTTGCCGTATGTGTCAGCGATGTGCACCGACGGCAGTGACGCCACCATGGGGATTCCGGGACGGTTGAAATCGATTGCGGCACGGGTCTGTTCCAGGTACTCGGCGCTCAGGTGCGGCGGCAGTGCGGACCTGGCCACCGGCGAGAGCCTGGGCTGCACCCAGGCATAGCCGTCCCGAACCCAGCGCCGCAGCAACGGCGGCCGCACATAGCGGATCAGCTCGCGCAACGCGGTCGGCAGCACCGACGGCAGCGAGTCCATCCCGCCGGTCGCGAAGACGACGGCGCCCGCTCTGGGCAGCGCCGCCCAGGCCCGTGGGTCCTGGGTTGCCGCCCACCAGATGTCCCGGCAGGTCCAGCCGATACGGCCGATCAGTTCCAAATCCCAACCCAATTGCGAGGCGACGATGTTGGGCCAGATCCGCGAATCGTCGGCGGGCAGCCCCCCGGTGGGCCCGTAATAGGCCAGCGAGTCGGCGAATACCAGCAGTGCGGGCCGCATCTCAGAGGACATCGTTGGAAACCTGCGCCGAAGCGTTCCACACATCGAGGCGCCAGCTGATGCTGGCCATGCCTTCACGACCGCCGCCTTCGTCATCGGAGTGCCCGGAGAGCTGCACCCAACTGGCATTGCCCATGCCGCCCAGAACCGGCCAGTTGGCAGTCGGAAGCTTCAGCAGCGCAGCCGACAACGCGGCGATCAGGCCACCATGGGCCACCAGCACCACCGGCCGGTCAGGTTGGTTCGGGTCGCCCCATTCCGGGTCGCCGGATACCAGCTCGGCGACCAAGGGCAGGCTGCGGGCGGCCACGTCGAGCCTGCTTTCCCCACCGTGCGGTGCCCAGGTCGCGTCTTGGCGCCATGCCAACCGGGCGCCCGGCGCCTCGGCGTCGATCTGGACGTGGGTCATGCCCTGCCAATCGCCCAGGTGGGTCTCGCGCAACCGGTCGTCCACCCGGACCTGCAGCCCGGTCCGCTCCCCCAGCCTGATCGCCGTGTCGTAGGCGCGCCGCAGGTCCGACGAAACGATCCGCAACGGCTGCAGCTTGCCCAGCACCTCGGCGGCCGCGACCGCCTGCGCCTGACCCAATTCGCTGAGCTCGGTGTCCAGCTGGCCCTGCATCCGCGACCCGAGGTTGAAGTCGGTTTGCCCGTGCCGCAACATCACCAGACGGCGGATTCTCATTGCGCGCTCGCCGCATCCGCCGATAAGTCCACCGGCACCACCGGGCAGTCGCCCCACAGCCGGTCCAGGGCGTAGAAGTTGCGGTCATCCTGGTGCTGGATGTGCACGACGATGTCGCGGTAATCCAGCAGCGTCCAGCGGCCTTCCCGGGCACCCTCGCGGCGCGCCGGCCGGTAGCCCGCCTTGCGCATCTTTTCCTCCACCTCGTCGACGATGGCGTTGACCTGCCGCTCGTTGGACGCCGAGGCGATGACGAAGCAGTCCGTGATGGCCAGCTGGTCGGAGACATCGATGACGACGACATCGTTGGCCAGTTTGGCGGCCGCCGCGCGGGCGGCCACGGTCGCCATATCGACCGCTTCCGGGGTGGCGGTCACGTGTTGTTCCCAGCGGCCAGGGGCGTGTGGCTCACCGTCTCCTGGCCCCCCTCGTCCGTGCGGTACAGCCGACGCTTCGAGACGTACTGCACGACGCCGTCGGGCATCAGGTACCACAGCGGCCGGCCCTGCTTGGCACGTCGACGACAGTCGGTCGACGAGATCGCCAGCGCCGGGATCTCGACCAGGGTCAACGCCTCCTCGGCCAGCTCGCCCAGCACGCCGGTGATGTGTTCGCGCCGCAGCTCGTATCCGGGCCGGCTGACGCCGACGAAACGCGCCAACTCGAACAGCTTTTCCCAGCCCTGCCACGACAGAATCGAGGCCAGCGCATCGGCGCCGGTGATGAAGTACAACTCGGAATCGGGGTTGAGGGCGTGCAGGTCCCGCAGTGTGTCTCTGGTGTAGGTGGGGCTGGCCCGGTCGATGTCCACCCGGCTCACCGAGAAACGGGGGTTGGACGCGGTGGCGATCACCGTCATCAGATATCGGTCCTCGGCAGTGGAGACCTGGCGATCCTTCTGCCAGGGCTGACCGCTAGGCACGAACACCACTTCGTCGAGGTCGAACAGGTCGGCGACCTCACTGGCGGCAACCAGGTGGCCGTAATGGATGGGATCGAACGTCCCACCCATGACGCCAAGCCTGCGAAGCTGCTTTTGCACGATTTGCCAGCTTACTTGAGCCGCCGAGCAGGACCGATTCCCCAGCTAGGGCCGCTGCTGAATTCGGCTTACCCCCGCAAGCGTCACACCGGCGTGCGTCACGCCGGCGTGCCTGTGCGGGCCCGACGTCGCGCTGGCGTGAGGCTTGCCGACAAGACATTTCACACCGGCAGCAACTGGTCGATCACCGCGGCCAACTGCTTGGCCGACCGACATTCGTGCATCGTGATCACTTCTTGAAAGCGCGACACCGCCGAGTCACCGCTGCCCCACAGATGCTTGGGCTCGGGATTCAGCCAGTGCGCGTGCCGGCTGGCGGTGACCATGTGGGCCAGCAGCTCGGTCTCTGGATTGCGATAATTGGTGCGCCCATCCCCGAGCACCAGCAGCGAGCTGCGCGGCGAGAGCACATTGGGAAACGACTGCACGAACGAGGCAAACGCGTTGCCGTAGTCAGAATGGCCGTCGCGACTGTAAACGCCGGCCTCCCGGGTGATCCGCTGGATGGCCACGGCCAGGTCGGCTTCTGGCCCGAACATGTGGGTCACCTCGTCGGTGGTATCGATGAAGGCGAACACGCGAACACGTGAGAACTGTTGGCGCAGAGCGTGTACCAACAGCAGTGTGAAGTGGCTGAAGCCGGCGACGGAGCCGGACACATCGCATAGCACCACCAGTTCCGGCCGCGCCGGGCGTGGTTTGGCCAGCACCAGGTCGATCGGCACCCCGCCCGTCGACATCGACTTGCGCAGCGTCTTGCGCAGGTCGATCGACCCGGCACGGGTGCGCCGCCGGCGGGCGGCCAACCGGGTCGCCAGCGTTCGGGCAAGTGGTGCCACCACCCGGCGCATCTGGCGCAGCTGTTCACCGGAGGCGCGCAGGAACTCGACGTTCTCGGAAAGCTGTGGGACGCCGTACATCTGGACGTGGTCACGACCGAGTTGCTCGGCGGTGCGACGCTTGGTTTCGGCGTCGACCATCTTGCGCAGCTGTGTGATCCTCTGCGCGGCAAGTGCTTTGGCAATCTGTTCCTGGGTGGGTGTGGGTTCGTCACCGTATGGGGCGAGCAGCCCCGCCAGCAGCTTGCCCTCCAATTCGTCCAGCGCCATCGCCTTGAGCGCCTGATACGACGAGAAGGACGGACCGCGGCTGGAACTGTACTTGCCGTAGGCCTCGACGATCCGCGCGATCAGTGCGACCAGACGCTCATCCATCTCGGCCAGGTCCGGGTTCTCGGTGAGCAGATCCAGCAGCATCTGGCGCATCGCCTCGACGTCGTCGGGCGGCAACGAGTTGTCGTCTTGCGCCTCGTCGGCCTCATCTTCCAAGACCACCGTGCGTGCGCCCAATGCCGCCGGGAACCACAGGTCGAACATGGCGTCGTAGGTCTCGCGATGATCGGGCCGGCGCAACACGGCACAGGCGATGCCTTCGCGCAGCACCTCACGATCGCCCAGGCCAAGCGTGGCCATCACCCGGCCGGCATCCACCGTCTCTGACGGTCCCACCGAAATCCCCACCCCGCGAAGCGCTTCCACGAAACCCACCAGATGGCCGGGCAGCCCGTGCGGAGCAAGCGGACGGGTCGGTCGGATGCGGCGGGCGGCCATTACTGCCTTCCTAGTTCAGCCGGAGCTCGCCGCTTGCGCGCTGCTGATCGGACTGATGTTTGAGGACCACGCCGAGGGTGGCGGCAACGACCGCGTCGTCAATGGTGTCCAGGCCCAGCGCGAGCAGCGTGCGGCCCCAGTCGATGGTTTCGGCGATGGACGGCACCTTCTTGAGTTGCATCCCGCGCAGCACGCCGATGATGCGCACCAGCTCCTCGGCGAGATGCTCGGGCAGCTCGGGAACCCGGGACAACAGGATGCGGCGTTCCAGGTCGGGACTGGGAAAGTCGATGTGTAAGAACAGGCAGCGACGCTTGAGCGCCTCGGACAGTTCGCGGGTTGCGTTGGAGGTCAGCACAACGAACGGCTGACGCTCTGCGGTCAGCGTGCCCAGTTCGGGCACGGTCACCGCAAAGTCGGACAGCACCTCGAGCAGCAGGCCCTCGATCTCGATGTCCGCCTTGTCGGTCTCGTCGATCAGCAGCACTGTCGGCTCGGTGCGCCGGATGGCGGTCAGCAGCGGACGGGACAGCAGAAACTCCTCGCTGAACACATCGGTCTTGGTCGCCTCCCAGTCTCCGGAGCCGGCCTGGATGCGCAGGATCTGCTTGGCGTGGTTCCACTCGTACAGCGCGCGAGCCTCGTCGACCCCCTCATAGCACTGCAGGCGGACCAGTCCGGACCCGGTGGCCTGGGCGACGGCGCGGGCCAGTTCGGTCTTGCCCACGCCGGCGGGGCCTTCCACCAGCAGCGGCTTGCCGAGCCGGTCGGCCAGGAACACCGCCGTCGCGGTGGCGGTGTCCGGCAGGTAACCGGTCCCGGCCAACCGTCGTGAGACGTCGTCGATATCGGCGAACAGCGGCTTGGGCCGGGCTGGCACGCTCACAGGGGGTTCTCCTAAAGCACTTTCGGGCACGGGTGTCAGGCGGGACGGATCTGCCCGTCTCCCCAGGCAATCCACTTGGTCGAGGTCAATTCCGGCAGCCCCATCGGGCCGCGTGCATGCAGCTTCTGGGTGGAGATGCCGATCTCGGCGCCGAAACCGAACTGCTCGCCGTCGGTGAACGCCGTCGAAGCGTTGATCATCACCGCGGCGGAGTCGACTCCATCCGCAAAGCGTTGTGCGGCAGCCATATTGCTGGTCACGATGGCCTCGGTGTGTCCGGTGCCGTACTCGTTGATGTGGGCGATCGCGGCGTCGATGCCGTCGACCACGGCCACCGCGATGTCCATCGACAGGTATTCGCGGCGCAAGTCGTCCTCGCTAGCGTCTCCGGAAAAACCACCGTGCACCGTCACGCCCGCGTCTTGCAGGGCGGCCACCAGCCTGGGCAGTGCCTGTTCGGCGATCGTGGCGTCGACCAGCAATGTCTCGGCGGCGTTGCAGACGCTGGGCCGACGGGTCTTGGAGTTCAGCAGGATCCGTTCCGCCACCTCCAGGTCGGCGCCTTCGTGCACGTACACGTGACAGTTGCCGACACCGGTCTCGATGGTGGGCACCTGCGCGTCGCGAACCACCGCGTTGATCAGGCTGGCTCCCCCGCGTGGGATCACCACGTCCACCAGGCCGCGGGCCTGAATCAGATGCGTCACCGTGGACCGGTCAGCGGACGACAGCAGCTGGACGGCATCGGCCGGCAGGTCCTCGCTGACCAGCGAAGCGCGCAACACTGCGACGAGGGCCTGGTTGGACTTAGCCGCCGACGAACTTCCCCGCAACAGCACTGCATTGCCGGACTTGAGCGCCAAACCGAAGGCGTCGACGGTGACGTTGGGCCGGCCCTCGTAGATCATGCCGATGACGCCGAGCGGAACCCGCTGCTGGCGCAAATGCAGCCCATTCGGCAGGGTGTAGCCGCGCAGCACCTCTCCGACCGGGTCGGGCAGCCCGGCCACCTGGCGCAGACCGGCGGCGATTCCCTCGATGCGTTTGGAGTCCAGCGCCAACCGGTCGAGCAACGCGGTCGGTGTGCCGACGGCCCGGGCGGCCTCGAGATCTTCGGCGTTGGCCGCCAGGATCGAGTCGGTGTGGGCCGTTACCGCCTGTGCCGCGGACCGCAGCGCCTGGTCCTTGGCGACGGTCGGCAACAACGCCAAGACACGGGAGGCGACCCGGGCGCGGCGTGCGGCGTCGTGGACCTCGCGGCGCAAGTCAGGAAGCGATGGTGCTTGCACACTCATTGAACCAGGGTAGCGGGCGTCAGATAGCCGGGTAAGGCGACCCGTTCCCAAGTGTCGGCCTTACCCGACCCGCTCACCGCGCCGGACCTGTCGCACCTTGCTTCGACGCTCTTCGAGGGTGCGGCCAAAGTTCTGTAGCAGCAACGGTTCACGCATCACCAGATGCTCGATGTCTTCACGATCGATCTCCAAGGCGGTTACCTCGTCCAGCGCGTACGCGGTGGAAAGGTTCGGTTGCCGAGTCAGCGTGGTCAGCCCGAAAAACGAGCCCTCGACCAGCGTGCTGACCGGCACGACCGACCCGTCGTCGGCCGTCGCGGTCAGCTGTACGCGCCCGGACACCAAGAACGTCATCCCGGCCGGCACCTGACCGGCGTACTCCACGATCTCGTCGGCGCCGTACCGGACGATCCTCGCACAGGATTGCAGCGACCGCTGTTCCTCAGCGCTGAGCCGCAATGCCGGCGCGACCACAGTGTGCAATGCGTGCTCCACACGTTCAGCCGTCGAAAAGTCGTCGTCGGCGTCGTCGAGGTGGAGGTTTTCCCGTCGGGCGGCGTACCAGGCCCACCGCAGAAACGTTGCCTTCGCGGCGCTGGCGTCGGCAAGTGAGCTCAACCCGATGCTGGTCCGGTACTCGGCGGCGCCGAGCGGTATCGAGCGGGGCACGCTGCCGGACTTGAGTTGCGGCAACCCTTGGGCAACACGCGACAGCATCGCACATACCCGGTCGGGCGGGTCGGCGCTGGAGAATGTCGTGGTCATCGCCAACTTGTGCGAGCCGGGCGGGCGACTGAGATTGGTGAACGAGGTGGTGGCCAGCATCGAGTTCGGCATGATCCGCATTCCGCTGCCGGTGTCGATGTGCACGGCGCGCCAGTTCACCTCGACGACGCGTCCCCGCGCCGTTCCCGTGTCCAGCCAATCATCGATCCGGAAGGGCTGCTCGAACAGCATGAACAGGCCCGATACCACCTGCCCGACGGAGTTCTGCAGCATCAGGCCGATGACGACCGAGGTGACGCCCAGCGCAGTGAAAAGGCCGCCGATCCGGACGCCCCAGACGTACGACAACATCACCGCCAGACCGACGCCGATCAGAACGAAGCGGGCAACGTCGAGGAAGATGGCGGGTAGCCGTTTGCGCCAGCTCTTTTCGGGCGCGGCCTCGAACACGGTTGCGTTGAGCCCCGACAACAACAGGACCAGCACCAGCAAGCCGAACACCGTGGTGAGGATTCGCACCGGGATATCCCGGGCCGGGACCTGCGAGGCCCCGACAAGCAGCAGCAAAAGCGCACCGAGCGGCAGCAGGTAGTTGCGCAGCAGGCCTACCTGCCTGGCCAGGCGGCTGTTCCTGCGGGCGAGTGCGTCGTGCAGCTCGGTGAGAACGATCAGCGCGACCGGTAATCCGACCGCGATACCAACCGCCCAGAAGAACCATGAGTGGAATACGTTCATCACCGCTCCAACAACCGGTAGATCGCCTGGTCGGTACCTCCGACTGAAATCGTGCCGGCGGGCGCGAACTGCCGGACATCCCGCATCGCTTCGTATACCCGCGAGCTGACATAGATGCCCGGCTGCGGTGAGCCACTGTGCATTCGGTAGGCCAGACTTACCGCGCCACCCCACATGTCATAGACGAGGCTGGAGCGGCCTACCAGCCCGCTCACGACGTTGCCGGTGTTGACGCCGACCCGAAGACCCAGCTGGTGACCGGTTTGGCTGTTGAACCGATCGATGATGCGGCCGATTTCGAGGGCGAAGTCAACGCTCCGGTGAATGCTGTCCAGCCGAGGGGTGACGACCCCACAGCTGGCGAGATAGCCGTTGTGGAACGTCCGAATCCGTTCGACGCCAAGGGATTCAGCAGCCGAATCAAACTGCCGGAATAGTTCGTCGACAATCCCCACCAATTCGTCCCCCGGCAGATCGATGGAGATCTCGTCGAGGCCGACGATGTCGGCATAGATTATGGCGACGTCCTGGTGTTTCTGGGCAATGGTCTCCTCACCCTCGCGATAGCGTTGCACCACCGACTCGGGCATCAGCGCCAGCAATAGGCGGTCGTTTTCCCGGCGCTGCTCGTTGAGCAGCTCTTCCTTGATCGCCAGATTCCGGCTCATCTCGTTGAAAGCCGCGGTGAGATCGCCGATTTCGTCGCGTGCCATGACCGGAATATTGATCTCGTAGTCGCCGGAGCTGATCTTCCGCGTGCCCTCCTCGAGGCGCCGGACCGGTCGCACCGCCGCCTGGGCGACGAGCATCGAGGCCACACAGATGGCGAAAATCATCGCCGTGACGGCAATCACGAGCGTTTTGCTGAACCTGCCCAGCCGCGCAAAAGCATCGGAGTTGTCTCGCGTCGCCAGAATCGACCAGTGCAAGTCGGAGTTCGGCACGTCCAACGGGGCGTAGGCTTCCAACTCTCTATTGCCCGTGTAATCGGTGGCGCTGACCACTCCGGTCTCCCCGCGTTGGGCGGCGCGCAGACCCGCGGTCGGAACCGGCTGCACCAGCGTCGTGCCACCCAACCGGATCGCTCGGTCCACGACGTCCGGCGGAGTACCAGCGTTTATGGCCTCGCGCCGGTATTCCTTCGGGTCTTCTATGAAAAGCCGCGAATCAGAACGCATCAAGTTGTCCGGACCCGCCAGATACGTCTCGGTCGCAGCGCCCATGCCGGCGGCTTCCCAGTGTTTGTCGGCGGTCATGATCTTGTTGATTTTCGCGATCGGCACCGGCAGGGCCATCAGCCCGTCGATTTTGCCGTTCATGCCGATCGGCGATACCACCCACGCCGTGGGGACGTCGAGGTGCGGCTGATACGGCTGGAAGTCGGTGATCCAGACGAAGTCGACATCGTTGGAGGCCAAAGCTTTTTGGTAGGCATCGCGCAGCTTTGATTCGCGGTACGGCCCGGTGAGGATATTGGTCCCGAGGTCGGGACCTTTCATGACGCTGTAGACCACATTGCCTTGCATGTCCAGCAGTAGCGCGTCCCGATAATCGAAGCGGGTGGTGATACCGCGCATGTAGAAATCGAAGCGGGCATTAGCTGCCGACCATGCGCTGCCGTCGCCGGCGTCCTCGACGGGCAGCGAGTCGGTGGTCGGCCTGGGTGGTGCGGTGTAGTACGCCTGAACATATTTCTGCGCGTTGGAACTCGGCAGAACTGCGTTGATATCAATGGAGTCGCCGGTGGCCCGTTTGATCGGTTTGATCATCTCGTTGTCGTAGTAGTTGACGAGCGCCTGCTGTTGGGCGGGGGTGATCGTCGCGTTGGCCAGTTGAGCGAAGTCCGCGCTGAGCGCGGCCGCTGCCTCGTTGATGCTGAATCCGCCGCTGTAGACGATCAGCGAATTCGTCACTTCCCTGAACAGTGACTGCACCGCCCGCCTCTGGGACTCGCGCAACTCGATCAACCGCTCGGACTCGACTTGCCGCAATGCGTCGCGACCGGACATAGCGCCGATGAGGCCGATCACTGCCACGCCCAGGATGCTCGACAGCAGCATGGTGATCAGGATCTTGGACTGGATGCCGAACCGGAAACGCGTCCAGAGCCGAAGCCGGCGGGTGCGCTTCGGGGCCTTTTGAGCCGGGGCGGTTTCCGGGGCGATTTCAGGGTTGTTTTCAGCGGCCGGTTCGGCGTCTTTCAGTTCGCTCGACGTCAATCGCCTTCCCCACTTTCTCTGACGGGATTTCGGCATTGCTAAGGCAGCAGACTAGCGCGCGGACCTCAAGATATCGGCGTTTGCCGCAAAGCGATTTAGCGTCGAAAGTACCGGCGCTGTGCTGCGCTGTGAAATCCGACCCGACTAACGTCGGCGTCATGGCGCGAGTCTGTGTGGTCGGCAGCGTGAACATGGACCTGTCGTTCGGCGTCGATGCCCTGCCACGTCGAGGCGAGACGGTGTTGGCGACGTCGCTGACGTATGCACCCGGCGGCAAGGGCGGCAATCAGGCCGTGGCAGCAGCGCGCGCGGGCGCGCAGGTGCAGTTCGTCGGCGCCGTCGGCGACGACGCGGCCGCCGAACAGTTGCGGGCTCACCTGCTCGCCAACGGCGTTGGCTTGGACGGGACCGTCGAAGTGCCGGGGCCGAGCGGCACGGCGATCGTCGTGGTCGATGCCAACGCCGAGAACACCATCGTCGTCGCGCCGGGCGCCAATGGGCATCTGAGGCTGCCCGCCTCGGCTGCGCGCGCCGTTATCGCCGACTGTGACGTGTTGTTGACCCAGTTAGAGATTCCGGTGCAGGCGGCGGTGGCGGCGGCACAACATGCCCGTTCGGCCGGGGCGGTCGTCATCGTCAATGCGTCACCTGCCGGACAGGACCCAAGCTCTTTGGCCGAACTTGCAGCCGCCGCAGACGTGGTGATCGTAAACGAAGCCGAAGCCAACGAATGGCCTTGGCGGCCAACCCACTTGGTGGTCACTCTCGGCGCGCGCGGCGCCCGGTACGTTGGCGCCGACGGCGAGTTGGCCGTGCCGGCCCCCGCGGTCGCGGCGGTGGACAGCGCCGGAGCCGGTGACGTGTTCGCCGGAGTGCTGGCTGCGAACTGGCCACCCAATCCAGGCGCAAATCCAGCTTCAGCGGCCGAGCGGCTGCGCGCATTGCAGCGTGCCTGCGCCGCGGGGGCACTGGCAACGCTGATGCCTGGAGCCGGTGACTGCGCACCGGATGCCGACGCGATCGATACGGCGCTGCGGGACGGTCTTTGCTGACTACGGGTATTGACGCACTGTCGCCGACCATGGCTACGGTCATGGGAGCTCGCTGATGCCGGCGACAGCCGCCGCCGACGGCTCCCTGGTGCTGTTCGTGGTGTTCGGCGTGCTCGGATTCGGTTGGCGCAGTTGGCTACAGTACCGGCGCACCGGGTCCACCGGGTTTCGTGGCATCCGCGGCGGCGGTGCGACGGAATGGATTGCCGGGATGGGCTTCGTCGTCGCGCTGGTGATGGCAGTCAGCGCCGCTGTCCTGCAGCAGGCCGGCGTCGTTGAACCGCTGAGCACGCTTAGCGCGGTCTGGATCCGGATCGCAGGAGTGGTGGTCGCAACGGCCGGTATCGCGGCGACGGTGTACGCGGAAGTGGAGATGGGCGATTCGTGGCGAATCGGCGTGGACGAGCAGGAGACCACCACGCTGGTGCACACTGGCGTGTTCGGCCGGGTACGCAACCCGATCTACACCGCCATGCTTATGTTTGCCCTCGGGATCGCTCTGTTGACACCGAATCCTGTTGCCTGTGCCGCCTTTATCCTGCTCCTCGGCACGATCGAGCTCCAGGTCCGTCGTGTCGAGGAACCGTACCTATTGAGGAGACACGGCGATGCCTATCGCGCCTACGCCGCCAGCGTAGGTCGCTTCGTCCCCGGTGTCGGACCGATTGGCTAGCTGGTGCTCCTGCCGACGTCGTGGGCGATCATCAGGCCGTCGGCAGTCTCCATCTGATCGGCCGTCTGGCTGAGCAGCAGGCGACTGCGCTGTGGCGATAACAGGGCCGACAGGTGGTGATGCGGCGTTGCGTCGGCGACAAATGCCAGGCGGTTGAGGCGCAGCAGTGCGGCGCCGATCGGCGTGTCGAGCAGGTGCGCGTTGCGCGGGCCCGCGATCTCGGCCGTGATTTCGTGCCGCACGCGATCTAGGACGACCCCGGCATCCGACAACAGCTCATAAAGCGGCGCACGCCGCAGGGCGGACTCGGTCAACGCGTCGGCCAATTCGCCTGGCAGCCAGGCCTCGCTGACAATCAACGGCTCGCCGGTCCTGCGTTGCCGCCGTACCCGCACAATCTGCAGCAACTCGCCAGCCGTCTCGAGCGCCTCGGCGATGACCCGCGGAGGGCGTCGCATGCCGAGTTCAACTACGTCGACCTCGGTTTCGAATTGGGTCTGTCGCAGCCCCTCCATATACGAGCGGCCCGCGGCTAAAACGTCCGACACGTCCGCCGGACCGTGCTGGCGCACAAACGAACCGACGCCCTGCCGGCGCTCGATGTATCCCTGTTCCGCCAGGTCCGCCAATGCCCGCCGCACCGTGATGCGAGAAACCCCGAACTGGTCGCACAGTGTCTGCTCGGTGGGCAACGCGTCACCGGCAGCGATGACGCCGCGGTCGATCTCGTCGTGCAGCACCAAGAACAGCTGCCGGTGCAACGGGACGCCGGCAGCGGTAGACACCGGTCCGGCCTTACCGCTGCTCGGGTGCACGGTGGTCAATGTTTCCACACCGCCTCTCTTGCGCAGCCCCATGACTTGTTATATGTATATAACAACTAGTAGGCCCAAGGGAGATCCGATGACCGCGGTGCAACAGCAGCCCGCCACTGATCCAGCGGGCCCGACCGGACGACTTGCCACCTGGGTCGCCGGTCTCACGCTCGACGATGTCCCGCAGCCCGTTGTCGAGCGTGCCAAACACCTCCTGCTGGATGGCGTGGGTTGCGCCCTGGTCGGGGCCCAATTGCCGTGGTCACGAATCGCGACTGACGCCGTCCTCGGCCTGGAAAGCCCCGGCGACACCGTCGTCATCGGCACCGGTTACACGACCGGCGCACCCGCGGCCGCAATACTCAACGGCACGTTCATTCAGGGCTTCGAGCTCGACGACTTCCATCCTCTCGCCCCCTTGCACAGCTGCTCGCTGCTCATTCCGGCGCTGCTGTCCACGGTGTCAACACGGGCGGAACCGACGACGGGTGCCGAACTCCTGCTCGCAGCCATCGTCGGCTTCGAGGTTGGTCCGCGGGTCGGCTACACACTGCACGGTACCCAGATGCTCGACCGTGGCTGGCACTCCGGATCGGTCTTCGGTACCCACTCGGCGGCCATGGCCTGCGGCAAGCTGCGCGGACTGGCGCCGGCGCAACTGGAAGACGCCCTCGGCTTGGCCGGCACCCAGTCGGCGGGTCTGATGGCCGCTCAGTACGAGGCCATGAGCAAGCGCATGCACCACGGCCTGGCGGCACGCAACGGCTTCTACGCCGCGGGCCTGGCGGCAGCAGGCTATACCGGCATCAAGCGGGTGTTCGAACGCGAATATGGCGGATTTCTCAGCGTTTTCGGTGAGGGCCACGATCCCGACGCGTCGCTGCTGACCCGCCAACTCGGCCAGCGATGGGAGACCAGCATCATCATGGTCAAGTCCTACGCCGCGATGGGCGGCCTGCACGGGGCCATAGACGCCGCCAGGAATCTGCACAAATCCATTGTCCCCCAGGACATCTCGAAGATCGACATCACCATCGGCGAAACCGTATACAAGCACGGTTGGTGGCCGCCGAAGCGTCCCCTCACCCCGATCGGCGCCCAGATGAACATCGGGTACGCGACCGCCGCGGCGCTACTCGACGGCAACGTGCTGCCCGAGCAGTTCACCCCGGCCCGCCTCGACGCCGACGACATCTGGTCGCTGATCGCCGCGACGACGGTGCACCTCGACGAATCGCTCGCGCACGCCGACATCACCGACAAGTTCCGCACCGATATCGCGGTGACCATGCGGGATGGCGCCGTGCACCACGTCCGCATTGACCAACCGCACGGCGCGCCCACCGACCCGGTCACCAATGCCGAACTCACCACGAAGTTCCACGCGCTCGCCGGCCGGGTCACCAGCCGCGCCCGCGCTGAAGCGATCCAACGGGCGGTGGTCGGTCCCCGGGGCCTCGAGGACCTCGATGACACCGGCCATCTGATAGATCTGCTCGCCGCCCCCGTCGCGCGCGCACTGGACTGAAAGGACCCTCAACATGGCACTACAAGGGCAGGCCCCGGCCCGCCAGCGGCTGAAAGACCTGCTGGACAGCCACGAACTGATCATCGCGCCAGGCGTTTTCGACGGTATCTCCGCACAGCTGACCAAACGGACCGGCCACGCCGCGGCGTACATGACCGGCGCCGGGGTGGCGGCGTCGGGCTTCGGGTTGCCCGACATCGGGCTGGTCACCGCGACCGAAATGGCCGACCGGGTCGCGATGATCACCGAGGCGTTAGGCGATATTCCGCTGATCGCCGACGCCGACACCGGCTACGGCGCACCCATGAACGTGGTCCGCACGGTCCGCGCCTACGACGCAGCGGGTGTGGCCGCGATCCAGTTGGAAGACCAGGTATTCCCCAAGCGCTGCGGGCACCTGCCGGACAAACAGGTGGTCGACACGGCGGTATTCGAGCAGACGCTGGCGGCCGCGCTGGACGCCCGCTCCGATGACCACCTGCTCGTGGTGGCCCGCACCGACGCGCGCGCCCCGCTCGGCCTGGACGCGGCGATCGAGCGGGCCAACCGGTACGCACAAGCGGGCGCGGACATCATCTTTGTCGAAGCGCCACAGGACACCGACGAAATCGAGCGCATCGCACGCGAAGTGGACGCTCCCCTACTGATCAATCTGGTACTCGGCGGCATGACGCCGCTTCAGTCGGCGTCGCGGCTGCAGGAGTTGGGGTATGCGATCGCGATCCATCCGAGCAACCTCTTGGCGCAGGCTACATTCGGCATGCTGCAAAGCCTCTGTGAACTCAACGGCACCGACATCGCTGTCTATCTGCCCACCAATCCGGCCGATTTCTTCAATCTGCTGGGAATGGCGGAGTGGCTCGAGCTCGACGCCAGGTACGCGCGTAAGGACCCGTCATGGGCATGACGATCATCGAAAAGATCTTCGCCCGCAAGACAGGTCTGGATTCGGTATCCCCGGGTGACACCGTCGTGGTCGATGTCGATATGACCGTCCTGATCGATCTGCAGTTCGCCACCATGTGGATCCAGCCCAACCGGATTCAGGACCCCGACAAGCTGGCGGTTGTCATGGACCACGCCGTACCCGCACCGACCATCAAGGACGCCGCCGGCGGTCCGCGGGCCCGCAAATTCGTCGCCGACTTCGGCATCGAGCGGTTCTACGACGTGGGCCGGCACGGCATCTGCCACCAGATCATCGCCGAGAACGGACTGGCACGCCCGGGAGAAGTACTGGCCTGCACCGATTCTCACACCTGCGCCGCGGGCGCCTACAACACCGCGGCCCGCGGCCTGGGGCCCGCGGAGGTCTATTCGATCATGTGCACCGGCACCACGTGGTTCCACGTCGCGCCGACCGTCCGCTACGAGTTCGACGGCGCCAAACCAGACGCGGTGAGCGGCAAAGACATCTTCCTGTACATCGCCAACGAATACGGCGATGCCCCCAATCTCAACCTGGAATTCGGCGGGCCCGGGCTGACCGGAATCCCGATGCATGATCGGCGCACCATCGCGACCCAGTGCGCCGAGGTCTCGGCCGATTTCAGCACGTTCGAGCCCGACGACGTTCTGACGTCCTTTCTCGCCGAGCGCGGGATCACTGGATACGACGCCGCCGCGCCGGATTCCGACGCCACCTACCAAGAGGTTCGGCATGTCGACCTGGCCAAGCTGGAACCGTACGTGGCACGGCCGGGCACCGTCAGCCGCAACGGGCTGCCCGTCTCACGGCTGGACCGGCAAAAGGTGGACCAGGCGTTCATCGGCTCGTGCGCCAACGGCCAACTTGAGGACCTCCGGATCGCCGCAGAGGTGCTGCGCGGCAAGACCGTTGCTCCGGGGGTGCGGCTGCTGGTCACGCCCGCCTCGCAGGCGGTGTACCGGGAGGCCATGCGGTTGGGCTATCTGCAGGACATCGCGGACGCGGGTGCTGTCATCACCAACTCCACCTGCGGCGCGTGTTTCGGCTACCACATGGGTGTGCTCGGGCCCGGAGAAGTATGCGTCACGTCGAGCACCCGCAACTTCACCGGACGGATGGGCAGCACCGAGGCGGAGATCTTCATGGCGTCGCCCGCGACCGTTGCCGCGTCTGCGATCGCCGGCTACATCACCGACCCGAGGAGCGTGACGGCATGAGCGTCGTCTTCACCGGAAAGGTGTGGGTGTTCGGCGACAACCTGAACACCGACGCCATGTACCCGGGCTTTGCGCTGAAAATGGATCCGCCGGAGGCGGCCAAGCATGTCTTCTATGCGGTCCGCCCGGGCTGGACCGATCAGGTGTCCCCGGGTGACATCGTGGTGGCCGGCAAGAATTTCGGGCTGGGGTCGTCGCGGCCGGTCGCGGCGCTGTTCACCGTGCTCGGCGTCGCCGGGCTCGTCGCCGAGGAATTCAACTCGCTGTTTTTCCGCAACGCCGTCAACGCCGGACTGCCGGCGATGACCGTTCCCGACGCCACCAGCGTGTTCCACGAGGGCGACACCGGAACCTTCGACCTGACGGCCAGCACCTGGCGTAACGACACCACGGGAGCCTCGGGTACCGTCCCCAAACTGCCCGCCCTGCTCCTCGACATCATCGAAAGCGGCGGCGTGCTCCCGCGGCTAGTGGAGCAGGGCTATCTGCCCAGCGAATTGGGCGACCTGCTGCGGTCGCCCGCCGTGGCGATGCGCGGCGCCGGGAGCGGCGCCTGATGACGCTACTAGGCAGGCTGCTCCGCGGCGTTCGTGCGGGTGCGTATCGAAGTCCGTTAGCCGGCAGTGCCTTTGACGCGCCCGAAGCCATCACGGTCACCAGTACCGCGTTTACCGACGGCGGCGTCATGCCGACGTCGAGTGCCGGAAAGGGGTTGGGCGACAACGCATCGCCGCCGTTGCGTTGGGGCGGGCCGCCACCCGGGACGCGGCAGCTGGTGCTCATCATCGACGACGTCGATGTCCCGCTGCCCCGCCCGCTGCTGCACACCATCGCGGTGATCGAACCGACGCTTGACGGTGTCGCCGAGCATTGTTTACAGCCGGGGACCGCGGGGATGCGATTCATTCGCGCGGATTTGGGTCACCGCGGGTATGCCGGACCACGCCCGATTCCCGGCCACGGGCCGCACCACTACCGGTTTCATGTGTTCGCGACCGACGAACCCATTGGGGACGAAGTCACTTCCGCCAAGGCCCTGCTGGCCGCGATGAGCGGCCATGTGCTGGCTCGCGGTGTGTTGACCGGCACCTACGAGCGCCCCGGCCGATCGCGCTAGCCCTCGGGAACCTCGCGCTCGATCTCAGCGAGCCAGATTCGCGCGGACATGTCCGACGGGGCCCGCCAGTCCCCCCGCGGGGACAGCGCACCCCCGTGCGACACCTTGGGACCGTTAGGCAATGCCGAGCGTTTGAATTGACTGAACGAGTAGAACCGCTGCACAAAGACCTGCAGCCAGTGCCGAATCTCCTTGAGCGAGTATGCCGGTCGTTTGTCTTCGGGAAATCCGGGCGGCCAGTTGCCGTGCTCGGGGTCGCTCCACGCATGCCAGGCCAGGAACGCGATCTTCGACGGCCGGAACCCGTAGCGCAGCACATGGAACAGCGAAAAGTCCTGCAGGGCGAACGGCCCGACTTTCGCCTCGCTGCTCTGCAGCTGTTCCTCCTCGCCGCTTGGAATCAACTCCGGAGTGATCTCGGTGTCGAGCACCGACTGCAGCACTTCGCCCACCTGCGACTCGAACTGGCCCGATGAGATGACCCAGCGGATCAGGTGCTGGATCAGCGTCTTGGGCACACCGCCATTGACGTTGTAGTGCGACATCTGGTCGCCGACCCCGTATGTCGACCAGCCCAGCCCCAGCTCGGAGAGGTCACCGGTGCCCAGCACGATGCCGCCGCGCTGGTTGGCCAGCCGGAACAGATAGTCGGTGCGCAGGCCGGCTTGGACGTTCTCGAAGGTGACGTCGTAGACCTTCTCACCGCGTGCGAACGGGTGGTCCAGCTCCTTGAGCATCAGCATCGCGGATTCGCGGATGTCGATTTCGGAGAACGTGACACCGAGTGCGCGGCACAGCTCGATGGCATTGCGTTTGGTGCGATCTCCCGTCGCGAATCCGGGCAGCGTGAACGCCAGAATGTCGCGGCGCGGCCGGCCTTCCCGGTCCATCGCGCGCGCGGCGACGATCAGCGCGTGTGTCGAATCCAGCCCACCGGAGATCCCGACGACGACCTTCGGGTAGTTCAACGCACGCAATCGCTGTTCGAGCCCGGAGACCTGGATGTTGTAGGCCTCATAGCAATCTTGTTGCAGCCGTTGCGGATTGGCCGGGACGAACGGAAAACGCTCGATTTCGCGCCGCAGTCCGATGTCGCCGGCCGGCGGGTCCAGCCGGAACTCGATGCGCCGGAACGAGTCCGCCAACGTCCGGTGGTGGCGCCGGTTGTCGTCGAATGTCCCCATCCGGAGCCGTTCGGAGCGCAGCAGCTCGGTGTCGACGTCGGCGACGCAGCGTCGCTCTCCGTTGGGGAAGCGCTCGGATTCGGCGAGCAGCACACCGTTCTCCCAGACCATGGTCTGGCCGTCCCAGGCCAGGTCGGTCGTTGACTCGCCCCCACCCGCGGCGGCGTAGACGTAGGCGGCCAGGCACCGCGCCGATGCCGAGCGGGCGAGCAACTTGCGGTCCTCGGCGCGGCCGATCGTGATCGGGCTGCCGGACAGGTTGGCCAGCACCGCCGCGCCCGCCAACGCCGCTTCCGCGCTGGGCGGGATCGGCACGAACATGTCCTCGCAGATTTCGACGTACAGCACCAAACCCGGCAGGTCGGATGCGACGAACAGTAGATCAGGACCGAACGGGGCCTCGACGTCGCCGATGCGGATGACGCCGCGCTCATCGTCTCCCGGTGCGAATTGGCGGCGCTCGTAGAACTCCCGATAGGTGGGCAGGTAGGACTTGGGGGCCACGCCGAGCACGACGCCGCGGTGGATGACCACTGCGGTGTTGTAGATGCGGTGCCGGTAGCGCAGCGGGGCGCCGACGACCAAAACCGGTAATAGCCCGGTCGAGGACGCGACGATGTCCGCAACGGCGTCTTCGACGTCGTCGAGCAGCAGGTCCTGCATCACGATGTCCTCGATGGAGTAGCCGGACAGCGTCAACTCGGGGAAGACGGCCACGGCGACGCCGTCGTCGTGGCATTGATGCGCCAACCGTAGAACCGACTCGGCGTTGGCCGCGGGATCGCCGATCGCGACATGATGGGTGCACGCCGCGACACGGACAAATCCCTGGCGGTAAGCGTTGTAAAAGTCCTTGCGAGAAACCATGGCCCGTCCATTGTCGCCTGCCCGGTGTCAGCTCGTGGCCGCCGGGTATCCCAACGGCGTGCCGCTGACCGACTTGGTCCGGCGCGCAGGTGAATCCGACGGCGTCGACCTGGTATACGTCGACGACAACTACGGCTATTTCAGCGCGGAGTTTTCCGCTCTGGTCGGATCCGCGCTCGATGGCGCATGGCCCGATCTGGTGAAGCCGATCGTGCCGCCCGAAGGCAACCGCGTGTTGACCAAGGTCTCCCACAGTGCGTTCTATCCGAGGCCGTCGCCCACATCGACCCCGATCTGGGGGCGGCGGCGCTGAAGATGATGGAAAAGAACATGTCCGCCGGGCTGACGGCCGCGGCCGACTGCCTGCGTGAGGTGCGTACTCTCGAATAGGTGACCGCCCTCTGCGCAGAATCGCCGGAGCTGGTCGCGCTGCTGGCCGGTCGCCGGATTGCGGTGCTGACGGGTGCGGGAATCTCCACCGACTCCGGCATTCCCGACTACCGGGGGCCTGATTCGCCGCCGAGCAATCCGATGACCATTCGCCAGTTCACCTCGGATCCGGTGTTCCGGCAGCGGTACTGGGCGCGCAACCACGTCGGTTGGCGCCACATGGACGACACCCTGCCCAACGCCGGGCACCGGGCGTTGGCCGCACTCGAGCACGCCGGTGTGGTGACCGGCGTGATCACCCAGAACGTCGACCTGCTGCACACCAAAGCCGGCAGCGCACACGTCGTCAACCTGCACGGCACCTACGCACAGGTAATCTGTTTGAGCTGCGGCCACACCATGAGCCGTGCCGCGCTGGCCGAGCGGCTCGAAGCGCTCAACCCCGGTTTCATCGAACGCGCCGAAGCCGTCGGCGGGCTGGCGGTGGCCCCTGACGCGGACGCCGTCGTCACCGATACCACGTCCTTCCGCTATCTCGACTGTCCGCGCTGCGGCGGCATACTCAAACCAGATATCGTCTACTTCGGCGAAAGTGTTCCTAAAGACATTGTGGCGCAGGCTTATTCACTGGTCGACCAGGCCGAGGCGCTGCTGGTCGCGGGGTCGTCGCTGACCGTGTTCTCCGGCTACCGATTCGTGCGTCACGCCGGCGCGCTGGGCATCCCGATCGCTATCGTCAACCGCGGCAGCACCCGCGGGGATGACCTGGCCACCGTGCAGGTCGACGGCGGGTGCTCCGAATTACTGGCGCTGCTATCGGACGAACTGGCGCCCGCAGCCCTGCGTTAGTTAGATCGCGACCAGATCGTCGGCGTGCACCGCGGGCCGGCGCAGCTCACCGGGCAGCTCGGAGGTCGACCGGCCCATCATGCCGGCGAGCTCGGTCGCGTCATAGGCGACCACCCCACGAGCCACCATGGTCGCGTCCGGTCCACGCAATTCGACGACGTCCCCGCCGTGGAACCGGCCCGACACTGCGGTGACACCCGCGGCCAGCAGCGAGCGACGGTGCCGCAGCACCGCGCGCACCGCACCCTCGTCAAGAGTCAGCGAGCCGGCCGACTCGGCGGCATAACGCACCCAGAACCGGCGGGCCGACATCCGATCGGGCCGCGCGGCGAACACCGTCCCGACCGAGGCGTCGGTGAGGGCGGTCGCGGCATCGGCCGCGGCGGCCAGCAGCACCGGGACCCCGGCGTCGGCGGCCAGCAGCGCCGACGACATCTTCGACGCCATTCCGCCGGTACCCAGGCCGCCGCCGGGGCCGGCCACCACACCGTCGAGATCAGCCGCTCCGGACACTTCGGGAATAAACCGCGCGCCCTTGGTTTTTCGCGGGTCAGAATCGTAGAGCCCGTCGATGTCGGAGAGCAGCACCAAAGCCTCGGCACCGACCAGGTGGGCCACCAGCGCCGAAAGCCGATCGTTGTCGCCGAACCGAATCTCGTTGGTGGCCACCGTGTCGTTTTCGTTGACGATCGCCACCGCATGCAACGCCCGCAGCCGGTCCAGGGTGCGCTGGGCGTTGGTGTGCTGGGCCCGCATCGAAATGTCGTGCGCGGTCAGCAGCACTTGCCCGACCGTGCGGCCGTACCGGGCGAACGCCGCGCTCCACGAGTTCACCAGTGCCACCTGCCCGACGCTGGCTGCGGCCTGCTTGGTCGCCAAATCGTTAGGGCGACGGGATAATCCGAGTGGTTCGATGCCGGCGGCGATGGCGCCCGAAGAGACGATCACAATGTCGGTGCCCGCCTTCATTCGCGCTTCTATCGCATCGGCGAGTCCGCCCAGCGGGCCGGCGTCGAACACGCCGGACGGTGTGGTCAGCGCGTTGGTCCCGACCTTGACCACCAGACTGCGGGCCGTTCGGATGTTGTCGCGAGTTGTGGTCACGAGTCGTCACCGTGTTGGCGGCGCTGCCGCCGGGCGGCCTTGCGCTCGGCGGCGCCGACACGATCACTGCGCTCCAGCCGCGCATCGGTGCCCCGGTCCCCCATCGCAACCTGATGGCCCGCCGGGGTTTGCGGCTCCCAGTCGAACGTCACCTCCCCGATGGTCACCGCGCAGCCGGGTTGCGCACCCAGCCGCAGCAGTTCGTCTTCGACGCCCAGACGCGCCAACCGGTCGGCGAGATAGCCGACGGCTTCGTCGTTGTCGAAGTTGGTCTGGTGGATCCAGCGCTTGGGGCGCGCGCCGCTGACGATAAAGCCGCCCGGCTGTTGCGGATCTGGCTCGACGGTGAAGCCGCTGTCGTCGACGGGCACCGGACGAATCACCGGCCGTCGCGGTACGGCTTGCGGCCGTGCGGCGTTATAGGCAGAGATCATCTGCCACAACCCAAAGACCAACGGCTGCAAGTTTTCCCGCGTGACCGTCGAGACGCAGAACACCGGCCAGCCACGCTCGGCGATCTCGTCACGGACGAATTCGGCGAGTTCACGGGCGTCCGGCACGTCGATCTTGTTGAGCACCACCGCCCGGGGCCGCTCGGCGAGGTCGCCCAGGGTCACATCCCCTTGTAGGGTCGGCGTGTACGCGGCGAGCTCAGCTTCCAGCGCGTCGATGTCGGAGATGGGGTCGCGGCCCGGTTCGGCGGTGGCGCAGTCGACGACATGCACCAGCACGGCGCACCGCTCGATGTGCCGGAGAAAATCCAGGCCTAGGCCGCGGCCCTGGGCGGCGCCCGGAATCAGGCCGGGCACGTCGGCGACGGTGAAAGTGTGCTCACCCGCCGAGACCACACCGAGGTTGGGAACCAGCGTGGTGAATGGGTAGTCGGCGATCTTCGGTTTGGCCGCTGAGATCGCTGACACCAGTGAGGACTTCCCGGCCGAGGGAAACCCGATCAGTCCCACATCGGCGACGGTCTTGAGCTCCAGCGTCAGATCGCGGGACTGGCCCTGCTCGCCGAGCAATGCGAAGCCGGGGGCCTTGCGCGCGCGCGATGCGAGTGCGGCGTTGCCCAGACCGCCGCGGCCGCCGGCGGCGGCTTCAAAGCGGGTGCCCGCGCCCACCAGGTCGGCCAGCAGCCGGCCGTTTTCGTCCAGTACCACGGTGCCGTCGGGAACTTTCACTTCCAGGTCCGCGCCGGCGGCGCCGTCGCGGTTGTTGCCCATCCCCTGCTTGCCTGACGGTGCGGTGACGTGCGGATGGAAATGGAAGTCCAGCAGAGTGTGGACCTGAGGGTCGACGACGAAGATGATGCTGCCGCCGCGGCCGCCGTTGCCGCCATCGGGGCCGCCCAGCGGCTTGAATTTCTCGCGATGGACCGACGCGCAGCCGTTACCGCCGGAACCCGCCCGCGCGTGGATGACGACGCGATCGACAAACCGAGGCATCCAGGGTCCTCTCACCTACAACCCGGCGACGATACGGCCGGAACGGCCAGCTGTGCGGGCACGCCCCCGGGGAACGGGCACCTCCCGCTTGCCGGGAGTCCATCCGCCCCTTGCGGGGGGAGCCAGGCAATCCCATTACAGCCCGGCGACGACGGGGACCGCGCATCGGCCCGGGGAAAGAAGCTCAGTCGGAAGGCTGCCCGGCCGCGACGATGCTGACGGTCTTGCGTCCGCGCCTGATACCGAACTCGACGGCTCCGGCAGCCTTGGCGAACAACGTGTCGTCGCCGCCGCGGCCCACGTTGACGCCGGGATGGAACTTGGTGCCGCGCTGGCGGACCAGGATTTCGCCGGCCTTGACGACCTGACCGCCGAAACGCTTGACGCCCAGCCGCTGAGCGGCGGAGTCGCGGCCGTTGCGCGAGCTGGAAGCGCCCTTCTTGTGTGCCATGTTTATGGACTCCGCTCAGTATTGTCTGTTCTTCGCCTGACGGCTCATCACGCGATCCCGGTGACCTTCAGGACCGTCAGCTGTTGACGGTGTCCCTGACGCTTGTGGTAACCGGTCTTGTTCTTGAATTTGTGGATACGGATCTTGGGGCCCTTGGTGTGCTCGAGCACCTCGCCGGTCACCGCGACCTTGGCCAGCGCGCCGGCATCGGTGGTCACCTTGGCACCGTCGACCACCAGGGTGACGGGCAGCGACACGTTCGACCCCGGCTCAGAGTCGAGCTTCTCGACTTTGACCACGTCTCCGACGGCGACCTTGTACTGCTTGCCGCCCGTCTTGACGATTGCGTAGGTCGCCATCGTTGCTCCTGCCTCTTCTTCTAGCCTCTGCTCAGCCGCATGCTCGGCGCTTCGCGCGCGCCACCGGCCGGTGTTCGTGGTGGGTCTGGGACGCGTGGCCGCTCAGCTTGCCCGGAAGTCCGGGGCCGATAGCGGCCCGCATCGTCGCCGGGCCAGTTTACTCGGTTGGCCTGGCGACAACTGTTCGAGGGTACGTGACCAGCGGCTACAGGGTCAAACCGGCGCACCTGCCGCCGCACAGTGGTGCAGTTCAGTCCAGATGGATGGGCGGGCCGGCCGGCCGGCCGGCCGCACGCCGCCGCAGACGTCCAAAACCCGACCCGACGTCGACTGCCACTGCGGTGTGCTCCGCGATGTCGGTGTCGGACTCGGAGTCTTCGTCTGGCCCGGAGTCGGAATCCTCATCGTCCAGGTCGTCGTCGTCGTCGATCTCGAGATCCTCGTCATCGTCGCCCAGGTCTTCCTCGTCATCGAGGTCCTCGTCGTCCAGCTCGTCCTCGTCGTCTTCGTCCGTGTCCTCTTCGGGCTCCTCGAAGTCCTCCTGGTCGGCGTCCTCCAAGTCGGCGGCACCCACTTGCGTTTCCTCGTCGATCTCGCCGCTGACTTCCGCACCGGTCTCTTCGGATTCGTCGTCACCGCGAGCGCCCGCCTCTGACACCCCGGACGAGCCCGCCGCCATCGCCTTGAACATCGGGTGCTCACCAGGAGCGTGCGCGGGCACCGTGGCTACCACCGGCTCTTCTGTGCGGCTCTTCTTCGAGCGCCTGGCGCGGCGGCCACCAGGCTCGGACTTGCGCCCGTTCGACGGCGCCGAATCGACCGGGTCGGCGTGCAACAAGATCCCGCGGCCACCGCAGTTGGGACACGATGTCGAGAACGCCTCGATCAGCCCAGTTCCCAGCCGCTTGCGGGTCAGTTGGACCAAGCCCAAGGAGGTGACCTCGGAGACCTGATGGCGGGTGCGGTCGCGGGCCAGCGCTTCGGTCAGCCGACGCAACACCAGATCACGGTTGGACTCCAGCACCATGTCGATGAAGTCGATGACCACGATGCCGCCGACGTCGCGCAGCCGCAGCTGGCGGACGATCTCCTCGGCCGCCTCCAGGTTGTTCTTCGTGACCGTTTGCTCGAGGTTGCCCCCGGAGCCGGTGAACTTGCCGGTGTTGACGTCGACCACCGTCATGGCCTCGGTCCGGTCGATCACCAGCGTGCCGCCCGACGGCAGCCACACCTTCCGGTCCATCGCCTTGGCGAGCTGCTCGTCGATGCGATGCACCGCGAACACATCCGGCCCGGACGCCCCATCCGGCCCCGTGGCGGGCGCGTACTTGGTCAGTTTGGAAGCCAGTTCGGGGGCAACGGACTCCACGTACTCGGTGATCGTCTTCCACGCCTCGTCGCCGGAGACGATGAGCCCGGCGAAGTCCTCGTTGAACAGGTCACGGATGACCTTGACCAACACGTCCGGCTCTTCGTAGAGCGCTACCGCCGCCCCGGCGGCCTTCCCCTTGATCTCGGTTGCGTTGGCCTCGATTTGCTTCCAGCGCTCCTGCAGACGGGTGACGTCGCCGCGGATGTCCCCCTCTTTGACACCCTCGGATGCGGTGCGGATGATCACCCCCGCGTCGGACGGCACCACCTCACGCAGGATCTCCTTGAGCCGCTGGCGCTCGGTGTCGGGCAGCTTGCGGCTGATCCCGGTCGACGACGCGCCCGGCACATACACCAGGTAGCGACCCGCCAGTGACACTTGCGTGGTGAGCCGTGCGCCCTTGTGCCCAACCGGGTCCTTGCTGACCTGGACCACGACATAATCGCCGGGTCTGAGCGCCTGTTCGATCTTGCGGTCAGACCCGCCTAATCCTGCGGCTTCCCAATTGACTTCTCCGGCGTAGAGCACGCCGTTGCGGCCGCGACCGATGTCGACGAATGCCGCCTCCATCGAGGGCAGCACGTTCTGCACGATCCCCAGGTAGATGTTGCCCACCAGGGAAGCCGAAGCCGCCGACGTCACGAAATGCTCGACGACGATGCCGTCCTCGAGCACCGCGATCTGGGTATACCGCGATCCCGGATACGGCGGCTCGGAGCGGACCCGGTCGCGTACCACCATGACCCGTTCGACCGCCTCGCGGCGCGCCAAGAATTCGGCCTCGGTCAGCACCGGTGGGCGGCGCCGCCCCGCGTCGCGCCCGTCTCGGCGCCGTTGCCGTTTGGCCTCCAGCCGAGTCGAGCCGTCGATGCCCTTGATCTCGGTGCCGGATGTGTCATTCGCGTCGGCACCGTTCTTGCCCGCCCGGGACGGCCGCTCGTGCACCACCGTGTTGGGCGGATCGTCGGGGGCCGGATTCTCGTCGTTGTCGTCACCCGATCCCGATTTACGGCGCCGGCGCCGGCGGCGGCGGCGGCTGCCCGCCTCGGACGAACCCTCGTCACCGGCATCGGAGTCGTCCGAGTCGTCGGAGTCGTCGGACTCCTGGCCGTCGGCATCCTCGGATTCGGCGGAGTCCCCTTGAGCCCGGTGCCGGGTCCCGTCCTCGTCACCAGCCTCATTGGTGTCGGATCCGCCCTGCTCACCGCGCCCGCGGCCACGACCTCGACGGCCACGACGGCGCCGCCGGTTCGCCGGTCGATCGGTCTGCTCCTCGTCATCGCCGTCATCGCCGTCATCGCCGTCGGAATCGTCGGCGTCGACCGCGTCGTCGGCGCCATCGTCGTCCTCGTCCGCCCCGCGCAGCTGCGGCGCGACGAACAGCGGCATGTAATGCGGCCGCTCGATCGCGGTCTCCAGCATCAGCCGGGACTCGGGTTCGCCGGCCGCGGCGGCCCCCATGCCTTCGGAGCCGGCCGCCACGACGGGCGCACCGCTTTCGGGATTCTCAGAGCCGGCCGGCGGCTGGGCAGCGGCCAGCAGATCGCGTACCCGGACCGCGTCATCGCGGTCCACACTGGAATGTGCGCTGCGGATTCGCCCATCGAGTGCGCTCAGCGCATCCAGCACCCGCTTGCTGCTGGTTCCCAGCGTTCGTGCCAGCGAATGCACTCTCAGGCGGTCCGGCAGTTCCTCGTGCCCGGTCGGCTCTTGTGAAGGGTCTGCAGGTGTCGTACCGTCTACCACGTATTCTCCTCAAGCCCCCGGGCGCGTCCTGTCGACGCGGCCACGCGAGGGCTTCGCTATTGGCCCGGGTCACTTCTCCCAGGCTTGTGATGGTCTCGCGCCGAGCGCTCCGGTAGAACTCACTCGGCGCCGTGCTGAATGAGGACCTGACATGCAGCGCACCACCACAGGGTGGCGATCACCGCGCTTGTCTAAGTCTTCATTCGGGTGTCTGACACCGGTCCGGCGACGTTCACCCGTCATCAGTATCCCACATCACGTGGGGGACTCACTGACCCCTGACCTCAGGACGCTTGACCAACCCGCTCAGGGCCCCGGTGCAGCCGTTATCGGCGCAGCGTTAAACGCCGGGAAACCACAGCGCGATTTCGCGCTTCGCCGAGTCGGTCGAATCGGATCCGTGCACCAAGTTGAACTGCGTCTCCAGCCCGAAATCGCCCCGAATTGTCCCGGGCGTGGCCTTCTCCACCGGGTCGGTGCCACCCGCGAGCTGCCGAAATGCCGCAATCGCCCGCGGCCCCTCGACGATTGCCGCCACCACCGGCCCGGACGTGATGAACTCCAGCAGCGATCCGAAGAATGGTTTGCCTTCGTGTTCCGCGTAATGCCGACCGGCCAGCTCTTCGCTGACGTGCCGCAACTCCAGCGCGACGATGCTGAGGCCTTTGCGTTCAATGCGGCTGATGATTTCGCCGATCAGCTGCCGCCTGACGCCGTCCGGCTTGATCAGTACCAGGGTCCATTCGGTCACGGCGGCCAGCGTACCGAACCCTTTGCCGATCAGTCGGGCGGTCGCTGGGGCGGCTGGCCGGGTGCGTTGCGTCGCCGGACCTCGGCACGGAAGTACGCGATCAGGGCCCAGAGCCCGGTGAACAGCACCCCGATGAATCCCACACCCGGGTACACGGCGAAGCCGCCGAGCAGGAGCACCTGGACGCCCAGGTTGACCCAGATCGCCCAGGGCCTGCGCTGCAGCCCGGCGAGCAGGATCAGCAGCGCGGCCAGGCCGATCAGATAGCCCAGCGATGCCGGGGTCAGGCCGCCGCCGACCGCGCCTACCACCGGTATCGCCAGCAGCACCACGATCGCCTCGAGAACCAGCGTCGCGGCCATCACCGCGCTGAAGCTCCGCCACGGGTCGGCCGCTGGTGCCGTGGCCCCGTCCTGCGGGTTCTCAGGCGAGTCCGAATGGGTCATTCCGGATCACGACCGAACAAGGTCCGCGCAGCCCCGGCGGTGACGACCGAGCCGGTGATGACGATTCCGGTACCGGAGAAAGCGCCACCTTCCCCATCCGCCGCGGCGTCGTCAACCAGCGCGGTCGCGACGTCGACGGCGTCGCGCAGGTTCTCGGCGGTCGTCACCCGGTCGGGCCCGAACCGCTCTCGCGCGGCCAACGCCAGCGACTCGACATCCAGCGCCCGGGGCGACCCATTGTGGGTCACCACCACGGAGTCGAACACCGGCTCCAGCGCGGCGAGGATGCCGTCGACGTCCTTGTCGGCCAGCACGCTGAGCACGCCGACCAGGAAGCGGAAGTCGAATTCGCCGGCCAGCGTCCGCGCCAGCGCGGCCGCCCCGGCCGGATTGTGTGCGGCATCGATGAACACCGTGGGTGCGCTGCGCATGCGCTCCAGCCGCCCGGGACTGGTGACGGCGGCGAAACCGGCCCGCACAGCATCGATATCGAGCTGACGCTGCGCCCCGGCGCCGAAAAAGGCCTCGACCGCCGCAAGTGCCAGCACCGCGTTGTGTGCCTGATGTTCGCCATGCAGCGGCAGGTAGATGTCGGAATACGTCCCGCCCAGACCCTGCAGCTGCAGCACCTGTCCACCGATGGCGACCTGTCGGTCCAAAACTGCGAACTCCGAATCCTCGCGGGCAACAGCGGCACCGGACCGCACGGATTGGGCCAACAGCACCTCCATCGCCTCCGGCAGCTGACGCGCGATCACCGCGACGGTGTCCGGCGACCCGGCTTCGCCCTGGTCCGGGGCCGCAGCGGCCTTTCGGATGATGCCGGCCTTCTCACCGGCAATCCCGGCGATGTCGTCGCCGAGGTATTCGACGTGGTCGATGCTGATCGGGGTGATGACCGCAACCGGTGCGTTGATCACGTTGGTGGCATCCCACCGACCGCCCAGACCCACCTCGACCACCGCGACGTCGACGGGGGCGTCAGCGAACGCGACGAACGCCATCGCGGTGAGGACCTCGAACTTGCTCATCGCCGGCCCGTCGCCGGCCTGCGACTGCGCATCGATCATCTGCACGAACGGCTCGATCTCCTGGTACGTCGCCACGTATTGGGCCGGCGTGATCGGTTTCGAATCGATCGCGATGCGTTCGACCGCCGATTGCAGGTGCGGGCTGGTGGTTCGCCCGGTCCGCCCGTGCAGCGCGGTCACCAGCGCGTCGACCATGCGCGCCACCGACGTCTTGCCATTGGTGCCGGCGATGTGGATCGACGGATAGGCCAGTTGCGGCGAGCCCAGCAGGTCCATCAATGCGCTGATCCGGGTCAGGCTCGGCTCGATTTTGGTCTCCGGCCAGCGTTGATCCAGTAAGTGCTCGACCTGCAGCAAAGAGGCGATCTCGTCCGGTGTGGGCGGCGCGCTCGTGGCCTGATTGCGCTCGGACCATTCGGGCGGGTCGGCGGTCATCGCAGCCCGGCCAGCCGCGCGTTGATCCGGTCGATTTCCTCTTGGGCCACGCGTTGCCGATCGCGGATCTTGCCGACGATCTGTGCTGGGGCCTTGGCCAAGAAGTCCGCATTGGTCAATTTGGCGGCCGTCGACGCCAGTTCTTTTTCCGCCACGGCCAGGTCCTTTTCCAGGCGGCGGCGCTCGGCGGCGACATCGATGGTGCCCGACGTGTCGAGTTCGACGACGACGGTGCGGTTCATCTTCGGGCCGAGCCGCACTTCCAACGACACCGACGATCCGAAATCCGGACCCGGCGTGGTGAGCCACGCCAGCGCCGCCACGGCACCGACCTGACTGCTCAGATCTGAGCTCTCGACACCGGCCAGCCGGGCCGGCACTTTCTGCCGATCGGCCAAACCCTGATCGCTGCGGAACCGGCGGACCTCGGTGACCAGCTTTTGCATGTCGGTGATTCGCTGCGCGGCAACCGGATCCAGAGTCACACCGGACGGTTGCGGCCAGTCGGCGATGACCAGCGACGCCTGATCGGTCTCATCGTTGATCAGCGCCTGCCACAACGCCTCGGTGAGGAACGGGATGATCGGATGCAGCAACCGTAGCAGCGTGTCCAGTACCCCGGCGAGCACCGCGGTGGTGTGCGTGATCCCTTCGGCAAGCTGTGTCTTGGCCAATTCGACGTACCAGTCGCAGAATTCGTCCCATGCGAAGTGGTAGAGCGCCTCGCAGGCCCGGCCGAACTCGTAGCTGTCGAAGGCCGAGTCGACTTCCGCGCGAACCTGTTCCAGCCGGCCCAGGATCCACCGGTCGGCATCGGTCAGCTCGTCGGGCGGGGGCAGTGGTGCCACTTGCGCGCCGTTGAGCAGTGCGTAACGGGTGGCATTGAACAGCTTGGTACAGAAATTTCGCGACGCTCGGACATGATCCTCACTGGTCGTCAGGTCACCACCGGGACTGGCGCCGCGGGCCAGCGTGAACCGCAGCGCGTCGGCACCGAACGTCTCCACCCAGTCCAGCGGGTCGATGACGTTGCCCTTGGATTTACTCATCTTGCGGCCGGATTCGTCGCGGATCAGCCCGTGCAGGAAGATATCGGTGAACGGCACCTGCGGGCCACGGCGGCCGCCGAGCGTGATGGCGTCGTCGTCGCCGACAAAGGTGCCGAACATCATCATCCGCGCGACCCAGAAGAACAGGATGTCGTAGCCGGTCACCAAAACGCTTGTCGGATAGAACTTTTCCAGCTCCGCCGTCCGCTCCGGCCAGCCCAGTGTGGAGAACGGCCACAGCGCAGACGAGAACCAGGTGTCCAGTACGTCGGGATCTTGCCGCCAGCCATCCGGCGGCGTTTCGTCCGGACCGACACACACTTGTTCGCCGCCCGGCCCGTACCAGATCGGGATGCGGTGACCCCACCACAGCTGGCGCGAGATACACCAGTCGTGCATGTCGTCGACCCAGGCAAACCAGCGCGGCTCCAGGCTGGCAGGGTGGATCACCGTGTCGCCGTTGCGCACCGCGTCGCCGGCGGCCTTGGCCAGCGATTCCACCCGGACCCACCACTGCAGCGACAGCCGTGGCTCGATCGGCTCGCCGCTGCGCTCGGAATGGCCAACGCTGTGCAGATAAGGCCGCTTCTCCGCGACAACTCGGCCCTGTGCGGCCAGCGCCTCCCGTACCGCCACCCGAGCCTCGAAACGGTCCATACCGTCGAATTGCGTTCCGGTACCGGCGATCCGGCCCTTGGCGTCCAGAATCGAGATCATCGGCAACTTGTGCCGCAGCCCGATCTCGAAGTCATTTGGGTCGTGCGCAGGCGTGACTTTGACTGCGCCGGTGCCGAATTCGGGATCCACATGCTCGTCGGCGACCACGACGAGCTGCCGGTCCAGGAAAGGATGCGGCAGGCTGGTACCGACCAGGTGGCGATAGCGCTCGTCGTCGGGATGGACCGCGATCGCGGTATCGCCCAGCATCGTCTCCACCCGGGTGGTGGCGACCACGATGTGGGGTTGCGAGTCGTCCGGCGAGCCGTACCGGAACGACACCAGCTCGCCTTCGACGTCAACGTAGTTGACCTCGAGATCCGAGATCGCCGTCTCAAGCACCGGCGACCAGTTCACCAGCCGCTCGGCCTGATAGATCAGGCTGGCGTCGTAGAGCCTCTTGAAGATGGTCCGCACCGCCCGGGACAGGCCCTCATCCATGGTGAAGCGGTCGCGACTCCAGTCCACCCCGTCACCGAGCCGGCGCATCTGGGCACCGATGGCACCGCCAGACTCACGCTTCCAATCCCAGACCTTCTCGATGAACAACTCCCGGCCGAAGTCATCCTTGGTCTTGCCGTCGACCGCAAGCTGGCGTTCCACCACGCTCTGCGTCGCGATACCCGCGTGGTCCATGCCCGGCTGCCACAGCACCTCGTAACCCTGCATGCGCTTGCGTCGGGTCAGGGCGTCCATCATGGTGTGTTCCAGCGCATGGCCCATGTGCAGGCTGCCGGTCACATTCGGCGGCGGTAGCACGATCGAGTACCCGGGTTTGGTGCTGGTCGGGTCCGCGGCGAAGTAGCCTGCATCGAGCCACTTCTGGTAGATCGCGCTTTCGGCCGCGGCCGGATCCCACGACTTGGGCAGGTCGGCGGCAGAGCTGCGGCTGGCGGTCACCCGTCAATTCTAGGGAGCGCCATTTACCCGCGCGTAAGTGCCCAAATCCGCGGGCGATGAGGTCTGTTGTCAGGTGCTCAGGGAATGGTGAGCACCTGGCCGGGATGGATCAGGTCAGGATTGGAAATGCCGCTGGCATCGGCGATCACTGGGTATTCGTTACCGTCGCCGTAGAAGCGCTCCGCGATGGCCCACAGGGTGTCGCCGGAAACGACGGTGTAGGTCCGCGCGGCGGGCTCTGGCTCCGGAGCGACTTCGGCAGCGGCCTCTTCAGCGGCGGCTTCTCCGACGGGCTCGTCGGCGGCCGTCGCCTCGGCGGCTTCGGCCGCCGGTGGCGGCGGGCTGTCGGTCTCCGTGTGCGTCGACCAGGCCGGTCCGTCAGCGGCGTACAGCACCAAGTTGCGGTCGTCTTGAAGCACGAGCTTGACGTCCTTCTTGCCCTCGGTGTTGGTGTGCCAGACCGGCTTATCCGCCGTGTAGAGGACGAAGTTGCCGTCGCGCTGCACTTCGGCGCGCATCACATCCTGGCCGTCGGTCGAAGTGGACCACAGGGTCTGGCCGCGGGAGGCCAGCACCAGGTTGCCGTCGTCTTGCAGGGTCAGGGTGTAGGCCCCGTTGTTCGAGGCGAGCGATTCCCCGCGCACCAGTTTCTGTCCTTCAGTGAGGGTGTCTGACATGGCATTACCTCTCTCGTAATCGGGTCCGGCCGGCCAGCGCCGGACGTTGCCGGTGCCCGCTGAGCGCGAGCCTGTTGATCTTTGTTCGGCCTGGGCATCCTTCCCTCGACGCGATCGAAACCACCCGAGAACGGCGAATGAACACTCCGGACAGGGTGCGGCGCTGGGCTACTTCTTGCCGCCGAGCAGGCCGCCGAGGATATCGCCGAGCGGACCGCCCTTGCCGCCCAACACGTTGCCGAGGATCCCGCCGAGGGATTTGTCGCCGGAGCCGGCACCGAGGATGCTGCCCAGAACTTCACCGAGGCCGCCACCGGAGGCTGCCTCCTTTTTCTGCGGCGCATGGTCCTGCGGCGCCGCACGGCCGGGGCTCAGCTGCTTTCCGATATACGCCAATACGATCGGGATCAGGACCGGGCGCAACTGCTTGAGCAAGTCGCCATTGCCGGCCCCTCCCTTGGCCAGCGCGGCTGCGACCTGGTCGGTGTCATTACCGCCGAAGATCGTCGCGACCGCCAGCTGCCCGTCGCTTTCGTGAACCTGGTCGAGACTTCCACCGGCGTCGAGCAGGCCACGGGCGGCGTGACTGGTGGCGGCGGACTCGATCCCCCCGGCGCTCTCGAGATCTTGCGAGTTCTGATGCAGCCCGCTGAGCAGCGCCGGCACCAGCGTGTGAACCGCGCTGTCGACCTCAGCTTCGTCAAGGCCGAGCTTGGTTGCGATTTCAGCCGTGGGAATCTGGGCGTAGAGATCGTCGAGACCGGCTATCAGTGCCCGCCTTCGTTGCTGGGATGTAGCGACAAGTGGATTACGACACTAGCCTCATGCGGTCCCGGACAACAGCCCTCCCGGAGGCCGGTTCAACGTACCCGGTTCAGTTCAGCCGTTCGGTCTGCAACGACACTCCGGCGGCGGGGAACCGCGCCAGCAGCGCATCGCCCATCGCGGCCGCGGGTGTGAGAACGCCGCGCAGGTCGGAGAGCTTGTCGCGGTCGGTTGCCAGTGCCAGACCGCACTCCCCCAGCAATACCGAGGTCGCCTTGTAACCCGGGTCGCCCCGTTGCTCCATCCTTGCCACATACCGGGCGCCGGTGGTCGTGGTGCTGTACGTCTCGATCTGATAGTAACCGCGCTCGCGCGCGGCGGGGCTGGGGCCGGTACCGGGTTTGGGCGCGATGCGTTCCACCAGCCGACGCGGCAGCAGCCGGAAGTAGCGGCTGCCCAATCCGAAGGTGGCGGCGCCGACCCCGGTCACGACGGCGGATGCCACTGGCGCAAGAGCCGAGGAACCTACGCTCATGCTTTCGCTGTAGCGGAACCCGCGACCGTACGCCCAGTCCATTAATGCGTTGCTGCGGCGCACGATTCGGGTGTTGTAGGGCGCCATCACGAATCCCGCCGTCCAGAGGCCGGTCAGCTCCGGCGCGATCTGACGACCACGACGCCACGGCAGGTCGGGCTGCGGGCCGAGTTCAGGTTCGGCGCTGCGGTCGGTGCTCAGTGTGTACGGGTCGGCAAGCTGGCGACGCGCGTCGGGATCGCTGGAAGCTGTGGTCAGCACTTCCAGCATCGACGCGATGGTGCCGCCGGACACCCCTCCGGAGAAGGAGCGGACGACGAGGTCGGTTCCGGCGAGCTCGCCGGTGCCCTCGTCTCGCGCCGCCCGGTACAGCGCATACACACTCAGATCCGAAGGAACGGAGTCGAATCCACAGGCGTGCACGATGCGGGCGCCGGTGTCGGCGGCCTGTTTGTGGTACAGGTCGATGCTGTCGCGGACGAACATCGCCTCACCGGTCAGGTCGGCGTAGTCAGTGCCCGCAGCCGCGCATGCGGCCACCAGCGGCAACCCATAGCGGGTATAGGGCCCGACGGTGGTGACCACAACTTGGGTGCGGGCCGCCATCTCATTCAGCGTCGACGGCGAATCGGCGTCGGCAGCCACAACCGGCCACGACTGCGCGGGTTCGCCCAGCGTGTCGCGAACAGCGCGCAGCCGATCGGTCGACCTGCCGGCCAGCGCGATCCGCGCCTCCGGCGCCGACCGTGCCAGGTATTCGGCGGTCAGCTTCCCGACGAAGCCGGTCGCCCCGTACACGACGATGTCGAATTCGCGCGGCGTTGCGGTCACGGGCCCGACGCTACCTGACGAATATCAGGCGTGTCCGCGGCCACGAGTGCCGGAAATCAGAAGTGCCGGGCACCAGGCCCGGCACTTCTGATACCTACGACGGCGAGGCCGTCGGTTGCGGCGGTGGGTCAGCCGCGACGCCCGCAGACCGGCCAAGCGCCGATGCCCTGCGAATGCAGCACGTTTTCGGCTACCCGGATCTGCTCCTCACGGCTCGCGCCGGCCGGGGAACCCTTGCCACCGTTGGCGTGCCAGGTGCCCGACGTGAACTGCAGGCCACCGGAGTAGCCGTTACCGGTGCTGATCGACCAGTTCCCACCCGACTCGCATTGCGCGATGGCATCCCAGTTCACGCTGTACGCCTTCGGAGGCGGAAGCAGGGCGTCCGGGCCCGGGGGCGGCGGCACATTCGGGTCGAACCCAACCGGGGCCGGTGGCGGCGGGGCGTCGGGGCCCGGCGGCGGCACGTTCGGGTCGAAGCCCACCGGTGCCGGCGCGGGAGGTGCCGGCACCGGCGCCAAGGCGTCCGGGGCCGGCGGCGGGAAGTCGGGGGCGGGCCCGGCAGCTGCCATGTTCGGGTCGAAGCCCATCGGGTCCGCTTTGGCGGTGGGCGACGGGACGGTTGCGAGCGTGGTTGCGATCGCGGCGAGAATGAGCGTCTTCCGGACGTTCTTCAATAGTGTTCCTTTCGCGGTGCGCGCGCGCCAAAGCAAGCCCACGGGGTGGGCTGAAGATGCTTGGTAGATGTGGAATAGGTGCTCTGGGACGTGCCGTCTCGTTCGGGCACGACAGCGGCGGGCCTGATCTGCCCGGCGGGCTGCTACCCACCGGCCGCGGACGGGCTTTTGCCGTCCGCAGCCCCGCTCACACGCGGGTCCCTGGATTCAATTTTCAGTTACTCTTCCGTAACCCATTGCGGGCTAGAAGGGACCGTACGAGACGAGACTGCGTTAGTCATCTTCGGATAACGGATATCTCGGTTAGATAACGAGCCGATCACGACGCGATCGCGGATTTGTTCTTGCAGGTCAGCTGCGTGATTTCAGGTATTGCAGGCATCGCGCCACCACTGGCAAATCGTGAGCCGAATCACGCCGTTTTTGTGAGCTGGGACACGTATTTGCCCGAGCCAGTCCGGCGGCCGTGGCCCGATACGGGATCGATCCACCGGCGGGCGGTAGGCGGAGTTTTACATCAAGGTCCGCCGCCCTGGCGTACGGCAGCCAGGCTGCGATGAGCGCAGCCAGGCCGCGTCCAATCGTCCGACGGCATAACACTGTTCACAATGAACCCGGAAAAGGCGTCCACTTAATCTCGGAAACCCCATGCTGACAACGGCTTTCATCGAATCATTCAGGGCTGCAGCATATTTCGACTGTGTCCCGAAGACCGCGCGGCCACCATGGCTGTACACGCTGCGCCAGCCACCGAACGACTCGCCGAGTCCGCCGCGTCGCCGGGGATTCCGGCGCCAAAATTTTGCCACGACACCCGGAAAGTTCGCCGGCTTCGCCAAAGCAGCGGCCCCATCCTGAAAAGGCCGCTGCGCCAACCGATTACAAATAACGGCCGGGTAAAAACCGCACTATATCGTGGGACGCGCGCAAATCATTGAGAAATTGGGGAGCGCGCGCAATTCGTTCGTGTGTTAAGCAAAACGTTGGATCAACGCACGCTGCAAGCTCGAATTGATCACATGCCATTATCGAGCGAGCTTTTGCTTCTGCGCTCTCAGCCGCCGTTCTGCACGAGCGCGAGCAGGTCAGCCTCGCTGTTGACGTTGGTCAGGGACCGCGAATCCGACGTCACGATGCGCTGGGTGTCCGACACGTCGACCAAAGCGCGCATCTTGCGCTCTCCGGCGGCTACCAGCGCATCGACCCGGTCGGCCAGATCGGTCCGGTATACCGCGGCCAGGTAGTGGTCCTGGCCATCCCACGGCAGTACTACTTCGGCGCCGGTCTCAACAGCCCTGCGGGTGAGATCATCGATGAGTTCGAGAGACAGAAACGGCATGTCGACGGCGCAGACGAACGCCAGCCGGGCACCGGCGGCAGCGGCCGCCCGTAATCCCCGCCCGGTGGCCGGTAACGGCCCGAGCCCCCGCAGCTCGTCGCGCATGACCCGAGCCTGCAGTTCGGGCAGCGGCTGACCTTGGGCGGCCATCACGAAAACCGGGTCGCAGCGCTGTCGGAGAATGTCGACCACGAGCTCGACCATGGTGGTGGCGTCGGATCCGCCGATAGGGCCGGGGATCGGGAGGCCGGCCTTATCGCGACCCATGCGTCGTGATGCACCACCAGCCAGTACTACCCCGGCCAGTGAAACTGTGTCGGGCACGACCTCAGCCCCTTTAGTCGACGGTCCAGGTGTCGCGCCCGCGCAACAGCGATTGCAGGGCGGCGGCATCAAACGGGGTCGAGCTCTGCGCGGCGCCGATCTGAGCGCGCGCCGCGTCATCGTAGGTGGGCCGACTGACATCACGGAAGATGCCCAGCACGGTGTGCTCGAGGTTTTGATCGGACAGCCGGGACAGCGCGAAGGCGTAGGCCGAGTCGTCGGCGTGCGCGTCGTGCACGACGATCTCGTCGACAGCCACGTCGGCCGTCTTGGCCACATCGAGGCCGAAGCCCGACTTCACCACGCAGTATTCGCCGTTGGCGCCGAACACAATCGGCTCGCCGTGACGGACATTGATCACCCGCTCCTCGGCGCCCTCCTTGCGCAGCGCGTCAAACGAGCCGTCGTTGAAGATCGGGCAGTCTTGCAGGATTTCGACCACCGCGGCGCCGCGATGCTCGGCGGCCGCGCGCAGCACCTCGGACAGCCCGTTGCGGTCGGAGTCGAGTGCGCGGCCGACGAACGTCGCCTCGGCGCCCAACGCCAACGACGCCGGGTTGAACGGGTAATCCAGCGATCCCATCGGTGTCGACTTGGTGACCTTGCCGACCTCCGACGTCGGTGAGTACTGGCCCTTGGTCAGCCCGTAGATCCGGTTGTTGAACAGCAGAATCGTGATGTTGACGTTGCGGCGCAACGCGTGGATGAGGTGGTTCCCACCGATCGATAACGCGTCGCCGTCGCCGGTGACCACCCATACCGACAGATCCTCGCGAGCCAGCGCCAGACCGGTCGCGATGGCCGGCGCGCGGCCGTGGATCGAGTGGAACCCGTAGGTCTCCAGGTAATACGGAAACCGGCTGGAGCAGCCGATACCGCTGATGAACACGATGTTCTCGCGACGCAGCCCCAACTCGGGCAGGAAGTTGCGGATGGTGTTGAGGATGACGTAGTCACCACAGCCCGGACACCAACGGACCTCTTGGTCGCTGGTGAAATCTTTAGCTTTCTGCAGCTGATCCGTAGTGGGCACGTGAGCGTTTTTGCCCGGCCTCGGAGTCAACCCGAGGTCGGTACCCGCCAGATTCTCGATCACCCCAGTCATGCGCTAGCTCCCGCTCCAACCGTTGCCGCCGCCATTCTGGCGACCATCGTCTTGTCTTGCTCAATTTCGGCCAGCGTCCCGGCCAGCGCGGCGCGGATAACGCGCCCGATCTCGTCGGCCAGGAACGCGACACCCTGAACTTTGGTGACCGATTGCACATCAACCAGATACTTACCGCGAAGCACCAACGCCAACTGGCCCAGGTTCATCTCCGGTGCCACCACTTTCGGGTAACGCCGCAAGACATCGCCCAGGTTCCCCGGGAAGGGGCGCAGATGGCGCAAATGGGCATGTGCGACTTTGATGCCCTTGCGCCGCGCCCGCCGGCAGGCTTCACCTATCGGGCCGTACGAGCTGCCCCAGCCGATCAGCAGCAGTTCGGCGTCTCCGGTCGGATCGTCGACTTCCAGATCGGGAACCGAAATGCCGTCGATCTTGGCCTGGCGCAACCGCACCATCAGGTCGTGGTTGACCGGCTCGTAAGAGATGTTGCCCGAGCCGTTCGCCGCTTCCAGGCCACCGATGCGGTGCTCCAGGCCGGGGGTGCCCGGAACGGCGAATTGGCGAGCAAGCGTTTCCGGGTCGCGAGCATAAGGCTGGAAGGGCTCGTCCGGTTTGGCGAAGGTGTGCTTGATGGGCTCTAACGTGCTGACGTCCGGGATTCGCCATGGCTCAGAGCCGTTGGCGATGGAACCGTCGGACAACAGGATCACCGGGGTGTGATACGACACCGCGATATGGACCGCCTCGATCGCGGTGTCGAAGCAGTCGGACGGGGAACGCGGTGCCAGCACCGCAACCGGTGACTCCCCATTGCGGCCGTACAACGCTTGCAGCAGGTCGGCCTGCTCGGTTTTGGTCGGCAGGCCGGTCGAGGGTCCGCCTCGCTGAACGTCGATCACCAGCAGCGGCAATTCGGTCATCACACCAAGGCCGAGCGCTTCCGACTTGAGCGAGATACCCGGTCCGGACGTGCTGGTGACTCCCAGGGCACCTCCGTAGGCAGCGCCCAGCGCCGCGCAGATGCCGCCGATCTCGTCTTCAGCCTGGAAGGTGATCACATTGAAGTTCTTGTGCTTGGACAGCTCGTGCAGGATATCCGAGGCCGGCGTAATCGGATAACTGCCGAGCACGACCGGAATGTCAGCCAACTGACCCGCCGCCACGATTCCGTACGCCAGTGCGGTGTTGCCCGAAATCTGGCGGTATTCGCCTGCCGGCAGGGTCGCCCGGGAAACCTCGTAGGTGGTGCCGAAAGCCTCGGTCGTTTCGCCGTAATTCCAGCCCGCCTTGAGAGCCAGCGCGTTGGCCTCCGCGACGTCGGGCTTGCGGGCGAACTTCTCCCGGATGAATTTCTCACTGGTTTGAATCGGCCGCCCGTACATCCAAGACAGCAGGCCGAGCGCGAACATGTTTTTGGCGCGCTGGCCATCCTTCTTCGACGCGCCGATCGCCTCGACTGCCCCGAGAGTCAGCGTGGTCATCGCGACGGAATGCACCACGTAGTCGGACAACTCGTCGGACTCCAGCGGGTTGGTTACATAGCCCACTTTCGTCAGGTTGCGCTTGGTGAACTCGTCGGAATTCACGATCACCATTCCACCGCGCGGCAAGTCGCCGATATTGGCCTTAAGCGCTGCGGGGTTCATCGCGACGAGGACGTCGGGTCGGTCTCCAGCGGTCAAAATGTCGTAATCGGCGATTTGAATTTGGAAGGACGAAACCCCCGGCAGTGTGCCTGCAGGAGCACGGATCTCGGCGGGATAGTTCGGCTGGGTCGCCAGGTCATTGCCGAAGAGTGCTGCCTCGGAAGTGAACCGGTCGCCCGTTAGCTGCATACCATCGCCAGAGTCTCCGGCGAATCGGATGACGACTTGTTCCAGGCGTTGACGGTCGGACCCAGTGTGAGAAGCTCCGTTATGAGAATCTGACTCGGCTGCGCTGCCGTTCGGATCCACGTTCTCCGCCCTCCATTTGTTAACCGGTCAGGCACTCCGCGTAGCTTCAGGTTACGCGCCGTCGAAGCGACTCCCCGGCCTTCGCGGTTTTATGTCACTGGCGGTACCGATTATGGCACTGCTTGTCGGTGTACATGGCCGTCTTCGCCCCCCCACGCGCGGCGGGTCTGATACCAAAAGCCGAAGTCAGCGAGGTGATGCGCTGCGGGAAATGCAAAAGTGTGGTGTTTGTCACGTCGGCGCGGGACCGCGACCGGGTGGTCGAAAGCCCTCGGCACGTGGGTTGCCCGTCTCAGCCGGCGATCCCGGCCGTCACGGGCGTGGCGCTAGGCGCTTTTGTCGCGACGCTCGGTGCGCGACGGCTTGCGCGGCACGATCGTCGGCAACACGTTGTCCTGCACCGTCTCCTTGGTCACCACGACTTTGGCAACGTCATCGCGGCTCGGGATGTCATACATCACGGGCAGCAGGACTTCTTCCATGATGGCCCGCAAGCCACGGGCACCGGTGCCGCGGTGGATCGCTTGATCGGCGATCGCTTCCAGCGCGTCGTCACTGAACTCGAGCTCCACGTTGTCCATCTCGAAGAGCCGGGTGTATTGCTTGACCAAGGCGTTCTTCGGCTCGGACAGAATCTTGACCAACGACTCCCGGTCCAGGTTGGTGACCGAGGCCACCACCGGCAGCCGCCCGATGAATTCGGGGATCAAGCCGAACTTGATCAGATCTTCAGGCATCACATCCGCGAACTGGTCGGTGGTGTCGATCTCGGCCTTGGAGTGGACCTCGGCGCCGAAGCCCAGGCCTCGCTTGCCGACGCGCTCGTAGATGATCTTCTCCAGGCCGGCGAACGCCCCCGCGACGATGAACAGCACGTTGGTTGTGTCGATCTGAATGAACTCTTGGTGCGGGTGCTTGCGGCCGCCCTGCGGGGGAACCGACGCCTGGGTGCCCTCCAGGATCTTCAGCAGGGCCTGCTGCACGCCCTCCCCGGAGACGTCGCGGGTGATCGACGGGTTCTCGCTCTTGCGGGCGATCTTGTCAACCTCGTCGATGTAGATGATGCCGGTCTCGGCGCGCTTGACGTCGTAGTCGGCGGCCTGGATGAGTTTGAGCAAGATGTTCTCGACGTCCTCACCGACATATCCGGCTTCGGTCAGCGCGGTGGCGTCGGCAATGGCGAACGGCACGTTGAGCATCTTGGCGAGCGTCTGGGCCAGGTAGGTCTTGCCGCAGCCGGTCGGCCCGAGCATCAAGATGTTGGACTTGGTCAGCTCCACCGGCTCGTGCCGGGAGTCACGGCCCTTCTCGCCGGCCTGAATCCGCTTGTAGTGGTTGTAAACCGCGACAGCCAGCGTCCGCTTGGCGGTGTCTTGCCCGACGACGTATCCCTCGAGGAACTCCCGGATCTCGACGGGCTTGGGCAGCTCGTCGAGTTTGACGTCGTCGGCGTCGGCGAGTTCCTCTTCGATGATCTCGTTGCACAGATCGATGCATTCATCGCAGATGTACACACCGGGACCGGCAATGAGCTTCTTGACTTGCTTCTGACTCTTCCCGCAGAACGAGCACTTCAGCAGGTCACCGCCGTCTCCGATGCGCGCCATGGTGCTGAGGGCCTACTTCCTGTTCGCCGTTAGTCTTGCTGTGCCGCATGTATTCCCCGACGCTACCCGCTTGCTCGGGCCCGCCGCGACCGTTAATGCCGAATCGCGTCCGTGATATTCATGCCTGTCCGTCTGCATGAAACATATAGCCAGACGGTGCCCGGCACTGGTCGAGACGCGCATTCCGTTTCTTTGGCGTGTCGCGGTCGTTATGCGATCGAGGCTGGCACGCCCCGACGGACCCTGTCCCCGGTGCAAGTGCCGACCCAAACCCGCGATCTCGCGACGTTGGACGTTTGGGCGGGCCCCCAGGCAATCACCCTACCGTGGCCGCGTGGGATCGGCTCTGCCCGAAGAATCCCTGCTGATCAGCGATGGCGGCCTGACCACCGGGCTGCAAGCGGGTGGTCATGACCTTTCCGACCCGTTGTGGCCGGCGAAGCTACTCGCAGATGGGCCGCAGGAAATCGTTGCGGCGGCACAGTGGGTAGCGGAAATATCGGCCGAAAACTCGCCGTCGGTTCCCACCAGACTGGGACCTCAGGCGGTCTGCGCGGAGAGCTTCCGGTACTCCAGAACGGTGTCGATGATCCCGTAGTCCTTGGCCTCTTCGGCGGTCAGGATCTTGTCCCGGTCGGTGTCCTTGCGGATCGTCGCCGCGTCCTTGCCGGTGTGGTGGGCCAGGGTGGTCTCCATCAGCCTGCGCATCCGCTCGATCTCTGCGGCCTGGATCTCCAAGTCGGAGAACTGGCCCTGGATCACGCCCGACAGCGAAGGCTGGTGGATCAGCACGCGTGCGTTCGGCAGCGCCATCCGCTTGCCCGGCGTCCCGGCGGCCAGCAGCACCGCCGCCGCCGAGGCGGCCTGACCCAGACAAACCGTCTGGATGTCGGCCCGCACGTACTGCATGGTGTCGTAGATCGCCATCAGCGAGGTGAACCCGCCACCCGGGGAGTTGATGTACATGGTGATGTCGCGGTCGGGGTCCAGCGACTCCAGCACCAGCAGCTGCGCCATGATGTCGTTCGCCGACGCGTCGTCGACCTGCACACCGAGGAAGATAATGCGCTCCTCGAACAGCTTGTTGTACGGGTTGGACTCCTTGACGCCGAAGCTGGAGTGCTCGATGAACGACGGCAGGATGTAGCGCGCCTGGGGTTGGGTCTGGGGATGCTGAGTACTCACTGGGCTTCTCCGTTGGTGATGTGGGCGGCGCGGGTGATGATGTGGTCGACGAAACCGTATTCCAGGGCCTCGGGCGCGGTGAACCAACGGTCCCGGTCGGAATCCGTCTCGATGCGTTCGATCGGCTGGCCGGTGAACTCGGCGTTCAGCCGGAACATCTCCTTCTTGATGACGGCGAACTGCTCGGCCTGGATGGCGATGTCGGCCGCGCTGCCGGTCACCCCGCCCAGCGGCTGGTGCATCAGGATGCGGGCGTGCGGCAGCGCGTAGCGCTTGCCCTTGGTGCCCGCGGCCAGCAGGAACTCGCCCATCGAGGCGGCCATGCCCATCGCGTAGGTGGCGACATCGCAGGGCGCCAGGACCATGGTGTCGTAGATCGCCATCCCGGCGCTGATCGATCCACCCGGGGAGTTGATGTACAAGGAGATGTCTTTGGTGGCGTCTTCTGCGGCGAGCAGCAGAATCTGCGCGCACAGCCGGTTCGCGATCTCGTCGTTCACCTCTGACCCCAGGAAGATGATGCGCTCGGACAGCAAGCGCTCATAGACGGAGTCCGTGAGGTTAAGACCCTGCGAGTTCGAACGCATGTCAGTCACGACTGGGTTACCTGCTTTCTCGAGTTCTTCTATGCTCCGACACTAACCAACCAAGCCCGCTGTTTGGCGGCCACGCTGCCCCTGAAATGGGCGCGTTCGCTCATAGCGTTATGGCACCGTCATTCAGCCGGGTCACCGGCGGCCTCCGGCGCCTCCACCTCACTGCTTTCGTCCGACGTGTCGGATTCTTCGTCCGTCTCGCCGGCCTCGGGGCGCTTGCCGAAGAACTCGCTGGTGTCGATGGTGTTTCCGGCGGTGTCGGTAACCGTAGCCGCTTGGACCACCGCGGCCATCGTCAGCCCGCGCCGCACATCGGCGAACATGGCCGGCAGCTGGTTGTTCTGCTGAAGGTAGCCAATCAGCTGCTGCGGCTCGATGCCGTACTGCCGGGATGTCGCCACCAGCCGTTCGGTCAGGTCGTCCTGGCCGACCTGGATCTGCAACTCATCGGCCAGCACATCCAGCAACAGCTGCCTTTTGACGTCGGTCTCTGCGGCGGTGCGCGTCTCGGCCTCGAACTCCTCACGCGACTTGCCTTGTTCGGCGAGCACCTCTTCGAGCTTGGCTTCGTCGTGGTCGAGGCTGTGGAGGGCGCCGTGGATGGCGCTATCGAACTGCTCCTTGACGATCGCCTCCGGCAGCGGCACCTCGACCTGCTCGAGGAGAGCGTCTATCGCGGCCTCGCGGATCTGCTCTGCCTGCTGGGCGCGCTTGACCCGACCCACCTGTTCGCGGAGGTTGGCCCGCAGCTCGTCAATGGTGTCGAACTCGCTGGCCAATTGGGCGAACTCGTCGTCGGGCTCGGGCAGCTCGCGTTCCTTGATCGACCTGACGGTGACGGTCACCTGCGCGTCTTGCCCGGTGTGTTCGCCGGCCGCCAACGTCGCGGTGAACTCCCGGGACTCATCGACGGACAAACCGACCAGGGCATCGTCGAGGCCTGCGATGAGCCGGCCGGAGCCGACCTCGTGGGACAGGCCCTGGGCGGCGGCGTTCGGCACCTCCTCGCCGTCGATGGTGGCCGACAAGTCGATCGAGACGAAGTCACCAACGGCCACCGGCCGGTCCACCCCGGTCAGAGTGCCGAACCGGGACCGCAACGACTCCAGTTCGGCGTCGACGTCGTCGTCGCTGACCTCGATGGGATCCACCGAGACCGTCAGCGCGCTCAGGTCCGGAAGGGCGATCTTGGGGCGGATGTCGACCTCGGCGGTGAATGCCAGCTCCTGGCCGTACTCCTTTTTGGTGACCTCGATGTCGGGCTGGCCGATCGGGTGGACTTCCGACTCCGCGACCGCCTGCCCGTACCGGGCGGGCAGCGCTTCGTTGACGACCTGGTCGAGCATCGCCTCCCGGCCGAACCGGGCCTCCAGCAACCTCATCGGCGCCTTACCGGGCCGGAAGCCGGGCAGCCGCACCTGTTTGGCCAGCTCTTTATAGGCCCGCTGGAAATCCGGCTCGAGTTCTGTGAAAGGTACCTCCACATTGATGCGCACCCGGGTGGGGCTTAACTGCTCGACGTTGCTCTTCACGGGTGTGCTCCTCGGTGGTCGATCCTGGCGGTCCGCGGGCCCTGGGTGCCGGCCCAGCTGTGCACGGAGTTGTCGTGCTGGTCGGGGTGACAGGATTTGAACCTGCGGCCTTCCGCTCCCAAAGCGGATGCGCTACCAAGCTGCGCTACACCCCGCGCTGACCACGCGATCCTACGGCCCGGCCGCACCGGCTTTCGCAGCGACCTCGCAGACTTCACAGAGCGATCACAACACCGCGTCGATTAGATTTGATCTTCGCCGCCAGATAAAGTCACGCTCGACTAAATACATGCGGGCGTAGCTCAATGGTAGAGCCCTAGTCTTCCAAACTAGCTACGCGGGTTCGATTCCCGTCGCCCGCTCGGATTAAGTGTGTTCGACAGAAAGGCGCCATGAGCGACGTCGACATCCACGGCTCATGCGCATCGGACTTCGTCGGAGTACGCGACGCGTTCCAGCGCAACTTCACGCTGGGCAACGAGGTCGGCGCGGCCGTCGCGGTGTGGGTGGACGGGGCGCTTGTCGTTAACCTGTGGGGCGGCTGGGCCGATGCGGCCCTTACCCGGCCCTGGCAGCAGAACACCCTGACCACGGTGTTGTCCGGCACCAAGGGCCTGTCGGCCACCTGCGTCCACCAGCTGGCCGACCGCGGCGAGCTGGACCTGCAGGCTCCGGTGGCCCACTACTGGCCCGAATTCGGGCAGGCGGGCAAACAAGACATCACGCTGGCCATGGTGATGAGCCACCGGTCCGGCGTGATCGGGCCGCGCACTCGCATGAGCTGGGAAAAAGTCGCCGACTGGGACTTCGTCTGCGACCAACTGGCCGCCGCGGAACCCTGGTGGGAGCCGGGCACCGCCCAGGGCTATCACATGACCACGTTCGGTTTCATCCTCGGCGAGGTGTTCCGTCGCGTCACGGGCCGTACCGTTGGTCAGTACCTGCGCACCGAGATCGCCGAGCCGCTCGGCGCCGACGTCCACATCGGGTTGTCCCGGGCCGAACAACACCGCTGCGCTGAGCGGGTGAACAAGCCGCACGCCCGAGACCTGCTGGCCGACGCGAACGCCCCCGGGTACCCGACCAGCCTGGCCGAGCACCCGAAGGCGGGATTGTCGATTTCCATGGGTTTTGCCCCGGACGACGAACTGGGCTCCCACGACCTACAGCTGTGGCGTGAACTCGAGTTCCCCGGCACCAACGGGCAGGTGTCGGCGCTGGGATTGGCAACCTTCTACAACGCGCTCGCCCAGGAGAAGCTGCTCAGCCGTGCGCACATGGACCTGGTCCGGGTGTGCCAAGGCGGGCTCGAGACCGATTTGGTGCTCGGGCCCCGGGTCGCCGACCACGGGTGGGGTCTGGGCTACATGCTCAACCAGCGGGGCGTCAACGGACCCAACCCGCGGATCTTCGGCCATGGCGGCCTGGGCGGCTCATTCGGGTTCGTCGATCTGGAACACCGAATCGGCTACGCGTATGTGGCGAATCGTTTCGACGCCACCAAGGCCAACGCTGACCCGCGCAGCGTGGCCCTCAGCAACGAGGTCTACGCCGCGCTGGGAGTCATTTAGCGCCTTACATGAACCGCACCCTGCCGAACCGTGGTCGGCAGGGTGCGGTTGCGCCAATCTGAATGCTCAGGGAGGAGGCGGTCCCCATGGACCGCCCGGCGGCGGCGGTCCGCCAGGCCCGCCCGGGCCCCAGCCACCCGGGCCACCCGGCGGCGGCGGTCCCCCCCGCCAGTCGTGGCAATGGTTCCAGTCCCAGTTGTTGCCCCATGCGGGATCCCAGTTGTCACCAGGGCACCATTGCGGGAAAGGCCCGGGGTGTGCTTGCGCTTGAGTTGCGACACCCAACCCCGCCAACCCCAACCCACCGATTGCGAGAGCCGTTGCGGCCAGCCGTGGAATAGTTTTCACAGTCGGCATTGATACCCCACGCAGTCCGTGCTTAAACGATAGGCGCCAGCGTTTCTTGCTGGCAGTTTCCTGCCAATCAGCATCAGCCCGGAGCTGCATCACTTTTGGCAAGTTGGACACCAAAACACGTTTCGGCCCTCCAGCACTGCCGTGCGGATCGTTGCACTGCAGACTCGGCAGGGTTCACCGGCGCGCCGGTACACGTACGTCCGCGGTCGCCCGGGCCGGTAGGACGGCGGACCGTGGTCGTGTTCGGGCCGCACCACGATGATCTTGCCGCGGCGCACACCGACCTTCATCAACGCCACCAGATCGGTCCACGCCGCGCCGAACTCTGCTGCGCTGATGTTTCGGCCGGGCCGAAACGGGTCGATGCCGTGCCGGAACAGCAACTCGCTGCGGTAGACGTTGCCCACGCCGGCGATCACGGTCTGGTCCGTCAACAACGCGCCAACAGGCCTGCGCGACTTGGCGATCCGGGTCCATGCCCACGACGGATCGGCGTCGCTGCGCAAGGGATCGGGACCGAGCCTGGCCACGACGTCGCTGACCTGGCCTTCGTCGATCAGCTCGCATACCGTCGGGCCGCGCAAGTCAGTGCCGTAGTCGGCGCCGACCATGCGCATCCGCACCTGTCCGACCGGTTCCGGAAGCAGCGCACCGCCGGAGCGCCGCCACTCGGTGAAGGTGCCGTACAGACCGAGATGCACGTGCACGATCGGGCCATCGGCGTAGTGGTGGAACAGATGCTTGCCCCAGACGCTGGCGCTCCGTAACACTCGGCCGTCCACCACGGCGGCCGGACCGGCGAATCGGCCCTGCGGGCTGGACACCGCAACCGGTGCACCGGCGAATCGGCGTTGGTGCAGCCGGGCCAGCCGGTGCAGAGTATGGCCTTCGGGCAACGCGCGTCTCTCAAGCCGGAGCGCCGGGCACCGGCGGCGCTTGGTGAGTGCGTTCGTATTCGGCGAGGATATCGATACGCCGTTGGTGGCGCTGTGCTTTCGACCAGGGCGTGGTCACGAAGGCGTCCACCATGGCCAGCACGTCGGCCACCGAGTGCATGCGGGCGCCGATGCCGATCAGCTGCGCGTTGTTGTGTTCGCGGGCCAGCGCCGCGGTTTCCACACTCCAGGCCAGCGCGCAGCGGACTCCGGGGACTTTGTTGGCGGCGATCTGCTCACCATTGCCCGATCCCCCGATCACGATTCCCAGGCTGTCTAGGTCGGCGACCGTGTGGGTTGCGGCGGCGATACAAAACGCCGGGTAGTCGTCGTCGGCGTCGTAGCTGAAGGCGCCGCAGTCGATCGGCTCGTGCCCGGATTCCTTCAGATGCTCGATGATCTGCTGCTTGAGCTCGAATCCGGCGTGGTCAGAACCCAGGTAGACGCGCATGCCCGACATTGTGCCTGACACCGTCACGAACCCGCCTGCGGTTCCCCGCTCGGGCTAGTCGAATTCGGGGCGCTCGGTACGGGTCCGCTTGAGTTCGAAAAAGTGTGGGTAGGACGCGAAGGTCACCGAGGCGTCCCACAGCCGGCCCGCCTCCTCGCCACGCGGGATTTTCGAGAGCACCGGCCCGAAGAACGCCACACCGTTGACGTGGATGGTCGGCGTGCCGACGTCGTCACCGACCGCGTCCATCCCGGCGTGGTGACTCTTCCGCAGCGCGTCGTCGTAGGCGTCACTATCCGCAGCCGCGGCCAGCTCCGCGGGCAGACCGGCGTCGGCGAGCGACAGCTTGATCACCTCGTCGAGGTCTTTGTTGCCCTCGTTGTGAATCCTGGTGCCCATCGCGGTGTACAGCGGGTCCAGAACGCCGGCACCATGAGCCTGCTCGGCGGCGATCGCCACCCGCACCGGTCCCCACGCCTTCTTCATGTTTTCGCGATATTTCTCGGGAAGGCCTTCGCGGTTTTCGTTGAGTATCGCAAGGCTCATGACGTGGAAGTGCACGTCGATATCGCGAACCTTTTCCACCTCGAGGATCCAGCGCGACGTGATCCAGCACCACGGACACAGCGGGTCGAACCAGAAATCGGCCTGGTTTTTGGCGGGGGCTTCAGGCATGGCGCAGTCCTCTCGTCGGTCAACACACCGTCTCGCACAACCGTAGGCGCCTCGCCCCTGTTCCCATCGGGCCCGGCACGTAAGTTGGTCGTGTGGCCATTCCTAATCTCACCCGTGACCAAGCTGTCGAACGCGCCGCGCTGATTACCATCGGCAGCTATCAGATCGACCTGGATGTCACCGATGGCAAAGGCGGTCCAGGCGAACGAATTTTTCGGTCCACCACCACCGTGGTCTTCGACGCCCTGCCGGGCGCCGACACATTCATCGACATCGTCGCCGAGACAGTGCGCAGCGCCACGCTCAACGGTCACGAGCTGGACGTCTCCGGATACGACGAGTCCACCGGCATCCCGCTGCGCGGGCTGGCCGACCACAACGTCGTCGTGGTCGACGCCGACTGCCGCTACTCCAACACCGGCGAGGGCCTGCATCATTTCGTCGACCCGGTCGACAACGAAACGTACCTGTACTCGCAATTCGAAACTGCCGACGCCAAGCGCATGTTCGCCTGCTTTGACCAGCCCGACCTCAAGGCGACGTTCGATATGACGGTGACAGCGCCCAGGCACTGGAAGGTGATCTCCAACGGCGCTACGGTGTCGGTCCAGAACGGCGTGCACACCTTCGCCACCACTCCGCGGATGAGCACCTATCTGGTGGCCTTGATCGCCGGGCCGTATGCCGAGTGGAAGGACGCCTACACCGACGAACACGGGAAGATCCCGCTGGGCCTGTACTGCCGGGCATCGCTGGGGCAATACATGGACGCCGAGCGGCTGTTCACCCAGACCAAGCAGGGATTCGGCTTCTACCACAAGAACTTTGGGTTGCCGTACGCGTTCGGCAAGTACGATCAGCTGTTCGTCCCCGAGTTCAACGCCGGCGCAATGGAAAACGCGGGCGCGGTGACGTTCCTGGAGGACTACGTGTTCCGCAGCAAGGTCACCCGGGCCTCCTATGAGCGGCGCGCCGAGACGGTGCTGCATGAGATGGCGCACATGTGGTTCGGTGACCTGGTCACCATGGCCTGGTGGGACGACCTGTGGCTGAACGAGTCGTTCGCGACCTTCGCGTCGGTGTTGTGCCAAAGCGAGGCCACCGAGTTCACCGAGGCGTGGACGACGTTCGCCAACTCGGAGAAGTCGTGGGCCTACCGCCAGGACCAATTGCCGTCGACGCATCCGGTTGCCGCCGACATCCCCGACCTGGCAGCGGTCGAGGTCAATTTCGACGGCATCACCTACGCCAAAGGCGCTTCGGTACTCAAGCAACTTGTCGCCTACGTCGGCCTGGAACGCTTCCTGGCCGGGCTACGCGACTACTTTCGCGCTCACGCGTTGGGCAATGCCAGGTTCGGCGATCTGGTGGCCGCGCTGGAGAAGGCCTCTGGGCGCGACCTGTCCGACTGGGGTCAGCAGTGGCTGAAGACCACCGGGCTGAACACGCTGCGCGCGGATTTCGACGTGGACGCCGACGGAAAGTTCACCCGGTTCGCGGTGACGCAGAGCGGCGCCGCGCCGGGTGCCGGTGAGACCCGCGTGCACCGGCTGGCGGTCGGGATCTACGACGACGATGGCTCTGGGGGACCCGGCAAACTGGTGCGGGTGCACCGGGAGGAACTCGACGTCGAGGGTTCCGTCACGGAAGTCCTCGCGCTGGTTGGAGTTTCGCGCGGAAAGTTGATTCTGGTCAACGATGACGACCTGACGTACTGCTCGTTGCGGCTGGACGCCGAGTCGCTGCAGACCGCGCTGCAGCGGATCGCCGACATCGCCGAGCCGCTGCCGCGCACGCTGGTGTGGTCGGCCGCGTGGGAGATGACGCGCGAGGCCGAACTGCGTGCCCGTGACTTCGTGGCGCTGGTGTCGGGCGGCATTCAAGCGGAAACCGAGGTGGGGGTGGCGCAGCGGCTGCTGCTGCAGGCCCAGACGGCGCTGGGTTCCTACGCCGAGCCGAGCTGGGCGCGTGAGCACGGGTGGCCACAGTTCGCCGACCGGCTTGTGGAATTGGCGCGTACCGCGCGGCCCGGGTCGGATCACCAGCTCGCGTTCGTCAACACCCTGTGCTCGTCGGTGCTCTCGACCCGGCATGTCGTGATGCTGGCGGACCTCCTCGACCATGACCCCGCCGACTCGGGCTTGGCGGGTCTCGAGGTCGATACCGACCTGCGCTGGCGCATCGTGACCGCGCTGGCCACCGCCGGCGATATCGACGCCGACGGGCCCGCGACACCCTTCATCGACGCCGAAGTCCAACGCGATCCGACAGCTGCCGGCAAGCGGTACGGCGCCCAGGCCGCGGCAGCACGGCCGCAACCGCAGGTCAAGCAAGAAGCCTGGACCAAGGTCGTCGAGGACGACACGCTGCCCAACAGCACAGCCCGCGCGGTAGTCGCGGGCATGGCGGCGCCGGGGCAAGGTGAGTTGCTCAAGCCGTTCACCGCCCGCTACTTCGAGGCGATATCCGGCGTCTGGGCGCGCCGATCGAGTGAAGTCGCCCAGACGGTGGTGATCGGCCTGTATCCGCACTGGGATATCAGCGACGCCGGTATCGCTGCCGCCGACCAGTTCCTGAAGGCTCCGGAGCCGGAGGTGCCGCCGGCGTTGCGCCGCCTGGTGCTGGAGGGCCAAGCCGGGGTGAAGCGGGCCTTGCGAGCGCGCAAGTTCGACGCTGCAGCGGACTAAGCCGGGGAAATTCCCGCGCTGAGTACGCGGACGGCGCTGACCAGCCCGTCAACCAGGTCGCCCCGCGCGAATGCCGATGAAGCGGCGGCAACCCCGAGCGGTGCGGCCGACTCGGCGCCGCGGCCCCGGACGCCAGAGCCGTAGACCACCTCGATGGCCCGCTGGTCGGTCGACACGGCGATGAGCACCGCCTCGTCCGGTGTCGGCACGTCGGCCAGAATCTCGCGGGCCCGTGCGGCGGTGTCGCTACCCAGGTCGCCGAGGTAAATGGCGAACCGCGCCTCCGATGCCCGCGAGCCATACTTCAGCGCGTCATCGAGGGCAACGAGGTCTTTGATCGGGAACGGGTAGTGCACGGACAATTCGCCGGGCTCGGTGACCCCTGAGATCCGTCCGCTGGTGGTGATCACCCAACCTTTGGGCAGCTCGGTGTGCTCGATCGTCGCTACTTCACCACGTGCCACTGGCGCCACCTCCGACTGAGAAGTTTGATGTGTCATGTCCACCATGTCCGCCGTGCGCGTTGCCGACAGCTTCGTCCGTGGCGGCCCACAGGATCGGCGGATGTGTCCACTTCTCCGGCAGCTGGTAAGTCGCCGCGTGCGGTCCCTTATGGCGCCAGATCAGCACCGCAAGCACGGTTACCAGCAACAACGGTATTCCGAGGAAGTACAGGTGGATCTCTAGAAGGCTCACGACGCAAACCGTATCCCACCGGGTGCGCTACCGGCACACGTAGACACGAGAAGCCGGGCGATCCGACTTATGCCGCGCCTTCGCCAAGGTAGCGAGCCCAGGCCGGATCCAGCTCCTTGACCGTCGACAGCAGTCGCCAGTGCTGTCCCGTCGGCGGCAGTGGTGCCCGGCGCAGCACCCAGCCCAGTTCGGCGAGCAGCTTGTCGCCCTTGCGATGGTTGCACGTCGAGCAGCACGCGACGCAGTTCTCCCAGGTGTGGTCACCACCGCGGCTGCGTGGCACCACGTGATCGACGGTGTCGGCCTTCGCCCCGCAGTAGGCGCAGCAGTAACGGTCGCGGTGCATGAGCGCGGCACGGGTCATCGGGACCCGGGCGCGGTACGGGACCCGGACATAGGACCGCAGCTGGATCACCGATGGCACCACGATCGACCTGTCCGCCGAGTGGATGACCGGTCCGGTCGGATCGTCATGCACCACGTCGGCCTTGCCGCAGATCACCATCACGATCGCCCGGCGCATCGGCAGGGCGGTCAGCGGTTCGTAAGTGGAATTCAGCAGCAGCACCCGCCGGCGACTCCAGATCGATGCGGTCTCGTGGCGATTGGGCGGATGGGTATCAACACTATGCAGGCATGGCGCGGTCGCTGGCCCGGTTAGCCCTGCCGCGGCACCGGAACTGCGGTGGCTGCGGCGTCTCTTGCCCTGCGCCATAGATCCTCCGCGGAACAGTCCACCATGATTCGCCGCCAATCGCACGCCTATAGCAGGTGTAGGCCGTGTCGAGCCGGTTAACAGCAGGAGAGGATCCGGCCCGCCTCACCCTGTTACTTCGGCCATGCACCACAATGGAGGGGATGGATCAGGCGCAGCAGACCTTCTACGACGCCATCGGCGGTGCTGAGACCTTCAACGCGATCGTGTCGCGCTTTTATGCGCAGGTCCCCGAGGACGAAATACTGCGTGAGCTGTATCCCGCGGACGATCTGGCCGGCGCCGAAGAACGGTTGCGCATGTTCCTCGAGCAGTACTGGGGTGGTCCGCGAACCTACTCCGACCAGCGCGGCCATCCGCGGTTGCGGATGCGTCACGCCCGGTTCCGGATCACGCCCATCGAGCGTGACGCGTGGCTGCGGTGCATGCACACCGCTGTGGCCTCCATCGACTCGCAGACCCTTGATGACGAGCACCGTCGCGAGTTGCTCGACTACCTCGAGATGGCCGCCCACTCACTCGTCAACTCATCTTTTGATGTCGGCCCACAAAACTAAAGCGGGGTGGAATGGACTCCAAGCCGTGGTGGTCAAGCGCGGTGTTCTATCAGGTGTATCCGCGGTCGTTCGCGGACAGTAACGGCGACGGGGTCGGCGACCTGGACGGCTTGACGGCCCGGCTGGGGCACCTGGAACAGCTGGGTGTCGATGCGATTTGGCTCAACCCGGTCACCGTCTCGCCGATGGCCGACCATGGCTACGACGTCGCCGATCCCCGTGACATCGACCCGCTGTTCGGCGGGATGGCGGCGTTCGAGCAGCTGGTCGCGGCGGCGCACGAGCGGGGCATCAAGGTCACCATGGACGTGGTGCCCAACCACAGCAGTTCGGCGCACCCGTGGTTTCAGGCGGCGCTGGGCGCCGGCCCCGGCACCGATGCACGGGATCGCTATTTCTTTCGCGATGGACTCGGCCCCGACGGGGCACTGCCGCCGAACAACTGGAAGTCGGTCTTCGGCGGGCCGGCCTGGACCCGAGTGGTCGAACCGGACGGCAACCCCGGCCAGTGGTACCTGCACCTTTTCGATGCCGAGCAGCCCGATCTGAACTGGGATAACCCGGAGGTCTTCGACGACTTCGAAAAGACGCTGCGCTTCTGGCTGGAACGCGGCGTGGACGGCTTTCGCATCGACGTCGCGCACGGGATGGCCAAACCCCCGGGCCTGCCGGACGCGAAGAACGACAGCGAGGTGTTGCGCCACAGCGATGACGACCCGCGCTTCAACCAGCCGAGTGTGCACGCGATCCACCGCGATATCCGCACCGTCGTCGACGACTATCCGGGGGCAATGACCGTCGGCGAGGTGTGGGTCACCGACAACGTCCGTTGGGCTGAGTATCTGCGGGCCGACGAACTGCATCTCGGCTTCAATTTCCGGCTCGCGCAGATCGACTTCGACGCAGGCGAAATCCGAAACGCCATAAAGAATTCGCTGGCGGCCACGGCGATCGAAGATGCCATCCCGACCTGGACGCTGTCCAACCACGATGTGGGCCGAGAGGTCACCCGCTACGGCGGCGGCGAGATCGGGCTGCGCCGCGCGTGGGCGATGGCGATGGTGATGCTCGCCTTGCCGGGCGCGGTGTTCATCTACAACGGTGAGGAGCTGGGCCTGCCCGACGTCGAGCTGCCCGACGAGGTCCTGCAAGATCCCACGTGGAAACGCTCCGGGCATACCGAACGCGGCCGCGACAAGTGCCGGGTTCCGATGCCGTGGTCGGGCGACACTCCCCCGTTCGGGTTCTCCACGTCCGCCGACACCTGGTTACCGATGCCGGAGGAATGGGCGGCGCTGACCGTCGAAAAGCAACGCGCAGACCCTGACTCCACATTGTCGTTCTTCCAGCAGGCGATCGAATTGCGAAGGACCCGTAGCGAATTCGACGGCACAGAGATCGACTGGCTGGCCGCGCCGCGCGACGCGCTGATATTCCGGCGTCGCGGCGGCGGTCTGGTGTGCGCCCTTAACGCCGGCCGCCGTCCGATGGCACTACCGCCGGGAGAACTGATCCTGGCCAGCGCGCCGTTGGTCGACGGAAAGCTGCCGCCCGACGCCGCGACATGGCTGACCTGAGCGAATCGGCTCAGACCCGATCGTCGGCCTCGACACCGGGGTCGTAGCCGGGCAGGCCAAGGTCGCCGCGCAGCAATTCGGCGGCGCGTTCGGCGAACATCGAGATGGTCAGGAACGGGTTGACACCGATCGCACGCGGGATCACCGACGCGTCGCAGACGTAGAGCCCGTCGTAGGTGCGGCCGTCGGGCCGGAACACCCGTCCGGCATGGTCGACGACACCGGCGTCGACGTTGTCTGCGGTGGCGCACCCACCCATCGGGTGGGCGGTGATCAAGTGCTTGCCCAGGAAGCGCTTGTCCCAGCGCGGGTTCTTCATGTACGTCCCGCCGATCGCCTCGACCGCAGGCTTCATGATCGCGTCCGCATCCCGGTAGATCAGCTCTGTCGGGGCCCCCGGCCAGTCGATCTTGACCGTGCCGTTTTTGCGCAGGACCAGCTCGCCGTCCGAGTTGTCGTGCACCATGATCAAAAATCCGAGTGAGTGGTTCATCGCTCCGTCGGTGTTGAATACAATGTCGCGGCGCCACCGGTCCAGCTTCGCCGGCCGCAGGTCGCGATAACTGGTTGCTGCCAGCCCCATCAACCCGAAACGGAAACTGTCGATGAGTGCGCGGGGCAGCGACACATCCTCCACGGCGAACCGTTTGCGCAAGTCGGATTGGTCGGCGCCGAATCGCATCACGCAGGTGATGCTCGGCCCGCACGCCAGTTCTGATCGCAGCGGCCCATCAGTGGTCGCCCAGGCCTGCGTATCGGTCCGCATGTCGGTGCTGTAGGCGATGCCGAAGTTATCGCCATTGCCACTGAAGTTCTTCCCCAGCCGCGTTGACAGCTCAAACCGGCCTGACGCGAGCGCATCAGGATCGCATTGCTGCCGAGCGTACCCGCGGAGACCACCACGCGGCGTGCGGTGACCACGACCTCGTCGTCCGCGTCTTGTCCGGCGGTGCGACGGGCGATTACCCGCCACCGGCCATCGGCCGCCGGCTCGATGCGTTGAGCTTCGATACCGGCGAACAACGCAACGCCGAAGTGCGCGGCCATCGGCAGGTAGTTGGTCATCAACGTGTTCTTCGAACCGGTGTTGTCGCCGGTGCCGTCGCCGCCGTGGTTGGGGCAGCGCCGTCGCTGCACGCCGTACTTGGTGACCCGGTCCTCGGTGCTGACCGTGAGGTCGAGGACCTGCGACTGCGCGCCCGCGTTTTTCGCGATCTGCGTGAATGCCTTGACCCGATGCAGGGGCACGTCCTGCGCGTACGGCACGGCGCCGAGCATGAGCCTTGCTCGCCCAAAGTATTCCTCGAGGCCACCGACACCCGCGCGCTGTTGCTCGACCAGCTCTGCGAACTCCCTCGGCCACGACGCCAGGAATACCTCCCGATCGGGCACGATCGCCACGTTGAAGTTGATCAACGAGGTGCCCCCGAGGCCGTTCGCGTAGATCACGTCGATGGTCTTGAACCGTTGGATCTCGATGAGACCCAGCGGATTCGACGCCGAACGCAGTTCGCCCAGCGAGGCTTTCTCGGTCTCCGGGAAGGTGCCGGTCGGATGCTCGGCACCCCGTTCCAGTACGGCGATGCCGAGTTTGCCGCCCGCGGCCGCGTTCGCGACCCCCAGTCGCGCGGCGGTGATCGCGCCACCGTAACCGGAACCGAGGATCAAAACGTCGTACTCGCTGCGCAGCGCATCCATTGATGTCGCCAGCAACGCGGCTGTTTCGGCCATGACAGCAAACTAGCCCAACACGGTTGTCGTCCGGGCCGAGTCGACCGAGAAATTTTGGTGTCAGCGCAGCAGCAGCGAAGGATGGCCGCGGCGGCGGTACACCGAGCCGAACCGGGCGTCGACGCGCCACCACGTCGGCAGTATCCGAACCCGGATCATTTCGCCGGCATCGATCGCATCCGGCGACTGCGGCAGGAAACCCATTGCGGTCAAAGCGAACACGCAGCGCATGGGTAGTCCCACGCTCACGTCGGCGGAGCTGACCCGGATGACCTCCTGGTCGAGCAGCGAGACCGGCGGACCCTGAGAACTGCTGTGTTCCTTGGCAAGTCGCGCACCGCGCTGCGCCAGGTCCAGCATCACCCGGGCGGGTATGTCGTCGAGGTGGGTGAAGCCGGATTCCGGGGGCAGTGCGCCCCGCCACGCGGAGTCCATCGCGAAGCCTGGGTCGACGTAGCCCGAGGCGTCCATCGCGGACAGCCCACGAGCCAGTGCATCCGCGCCCACCGACAGATCGTCGGGCCGCACCCTGCCCACTACCACCCGACTGGCCAGGACGTCGAAACCGGTTGCCACCCATGCCGTCAGCATCCCGCCGGATCGAGTGCGCAGGCGGATGACGGCGGCGTCATCGAGCCGCAGCGCATGATCGACGAAGGTGACCAGGTCTTTGCGGTGGGCATCCCTGGATTCGGGGCCCAGCCATACTCCCCGTTCGGCTACCGTATCCACCGCTGCAGATACTCCCGATGGTGTGGCGAAAGCCGCACCAGTCGCTGCTCCTCGATGTGGACGGTGGCCAGCTGTGACTCGGCGATGACAGCGGGCCTGGAGTCGGGATCCGCGTTGACCGATCGCACTTCGTACCCGAGGGTGAAGTCCACCGTCCGCAGCTGCTTGGTCCAGATGGTCACCTGCAGAGGTGAGTCAGTCAGCCGCAGCTGAGCCTTATAGGCAACCTGGACTTCGGCAATCAGCAACCCGATGGTGTTGATGTCGACCTCGAAAGCCTCCCGTAGGAACTGGACACGCGCCTCTTCCATGATGGTGACCATGGTGGCGTGGTTGATGTGCTGATACATGTCGATGTCCGACCAGCGCACCAGCACGGGCGCGACGAATCCGATGCTCAACTTGACGATCCCCGTCCGCTGGTATGGGTCATGCGGCGAATCTGGCGTGCGGCCACGGACAGGGTCGCCAGATCCTTTTCGCCACTTTCCTGGATCTCGATAAGTGTCCGGCGGGCCCGCTCCACCCGGGATGCGCTGAGGTGTTCCCACTCGGCGATCTTCTCTTCGCCGCTTTCATCGGGCTCCCCGACGGCGAGCACATCGAAACACAGCGACCGCAGCGAGGCGTAGATGTCATCGCGAATCGCCAAGCGCGCCAGGGAGTGCCAGCGATCGTTTCGAGGCAGCTCGGATACCGCCGTCAGCAACCCGTCGGTGCCCAGCCGGTCCATCAGAGCGAAATAGGTGTCTGCGACTTCGGCCGCGTCGATGTCGTTGATGTCGCCGATGTCGATGATGTCGAGCAGGCTGAACCGGTAGAGACCGGTGGCGACCAGGTAGGCCACGTCTTCGGGTGCACCCTGCGACGCGAACTCCTCGGCTTCCTTTTCGACAATGGCCTTGTCGTCGCCGCGCAGCCACTCCGACATCCGGGGCGTCAGGTCTTTGACTTTCGCGGCGAACCGGTTGATCTCGGCGCCGACCGCCAACGGCTGCGGACGATAGTTGAGCAGCCAGCGTCCGGCCCGGTCGATCAGCCGTCGGGTATCGAGCGTGAGCCGGTCCGACAGCGCGACCGGCAGATTCGCCGCGCGGACCCGATGCCAGATGTCACCCACACCGAAGATGGCGTCGGTGGCGACATAAGTACGCACCGCATCGACCGGCCGGACGCCGACATCTTCGATGATCCGGAAGGCATAGCTGATGCCCCCGGTGTCCACCAGGTCGTTGATCAGCATGGTGGTGACGATCTCGCGGCGCAGCTGGTGCGTGCGGATCTCCGGGGTGAACCGTTCGCGCAACGGTGTCGGGAAGTATTGCGGCAACCGGGACGCGAACACATCCTGTTCGGTCAGTTCGGTGCCCAGCATGTCCTCTTTGAGTCCCAGCTTGACGTGCGCCATCAATGTGCAGAGCTCGGGCGAGGTGAGCCCGATGCCGGCCTCGGACCGCCGCTGAATCTCCTTCTCCGAAGGCAGCGCTTCCAGTTCGCGGTTGAGTCCGCGTTCGTCCACCAGGTACTGGATCTGCCGCGCGTGCACCGGCAGCAGGCTGGCCGCGTTGGCGCGGCTGGTGCCGATCAGGTCGTTCTGGTCCTCGTTGTCGGTGAGCACCAGTTGCGCGACCTCGTCGGTCATCGACTCCAGCAGCTGTTTGCGTTCATCGGCCCTGACCTTGCCGGCGCTGACCAGCGAGTCGATCAGGATCTTGATGTTGACCTCGTGGTCCGAACAGTCCACGCCGGCCGAGTTGTCCATCGCGTCGGTATTGATCCGCCCGCCCGACAGATCGAACTCGACGCGGCCCAATGCTGTCACCCCGAGGTTGCCGCCTTCGCCGACGACCTTGGCGCGCAGCTGGTTTGCGTTGATCCGCACCGGATCGTTGGCGCGATCGCCAACGTCGGCGTCCGACTCGGATTCGGCCTTGATGTAGGTGCCGATGCCGCCGTTGAACACCAGGTCCACCGGCGCCTGCAGGATCGCCTTGATCAGGTTGGGCGGCGCCATCTGGGTGACCCCCCCTTCGACCTGGCCGTCGATGCCGAGGGCGTCGCGCACCTGGGGGCTGACCGGGATGGCTTTCTGCACGCGGCTGTACACCCCGCCGCCCTCGCTGATCAACGACTTGTCGTAGTCGTCCCAACTGGACCGCGGCAGGTCGAACACGCGCCGGCGCTCCGCCCAGGAGGCCGCGGCATCGGGATCCGGGTCCAGGAAGATGTGCCGGTGATCGAAGGCGGCGACCAACCTGATGTGTTTGCTCAGCAGCATGCCGTTGCCGAACACGTCGCCGCTCATGTCGCCGATTCCCACGACGGTGAAGTCCTCGGCCTGGGTATCGACCCCCATTTCCCGGAAGTGTCGTTTGACGGCCTCCCAGGTGCCCTTGGCGGTGATGCCCATGGCCTTGTGGTCATAACCCACCGATCCGCCGGACGCGAACGCGTCACCCAACCAGAATCCGTAGGACTTGGCGACGTCGTTGGCGATGTCGGAGAACGTGGCAGTGCCCTTGTCCGCGGCCACCACGAGGTAGGCGTCGTCACCGTCGCGGCGCACCACCTCGGGCGGCGGACTGACTTTTCCGGTTGCGCGGTCGACGTTGTCGGTCACGTCGAGCAACCCGGAGATGAACAGCTGATAGCAGGCGACGCCTTCGGCGCGGGTGGCATCACGGTCGGCCGCCGGGTCGCCGGTCGCCAGCGGCGGCCGCTTGACGACGAACCCGCCCTTGGCCCCGACCGGCACGATGACGGCGTTCTTCACCGCTTGCGCCTTGACCAGGCCGAGGATCTCGGTGCGGAAATCGTCGCGGCGGTCCGACCAGCGCAGGCCGCCGCGCGCCACCGGGCCGAACCGCAGGTGCACGCCTTCGACGCGGGGCGAATAGACGAAGATCTCGAACCGGGGCCGCGGCAGCGGGAGCTCGTCGATCAGCTGCGCGTCGAGCTTGAGCGCCAGGATATCGCGGGCACGGGCCGAACTCTCGCGGGTGACAAAGTAATTGGTTCGCAACGTAGCTTGAACCAGCGACGCGAACGCACGCAGGATGCGGTCGGTGTCCAGACTCATCAGCGCATCGATGTCCGCAGCGGCCGCGGCCGCGGCCGCGGCCGCATCGCGGCTCGCCGAGGAACCCGGCGGCCGGGGATCGAACAGCGCCTGGAACAGCACCACCAGTGAGCGCGCGGTACCGGGGTGCTCGTTGAGTACCGATTCGATGTAGGACTGGCTGTACGGGAAGCCCGCCTGCCGTAGGTATTTCGCATAGGCGCGTAGCAGCACGACCTGCTGCCAGGTCAGGCCCGCGCGCATCACCAGCTCGTTGCACCGGTCGATCTCGACACGGCCCTGCCAGATCGCAGTGACCGCGTCGGCGAATCGTTGTGCCATCGCGTCCTGTTCGGCCGCCGTCGAGGACAGCGGGATGGTCGGGTGCGGCGAGATCTTGAACTGGTAGATCCACACCGGCAACCCGTCCGGACGAATGACCGTGAACGGTCGCTCCTCGAGCACTACGACACCCATGCTCTGCAGCATGGGCAGCAGCTGGCTCAGCGAGGCGGTTCGTCCGCCCAAGAACCACGTCAGCTGGGCGGTCCTATCCTCACCCTGTTCGGAGAGCACCAGCTTGACCGAATCGTCGGCCAGCTCCTTGATGATGGCGATGTGGTCGATGGCGTCGTCCGGGGTGACGGCCTGTTTGTAGACCTCGGAGAAGGCGGCCGCGTAGTGCTCGACATCGGCTTGCCCGACGGAGCCGGCCGCCGCGGCGCCGATCAGCCGGTCGGTCCAGGTTCGCGCGGCTTCGGTCACCAACCCCTGAATCCGGATCCGGTTGGCTTCGGAGACGTCGACCGGCGCGGCATCCTCGGGCAGCCTGACCATGAAATGCATTAGGGCCCAAGGTGATTCACTGACACGAGCGGTGAATTCCAGTCGCGTCCCACGGAACTCGCGGACAAGGATGTCTTCGATCTGCAGCCGCACCTGTGTGGTGTAGCGATCCCGGGGCAGATAGACCAGGCAGGAGACGAAGTACTGCAGCCGATCGGCGCGCAGGAACAACAACGCACGCCGCTGGGATCCAAGGTCCACCACCGCTTTGGTCATCGTCAAAAGCCGTTCGGCGCTGACCGTGAACAGTTCCGAGCGCGGGACGGTCTGGATGACGTCGAGCAGCAGCTGGGCCGGGTGGATCGGGTCGCCGTCGGCCATCGCGAGCGCTTCGCGCACCCGGCGCGAGATCATCGGGATCTCCAGGACGTCCGCATTCATCGCAGCGACCGTGAAGAGCCCGACGAACCGGTGCTCGATGACGCCACCTTTGACGTATTCACGAACCGCGATGGCATACGGGTAGGCGCCGTAACGCAGGTAACTGCCAACGACGGATTGCGCTAACACCAGCAGTTTGTCGTCGTCGGTCAGCCGGGGCCGGGAACCGGTGCGGGTGCGCAGCACGCCCAGACCGCCCGCCCCGTCGCCGGAGACCAGACCGTCATGCACCCGGGCACGTTGATAGCCCAGCAGCAGGAAATTACCGTCACCCAGCCAGCGCAGCAGCGCCGCGACATCGTCGCGGTCCGGCGCCGTGAAGTGGCCTTCGACGTTGGCTTCGACGTCCGCGGCCAGGTCACTCAGGGTGCCGATCAGTGCTGCTGCGTCGCTGGCGACCTGTTGGACGTCGGCCAGGACCTTGGGCAACAGCCGTTCCAGCTCGGTGAGGCCATTGCTGTCGACCGAGGGCAACAGCTGCACGTGTATCCACGCCTCGCCGACATATTGCGGCGCGCCTGCCGGCTTCGGTTCGATGCTGAGCAGATCGCCCGTCGGGCTGCGATGCACCTCGAACACCGGTGTCATGATGGCGGCGTAAGCGACACCGAGCCGGTGCAGCAGCACTGTGACGGAGTCCATCAGCATGCCGCCGTGGTCGGTGACGACCTGCAGCGCGGGCCCGAATCCGGCGGGATCGTCCGCGGGATAAACGGCGACCCGGCTTTCGCCGGCGGGGCGGTGCCGGCCGAGCCGATAGTGTGCGCTCAGCATGGCGGGGGTGACGATGGCGGCGGGGACGGTCTTGTCGATAGGCCCGGTTTGTGCGGCTCCTGGTTCGTCGCTGCGCGGACCGCGATAGCTTTCGATGTAGGCGTTCGAAATCCAGTCAGGAATGTCCTGCTGCCGGGTGAACGTGGTCCACGCCTTGAGATCCTGCTGGGCCCCGGGATTGATCGTCATGCCGATTGCTCCCAACTCACGACGGTTGTCGCGACCCTCAGTCGCCCCAGAGCCGACTTAATCGCGTGTCAGCTTGCGGTGGGTCACTCTGTGCGGCCGGGCGGCGTCGGCGCCGAGTCGTTCGATTTTGTTCTCCTCGTATGCGCCGAAGTTGCCCTCGAACCAGAACCACTTGGCCTCGTTGTCCTCGTCGCCTTCCCAGGCCAGGATGTGCGTACACGTCCGGTCGAGGAACCAACGATCGTGCGAAATCACCACCGCGCAGCCGGGGAAATTCACCAAGGCGTTCTCCAGCGAGCTCAGGGTCTCGATGTCCAGGTCATTGGTCGGCTCGTCCAGCAGAAGAAGGTTGCCGCCCTGTTTGAGCGTCAGCGCGAGGTTGAGCCTGTTGCGCTCGCCACCGGACAGCACGCCGGCCGGCTTTTGCTGGTCGGGGCCCTTGAACCCGAACGCCGACACGTAGGCGCGAGACGGTATCTCGGTCTGACCGACCTGGATGTAATCCAGGCCGTCGGAGACCATTTCCCATACGGTCTTCTTCGGATCGATACCCGCGCGGCCCTGATCCACATAGCTCAGCTTGACGGTGTCGCCGATTTTGACGGTCCCGCTGTCTGGCTGTTCGAGCCCGACGATGGTTTTGAACAGTGTGGTCTTGCCGACCCCGTTGGGACCGATGACGCCGACGATGCCGTTGCGCGGCAGGGTGAAGGACAGATCCTTGATCAAGGTGCGTCCGCCGTAGCCCTTGTCGAGATGTTCGACCTCGACAACCACGTTGCCCAGTCGCGGCCCCACCGGGATCTGGATCTCCTCGAAATCGAGCTTGCGCGTCTTCTCCGCCTCGGCGGCCATCTCTTCGTAGCGCTGCAGGCGCGCCTTGCTCTTGGCCTGACGTGCCTTGGCCCCGGACCGGACCCAGGCCAGCTCTTCGGTCAGCCGCTTTTGCAGCTTGGCGTCCTTGCGGCCCTGCACCGACAGGCGCTCGGCCTTTTTCTCCAGGTAGGTCGAGTAGTTGCCCTCGTAGGGATACGCGCGGCCACGGTCGAGCTCCAGGATCCATTGGGCGACGTTGTCCAGGAAGTAGCGGTCGTGGGTAACCGCCAGAACCGCCCCCGGATAAGCCGCCAGGTGCTGTTCGAGCCACTGCACGCTTTCGGCGTCCAGGTGGTTGGTCGGCTCGTCGAGCAGCAACAGGTCGGGTTTGGACAGCAGCAGCTTGCACAGCGCCACGCGGCGGCGCTCACCTCCGGACAGATTTTTCACCGGCTCGTCGGGCGGCGGGCAGCGCAGTGCATCCATCGCCTGCTCCAGCTGCGAATCGAGGTCCCACGCTTCGGCGTGGTCGAGTTCCTCTTGCAGCCGGCCCATCTCTTCCATCAATTCATCGGAGTAGTCGGTGGCCATCAACTCGGCGACCTCGTTGAAGCGGTCGAGCTTGACCTTGATGTCGCCCAGCCCTTCTTCCACGTTGCCGCGAACGGTCTTCTCGTCGTTCAGCGGCGGCTCCTGTTGCAGGATGCCGACGGTGGCACTGGTAGCCAGGAAGGCATCACCGTTGTTCGGCTTGTCCAGACCGGCCATGATCCGCAAGACGCTCGACTTGCCGGCGCCGTTGGGGCCGACGACACCGATTTTGGCGCCCGGGTAGAAGCTCAACGTGACGTCGTCCAGGATCACCTTGTCGCCGTGCGCCTTGCGGACCTTTTTCATCGTGTAGATGAACTCAGCCATGCCGCGGTTGTGCCTTTCTGATCGTGCAGAGGGATCTCGCGGACCATCCTATGCACCGCCCGGCCGTCGCAGGCCCGCGGCCAAGCCGACCCTCAAGCCGGAATGGGCAGCGAGGCTCGGTCAGCGGTGGCGTCACCTGGGTGGGCCAGATCGTCTCCGGCCGCCAGGTCCTCGTCGGCACTGACGTCGAGGGCTTCGACCGTTGTTCCCGCCGCCGCGCCCTGCTCCACGTTGGGACCGGTGTAGCCGGGCTTCTCGATGCGCACGATCACGCGCGACAGGTCAGGTCCCACCGCGGTCGCCCGCATCTCCAGCGACGAACGGCGATTGCCGTCGCGGTCTTCGTACTCGCTGGTGTAGACATGGCCCACCGCGATCACCGGCGCGCCCTTACCCAACGCGGCCCCCACACCGGTGACCAACTTTCCCCAGCAGTTGACGGTGATGAACAGCGAGTTCCCCGGCTCCCAGCTGCCGTCACCGGTGCGGCGGCGTGAATTGCTGGCCACACGGAACTTGATGAGCTCCTGGTCGCCGACCTTGCGGCGCTGAAGGTCGTTGACGATGTGCCCGACGACGGTAAGCGGAGTTTCGAACATTGGCTGATCCCTTCTCGGTTGCTTTCTTTTCCGCGGTGAACGCGTCACCGCCCGTTCCGGCTGCTATTCAGCTCGGCGCTACCGACGCCGTCCGCGGCACAACGGGCCATGCCCGGCCGACCTGTGGAGAAAAGCGTGACTGTGGATCAGTCCGCGGGCAGGTGCGAACGTCCCGGTGACTCCCGCTGCGCCAGCCCGGCCAGCATCGCGTTGTAGGCGGTCAGCTCGGCGTCATCGTCGCGTTCAGCGGCGCGGTCCAACCGCCGGGCGGTGCGGTCGTCGCTGCGCGCCCACTGCCCGAGCAGCGCGAGCATCACGATCACCAGAGGCAGCTCTCCTGCCGCCCACGCGATACCACCGCCCAGGCGCTGATCACCCAGCAGGTCGGTGTGCCAGCTCAAACCGAGCGATCGGTAATAGTCGGCGCCGAGCACCCTTCGGGTGCCCATCAACACCACCCCGAAGAACGCGTGCAGCGGCAGCGACGCGAACACCACGCCCGCCTTGGCCAGCGGCGGGATCGGCCGCGGCATGGGGTCCACCCCGATGACGATCCAGTAGAACAGGTAGCCGCTGAGCAGAAAGTGCACGTTCATCGCCAAATGCCCGGCGTGACTGCCTACCGCGGCGTCGAAAACGCCACCGAAGTACAGCCCGTAGAACCCGGCAACGAACAGCGTGGTGGCAACCAAAGGGTTGGTGAGGAACCGCGACAAGCGGCTGTGCAGTGCGGCCAACAGCCATTCCCGCGGACCGGGCGGATCGGCGCGGCCGGCGGCGGGCAGCGCCCGCAACGCCAGGCTCACCGGAGCGCCCAGCACCAACAGGATCGGGACCAGCATCGACAGCGCCATGTGGGCGACCATGTGCATGCTGAACATCGCCGGCAGGTAGCGACCGACACCCGACGACGTCGCGAAGAGCAAAGCCAGGCAGCCGAGCAGCCAGGCCAGGGTCCGGCCCGGCGGCCAGCTGTCGCCGCGGCGGCGCAGCCGCAGCACCGCCGTCAGGTAGAGCGCGGCCAAGACGATTGCGGCCGTGCCGAAGATCAGGTCGAAGCGCCAGTCGAACAGAATGCGTGCCGCGGTGGGCGGCCCGTCGAAGTCGTAGCCGATCTCGGCTTCGGCAATCGAGGGCAGCCGGATCGGGGCTGGTGGCGGCGCCGTACGGCCCAGCCCGACGGCTATACCGAAGGTAAGGCCGAACACCGCGGCCTCGACCAGTGCCAGCCGGATCAGGGCATTGCGCGCTTCCGGCGAACTCGGATCTGATCGCAACCCGGCGACTGCCGCGCGCCGCTGGCGCCAGCCTACGACCCCGAGCATGCACAGCGCGGTGAACTTGGCGGCCACCAACCGCCCGTAACCGGTGGTCAGCAGGTCAGATGGCACAACGCGCAGCAGAGCGTTCACCAATCCGCTGAGCGCCATCGCGACCCAGCACCACAGTGCGATAGCGGAGAAACGCCGTGCCGCCAGGTCGGTGTGGTGACCGCCGCGCAGCGCGTGGGCGAGCAGAGCGAGCAGACCGCCGGCCCACAGGCTGCCGGCGACGAGGTGGATCAGCAGGCTGTTGGTGGCCAGGTCGTGCGCACCACCGGCCGACGAATGACCGGTCAGCCCGAGCGGAATGAGCGTCACCAACGCCGCGACGAGCAGCAGCGGCGTCCAGGACCAGCGGAGCACCGACAAACTCGCCAGCGCCACCACCGCGGCCAGCACCGCAATCCAGCGCCAGGTGGACGCGGTGGTGATCAGCCCGGCCAGCGACCAGACTCTCAGCGGGTTGAGGTGATCAACCACCGGCTGACCGGACACGTCGGAAATGGTCAGCGGGACCAGCAGGGCTGCACACACCGCCCACGCCGCCGACGCCACCGTGCCCAGGCGTAGCGCGCGGTATCCGTCGGCGTCCAGCACGCCGCTGCTTTGCGGCGGCACCAGAAACGCCGCGAACAGGAACGAGCCGACAGCCAGCGCCGCGGCGGTCTCCGCTGCCGCCCGGACAAACGGCAGACCCAGCGTGGTCGCCGGGCCCGGATCGGGCAAACCGGTGGCGGTCAGCGCATCGGCAAGCGACAGCGCCCCGATTCCGGCCGCCGTCCCGCCGGCCAGTACCGCGACACAGATCAGCAGTGGCCACACCAGCGGGCGGCGCTCGGCTGTGGCGTTTGTGGTGCGGTATTCACGGGCCTTGCCGACGGGCCGGCCAACCGTCATGCGCCCAGCGTATTGGTGCGCACCGGCGGCTACCGAGTCTGGCTATTCAAACGCTTCCGACGCGCGTCGAGCTCGCGGGCGACGAACTGATCGCGCGCGATCCGCTCGACGTAATTGAAATCCCGCAGAATGTTCTGCAGTTCGCGCCGGAAAGCGTTCCGCCGGTCGGCGAGGTCTGCGGCGGGCGCGATCAGGTCCTGATCGACGACAACCTGGCGCGCGGTGGCGAACAACAGCGTGGACACCGATTCGCTGCTACGAACCCGGGTCTGTGCCACATATTGTCGGCCGACGCCGAGCGCCAAGTCGGTCAGTTCCTTCTGGCCGATATCGGCCGGCGCATCGCGCAACACGTCGGCGACGATCTCGTACGCTTCGAAGAACACCCGCAGCATCGCGTCCGACATCAGCGGACGCTTGGCGAACAGGATCGCGTCGATCTCTTCTCCCCCGGCGGCGACGTGAGCTTCCCAATCGGCGTGCCATGCCATCTCTTCGGCGATGTTGTCCCGAAACGCCGCCGAGTCGGCGAAGTAGAAATCGAATTTCAGCAGATCGCGCAGCCGCATCGCCTGGGCCCAGAAAGCCTGCATTCGGTCACCGTCGGTGTGCCTGGCGTGCGCCAGCGCAAGTTCGACGATCGAGGTCTCCAGGAAGGCGTGTATCACCGAGTTGCGGTAGAACGCTGCCGCGTGCTGCTCATCGGGTGCGATGTGCCACACCGGCTCCCGGCCGCTGTCGACCCGGGTGATGGGGTGTCCGTTGGACAATGCGTCTACCGCCGCACGCACACCTTCGCGCGAGCGCAGCCGCAACGCACTCGTCGACATCGGGGTCTGCTTGCGTTGGAGGTAGTCGAGTGACCCCTGCAGGGTGTGGTGCAGCTGACCGAGCGTCAACGCCGCGCCGCGGGTGGTCAGCAGCAACGCACACACCAAACCCGTTGCCGTCACCGGCGTCGCCCGCAGGATCCGCCATGCGACTTCGAATGACATCTTATGCAGCGCAAGCCTTTTGGCGTCCTGATCCTGGGCCAGCGGACCGTGCGGCGTACCCAGGTACTCTCGCATCGAGACCGCATCGGGGAAGCGGACGTAGATCTTGCCGTAGTTGCGTTCGCCCTGTGCCCTGATGAAGGTGTACAGCCAGCCGATGCCCTCGGGTGTCTTCTCACCACCGCGAGCATAGGCAGCGTACTCGGCGGTCTCGTGCAGCTGGTCGAAGCTGATCGACACCGGCTGCAGCAGGATGTCGTCGCTGCGACCGTCCAGGTAAGCGTCGGCCACATAGGCCATCAGGCCGAGCTTGGGCGGCAACATCTTGCCGGTACGCGAGCGAGTGCCCTCGATGGACCAGCTCAGGTTGAACCGCTTCTCGACCATGTAGCCGACGTATTCACGCAGCACGTACTTGTAGAGCGGGTCTTCGCCGATGTTGCGGCGGATGAAGATGGCGCCGGAGCGGCGTAGCAACGGCCCCATCAACCCGAACGACAGGTTGATACCGGCGAAGACGTGCACTGGCGGTAGCCGGTTCTCCTGCATCGCCACCGGCAACACCGCGCCGTCGATGTAGGACCGATGCGAAAACAGCAGCACCGCCGGATGAGTTTCCAGCCCGGCGCGCATCACCGCGACTTGATACTCGTCATAGTCGATCTCCGGATCGAATCCGCGGCTGATCAACCTGCCGAGGACGGACACCAGGTCGACCGAAACCCTGCTCCACCCGGTGGCGAGTTCGTCGAGCATCTTCCCGGCTTCTTCCACGGTTGCGCCCGGGATCTTGTGCAGGCCGGCGCGAAACCGCGTGGAGGCCAAGATCTCCGGCTTCACCAACCGCGGAGACTTGTACTGCGGTCCCAGTATTCGGTACTCGACACGTTCCATCGCCAAGATCGCGCGACGAACGACGAACTGAGCGAAGTCCCGCTCGTTCTGTCCCACCGTGGTGTCGCGCCACTGCTGGCGGAGTTCGGACACCTTGGCCGGCTCCCCGGCCACCACCCGCGCGCGGCGGGGAGCGTGACGCAGGATGCGCCGTTGCTGACGCTGGTTGGGTTGATAAGGATCCTGGCCGGGGAGCAGCCCGGCCACCTTGGCAAGTCTGCTGCGATCCGGGGCCGGCAGCCAGAACACCCGCACCGGCACGATCGAACGGTCGTCTTTGGATTCGGGGCCGGACCCGAACTGCCCCATCAGCGCTGCCAGCTCCTCCGGCGCCGCATCGGGCGACGGCAGCTTTAATACGTCGAATTTCGCCCCGGGGTTGTCGGCACGCTGTTGGGCGACCCACGCAGTGACCAGCTCCATTTCGGCGGGTGAAGTCATGGACGCCAATATCAGCGAGTCTTGCCCGGTGAGGACTGCGCTGGTATCTGCGGCCAGTTCGGTCACGGCCGCCCTCTGGGCTGAGAGCTCGGCGATTCGGCGCTGCCGGTTCTTCCCGGCGCGCCGGGCTGGTTCACCTCACTCTTGTTGGGAGCAGCCAACTCCGGGTGTGTCGCGGTCGGCATGTTCGGGGTGGTCTTCGGCCGCGGCTGGGTTGCCGCCTTCTTCACCGTGGCCTTTTTCGCCGTGGCCTTGCCGGCTGACTTAGTCGCAGTCTTTTTCGCCGTGGCCTTGCTGGCCGACTTAGTCGCAGCCTTTTTCGCCGCCGTCTTCTTCGCAGTGGTTCTGGCAGTGCCAGTCCGGGCTTTGCCCGCCGCCTTTTTCCTGGCGTATAGACCGACCTCGGGCAGTTCGTCGACGGGCCAGTCGGCCAGCGTGTCCAGATACAGCCGGCGCACCTCGGCGATGTGCTCCGGCAGCGTCTCAAGTGTCCAGTCCTGCACCGAAATCGGCGGAAACACCGCGACGTCGACGGTGCCGGGGTTGATCGTGCTCGAGTTTCGCGCGGCGACCAGCTCCGCATTGCGAATCACGATCGGGACGATCGGGATTCGCACCGCCATCGCGATGCGGAAAGGCCCCTTCTTGAACGGCCCGACTTCGGTGGTGTCCACCCGGGTCCCTTCTGGAGCCATCAGAATCGAGAGTCCGTTCCTGGCCCGCTCTTCGACCGTGCGCAGCGTCTCCACCGCGGCGACCGGATCGTCCCTGTCGATGAACACGCCGTCCAGCAACTTGCCGAGCGTGCCCATGATCGGGTCCTTTTCCAGTTCCTTTTTGGCCACGGCAACCCAGTTGTCGCGCACCAGCGCACCGGAAATGATCGGGTCAACCTGGTTGCGGTGGTTGTAGATGAACACCGCCGGGCGCTGCGCGGTCAGATTCTCCTTCCCGATCACATTGAGATGCACCCCGGTGGTCGCGAGCACCATCTGGGGAAAGGCGGAGGTGAAGAAATTGGCGCCCCGCCGCCGGCTACCGGTCAGCACACCGATTCCCACCGCGCCGGCCGCGACCGGGAACAACGAACTCAAGCCGGCAAGTGTGCGCACCTGCCGCTGGAGGCCCACACCACCGCGACTGTTGAATCGCAGAATCGGCCAGCCACGACGCCTGGCCACGGCGGCCATCTTCCCTTCAGGGTTGGTCGGCCGTGGATTTCCGACCAGGTACATCAGGGCGACATCCTCGTCACCGTCGGCGTAAAAGTAGCTGTCTTTGAGATCGATACCGTGCGCGGCCGCGAACCGCTGCACTGCAGCGGCTTTTCCCGGGCCCCACAAGATCGGCTTTTGTATGCTGCCCGTGAGCATTCCGTCTTCAGTGGTCTCGAACTTGTTGGTCAGCATGTTGGGGATCCCGAGGAAGCGCGCCACCGGATTGACCTGGATGGTCAGCGCCGACGAGCTCAGCACCACGGTATGGCCGCGAGCCACGTGAGCCCGCACCAGCTCGCGCATTTCCGGATAGATCCGGGACTCGATCCGCTGGACGAACAGCCGTTCGCCGATCTCCTCCAGGTCGTCCAGCAATCGCCCGGCCAGCGCCGCGGCGGCCTTCCCGATGAGGTCTTCGAACTCGATGCGTCCGAGCGTGTGGTTGAGACCGGCCTGAACCATGCTGAGCAACTCGCCCACACCCATGTCGCGGCGTAGCATCCGCTCCTGGGTCAAGATGACCGCGGTGAAGCCGGCGACCAACGTCCCGTCCAGGTCGAAAAACGCACCGATCTCGGGCCCGGGAGGACTGGCCATGATCTCGGCGACCGAACCGGGCAACCGCAGATCCGCCGCCGGCTGCTTGGTGCCGCCTTCGTCCCCCCGCTCTTTAGCAGCGCTCATGAGCCCGACACCGATCGGGACGCTGAACCGGCCGGCTCGGCGGCGAACGACGCAGGCACGACATGGGGTGCCGGGTCACCGACCAGCGCCAGGATCTCGTCGAAACCGTCCAACAGGCACTGGGCGAACAGCGGCTCGTTTCGCACCGACGCCCGGTCGTAGCGCACGGTGATGGTGCACCACCCACCCCGAGAAATCAGCACCACCATCATCGCCACACCGGGCAACGGGCCGATACCGTACTGCCGCAAGATCTTTGCGCCGGCGATATAGGTATCTCCCGGGTAGACCGGGATATTGCTGGCCTGAACGTCGGAGCCGATCACCGAGCCGGTGATGCCCTCCAGCACCGCAGTCGGCAACACACTCAGCACCGGCGCAATCGAACCGATGATGTTCATCGCGGGCTCGTCGCGGCGCTGCGTCATTTGCGCACGGATCTTCTTCATCCGGGAGATCGGATCGACGGTACCAATCGGCGCGGCCAGGTTGACGCCGGTGAACCGGTTGCCGCCGGCCGTATCGGCTTCGGCCCGCAAATTCACCGGCACCGCCATCGGCAGCGTGCTGATCGGTACGCCAAGCGCCTCGTGGTAGCGCCGCAGGGTGCCACACAGACCGGCGAGATAGGCGTCGTTGATCGATCCTCCGCCGGCTTTTGCGGCCTTGTGCAGGTCGGACAGCGGAATGTCGATTGCTTCGGTGCGGGTGGCCAGGCTGCGCCGGCGCAGCAGGGGCGATGGCTCGGCAGCCCGGTTGATCACCCGCATGCCCGACAGGGTGTAGCCCACGATCCCCGAAACTGTGGACGCGGGTTCCAGAATCGCCCGTCCGGCCACCGATACCGCCCCGGACAGCGCACTCAAGACGCCGCCGACTATGGCGATGGGCAGGTGGTTGATGCCCTGCCGCATCAGATCATTGGCCGTCAGATCCTGCGGAATGGGCAGCGGGGGCGTTGGCCTGGGCGCTGGATCACGCTCCAAGTCATAGATTTCGGCGAACATCTCAACCCCGCCGACACCGTCGGTGACCGCATGGCTGACGTGCAGCAGCGTCGCGGCCTTACCGTCGGCCAGACCTTCGACCAGGGTGGCCGTCCACAGCGGCCGCGATATGTCCATCGGCGACTGCAGGATCACCTCTGCGAGGTCGAACACTTCACGCAGAGTGCCGGGTTCGGACACGCGCACCCGTCGCACGTGGAAGTCCAAGTTGAAATCGGGGTCCACCACCCAGCGCGGCGCCGCCGTCGGCAAGGTAGGCACGACAACCTTTTGCCGCAGCCGCAAGACCCGTCGAGAGGCGTTTTCGAACCGGGTCCGGAACCGCTCCCAGTCCGGCGTGGTGTCAAGGAGCTCCAGCGCCATGATCCCCGACCGGGTCCGGGGATTGGCTTCACCCCGATGCATCAGATAGTCGACCGGTCCCAGCTCGTCGGACAACGCAACGGCCTCGACCGACTCACCCATAATCACTAATTCGACGCGCCAACCCTGTCACCGCCGATCAAGCCTCCCGCCTCGGGCCCGGGCCCAGTTGCCAACACAACGCTAGTCGGGTCGACGCGCTGGTGAAAGGCACGATCCGGTCCTGGATGCAGCCACCGCGACGGACGCCGCCGGGACCCTGGTTCAGCTGGCCGAAGTTGCCGACAGCTGCAACGACTCCCCTGGCGAGCCTGCGCGGCGTCCGTAGACGATCCCCAAGAAGTCGGCGACGGCATTTGCGGCCAGCTGCGATCGGACCGTCGGGGTGATGTCGAAAGCGTGGTGAGCGTTGGCGAGCTCGGCGTGGGCCACCGCGGGAGCGCCGGCCGCGCGTAGCGCCGCGCAGAAGACGCGGGACTGGCCGCTGGGAACCACTTCGTCTTTCGCCCCGTGCAGCACGAAAAACGGCGGAGCCTCGCTGTGCACGTAGGAAATCGGCGACGCCGCCTTGAACCGCTCGGGCTCGTCGGCGTAACGGGTCTTCAAAACGAAATTCACCAGGAACGGCAGCATGAGTTCGTGCATGTTCTCGAAGTCGGTGAAGTCATACACGCCGTAGTACGGCGCGGCTGCGTCAAGGCTTGTATCAGCGTCTTCGAATCCCGGCTGGAAATTGGGATCGTTCGGGGTGAGCGCGGCTAACGCGGCCAGGTGCGCGCCCGCGGACCCGCCGGTGATCGCGATGAATTCGGGATCGCCGCCGTAGTCGGCGATGTTCTCACGGACCCAGGCGATCGCCCTCTTGACGTCGATGAGGTGCGCGGGAAATCTGCACCGCGGGCTCTTGCTGTAGTTGATCGATACGCAGATCCAGCCGAGCTCGACCATGTGGCTCATCAGCGTGTAGGCCTGAACCCGTTTGTCGCCGACGGCCCACGCACCTCCGGGGACCTGGATCAGCACCGGCGCCCGGCGGCCGGGCACCACGTCTTGACGGCGCCAGATGTCAAGCAGGTTGTCGCGACCACCCGGACCGTAGGAGATGTCGGAGGTCTGCGACGCGTACCGGCGGTGCGGCCCACCCTTATGCAAGAACCCGCTGCGGGGGGCATCGGTGGGCTCCAAGGCGACCGGGTGGGCCACCTGCTCGCGGAACCCCGGCCCGAAGGACTCCTCGAGCGCAGCGGTGAGGACGTGGTCCGCCCGCTGCCCGGCCAGCGTGGTGGCAACGCGGCCGACGGACGGGTGCGGCAGCCGGGACAACGCATGCCCGGTCAAGACGTGCGGGGGGAATTCCGTGAGAAGCCAGCCCGCGACCCAAAACGCCGCGAACGGTGAGCCGCGGAGCAACAGGGCACCGGCTCGATACGTATCCCGTGCATCGGCTGCCAGTCGCAACGCCTGGGTACCAGCCCACGAGCACGGCGAAGTCAGGTTCATGGCCACGCTCATTGCAACGCCACCCCTCGACGTTATGCACACGCCTCGTTGCGGTTAACGGCCTATTACCGGCCGGTGATGTACGTGTGTCGAGGCTCACACCATAACTGATAATTGCGGCGGGGGAACACGTTTCGTGCGCGGCGGGTTGCCGGAACCTGTCCGGAGATCGCCGTTGGATAGACTGACCTGCGCATTGCCTCCGTAGCTCAGGTGGATAGAGCAAGGGCCTTCTAATCCCTAGGTCGCACGTTCGAGTCGTGCCGGGGGCACTGAACAGGGCTGGCCGGGGCCCTAGAGACTTCGCTGGTTCGGCTCGCCGGGGCCGAGAACGCGGCGTCGGCGCGGCGTCTGGCGGGTTGAGCGCGGCTCGGGCTAACTAGTGATTCCAGCCAGTTCGTGTGCCACCGCATCGAATGCGCGCATCGTGTCCAACATGTGCGGCTCGTGCGAGTGCGGCTGCGTGGATAGCTTAACGGCGACCATCTCGACGGCGCGGTTGACGTAGATCATCTGACCACACATGCCCAGGCACATCACAACGTTGCTGCCCGGGTAGGGGAACCACATTTGGTTGCGGTACATCCCGCCGGGCATTTCGTTGTCGTCGGGGCTGGCGGCGAACGCCTGACGCGAGTCCGGACCGCCGCCGAGGGTGTCGGCGATCCACGCCGCCGGCACTATTTGCTGGCCAGTCAACGAGACGCCGTCGCGCAAGAACAGCGACCCGAACCGGATCATGTCGGTAAGACAGGCGTTGATGCCGCCGTCGAATAGTCCGGTGCCTGCCGTGTCTATGCCGATGGTTGCGTCGCTTTGGGCACCGATGCGGCTCCACAGCAGTTCCGACATCAGTTCGGGCATCCGCTGGCCGCCGACGACTTCGCAGATCCAGCCGAGTACGTCGGTTTCACACGAGCGATATTCGAACGGACCGCCGTGCGCCGACTTCTGCCGCAAGGTCAGCAGGAACTCACGCAGCGTGGAGGGGACGTTTAGACGGCTCTTGGGTGCCCACCCGATCGCCTGGTCGAGGAGGTGTATCTCCGCGGCCGGGTCGCCGTAGTTTTCTGAAAACGCGACACCCGACCTCATGTCCAGCAGGTGGCGCACCGTCGCACCGGCGTAGCCGCAGTTCGCCAAGGCGGGAACGAATGCGGTGACCGGCGCGTCAAGCTCGATCGCACCGGCGCCGTGCAGCGCGCCTACCACGGCTGCCACCAGCGACTTACTCACCGAGAACAGCAGGTGCCGGGTCTGGGCCTCTAGGCCGTCGAAGTAGTCCTCGGCCACCATCGACCCGCGGTAGGCGACGGCCCACCCGTCGGTGGCGGTGGCGGCCATCACCGCGCCCACGGTGGTGGCCACCCCGTCAGTGCTGGTCACCGGGATCTCGGCCACCGGAGCACTGGCTGCGGGCACCGCCGCGACCGGGCCGGTCCCGCGCGAGATTACCGCGGTCGGCACGAAGTCTTCGACGTGCTGGAATGACCAATGCGAATGTGGCGCCGACAGCCAGTTGTCCAGCGAGATACCGGCCGGGACACGACCAGGTTCGCCGCCGATCATGCGCGCGGCTTCACGGGATCGCCGGGTGGTCGGACGACCAAGGGTGCGCTGATTCCAGCTGGGAGACTATGCGGATAGGAGATCATCTCGGCCGAAGTCGGCGGCCAGCTGGACAAGATCGGGTAGCCCAGGTGCGACTGTGTTGGCGGTCTCGGTGGCTGCATAAGAACTGAGGCGAGGGTAAGTCGACGGTTTCGGCCAGCAATAGTCGACGACACCGTCGGCGTGCGGTAGACGGCGAAGTACGCCGTCCCATGCCCTTCGCGGTAGCGGGTATGGCGCAGCGGTGAGCACAGGAACGCCTGGATCAGGCGCTCGCGCTCGATGGTTTGTCGAGCAGTTCGTGCGGCCGCTGCTCACGCTCGTGCGACGAGCCGCGAGACGATCGGCGTGGCCGGCGCCAGGGGTGTTGAGGCGAACTGCGCCTTGATGCCCTCGACCCAGCGCCGGCAGCGCTCGGTGAGCTGGTAGTCGTTGGTCTGCAGGTGCCCGCGGGTGACGAGCACGCCGAGTTGGGCGCCCTCGCAGCGTAAGTCGCCAGGCGCCGCGACACGCATGTAGAAGGCCTCGGACTCATCGATCAGCGTGGCCCAGTCGTTGCCCTGGCGCGCAAAGGAGATGCGCCCGTCGTCGTCGAGGTGCCACACACCTGTGCGTGGGGTTGCGGTGAAGAGCTCGACATCCGGCGAGGTCTCCGTGATTATCAGCTGACCCCAGACCTCGTCTTCGCCATAGCCCCGCTCCCAGCGCGAGTTGATCTCGTCGATGTCGAGCTCGTACTCCACGTCCATGTATTCGAGCAGGTGGAAGAGGAACAGCGGCATGTCGGCGTAGGCCTCGGTGGTCAAGTTCGTCATCGGGCTCGCGCCGCTCAGGCGCGGGTTCACCTCGCCGAGGTAAAGCTCGTCGGAGTCCAGGTCGTGCAAGAGGTCCACCTCGAAGTAGCCGCGGTATCCCTCGCGGCTCAGGACGTCGCCCAGCTTTCGTACCATCTCTCGCGCGGCGTGCGTCTGTGCGGGCGGCAGCACCTCGCGCCAGACGTCATTGCCGCACCAGGCGCCCTTGTGCGGAGTCAGCTCCGGGTAACCGACGAGACTCGTCATCGCGGGGCCGATCACGGTGCCGTGGCGGGTCACGGTGCCCTCGATGCACACCTCGACATTGCGGATGCGCTTCATGACTTTGACTTCCTGCTGACCCACCAGGTCACCGGCGCAACGGTCCCAGTCGCGCTCACCGCGCACAAAGAACGTCGCACTGCCGGCGTCACCATAGGCCGCCTCGACGACGAGGTCATCTCCCAGCCCGGCGCTTTGCGCGAGCGCCGACAACCCGTCGTAGGAGCCGGCCCGCCCGATCACGTGAGGCACGCTCGGCACGCCCGCCTCGTCGGCCAGACGCGTCATGACGATCTTGGAGCCCAGGCGATGGCGCAGCTCCGCCGGGGGATGCATGACCTCGAGCCCCGCCTGGCGCGCGAGGGCCTGGGTCTCCTCGTCAAGCATCACAAAGCAGGCCTTGCCACCGGGCCCTCGGCGCGCGATGAACTCCAGTGTCTCGGGATCACGCAGGAGGTGGTTGCATACATCCCCCATGGACCCGAAATCAATGCGGTCGCGCCGCCGGGGCACGAACACGCGCGAATGTGCGCCCTCAAAAGAGTCAAAGTACGTCAGGTAGAAGAAGTTCCGTACCCAGCGGTCGATGCCTAGCAGGTTGAACGGGGTCGGCGAGATGAAGTACAGCGGCACGGCGTTGGTGTGAAAGAACGCGCGTACGTCCGAGATGCCGTTCAGCGGGCGGCGCGGCTCGGGCCCGCCGGCGGGCACGATCACGCCAGCCGGGGTGACGTCGACGTCTGGGCCCGCCGCAGGGACAGGGGCGCTACGGTCAGCGGGACGGCGGTGAGCTCACATACCTCCATGCCACAAGTGTGCACCTGCCTATGGCCGTGTGGAAGCGTGGAGTGCCCCAACGCCGGCCTCGTATTCGTGCTAACACCAAACAACTGGAGCATCCCGGGTTTCATGCACACCACCTGGTTCTGTGTGACGCAGCATTTGCTGACATACCCTGTCAGGGATGCTGGATCGGCCGAGAACACTCCATTCGTCCTCCACGCGCCAGGAGCCTGAGCACCTTGCCGGTGCGTAGCCGTATTGACCGAGAGCGCCGAATAGGCATCGGGATCCGGTTACCGCTTATTCACCGCGAATGACCTGGAGTCGGCCGGAATTTACCGGCTGTCACGGGAGCGTCTAGATCACCAATCTAGTTGTCGCGCAGGAAAATTAAGCAACAACCGGCATCGTCGGGTCATACCGTTTGGTAATCCCTAGGTCGCACGTTCGAGTTGTGCCGGGGGCACTACCGGTCAGATCCGCGGTCTGTTTCGGAGACGATTGAGCATCCAGGCGGCAACACCCACTGCTACCAACAACGCCCCGTAGCGCAGCGCCAGGGGCCACCAGGGTTGAGTGGGTTGGGCGGGTTGGGTGGGTTGGCTGGTCTCATGAGCGGCCAGCGCTACCAAGAAGCTGCCATTGTCGGTCGGCCCGACGCCCGGCAGGGACTGAGTCTTAGTCACCGTGATCTGGGCACTGCTGCTGGGATCGTTGACCTGACCCCACGCCAAGGTGGTGTCGTCGAGGAGGAAGGTGTCTTGGCCGCCCGCAGGCTGGCTATCGTCGTGGCCCACCACCGTTACTTGGCCGACCCGAACGGTCTGGTTATCGGCCGGGATATGGGCCGAGACGTCGTGGTACACCTCCGGGGGCGCCGGTGGGGTGTAGTCCGGCGGCGGTGGGCCAGTCCAGCCGTCCGGCGGTACCCAGGCCCCGCCGTAGAAGCTGCCCGACACCACGTAGCTGTCGCCGACGGCGGTGAACGGGAACAGGCCAACGGTGGCGACATCCAGCACCACCCGCCCGCCCGCTGGGACGTAGACCTCCCGGTAGGCGCCGTTGTAGAAGTAGCGGAAGGTCATCGCCTGATTGAGTGGGTTGTACAGGGTCGGGCGGTGGTAGTCGTCGTAGTCGACGTAGTCCCAACGGCGGGGGCGCGGCAGCGCCTGGTTGTTAGTCTTTACGACGTCAACGTCGCCGCTGTGGGCGTTGACCACATTCTGCACCTGGTGGTTGAAGTCCACCGGGGTCGGGGGCGGCGGTGGCGTGGTGGGGTTAATCCGCGCCGCCGGTGCGGCCTTGGCAGCCGCGACCGCCTGCGGTGACGCATCCAGCCCCTTCGGCGGTGTCACCAGCGAGGCGTTTCTTGGCGCCCCGGGGGCCGGCGGATTGATCTTCGGGGTCTGTACCGGAATCGTGCTCGGGTGCGGGGGACTTGGCGGAACGGCCTGGGGGGTCTGGACCGGAATCGGGGGCAGGGAAATTGGCGGCCCGGCCGGTGGGATCTGCACCGGCACCGTGCTCGATGGCGCCGGAGCCGGCCCGGCTTCGTAGCACATGCCGGGCGTCCGAATACGATATTGCGCCGTCAACATCAGACAGTCCTTGCAGGCTTTGGAGTCTGCCCCACCGCCCGCACATGGGGCCCAGGGAGCCGCCTGTGCCACACCGGGTGTGGTGGCTACCACCGAGAACGGTGCGAGCGCTATCGCGGCCGCCACGATAACCTTGCTCATTCCGCCCTGGCCGATCAGCATCGACAGCCGGTAAGGCTCGAACGCCACCTCGCCCACTGGCCTTTCCTACCCCAACCCTGGTCGGACATGCTAGCGACCCACCAGCTAAAAAGCACGGGCTTTGGGCCGAGGTTCTCCCACACGGCGGCGCGCTTGTTGTAATCCCGGTCAGTGACTCCCCAGGCAGACTGGGTAATAACACAGTGTTGGACGTACCGACTCATGGCGCCGTCGGTGGTGGGCAGCCAATCGCTCACCCTTAGGGCCTCGGCGGACACCGGAACGTTAAACCGATAGCTCGGATCGGTCATTCTTGGTCTCCCCTGTCGCGCGAGTCATCGTTTATTCGCCGAATATGTCTGTGATTCCCCGTCAACTGACGTAACCTAGGGCCGTGGTTTTGTGAGACATATCCCCTTGGCGTGCAGGGAAGTTCAATATCTGCCGTCAACTGGTGGAATGTGCTGGAAAGCTATGATTCCTAATCCCTTGGTCGCATGTTCGAGTTGTGCCGGGGCACTGGTTCAGTGGGTGGCTGTCACATGTTGCAATCCGGGTGGGAACCAGCGACTTCGAAGCAGCTGTTGACCGGTGGGGCAGGCGGGGGTGCCGGCCACGATGAAGCCACTCTGTGCCCTCATCGTCGTGGCGCTGTCGCGCCACATCTTCGATCAGAACTTGGTCATATAGAGGCTGATGCAGCTATTGAGCGCGCCACTGCACAAAACCAACGACAGCGCGACACCCACCCTGCTATTGAGAGACATAGCCTTCCCCTTCCGGTCGCGACCGATCTTAGCCCCGCGTGCCTGAGCGGGGAGACGAAATCGGTCAGCGGCGAGCCGGCCGCCTTACTCGTCACCACGATGGGCAAGCATGCCATGGTGAGCCGCGGCCCGCGGCGGGTCGCATCATCCCACCATTGATGCAGTCAGGGGTTTAAAGGAAACCCTGCCGTGCCGCGACACCCCGACGCGACGTTACCGGGTGGGAGAGGGCCACTAGAAGTTTTTTGCCGTCATCGATGTGGCGCTGTCGCGCCACATCAGCGGTCACAAATTGATCGTAGTCGGATAGATACCGATGCAACTATTCAGCGTGCAGGCGCACAGAAACAACGAGAACGCGACACCGACCCTGCCTCTGAGCGACATGACCTTCCCCTTCCCGACGTGAACGTATCGTAGCGCCTTGCGCCCGAGCGCAAGACAAAACGGGCCCGCGGCCAGCCGAACCGTAATCACGGTAAATGACAGCGACATCACAGGCCACGCCAACATCACAGGCCACGCATCATAGGCGGCGAAGTACTCTTACCTGGGTCTCGCCGGAGCCGCCGGGAAACCAGAAATTGCGGAGATGCCCGATGGCCCAATCCGACCTCGTCTTGTTCACGGTCAAAAATCACGTCGCGCTCATCACCGTCAACGACCCCGATCGGCGCAATGCAGTGACCGGCGAGATGTCGGCGCGTCTGCGCGCCGCGGTGGAGCGCGCCGAAGCCGATTCCGAAGTGCACGCCGTGGTGGTCACCGGGGCGGGCAAGGCTTTTTGCGCCGGCGCCGACCTCAGCGCCCTGGGGGCTGCGGGCGTCGGAACCGCGGAGACGGAATTGCAGCGGCTCTACGACGGCTTCATGGCCGTCGGTAACTGCCGGCTGCCCACTATCGCCGCAGTCAACGGGGCGGCCGTCGGCGCGGGCCTGAATCTGGCACTGGCCGCCGACGTGCGCATCGCCGGGCCGGCCGCATTGTTCGACGCGCGCTTCCAGAAGCTTGGGCTACATCCGGGCGGGGGTGCCACCTGGATGCTGCAACGGGCGGTAGGCCCTCAGGTCGCCCGCGCCGCCCTGCTGTTCGGCATGCGCTTTGAAGCCGAATCCGCCGTGCGCCATGGTTTGGCGCTCAGTGTTGCCGACGACCCGGTCGCCGCGGCGCTGGAGCTGGCGGCGGGGCCCGCGGCCGCCCCGCGTGAGGCGGTGCTGGCGACCAAAGCCACCATGCGCGCCACCGCAAGCCCGGGATCGTTGGACAACGAGCAGCACGAGTTCGCGATGCGCACAGAGGTCGGGCCGCAGGCGCACTCAATCCAATCGCCTGATTTCGCAAGCAGATTGGCGGCGGCACAACGCAGGTAGTGTTCGCCCTGCGCTTGAAACAACTTGCGCCACTTGAGTTTCAATGGTTTCTCAGCGGCGGTTTTTGTCGGTGGGCTCAGATAGTTTCGGGTTATGGGTTCTGGCGGGGTGGTTGATCGGGAGGCGATCACAGCGGCTTTCGATGCCTTGGATGCCGCGGTCGACAAAGTGGCCGGGTTGGACTTCGACGCGTTGGCCACCCCGGACTGGTTGGCGTTGTTGGAGCGCTGTGAGCGGGTGCGTCGGCGGATACCGGCGGTAGAGCATCCGCTGATCAATTCCCTTGCCCGCCAAGCCACTCCTGAAGAACTGGGCGGCACACTCTGGCATGCGCTGGCCGAATGGACGCTGATCAGCCGTGCCGAAGCATCCCGGCGCATCCGCGAAGCCGCCGACCTGGGCCCGCGGCGCGGACTGACCGGCGAACCACTGCCGCCGGTGTTGGCGGCCACCGCCACCGGGCAGCGGGAGGGCAAGCTCGGTTCTGGCCAGGTGGCGGTGATCCGCAAGTTCTACCACCAGTTGCCGGGCTGGGTTGACGGCGCGACACGCGACCGTGCCGAAGCCCACCTGGCCCGGCTGGGCTCTCAGTATCGCCCCGAACAACTGGCCGGGCTGGCCGATCGGCTCGCCGATTGCCTCAATCCCGACGGCACCTTCACCGACGACGACCGCGCCCGCCAGCGCGGCGTGACGCTGGGCAAGCAGCAAGCCGACGGCATGTCGGCACTGCACGGCTGGCTCACCCCCGAAGCCCGCGCCACCGTCGAGACCGTGTTGGCCAAGTTGGCCGCGCCCGGCATGTGCAACCCCACCGACGATGCCCCCCGTGTGGACGGCCCACCCACCCAACACGCTATCGAGGACGACACCCGCACCCCCGCCCAGCGCAACCACGACGGGCTGCTGGCGGCGCTGCGCGCGCTCCTCGCCTCGGGAGAACTCGGCCAGCACAACGGTTTGCCGGCCGCCATCATCGTGACCACCACCCTGGCCGAGTTGCAAGCCGCCGCCGGACGTGGCCTCACCGGCGGCGGCAGCATCCTGCCCATGAGCGATGTGATCCGCCTGGCCCGCCACGCCCGCCACTATCTGGCCATCTTCGACAACGGCAAAAGCCCTGGCGCTCTACCACACCAAACGCCTCGCCTCACCCAGCCAACGGATTGTCTTGTACGCCAAGGACCGCGGGTGTTCGGCACCCGGCTGCACCGTACCCGGCTACTACTGCGAAGTCCATCACGTCACCGACTACGCCACATGCCACACCACCGACGTCAACCAACTGACCTTCAGCTGCGGCCCCCAACACCGCCTCATCCAACCCGCAGGCTGGACCACCCGCAAGAACGCCAGCGGGGACACCGAATGGATCCCACCACCACATTTAGACCGCGGCCAACCCCGAACCAACCTGTCTCACCACCCCGAGAAACTCCTGCGCGACGGGGACGACGAAGACGGACTATAGGTCGAGCAGCGCCGTCTGCGGCGACTCGACCAGGTCCCTCAGCTCGCAAATGAACTGCGCTGCCTGGGCGCCGTCAGCCACGCGGTGGTCGAACACACATGTCAGCGCCATCGTCGGACGCACCACGACTTCATCGCCTACGACCACCGGACGCGGCTTGATGGCGCCCATACCGAGGATGGCTGCTTCGGGATGGTTGATCACCGGCACACCGTCGTCTACGCCCAGCGCACCGAAGTTCGACACGGTGAACGTCGAGCCTCGCAACTCCACCGGCGTCAGGGTGCCCTCGCGCGCTCCGGTGATCAATTCGGATGTCCGGCTGGCTAGTTCGCGGGTTGTCTTGTTCTGGGCGTCGGTGATCACCGGCACGAGTAGTCCACGTTTGGTGGCCACGCCGAACCCCAGGTGCATGCCACGATTGACGCGCACCTGCGGGCCATCGGGCGAGTCAATCCAGGTCGAGTTGAGAACCATGTTGTGGCTCAACGCAATAACCAGTAATCGCAGCGTCAGCGCGAACGGCGTGATGTCCTGATGCGCCGAACGGAAGCAGTCGCGTAGCCGCAGCAATTCCGTGCAATCAACCGCTAGGCTGACTTTCGCGGCCGGGATTTCCCGGTGGGACAACGTCATCTTCTCCGCCATGCGGGCCTGTACACCGCGGACCGGTCGAACGTCCGGCCCGTCTCCGGATCCGTGAGCCGCCGCCAGCACCTCCGCGCGGGTGATCACCCCGCCGGTGCTGCGCGGTATCGAACCGAGATCAACCATTAGTTCTTTGGCCAGCTTGCGCACCGGAGGGGCAGCCAGCGGCCGGTTGGTCCGTCGGCTGGCGTCGATGCCCGCGTCGGCGCCGTAACCGACCAGTGTGGGCACCACAGCCTCGCCGTTCGGCGCCGAGACATCGCTGTTGTGCGGTGCAGTGTCGATGCGGACCAGCACCGCACCCACGTCGAGCACATCGCCTTCGGCGCCGTGTGTTTCGACGATCCGCCCAGCGTACGGGCTCGGAATTTCCACCTCGGCCTTGGCGGTTTCCACTGAGCACAAAACCTGGTTGAGCTCGACATCATCGCCCACGGCCACGTTCCAGCACGACACCGTCACTTCTGCCAATCCCTCGCCAAGGTCGGGAACCCGGAACGACTTAACCCGCTCGTCGATGCTCATGGCTGGTCCAGCGCGCGCTCGACGCAGTCCAGCAGACGGTCGGGGCCCGGTAACCACAGGCGCTCCAACCGGGCCGGCGGGTACGGGGTGTCAAAACCACAGGCGCGCAACACCGGTGCCTCCAGCTCGTAGAACATCTCCTCCTGAATGCGTGCGGCCAAACCGGCTCCATAGCCCAGGCTGCGCGGCCCTTCGTGCAACACCACGCAGCGTCCGGTCCGGTGGATCGACGCGGCGAGGGTATCGAAGTCCAATGGGACCAGCGATCGCAGATCGATGACCTCCAGGCTCCAACCACGTTGCTGCTGAGCCTCTTCCGCGGTGGCAACAGCGGTGCTCACCAGGCTGCCGTAGGTCACCACGGTGACGTCGGTGCCGGGCCGGCGGACCATCGCCTGCCCGATGGGCGGTTCGGGCCGGCTGGCGTCGACCATGCCACGGCCCCAGTAGCGCCGCTTCGGCTCCAGATACATCACCGGGTCCGGGCAGCCGATCGCGTGGCGCAGCAGCCAGTAGGCGTCAGCCGGGTCAGACGGAACCACGACCTTCAACCCGGCGGTGTGCGCCCAATATGACTCGGTGGAGTCGGAATGATGTTCGGCCGCGCCGATGCCACCGAACGACGGGATCCGGACCGTGACCGGCATGGTGATCTCGCCACGAGTGCGGGTGTGGTACTTGGCCAGATGGCTGACCACCTGATCGAAAGCCGGGTAGGAGAATCCGTCGAACTGGATCTCGGGCACCGGCACAAAGCCACGTAGCGCCAACCCCACCGCGATCCCGATTATGGCGGACTCCGCCAGCGGCGTGTCGAAGCACCGCGCCTCACCGAACGCTTCGGCCAGTCCTTCGGTGACCCGGAACACCCCGCCCTCGACCGAAACGTCTTCGCCGAATACCAAAACCCGGTCGTCGGCGGCCATCGCATCATGCAGCGCGCGGTTGAGCGCCTGCACCATGGTCAGCGATTGCGCGCCGAGGGCGACATTCCGCTCTGCCGCCGTGAGCGTTTGATCCGGGTGAGCCGGTCGATCGGCAAGCTGGGTCATTCACGCCTCCTCGGCATTCCGGGCCAGTTCAGCCCGCAGCTGTTGTCGCTGCGCCCGCAACCCGGGCGTGATTTCGGCATACACCGTGGTGAACACTTCGTCGACGTCGAAATCGGGCGCGTCGAACACTGCGTCGCGCAATTCGGCCCGCATTCGCTTCGACCGGACCGCAACCCGGTCCGCCAAGCGCTCCGACCACACACCCTGGCTCTGCAAGTACGTGCGGTAACGCGGAATGGGGTCCAGCGCCGCCCAGCGGTCGACTTCGTCCTGAGTCCGGTATCGAGTCGGATCGTCGGAGGTGGTGTGCGGGCCGAGCCGGTAGGTGACCGCCTCGATCAAGGTCGGGCCGCCACCCGCCCGGGCCCGGGCGGCGGCCTCGGCCATCACCGCGTAGCAGGCCAGCACATCGTTGCCGTCCGCCCGGATTCCGGGCATGCCATAGCCAATCGCCTGGTGCGCGATGGAAGGTGCCGCGTTCTGCTTGTATACAGGCAACGAGATCGCCCACTGGTTGTTCTGCACGTAGAACACGCACGGCGCGGTGAACACGGCCGCGAAGTTCAGCGCCTCGTGAACGTCGCCCACGCTGGTGGCGCCGTCGCCCAGGAAGGCCACTGTCACCGAATCTTCGCCGAGGCGTTGCGCGGCCATCGCCGCGCCGACGGCATGCAGGGTCTGAGTGCCGATCGGAATCGACATCGGGGCACAGCATTTGTTGGTGAATCCCAGCCCGCCGTGCCAGGTTCCGCGCCACACGGCCCCGACGTGCCCGGGCGGGATGCCGCGAACCAGATACGCGCCGAGCTCACGATATTGGGGGAACAGCCAGTCGGTCTTGCGCAGGCACGCCGCCGCGCCGACTTGCGCGGCCTCCTGACCGCGACAGGACGCGAACAGCGCCAATTCTCCCTGGTGCTTGAGATTGACGAACTCGGCATCCAGCTCTCGGGTGACCACCATCATCTCGTAGAGCCAGCACAGTGTCTCGGCAGGAAGCTCGCGGCTATATCGACGTTCGGCCGTCGGCGTGCCGTCCGCAGCGACAAGTTGCACCGGTTCGAGGTCGACAGCCGTCGGCATCTGAGAAATCTCCGCCATACCGCCTCCCTGGCTCGGGCCGCGTGGCGCAGCGGGCAACAGTGGTCACAGCAAATGTTCAGCCGAGACCTACCGCGAGCCGAAGTCGATCGCCAGCTGCACGAAAGGCTCCGCTCGCCGCGACACTGGCGCAGTTACCATTATGCGCTCAAATGCGAAGAGAACGGTTGATCGCAGCTGAGTCGACAACGTGTCGCACTAACCAGCGCCGCTCGGGTCGTCTCGTGGCACAGGTATCGCCCGCTAGGCGCGTCGGGCGATGGCTAGCAACGTGGTTGCGGTCCGCCCTTGACCGCTACCCGGAGACGACCTCTCCCGCCCGTCGCACGATCATCTCCGGATGCTCGAGCACCGGCGAGTCGACCATCTGTCCTTCGAACGCGAATACTCCTCGCTCGGTCCGCGCCGCCGCCAACATCCTTCGCGCCCAGTCCAGCTTCTCCGCACTGGGCCGATAGGCCTTGGGCACCACCGGAACCTGAGTCGGTGAATGCAGACGGTCCCGCCGAAGCCCACCGCGACGCCGTCGTTAGCCTCCACCTGCAGGCCATCGAGGTCGCCGATGTCCAAATACACGGCGTCGAGCGCGACCCGGTCGAATGTGGACGCGGCAAGCAAGACCGTCGACCGCACGTGCCGGCCGACGTCCCGGTAGCTGCCGTCGGCCTGCCGGCTTGAGCTGCCGCCAAGGGCAGCGACCAGATCCTCGGCACCCCACATCATTGCGACGGTGCCCTCTGCGGCAGCGATCTCGGCGGCGAACACCGCACCGCGCGGGGTCTCGATCAGCGCGATGACGTCGCGCGGCGCGAGTGCGGTCACCTGCGCGGCGACTCGGTCTTGGACAGCATCACCGTCGTGTACGGGGTCTCGGACAGGGCATCCAGGTCGCGAGGGTGCTCGTCGGTACCGGCCGCGTTGATTCGCACTACGGTGCGCTCGGGGTCCAGCGGGGTCTCCCGCAGTGCCTTGCGGGCAGCGGGTTTGTCCGCTTCAGCCACGCCATCCTCGAGGTCAAGGATCACCACATCGGCGGCAGCGGCGGCCTTGGCGAAACGCTCGGGACGATCGGCCGGGCAAAACAGCCACCCCGGACCAGCGGTACGTAGGTTCATCGGACTTCCTCTGTTTCAGTTCGGGGGCCGGTTGCTTCTGGACCAGCGCGTTACGCACCGCGCGCGCAACGACGTCGCCGTGCTGGTTGCGCCCGGTGTGCTCGAGGGTCACAATGCCTTCGCCGGGC
>CAWKEM010000008.1:0-224455 GCA_963848535.1 uncultured Actinomycetota bacterium
GAGGCGACTGCGCACTGAGGCTCGACCGCTCCGAGACCCACCAACCCCAAGCCGCATAGCGACTGGACCACAAAACGGGTCCCCCTCACGAATCCCCCGGCGGGGGCGCGGCGCTTGCCCAAACACTCCGAACCACCCACTTGGGTATCGACTAGTTCGATTAACACAATGAAACATCAAACTCGAAACTGAGCAGGCCCGGCGGCATCGAAATCCGTTGATGTGAACCGTATTAGAAATCGCTCGCACTGTACACTTCGTCATAGGTGGCATCCCGAATGTCGGGTGACAGGTGAGCCGAGACGAGTGACATCTATCTGATACTTGCTGGCATGCAGCGATTCTCGATTCATTCGTTCGTCGAGTATGACAACGGATCTGAGATTATCCGTTCTTGCGCGTCTTCCCCCAATGGAATGACAGTCGGTCTGAGACCGGACCGTCAGGCCCAAAGTAGCACGCGTGCTCAGTGGTCTGCTCGACTAGTCGAAGCTGGACTCAACAACACTGCTATATCGCGCATCCGGCGTTAGCGCTGGGGAGGACCGTCACTTGCGTTTCTTGCGGCGCTTTTTCCCGGCGCTGGGCTTCTTGGCTTGCTCACCCCTCTTGCCGAACTCATATTCAAACCGGGCCATCGTCTTCGGCCCGACCCCAGGGACATCGGTTGTAACCCAGCGCACCGTGGTATCAGCGATGGGCGTCTCACCGGTGGCGAATTGGCTGCCGTCGTAGTTGCCGGTCTCGGTGAAGTTGCTCTTGGCCCAGTTGGTAGCGAACACCCGCGCCTCGATGTCCAGCGTCTCCACGGGTGCCAGCACTTCTGACTTGCCGTCCGTCATCAAGATATGGACGCGCTCACCGTCATACGTGGGTTGCTCCAGATGCACGGCGAGATCGCGTTCATAACCCTCGTTCGCCTGGAAGCTCGAAGGGTCATTCTGGAATTGCTTGATACTGTCTTGAGCCACCTCGTTCATGGCGGCCATCTTCTCAAAGTCGTTTGCGCGCACCAGGATTGAACCATCAGAGCGAAGATAAATCAGCTCGTCGCCGTATAAGACGGACCGAAAGTCACTAGTTACGCCTCCAACGAGAGTAAACGTCCTCTTACGGAGTGCGATTTCTTGCAGCATCAGGCCCATGCCGAAACGCTCGTTCAGAGCTTCCGCTAGCTCCGATTTGGCGATGTTCGGATGTATCGCCAAGTATCCGAGGTCTTCCGCCACCGCCCTAGCTGTCTTACGACCCGCGCGTTCTTGCGCCTCGATGAGGCGCTCGAGAATCTCGATCAGGAATGGCCCAGATACAATATGCAGTGCTCCGCTGGATATCGGCGATATCAAGTTGTGCCGAATTCGTCGACGCCGAGTTATTGCTGGGAGGCTTGGGTGAGTCGGCACGGCTGCGGGCCCCCGGACTTGGCGATCTGTTCGGTGATGGTGTCGATGATTGTGGGGAAAGCCGGCTTGTCGAATGTCTCGGGGTGGAACCGCAGGAGGTGGGGTTGGGCACCGCGATCGGCGAAGCCATCGACCTTGCCGTCTTCATTGCGCTGGTAATCGGAGATGACGTCGAGGATACCGAGGTAGTCGAGAATGCGGTGGCCGGCCTCGAAGGAATCTCGGCTCAATCCGTAGTTCAACTTGCGTGGTCCAGAGGGGAGGGGCCGGGGTACGTCGCCGTGTTTGCTACGCATCCGCGCAGCGATGAGCAGCAGCACCAACTCGCTGTCCTCGAGTACATGGATCCAACCACTGGTGAACAGCGATGCTGGGACGGTGAAGAACTCGCTGTCATGCTCGGGCACTCGGTAGACGCTGTTGTCGCCACGGGGTCGGGCGTCTTCACGCTTGAGTACGAAATCCTGGTAGCGGCGGTGTCGCGCTTTGGCCGGCGGGACGCTGATCAAGTTCTCGTTGTGCAGCCTGACCAGACTGGACTGGATCTGGCGGGCCTTCTTGGTGGGCACGTCGACGAAGATCCGACCTTCGGTCGCGTCTTGGGCGTCGGTGGCAATGTAGTCCGTCCACCCGGTTCGGTCATTCTCAGCTTTCAACGGCAGCTCGTTGCGCGTGGCAGCCTGCCCGGGGGCCAGGCGCATCTGGGCTTCGAATAGCGCGATCAGGAAAAACGACAAGGCTCGGCCCCGCGGTGACATCAACCGGGTGCTCGGCGGCCGTTGGTCTCGCCTGGTCGCGTTGCGATTCGTGGTGTCTACCGCCGAGTCGGGGACGAAAAGACGCACGAAGCCGTGCCGAATCCGAACGTCCCCAGGCGAAGCCGAGCGACCCGCCAGCAGTTCCTGTAGTCGGGCTCCCGCGTGCGCCACGGACTGCTCCATCTGGGTAAGTCTGTCCAGCCGTGCCTTGAGAACCGCGCGCTCCCGCGCATTCGGTGGCCGAGCGATGCTCAGCTCGAAAAGGTATTGGACCACCCCGCCTCCAAGTGATTTGCGTCACAAAACGGCTTGCCCCTGACGGTCTGGCCGCAACACCTTAACCCTCCTAAAAATTCGGCTCACCGACATTGACGCTGTCCTTTTCGGCGGGTTAAGCCGTTGGACACAGGGTAGCACGGGCCCCGTGAAAGTCGCGTACAACGGTCATAGATGCACGTCAGTGGCTTGCGGAACTCTCGCTCTAGCGCGGAGAACCGGAACCAACGAAGCGGCCCTCGGGGGCGCAATCCCCGAAGGCCGCAGTGCGTCATCCCACGAGAAATGGAGGAACAACACAGTGTCAACGGTACCGTCCTCGCGGCCCTCTCAGAACCGCAACCAGCCGCCGGCCGAACGCCTGCCCCTGCGCTGGGTGGTGATCGCGCTACTCGCCATCGCCGCCGCAGGGGTTGGCTACCTCTCGGCGGGCATCGTCACCGCCATCGTCACCGCGTGCGCGGTGGCGAGCGCTCTGCACCGGATCATCGCGTAACACCGGCTCGATCCTCGTTCGGTCGTACCCACGCTCAGTTGACGTGGGATACGCCGACCGACCCGGATTCTCCTGACACGCTGACCGGGACCGAGGATCACATCGTGGTCCTGTCGGTCACTGCGGCGACGATGACGCAATGACTGACGCCGGCACCCGGATCGCGGCCGGTGACACCGTGCTTGTCGTGGTCGCCGCCGCCAACAGGACCCCTCAGCGTTCGACCAGCCTGAGCAGTTCCGGCTAGACCGACACGGGCCCGCGCCGCTGTCGTTCGGTTACGGGGCGCACTACTGCCTGGGCGCCGCCGTCGCGCAACTCGAACTCACTTCCGCGATACCCAAAATCCTTGGCCGCCAACCTGTTCTGGCCGGGCCGGTGTACTGGCGGGACACGGCAGCCATCCGCGGCCCTTTAAGCGTACGCGTGAACTTCGGCAGCACCTCGGTGTGACCAGAGCAAGGGGGAGTGGGCAGACGCACAAGAATCTTGGGAACCGGAGTCGCGTGTCGGGGTCACGTGCTATCAGTGAGCCGTGACTCTCGACGTGCCCGATGATGCGCCCAGATACCGGTTCGTGCGGTACGTACGACCGCCCGTGGATCAGACCAGCACACAACGTGACGCTGGGTCGCTGTTTCCACTCCGACCGAACACGCGAAAGCTACGCGTCGCCGCCGATGTGCAGACCCTCGGTGAGCCCACCCGGAGCTGTTGCGAGTCCTTGCACGCGATGAGGAAGTCGAACCCCTCCTTCTCGTGCAGAACGAAGAACCGGAGCCCACGGAGTGGATGCAGGCGCTGGGAAGTCACCGCTGGTACCAGTTCACATTCACAACTGTTGCCGAAGCCCCGAGGTTCGCGGACTCATCGACTGTCGGGGCATCCGGCTACGAGGATGGCAGAAGAACGCTGGCGACCTCCGGGCACTTCTTCAGCGTTTACGCGCTGCTTGACGAAGCTGCACGCGCTGCGTACTCCGATGATGCTGGAATCACACTCGCCGATCGTCACCGCGCTTCAGCCCTCGCATGCGCGTCCGGGGCTATTGGGGCCGATGTCGTTGTGACTGCTGCGCCCACCGCTGGGCGTGATGATGTTGCTGACAACGATCTGGTCGTGAGCGTGACGCCGAGCCAGCTGGTTCCGCTGTTCGGTCATTACCTTCGTATGACGGGTAATCCCGTGCTGGAAACTGCCAAAGGACTGTTGGTGGGTGGGGGCACTTTCGCCCAAACATACAACGCAACCTCGGTCGCGGACTTGTACCTGGCGGGCATCAACGCGTCAGTTCCACACCTCACAGCCATCCAGCTAATGGCGACGGCGGGGGCTGACAGAACACTCGTCCAGTCGATGGAAGCAATTGCTCTGCGCCTCAGCCGAGCCGCGCGGGCTGTAGACCATGTACTTGCAGCGCTAAGCAATGGCACCTCAACCGAGATGCAGCGCTCCGACACGTCCGAGACCACCGCCGAGGCATTCGACCGAATGCTGTTGTACCTCTGCGCTGCAATGGATAGGTACGCTCGCGTCACTCGAACGTTGTTCGACACCACCCTTGATCCCAACAACCAGCGCGGCTCCCTGACTTCGACAGTCGAACTACAATCATTTATCCAGCGTTTCGAACCGACAGACACCAAACAGCTGGAATCGCTCGCTTCCTTCGCCTGGGTGATCGGACAGTTGCGCAACCGAATCCACGCGCTTCCTCTCGACACTCAACATCAGTTGTCACGCAGCTACGGCTCGTCCTCTACGGTGGCGATCACCCTCGATGGTCTCGCGGAGTTTGATCCCGCTGCCACGCCGCTGAATCAGGACCAACTGGACAAACTCGGTGTTTGGAACGCGCAGTCATCCAACCCATTCCAGCCACGCTCATACGTTGCCGACATCGCCACCCTCGCGACAACCTTCTTCAGGGAAACCCTTAGGTATCTGGAGGAGTTCTCTCACTTCATCATTCGCAATAAGACCCTGGCAACAATCACGAGACCGCAGCACCCGGTACTGGGGTGCTGGGCGGACGATCCCCGCCCAATGCCAGACGCATTGCCCAACGAACTTCTCTATCGAGAAATGCTGGGATGGGCAGACTTCGGCTGACGGAGACGTCGCAGGTTGTCATGATCATCTGGAAAATCGCCAACTAAACCTGGAACGGACACGGCGGGTGAAATCTATTGCAGCACAGTGCAATTAGTGGTTGACCGGTAAGTCTCCATATTCGATTCGTGCATATTCCTTCTCAGCGGCTGGGGCGGCTAATCGTCTGCGGACGGGTCGGGGGAGCGCGGGCGCGCGTCGGGGCCGGCAAGCTGTTCGATTTCGCGACCTAACCGGCCCAAACTCATTATGTAGGAACACGTTTGAATGAGCGCTTCGCGTTCTTCGCGCGACCACTCCGCTAGAGGCCGCAGTGTCAGCTGGAAGTCTGCGATCGCTTGTTTCTTGAGGGGGTCGGTGGTGTATTCAGCCGCAAGGGCGAGCATCTGCTGTAGCGCCTCGTCGCCGTCGTCAACGGCGTGTGGGTCCTGCACCCGGCCAACGGTAGAGGCAGGCACCGACAGGGCAACACCGTTGGTCATGGCACGTCGACGTGCGGTCTCAGTCGCGGCCGGTGGCCAGGCCGAAGATCGCCTTTTCAACCTGAACAGGGGTCCGACTGAAGCGATCACCCCAGCCGGTGATGACGTCGAGATAGCGCTGATATTCAGTGGTTCGACTGATCTCGAGGGTCATGCCAGCGCGATTTTCGAGCCAGTCGTGCACCCGCTTGTCCAGGATGGGTGCCGCGTTCGGGTCGTCAGGGTCGGAAACCGCGGAGGAGAAGTACAGCCACTTCGTGAAGAAAGCGCTGGCGAGGTGCTTGATCCGGCCGGCATTGCTCATGTAGCGGAAACCCTCGACTGGACCGTCAGTGCGCACCACGTCAGCCGCGGTGCCGAGAAAGCCCGCAACATCTTTGCGCACCGGGGCATCATGAGCGTGGGCTTTTACGCCGGTGAGCACCCAGCGGACGCGCGTCGCGCCGTACCCGGTGTCCCCGTGTCCCCACACCATGGCGCTGACGAACGCGGATAGCACTCGGCCGGCGGCGAGTTCAGCCAGCACGGTTTCACGGATTTGAGTTCGATCGACCTTGTCGGGAAGACCTCCGAGCATGTGTTGCACTTCGGGCAGGTCATGCATCTCGGTAAGCCACCCGGCCGGCTTCCACGGGAAGGCGCGTTGCGGCCGCGGAGGTTCGGACAGGACGGCCGCAAGCTCTGGGGGCGGCCACACGCTCATTGCTTCACCCCGATCGTCGGCACGTTACGAGACCCTACTCATCGGCAAGCACATGATCGGCGAGAGTCGTCGCGACCGAGCCGACCCCGAAGTACTTCGCAAGCTGGGACGGCACAGTGACCTCGTTGCCGGATACGCGGGTTCGGTGACCGCGTTCGCGACGGCCCATTTGCGAACCTTCGCGCCAAACTGTCATTGGCATTGGCACCCTTGGCAGGGTCCTTGTTGGTCGGACCGGTTGGGCGAATCCTGGAGGACATAGTTTCTGAGCCGTCAAGAAAGGGGCAGCGGCGATGTTTGAGCAACGGCATGTTGAGTTCGCCGGTGCCGACGGTGTGGATTTGGGGGGCTGGTTGTTCACGCCTGGCGGAACAGGGCCGCGACCGGCGATGACGATGGCGCATGGTTTCGCCGGCGTCAAAGAGCATGGGTTGCAGCGGTTCGCCGAGGTCTTCGCTGAGGCGGGTTTCGTGGTTTTGGTGCACGATCACCGCGGATTCGGGTCCAGTGGGGGCAGCCTGCGCGGCGACGGCAGTGGCGATGCCATGGTCACCGGGCCTAGCTGATAACGCGACGGATCACCCCGACTGAAACACGCGCCGTCCGTACTCGTATGCGTCGACGGGACCGTCGTCGGAGACCTTGATTGCGAGGCCGTAGATACTGGCGTTCCAAGCTGCGGTGCTCCTTGCGCCGCCAAAGCGTTCAAGGGTCTCGAAGCCAACGGCTTGGTAAGCCTCCTCAGGCGGCTCACCAATCATGCTGGCCACATCCAAGATCCGGCCCCGATTGCTAAATAGGATCGCTCCGTCGATTCGAGACGCGGCTTCCAGGATCTTGCGGTGCGCTGGACGGCTGATGTTTCGGCCAGTCAGTGTCGAGCGCAGTAGGCTCGCGGACCGGTTTGGTCGGTTGTGGTCAGCGACTACATCGGACGTATTAACTCCGTCATCCAACATGACGTATAGCGAGCCGCGCCGCATGAAACTGGCGCTGATCACCTGAGCCAGGACTTGCTCGCCAATTGCGGGGCCTAAGCGCCGAGCCAGGATTTCGCTCAGAATCCGCCAGGTGGGATAGCGCCATTCACCTTGAGACTTCACAAAAGTGACTCCCGTTGGCAGTACGAAATGGATATCGCCGGTTGGAGGGGCGGTGAGGAGTGCTGTTCCTGGCAGTAGATAGCCGTAGAGTCCGTTTGAAGCCTCTGTTGGGCCTGGTACTTGTGCTCCTCTCCAGGTGACGGATGTGTCCACAAAGCCGATAATCATGCCTCTATGTGACACGCTGACTAGGGCGAATTCACCCTCCTGTAAAAAAGGCTTAAGCCATTTTTCCTTCAGTAATCCTTCCTCTAATTTCAATTCTCTGGCGAAACGTTGAAGCCGTGCGCCGGCGTGCGCTCGGAAAGCGTCCACGTTGGCAACAAGAATCACGCTCCCGGTGAACGGTTTGCCTTCGTACGTTTGACGTGTTGCGGCCTCGAACGCGTTCATCCAGCGAACTAGCGGGTCAGTAGCTAGGTGAGCGAAGCGGGCCACGGCCCTCAAGAATTTTGTTTCCCTCAGCGCATACCAGTGGTCCCCTGCGGCTGCTACGTTGCCAACGACCTTTAGATCGGCGTTAAACACGTACGCGACTTTTTGCATGAGACGTACTTCATCAGCCGAGGCGGGTTCTTCTGTCGAGCAAGTCAAGATAACCGTTTTCTGTCGATCATCGGAGACAAGCCGGGCCTCAAAATGCTGGCTAACTCGATGTGAAAAACTGACGCGTTTGTCCTGGTCGTTTGCGCCGTCTTCAACACGGTCTATCGACCAGCCATGGACGACTTTGTTAAGTAACTCTAAAAGCTCATTCGCGACGGCATTGGTGACATCCCTCATGGCGGAAAGCTTACGGTCGTAGCCGATGGACGCGGCCGACGAACTGCTGTTGCGCGACGGCTACGACGCGACCACCATGGCGGCGAGCGCGCGCGCGGCCGGCGTCGCCAGCAATGCCGTGTACTAGCCTAGATTTTTCGTGAGGTCCTGGCTGGCGTGGTCGGAGCCGGTTCTGGCCGGCCGGTGATGGCGATTCTGGCACGTGGGTGTGACAGGTCGCCCGGTGTCGCTCCGGTGGGGCGGGCTTTCCTTGGGACCGGTGGGGTCTTTCGTCTTGTCGGGGCAGGGTGACCGCGGTTTAGGTGAACGCGGCGCGGATGCGACACCAGGCGGTGGCGATCGCGTGTGCCCAGCGCCAGGTGGCATCGATGCGTAGCCGTAGTTGGCGGGCGCCGCGGGTGAGGCGGGCGGCGACGTGCAGCACCCGGTAACGGAAGGTTTCGATCTCGCAGCGCGCCAGGTCGGGGTGCTCGGTGAACCCGATGAGTTTGACCCAGGCGATCAGATCGGTTGCGGCCATGATGATTTCGAGCCAGGCGGCGTTGGCCTGGAAAGAGTGGAACGGTAGGTTACGTAGTCCGGTGGCTTTGGCCTGGCGGATGCGGTCTTCGACGCGGGCGTGTTGGCGATGCCGTAGTTCCAGCCCGGCGAGCTGGCCCGGTATCACGCCGTCGCCGGTGTCGGTGAGAAACCCGGTGACTCGGTGCCCATCGGAGTCGGTGAAGCGCAGTTGCGCGCCGGGATGGGGCCGTTCTTTGCGCAGGATCAGCCTCGTGCCTGCTGGCCATGCCGACAGGTCCACCAGGTCGGTGGCCTCGGCAACCCAGGCGCCCTCGCGGATGCCGCCGCCGGTCTCGATCGCCGGATACCAGCTTTTGGTGGCGGTGAGTATCTCGGCGGCATCGCGCACCGCGGCGGTGATCGCGCAGCCCAGCGAGAACCCCACGTGTGCGGCGCGGCAGGCAGCGGCGAACCCATAGGTGGCGCCGGCCGAGTCGGAGCGGATCAACACCTTCGGGGCATCGGGGTTATCGGGGCCGGGCCGAAAGGCAGCCGGCAGCGCCTGCAACGCCCACCCGAGCACGGTGCGGTGATCATCAGTGGCGTTGGACCCGGCGTTGCCCGCCCGTAGCAGCCCGGCCAAAGCTTCCCCGGCGGCGATGCCGGGACGGTCCAAAAACACCAGCAGCGGGTGGAAGCCGAACGTTTTCTTCCAGGTGGCGGCCGCGTTTTCCTTGTTGTCAGAATGGTCGACGCAGATCGTGGCATCCACATCCAGGTGCAGCCACCCATCGTGATCCGGCGCCGCTCCCGCAGCCCAGGCCGTCGCGCGCGCGTGGGCACGCGCCGCCCGGATCGCTGGCAGGTGGGCGGCGTCGATGCGCTCATCGACGCACCGCCACAGCGTGGTCGTGGAGGCCACCGGACCGAACATCTGCTCGCGATCGGCCCACAGCTGACCAACCCCGTCCACACAGTCCGCGCCGTCGGCCACCGCAGCGGCCAGATCGGCGAACACATCGCCGGGCGCATGGACCCACGGCCCCTTATAGGTGTCGGCCAACGCCGCGCTGACCTGCGCCGACAGCCCCGTCAGGTCGGCCAGCTCGCGCAACATGCCCACCCCGGCGTGCGACACCACCCCCTGGCCATCCGCCGACACTTTCACCCGCGAAACCGCTGCGCTAACCTTCACCTAGAAAGTGCCTCCCCGCTGGAATGATGGACCGTCGAGAAGTCTCATTATTCCTTGCAGGACAGGCACTTTCGCTAACTCAAGCCCGTGTCACCCACAGTTTCACGAAAAATCTAGGCTAGTACTTCCCGGGCAAAGACGATCTCCTTGCCGCGGTCTTGAAGCGCCGGCTTGAACGCGCGGCAGCAGGAACGCAACTCGACGCCGACGAACCGTTCCAGACGCGGGCGATGACGGCTCTGGCCGAGCTCGACAAGGTCGCAGTACTCACCTCGACGGTGCACGAACGAGCCAAACACTCACCAGCCGTCGCCGAGGTACACCAGGCCTTCCACGACCTGCTCAACGGACACACCACCGCAGGGCTGAAGTCCGCCGGACTATCCGACGACGACGCCCGCCTCGCAGCCGCGGCGATCACCGCCACGATCGAAGGAATCCACCTGCACGAACACGAACGCGATTCCGACCGACGAAATCAGCTAGTCGGATGGTTCATCCAACGACTCACCGCGACCACACCATCAACCTAGCCACAACAAACTCGATGACAGCGCGAATCCCCCACCGGGGGAGTGGAACTCGCGCCACCAACCACCCGTATAACATTTGAGTTAACTCATCTTAATGAACCATCGAGCTCAAACGCCTAATACGGATACTTCAGCAAAACTACTGCCCTGCAGCGCTTGACAGTCAAAACCGCAGCGCTGCTCCCGCAGACGAATCGGAATTATGCTGTGCTACACAGTGATTCACAATACGCAGTACTGGTAACCCGCCATATTCGATCTCGCCGTATTCCTGCCCGTGGAGGGCCGGCGGATCTCTACTGGTGTCGGTCCAGAAGCTCGGTGTCATCCAGTCCAGCGTGGTAGGCCAGAGAGCCGGGTGTATCGAAAGCCGGCGGGTGGTCGTTCGTTTGCTGGACTGCCGACGGCCCGAGGACGACCGGCGCCGCGCTGGCATCTCTGGGTCGGGCTTGCTGGCTGGATGTCGGGTAGCTGTGGCTGGTGCGTGTCTATCGAACTGGGTGTTCCAAGAGATCAAGCAGGCCGCCGCCTGAACCGGATGCGGTGGGACTGAGGTAGTCGACCCGGGCTTCTGCTATTGCCGATAGTTCGATAGGGGGGACGCCGAATTGCAGTTCGGCGTGAACGATTCGGTCGATTCCGGCTCCGATCAGTGGTGTGAGATTCTCTGAAATCGAGTGGAGATTCGCTCCGCGTATTTGTCCGCCGTGGACGACCATGTTTCGTTTGCGGTAGAGGCGCGTGAACTCCCGGGTGAGGATGTCAGCGATGTTGGTGATCTCCTGACGCGGATGCTGCAGAGCCGGCCGGACCCGTTGTAGAGCGAGGTTGTCGGTTACATTGGTCAAGGTCAGGTCTGGGCGGGTAAATGCAAGCATCTGAAAGAGCTTGGCGCGCTCGATGTTCGACTCACAGCCGTCCAGAGCGTGCGCGTCGGCATCGCCGTTCTCGGCGATGTATGTCTTTGCGAGCCAGGTAAATTCGGCTCTCATGACGCTCGCGGCGATGATGAGTGAGAAGCGCCTGGCGGCGACGATATCGTCGCGGTCGGCTGGTCCCACCAGGAGCGACTCGATAGCAGACCAGCCACTCATAACTGCGATGTGCGGAGCAGCGGTCTGGAGTGGCTCAACCAGCGCCAGCGTGTTAGCGAGATAGTCCGCGGTGGTCAGGTCTTGAAGCCGGCCCAGGCGATCGAAGGACGCTAGGTTGATCATGCGGTTGGTGGCCAGGGTCGGGAACCCACTGCGCTTCTGCATCGACCACATCGTTGGATGGATGCCGATCGAATTGCGACTGCCGAGTTGAAATTTCGTTTTCAGATGCGCGATCACGTCACGCGCTGCGTCGGCGGCAGCGTTGACGTCGCGGGCGGTTATTTCGAGCAGAAACGAACCTTGGTGCCGGGCGGGCTTGGCCTCCGGTGCATGGCGGCGCTTCCAGTCCGCCGTCTCTCTTGCAGTCATCCACCCCGGCGCGGTCTCGGGGTTGACCTCAAATGGCGGCAGTTTGTCGACCGGGACGCAGAACGTGAACACCTTCTCGGGGGCTTTGAGGCGCTGGTCTGCTTGGCGGAGAAAGTCGCCGGGTGTGACTGCCGTGGACTTGGACTGAACGTCACGTAGCCATCTGTGGAGGCTGTTCTTGTGCATGCCCGAGCTCAGGATGTGAGTGGTGATCCGCCGAGCTGCGCCCTCCGCGTCTATTCGCGGCCGGTTGGATGGGGGGGAATCGAGCGCATCGGCCCAGTTGGTGAGATAGGCGTCATTCATCTCACCGAGATGGTGGCGCAGGGCGATCCAAGCGTGGCTGGTTTCGTCGGTATCGGTGCTGATGTCCTTTGCCAGGGTTTCGATGCGTTTGCCGAAGTCGGCGATTCCGTGGTCGGTTCGAAGAGCTTCCATGAGGTGCGTGCGCCGGTCGGTGATAGCGATTTCCCGGGCGCCCGGGCGGACGCTATCTGTGAGGAATTCCTGCGCCAGTTCCATCGTGCCGCCCCGCCACAAGCGACGATGCCAGGGAGCCTGCGTTGACGTGAGCTCCAGGATGCGGTCGGTGAGGCCACTCAGCCGCGGCGGTTCAGTGATGGGCACCAGTGGTAAGCTACAGGCATAAATGGGCTCCATCGCCTCCCTAGCGTGGCCATAAGCCCATTCTTAGGGAACAGAACGGGCGCTTCGCTTGCGAGGCGCCCGTTCTGCTGTTCTGGCCCCGCCACCTCGTCTACACCGCACCCTGCCGGTGGGCGACCACCGTCGTGACGATGTTCGGCGATTCGAGTCGGCGGCTCGGCGGCCACCGCGGTGTAGGTGCCTGGCGCCGTCCCTTGATGCCGCGCAGGTCGCCTGCGTCGCCTCGCTGAACCCGGTCCCCTAGCTGTGTCCCCCGGCGGGGGAGTCGCGCAGCAGGGCCAAAGTCAGAACCATTTGCTAGAAACGCCGCCCATCGACACGCTCCAGCTTGATTCATTCAACGAATCACACTGCGTTAGCGCCAAACCCGCTGGTGTCACGTCTCAAATGGTTGAAACACTCGTGTTGCGTAGCGCGGTGGATTATCGGCACCAGCAAGGCGTTCAAATATGTTGGGGCACAGCGCAATAACGAATACGCGGCAGTTTACCGGTAACTCGCCATATTCGATTTCGCCGTATTCGACCGGTAAAGCTAACAATCGACTGCACGGGCCTTGGGATCCGTTCAATTTGGCCTTTCTCGGCCGCGATCTCTACGTGGCCAACAACGCTGACGGCACCGTCAGCGTGCTCGACACCATCGGCAACACCGTGGTCCGCACTATCGAGGTGGGCGGACACCCCTATGCGGTGGCGGGCGCAGTTGGACGCGTCTTCGTCACCGATTACGGTTTCTGCGGCGGCCAGTCCACCCACCGCGTTTCGGTGATCGGCGCCGCGCGTCGGGCCCACTCATCACCGCTGCCTGGATGGGCTGTGCCGCTACCCGGGCCATCTGAGCGCTGATCAACGCCGAAGCCGAATGCGCAGAAAGCGAAATGCCCGGGTGGGCAGTCTTTGCAGCCTGATAATTTGGGGGACCGCGATTACTTGAACCACGTGGTGCCCGCTAGGATCGCGTAGATGACCACGAGGTCCGGGGCGAGGAAGAGGTACATGACACCCCGCCCAGACGTGGTAAATCACGTGGTTGATCGCCCATACGTTCTGAGTGTCGGTACCCTTGTCCGGCACGGCGTCGTCGAGGCCGAAACTGCTGCCCACCAGATTAGTGAGACACAGCCGGTAGGAGAGCCGCTTCGTAAGCTCTGCGTGGTTGATCGCGCGGGCGCGCTGGTCATGCATTAGCCGTATGGACGCGGGCACGACGACTAAAGAGAGGACCGACGCGGTGCACCGCGCCGCGGGGCTGACCGGCGATGAACCGCCGCCCAGCACGATAGTCATCAGGAATGCCTGGGCGGCAAGGCCGAGCGCGGGGACCTGCCAGAGCAGCGTGGTGTATGAACCGAACTGACCGGCGTACACGTTCAGCAGAGCTACCATATCGCCCGGCTTGAGTCCGTCGCCGCCGAACCGCGCGGCAGCGTCGTCCCGGGCGTCGGCTTCCGCGAACCCTTTCAGGCGGGCAAGGCTTTGCGCGAGCCTCGCTGTGCGCTGCCGTTCGGTTCGCAGCCAGCGAAGGGGATAACGGACGTCAGTGTCTTCTTCGATCGTGGCAGTGACGTGAGTGATCGATCCGTGGACCCGTTCGATGACCTCTAGCGTCACGTCAGTGTCTTCTTCGATCGTGGCAGCGCCGTGAGTGATCGATCCATGGACCCGTTCGATGACCTCTAGCGTCCACGTTGCCGCACCGCCGCGGCGGGCCTTGCAACGGAAGATAACCTCATCCCCTAGGGGCTTAGCCGCGCCGCATTCGATGTATTCGTTATTCCACTCGGCGAGGAAGGCAGGATCTTTCGCGTAGCCGAGCACGATCTCGCGTGACGCGGCCACATCGGTGAAGCTTTTTGTTAGCGTCATTATCCCCCGCTTAGCCTCGATTTTGCATGCGGGGACGCCGAGGAGTGATTCGCCGGTTCCGGCGGGCTTGTGCGGTTGATTATTGCAGGCGGGTATGACAAGGCGCCCGGTGTCGCGTCGGGTGTGCGGGCTTTCCAGGGCCGGTGGGTCTTTCGTCTCGTTGGAGCAGAGGTGTCGGGGTTTAGGTGAATGCGGCGCGGATGCGGGTCCAGGCGGTTGCGATCGCTTTGGCCCACCGCCAGGTGGTGTCGATCGCGAGCCGGGTTCGTCGGGCGCTGCGGGTGATGCGGGCGGCGACGTGCAGGACTCGGTAGCGGAAGGTGTCGATTTCGCAGCGGGTCAGATCGGGGTGATCGGTGAATCCGATCAGTTTGGCCCATGCGACTAGATCTGTTGCTGTCATGACGATTTCAAGCCATGCCTTGTTCGCGTCGAACGAGTTGAAGGGGAGATTACGCAGCCCGGTGGCCTTGGCCTCACGGATGCGGTCCTCCACCCGGGCGTGTTGGCGGTAGCGCAGTTCCAGGCCGGCGAGTTGGCCGGGCACGATCCCGTCGGGGGTGTCGGTGATGAACCCGGTGACCCGGTGCCCGTCGGAGTCGGTGAACCGCAGCTGCGCACCCGGATGGGGGCGTTCCTTGCGCAGGATCAGCCGGGTCCCGTCCGGCCATGCCGACAGGTCCACCAGATCGGTGGCTTCGGCGACCCACGCGCCGTCGCGGATCGCGCCGTCGGCGTCAATCGCCGGATACCACGCCGCAGCGATGTTGAGCATCTCGGCGGCGTCGCGGATGCGGGCATCGATCGCGGTGCCGAAGGAGAACCCGACACCGGATTTGCGGCAGGCAGCGGCGAAGGCGTAGGTGGCGCCGGCAGAGTCGGAGCGGATCAAAATCTTTGGCGCATCTGGGTTTTCCGGGCCCGGCCGGTAGGACGGCGGCAACGACTGCAGCGCCGCACCGAGCACGGTGATGTGATCGGCGGCGGTGTTGCTGCCGGCATTGCCCGGACGCAGCAGCCCGGCCAAAGCTTCCCCGGCGGCGATGTCACGCCGGTCCAAAAACACCAGCAGCGGGTGCATGCCGAAGGTGTGCTTCCAGGTCGCGGCGGCGTTCTCCTTGTTGTCGGAGTGATCGATGGTGATGGTGGCGTCGACATCCACATGCAGCCAGCCATCATGGTCGGGAGCCGCTCCCGCGGCCCAGGCCCGCTCGCGGGCATAGGCTCGCGCCGCGCGGATCCGCGGCAAATGCGTCGCATCAATGCGCTCGTCGAGCAGCCGCCACAACGTGGTTGTCGACGCGACCTGCCCAAACACATGGGACCGATCCCCCCACAACTGGCCGACCCCGTCGACGCAACCCGCGCCGTCGGCCACCGCCGCCGCAAGATCGGCGAACACCTTCCCGGGCGCATGGGTCCACGGCCCGCGGTAGGTATCTGCCAACGCCCCGGTGACCTGCGATGACAGCCCAGTCAGATCGGCGAGTTCCCGCAACATACCGACCCCGGCGTGCGACACCACGCCACGCCCGTCCGCGCTGATGGCCAACCTGGATCGTGCTGCGCTACTCTTCACCTGGAAAGTGCCTTCCCGTTCGGAATCGTGGACCGTAGAGAAGTCTCATTATTCCTTGCAGGACAGGCACTTTCGCCAACCTAAAGCCCGTGTCACACCGAGTTTCACGAAAAATCTAGGTTAGGCAGGTCATGGACACGATTCCGGTCGGATACTACCCCACCGGGGTCGCCGTCTTCCCTGATGACAGACGGGTATACGTGACGAACGACGAAGGGGCCTACACCAGCACCCATCCTGGCACCACGACGGTCATCAACGCCACCACCGGCACGGTCATCGACACCCTGGCCGTCGGTGGCTGTGCGGTCGCGGTCAGCGACAACGGAGATCAGGTCTACGTCGTCAGAGACACCTTCGACACGACGTTCACCAGCAAGCTGTCGATTGTCGACCTCCCGACCGGCCGAATCACCGCCGTCCCGATCCATGGGGCACCGAATGCATTGGCTGTGAGCGGGAATCGGATCTACGTCACCGACACCTTGGCATTCATCAGTAGTGCAGATCACCGGGCGCGACGCGTCAGTCGTCGACACCGAGGCCGCCAACGATCCGCCGCGGGTGACCGTCATACAGATCGATGACGACCTGTTCCAGGTCGATGTTGACGACAACCGGGATACGAAATACGTTGGGGCACAACCCAATAGGGAACCACTGGATATCGGCGATATCAAGATGTGTCGAAACCCTAGCGGGCGTGGTCCGCGATCGTCTTATATCGTCGAGGAGCCCGATCGTTCGCCGATCTTGAAGCGACGCAAGTTCGGTCTGCATGGTCGGCACCGGTCGTGGCGAAGGCGCGGTGATCGCGTGGTTGCGTGTCCCGTGTTTACGCTCAGCTTGCCCGTTCGGTGGTGTGCCCGCCGTGGCAACTGCACGGCTGGTGTCGACGGGCACCCGCCCGGCGACGGAGTCGGTGTTCACGCGTTATCTAGCCGTGGACAGAGCCGACGTGCTGATCGCGACCGTATTTCTGTCAGCGCTTGTCAGCGGTGGCGAGCCGGGAGGGCATCGGGTCACATTCTGATGATTGGCAGCCGAGTTAGATCGCTGATAGGCGAAGCGCCGCCGGCGCGTTTTCGGGAACGATCGGATTGAGCGGCGGGACCGGCGAAACCCGCTGATAAGTGGAGCCGAGTGGCGGACGTGGGTCGGGTTCGCCCTTATTGGGCCAGAGCGCGACCGCCCGTTCCGACTGCGCGGTGATGGTGAGGGCGGGGTTGACGCCCAAGTTGGCCGTGATCGTCGACCCATCAATGATGTGCAGGCCCGGATAACCGTATAGGCGCTGGTACGGGTCGACGACGCCCGTTGCCGGTGAATCTCCGAGGGGGCAGCCGCCGATGAAATGTGCGGTGGTCGGTGGTTGAGGATGTCGATATACTGGCCGCGCGGATCGCCGTCGATCTTCGCGGCGGCACGTCGGACTACGTCATTGCCGACCGGAATCCAGTTCGGATTGGGCGCGCCCCGGCCCTGTCGGGAGGTCATCTTCGTGCCGAAAAGGCCTCGTTTGAGGTAGGTGGTCAGCGAATTATTCAAGTCCTGCATCACAAGCACCGATATTGATCTATCGGAGGCTCTCCGAGCGTTGAAGGAGCGGGCGAATGCGGTCGGATGGCGCAGATTTGTCAGCACCCATTTGGCGAGGCGGTGTCGGTCGCCGTCGACCAGGGTGGTGGTCAGTAGGTATCCCCAGTTGCTGCCCTTGCCGAGGCGGAAGGCTTCGATATGCGTGTTCGCATCGGGGTGGATCGATGACGTCCCGGCCACACCCTGAGCCAGATCCGTGCGGCTTCGCGAGGTCGCGATCAGGGTGACCTCCGAGTTGGTCCGCGCCAGTTCACCCAACCGCGCCGAGATCCGGGGTAAGGAACCATTGGCCCGCAGTCGATGGAGCAGGTTTTGCGTACCGAGCGCGGCGGCGGAGAACACCACCTGATCGGCGCTCCAGGTCCGGTGTTGTTTGCGAACCCACCGTCCACTGTGGACGGTTTCAACCTGGTATCCGCCAGCCGGCAATTCACGGACGTCGACGACAGTCGTCATCGGGTGGACCTGCGCGCCAGCCTTTTCCGCGAGGTATAAGTAGTTGCGTTCGAGGGTGTTCTTGGCGTTGTGCGCGCATCCATTTATGCAGCGCCCACAGAAGACGCAGCCGGCGCGGTCTGGTCCGATGCCACCGAAGTACGGGTCGGAAACCGTCTTGCCGGGCTCGCCGAAGAACGAGCCCACCTGGGTCGGGTGAAACGTGTCGGCAATACCCAAATCGTCTGCGATTGACTTGAAGACGGCGTCCGTGGGCGTCAACCTCGGATTCGTCGCGACGCCGAGCATTCGTTTGGCTTGGTCGTAATACGGCGCTAACTCGGCCTTCCAGTCCGTGATCGAGGCCCATTGCGGATCGTTGTAGAACTGCTCCGGCGGTTCGTAGAGAACGTTGCCGTAGATCAGTGAACCGCCACCGACGCCAACGGCCGACTGGATAGCGACGTTCTTCAAAACGGTGAGCCGCAGCGGGCCAGTGAGGCCGAAACTGGGCTGCCACATGGTCTTTCGCATGGGCACACTATCCGGCGGGTAGTCCTCCGGGTGCCAGCGCGCGCCCTGCTCGAGCACGCCGACGCGGTATCCCTTCTCGCTCAGGCGAAGAGCAGCAACAGACCCGCCGAAACCCGATCCGATCACGATAACGTCATAGTCGGGACTCATTTGGCGTTTCCTCTCCCGCGACCCGGATGGGGCATCGATCGGCGACAATCAAGCCTGTCAATGCTGCATTGAACGCTAAGAATATCTCTTGGCCGGGCTCTGGATAGCTCGAACTGAGCAAGCGGTGTTGCAGGGCAGGCATCTCAAACCAGCGGGCCTGCTTTCGCAATGTTGGTCGCCAAACTGCGCCACTTCCTCGACCTGCCCGCGGTGACGGCCACGGTCCGGCGCCCGCCCGGAGGGGGCCGAGCCACGCGACGTAGAGGTGAACTTTGCCGCGGTCGCTGGTTACATGGAAGAGATTGAGCTACCACGTGTTAACGTCCGCAAGTCATTCCTAGTTGTGATGGAGAAGCTGGTGAAATCCGTCAGTGACGATCTCGACGAGCTCAAAGCCGTGGGCTGCTGACGGGTACTAATGATGTAACGCGCGTGGTGCTTTGATCGCGGGGTAGGTAGCCATTGGTACTGCGGCACGGGCGGCGTGGATGTTCATGACCTGGGTCGAGTAGCCGAGGAGGTCGGCTAGGGAGACGGGGTCGATTTCCTTGGTGAGGTCGTGTAGTGCTGCGTTTCGGGCAGCTTGGATGTCTATTCCGAGGCCGCGTAGCCGGTGCATGAGTGATTGTTCGGAGATGTGTTGTCCCGCACGGGTTCCGGGGAATAGCCACGGGGAGTGGTGGTTCATGGTGCGGTGGTTTCCCCGCTGTGCGAGGTGTTGGTGGAACAGGGGGAGTAGGGCTTCGGGTATCAAAGCGGGCGTGTCCCCGATCTTGATCGTTGTCCGGGCCGGTGTGGTCTTGACATCGTCGATTGTGAGTTCGGAGATCTTGCTGACGGGGGTGCCGTAGAGCAGCAGGATGAGCGCGGCGATTCTGGTGGATAAGGCGACCTGGTGGGCTTCGGCCACGGTTTTGATCAGTTCCAGTCGCTGTCGTGACGAAGCGAGGGGAGTGGTGCGGGCGGTGCGGTATCGGGTCTTGAACGGACCCGCGATGCCGGCGCGGGCGCGCCATTGGAGGAAGTTACGGATGGTGGTGCGGGTGGTCGTTCCTTCGGAGAGGTAAGCGTCGAGGTGGGCCTGTTGCAGATCATTGATGGTGGTGTTGTGTTCGTCGAGTAGCCAGCGCAGGAACTTACCGGCTTCGGTGATTTCTTGTTTGGCGCATCGGGTGGCGTTGTCCATATTGCGTGTGGGATCGGCGTTTTCGCGTAGTCGGCGTAGGTGGTGCCAGCGTGCGAACTGTTCGATCGGAGCATGAATGGCCGGGGTGGGTTTCAGTGTTTCCAGTCGTCGGTCGAGCCAGGTTTCGAAGCGGGCTAGGCGCGGGTCGCCACGGTCGGGCATCATGCGGTGCTCGACGAGCATTTCGCGCAGATGTTCGAGACTGCGTGAGGGCGGCAGCGCGTCGAAGGCGTGGTGGTTCAGCTGCAGCTCCCGGCTGCCGATCTTGGTCAGCAGGGCGGCGGTGACAGGGTGACGCATCCAGATGATGATGCTTTCGGGCCGGGGGACCGCTGCGAGCTCGGTGATGAGCCGTTTGATGCGCATGTCCGGTGGTGCATGGGGTTTGAGAATCTGCTCGAGATCGGCGGTGACCACGCAGCGTGCGCAGCGGCCGCCGCGCAGGCGTTCGGCTTCCCGTCCACACTTGACGCAGTTCAGATCGGTGGTGATGCCGGCGCAGTCGCGGCAGATGTGCTGACTAGCCGGAGAGCGTCCGGGTAGCAGGCGTTCGGCACCGCAGAACGCGCACCGGCCGTAGGTGCGGGCAGCGGCGGTGAAACACGCCCCGCAGATCGGCCCGTCTGGCCAGTTCACCCGAAGCTTAGGGACGAGGTTGTGGCATCGGCTGCATTCATGGCTGCCGGTGCTGCGGGGCCGGCCGCGTCTACGCGGTTCAGTCATCGGAGACGATCCGAGCCTTCACCGGCCGGTAGGCATTGAGCAGGGGGACATCAGCAGGTGAGTTCACCGCCTTGCTGCGCGACTGGCGAGTGTCGATGGCGGTATAGGTGATCAGATCACCTGCTTCAATACCGAAGATGTCGCACAGCGCCACGAGGACTTTGAACGCAATCCGTTCGGGTTCTTGGCCGACGATGCGGTAGATCTGCGATTCCGATAGCGTGATGCCCCGCTCGCGCAGGGGTCCGACCAAATCGCGGCTGTTCTTCATCCCGACTCGGGCCATGTGCTCACGTACCCGCCAGTGGTATTGAATCTCGCGTCTCATCATGACTCCTTATGCGTTGGTCCACTCAAGCGGGCGTTACTGCGAGCCAGGGTCGCACTCAGGACGCGTTCGAGCTCGCGGGCTCGGTAGTCCGGTGCGGCCAGGGTGTAGATGGAGGTGGTGGAGGCATGCTCGTGGCCAAGTTGCAGCTGCACGAAACTGACGTCGTAGCCGTACTCGACTTGCAGGTTGCTTGCGTAGGCGCGGCGAAACGAATGCAGGTCCAGCCCGGCCGGGAAGCCCAGCTCGTCGACCAAGTTGCGCATGCGCTGCCACAGATTGCGCTCGGGCACCAGCGCGCCCTTCTCGGTGGGGAACAGGTCGTTGACGGGCTGGCCGTAGCGGGGAAGTCCGCGCTCAGCCCAATCCGCGACCGCCTCAGCAGCCCAATCGAAAACGGTCAACACGGTGCGCTGTTTGGCCGGTGACCCGCGCATGGCCTTGCCATGGCGCACGCGCACCAGACCCCACTCACCAAACAACGGGGCCCGAGCGTTACGCGAGAAGTCGACCATCTGAACGTGCCGAACCTCGTTGCGGCGCAGACCCCATCCGTAGAGGGTCTTGAAGGCGACCGCGTCTCGCCACGCCGCCAGTGCGCCTTTGCGTCCGGCATTGAGGATCCGCTCGGGCTCCAGGTCGGCCAGGTCGAAGAACTGCTGCAGCTCGGTGGGGGTGAAGGGCCGTTTCAGCGGCCGCGCGTCGTTGGCTTGAACGTGACGCGCCCTATTGAACTCGGTGATCACCTGAGAAAACACCGTTCCGAACAGTCGCCCGCAGTGTTCATTCCAGTCGTAAGCCGGATCGGTGGCGAAATCGAGGAACAGCTTCACATCGGTCTGGTAGGCGCGCACCGTCGTATGAGCGAGGTTGCGAACGCCCCGCAGGTGGCCGAAGAAATCATCAGCATCGGCCGCGGTCCACTGCCACGGATACGAGCCCACGAAATCACCCATCCGCAGCACCGACGCAATCCGGCGCCGCACCGTGTCGGGCGAGAAGTTCTGCGCGAGCTGCGCCCGGCGCCACCCGGTGAGAACATCACTGAGGAACGCGTCCGGGTCCGGTCCCGCCGCGCCAACCGGCAGGTACACCAGACGGCCCATCGTCGCGTCCACTCGACCTCCTCAATGAATGCATATTCTGCATTCAAGATGCGAGGATTGCAATAGCAAGCTATGAACGTGCAGGTCAAAGCCCATGCTGCGCTCGCCGCCAAACGCCGGAAGTAGACGTGACCCAGCGAAGACGCCATCAACGCCGCGAACGCCAATCACATTGCCAAACAACACATCTCACGTCTGAGCGGGGCAGTATCAGAAGCTGACCTAATCGCAGAATATGCGAATAACCAACTTACCACTTGACATAATGTCGCTTATCGGTACTGAACTACAGCGTGCCGGCGTCGTCAGCGCAAGCACACCGCCGTGGATCACCTCGCTACATGATCTGGCCACCATTGCCTCCGTCTGCGTCCGCCCAGGTACGCCTCATCGGAGAGGCCGAGGTGGCGGTAGCGCAGGGATTCGGCGCGACAAATCCGCGGAGCCGCCAATCGATCACCTGTCCCCACTACTGGCGCACCGCCGGCAATTCGTCACTGTGACGAATTGCCTTGGCCCGCAGAGCTGTTGAGATATTGTCCGCCGATTTTCGACGGGTGGGTCCGACACGGGCTCGGCCCACTCCGCCGCGCCACGCTGCCCCGGGTATGTTCTTTCGGGTTAGGCTTCCAGCCTGGCCCGGATGGTGGCCAGTCGTTGTCTGAGTTCCGCTTCGTCGATGACGCCGCGCGCCATCAGCCAGTGCGCCAGTGCCACTAGTTGGTTCTCCGGGTAAGGCAGGTTGGCATACTTGCTCGCCGACAGCTCGTCTTCCTCATCGCGGCGTTCTTTGAAGCTCAAGTTGAGCTCGTCGCTGCTGCAGGAGCGGTCGAGGACGTCGCACAGCCCGTCCAGGCTGGTCTTCCACGGCGGCAACGGGTTCTCGACACCGTACTTGGCCGCCATGACCGGCCAGGACTGGTTGCGCTCCACGATCTCGTCGAGCACGACGAATTCCTCTTCGCTACTCATGGCTTCGTCTTCCAAGTCGGTCACTCAACCACCGGACGAATGGCCGGGCGGGTTGCGGTGATGACGTTGGTGGTGACGCCAGGCTTGGGCAGGGCGACCCCGATCAGGCAGTCCCGGGTGATGATCTCGGTCAGCTGGTCTTCGGTCCAGCGCTCGGTGCCCTCCGGCCGCATCGGCATGACCATGAAGCGGTGCTTCTGGTTGGAATCCTCCACCCGGACTTCGACGTCGTCGGGCAGTTCGAGACCGAACTCGGCGAGCACCGGGCGTGGCCAGCGCACGATGCGGCGACGGTAGTTCGGGGTGCGGTACCACTCGGGGGAGTTACCCAGAATGGGCCGCGGATAGCACGAACACAGGCAGCAGACGATCACATGGTGCACCGTCGGGGTGTCCTCGAGGATCTTGAACGCATAAAAGTCACTCGGGGTGCCGAAGCCGGTGGGGTCCAGCCAGTCGACGCCGACCTCCTTGCTGGCGGCGATCGCGTCGGTCAGTGCCAGTTTCTTGAACTCCGGCTCCAACCAGGCCTTGGCCACCAGCCGGGCCGCGGGCGTGGGGCCGATCTGCTCGCCGTACTCGGTGAAGACGCGATGCTGCTCGGCGGTGAACAGGCCCTTCTCGATGCACAGTTCGCGCAGGGCAATCTCGAGAACCTCGAAGTCGGTGATCTCATCGACCATCGGCTTGACGGTGCGCACGTGATCGTGATCGTGATCGTGACCGTGATCAGACATAAGTAGGGGTATTCCTTTCGAGCACAACGGGAATGAGCGTGAGGGGCATGGCTCAGCCGGCGGTTTGCAGCCAGCGCTCCGGGATTTCGGTCTGCAGAGTGTCGTTCGCGTGGCCGAAGTAGGAATCCCACAGGTCGGCCTGCTTGAACCGCACGATGTAAAACCACTCCGGCTTGACGTCTTCGCGACCCCAAGTCTCATCCTCCGGGGCCGGGCTCTCATAAGCGACCTCGGCGATCACCCCTTCGGCACCGCGCACATATTCCGGGGTGCGGGTGTAGAACATCGCCGGCAGCTCGCGCACCTTCACCCGGTCACCGACCTTGAACTCGGCCTTACCGGCCTTGCCGGCATACATCCCCGGGTCGCCCTTGCCGAGTGCCTCGATGTGGTTGCGGTTGCGCTTGACCTTCGAGCCGTCGCCTTCGAACTTGGGTTGGGCCTCCGGCAGCCGCCCTTTGAGACCGCCGGCGTAGCGGGCCTGCACCTCAGCCAACCGATCGGTCAGCTCACCCCAGGTGATGTACTCCTTCTCGATCAGGATCTTGCCCACCGACCACAGCCAGCGCGCGTAATAGGGCAGGCCCAGATAGATCGGCAGACCCACATCGACGTCGGCGGTCCGACGCCGCTCCTCCGAAACCCAGATGCCCCCCAACCGAGAACCTCGCAGAGCACGTAGGTCATCATCTCCCACTGCTCTTCCTCCTTGTTCAGGAAGGGCTCGGCCACATTCAGCTGACCACCCTGATCCTGGTTGGTCTTCAGGTACGCCCAGTAATGATCGGATGTGATCATGTCCGGAGCCGGCCATTCCGGGACCTCCGGATATGTCGCCTTGAGTCTGGAGACCAATGCCAGCTGCTTCGCCCGTTCCGCGGCAGTACTCACGACGCTCCTTTTCCTCGCAGATGAGGCGACGGTAGCACCGGCCGGGAATCGCCGAACCGAAATTGACGGCCTCGCAGGTTTCTGTTTCGATAGCTTTCACCTGTGGCTCAACGTCTTTGCGACTGCGCGACCCCAAGGACCTGAGTGTCACCGGCTCAAAATTGCCCGCCTGGGGAGGAGCACCGACCGACCATGTCAACGCATTCCCCGTACCCGTCGACGCGCAACGTGTTTCGTCGGATGGTTCGATCCTGGAACCGGCGTGACTGGTTGGAGTTCAGCACCCTGGCCGCCGCTATCGCCGCACTTCACCTCATCGGGTTCGGCTCGCTGATCTTGCTGATCGCCCCGCACCACTACCAGGTCGGAACAACAGGTCTTCGGTATCGGCTTGGGGATCACCGCCTACACCTTCGGGCTGCGCCACGCCTTTGACGCCGACCACATCGCCGCCATCGACAACACCACCCGCAAGCTCACCGCCGACGGCGCCAAACCCAAATCCGTCGGATTCTGGTTCGCCATCGGGCACTCCATGATGGTCCTGGTGCTAGCCCTGCTGGTCATCGCCGCCACCAAGGTCGCCGGGGAACTGATCAACGACGACTCCCCGGCCCGCCACACACTGGGCATCGCCGGCACGTTGTCCTCGGGCTTGTTCCTCTACCTCATCGGCATCATCAACGTCGTCGCCCTGATCGGAATCTGGCGGGTGTTCCTGACGATGCGCCGTGGCGAATTCGACGAAGCAGAACTCGAAGACCACCTCAACAACCGGGGATTTCTGGCCCCCATCCTGCGCCCCATCATGAAACGCATCAAACGCCCCACCCAGATGTTCCCCGTCGGGGTGCTGTTCGGGCTGGGCTTCGACACCGCCACCGAGGTAGCCCTGCTGGCGCTGGCCGGCACCGGAGCGAGCATGTAACGAGAATCGAGTTCCACTTGCGCACGTCCGATCTATCGAAGATCCGTCGCTCACCTCACCTTCATACTTGAGAGCGCAACGCGCCCAACGATGATCTGCCTCGATACGTCGGCATAGCGAAACTGGTTGTGGCCGAGAAAGAGTCAGCGGCGGCGTTGATGACCTCGGTCACGAGGCAAACTCGCGCGCCTGGCACCCGCAGGCGCGCCCTGTAATGCGGCTCAGGCGTTTTCGATAGCGCTCCACCGCTGGCCTCGACGAACGAACGTGTTCCTGCCACTGGCCGATACTTCAACGGCAATACCCGCCATCCTCGCTAGCCGCGCCGTCAGCGATTGCCTTTCAGAGACACCTGCCGATTCTCGCGCTCAGCCCACCGGCGGCATTGGCTTGCGCGGCGTGCGGATTGGGCCAGCGAGTTAGACGAGGTACTCCGACTCGAGCACCAGATCCGGTACCAAGTCCTGGTATTCGAGGTGGGTCCTGTGCTCAATGGTGGTGAACCGCTTGCCCTGCTGTTCGCGCATGTACTTGCGGTATTTTGGCGCTCCGGGCACCAGTACGTTGTCGGCCACCACGATCGAGCCGGGGTGCAGCCAACCACGCTCGACGATGCTCAGCAGGTCGGCCAAGTAAGTGGAGTTATCGTGATCGAGGAATAGGAAATCCAGTGTCCCCGTGGCAAATCCTTGTTCGCGAGCGTGTCGAGGGTGCGGCCGCCATTACCGATGGTGCCGACCACGCAGGAGACCTGGTTGTCGACGCCAGCGTGCCCCCATACCCGGCGCGCAAGCTCGGCATTGGCGGCAGAGAACTCCACCGAGAACACCTTCGCAGACGGCGCTGCGCGGGCGATCCGCAGCGCGCTGTAGCCGACGCAGGTGCCTAACTCAAGGCATAATTTTGGGTTGGTCCGCTGGATCGCGGCCTCGAGGAGCTTGCCCTTCTCGTCACCGATGCTGATCAGGAATGACTTTTCGTAGGCGAACGTGTCGATGGTCGAGAGCACATCGTCGAGGTCGCCCTTGCGTGCGTTGTTGACCAAAGCTTGTATACCGCGACCAGGTCGTCTGCTGTTGGGCTGACCTCGCGGTTTCCGGGATTTCCTGACAGTGCGGGACGAGGAGATCATTGCGCGACCACGTGATAGCGCCGGACAGCCGCTTGGGCGCCAATTCGGCCACATAAATTCCTTCCCGGTTGCACGCCCCCAATTCGTCACCGTGGCGTTTATGCCCCCGCTCTGCCAAAGAAATCAACCCGCCGACGTAGCTAAGCTAGGCTGGGGCTGAAGTACGATCTTGCCGCGGGTGTCGCGGCGTTCAAGTATGGAGTAGGCGCGCTGAACCTCGTCGAGCGGAATAACCTCGGCGATCGGCACTTCCAGTTGGCCTGCAGCGATCATTGTGGCGAGCTCGGCCAGCACAGCGGCGTTGGCCGCGTCCTCATTGCCTACGAACTTGACCCCGAACCGTCCAAACCGCTCTAGCGCCGGGAAGTCGATGATGGTGTCGATGCGCTGTGGCGCAATGCCCAGCTCGGTTATGGCTAATTCGACGTAGCCGCCACCAAAGAAGTCCAAGAACGCATCGACCCGGCCGTCAGGTGCCGCCGAGCGCAACCTGTCGGCCAGATCGTCGCCGTAGTTGACTGGGATCACGCCATGTGCAGCCAGCCACTCGTCGTTGGACGGGCCGGCGATGCCGAGCACCGTCGCGCCGGTACGTTTGGCCAGCTGTACAGCTATCGCGCCTACCCCGCCAGTGGAGCCCGCGATCGCGACGGTGTCGCTGGGCGTCAACTCGACCGAGCCGACCGCGGCGTATGCCGTTGTGCCGGCCACGAAGAGAGCACCCGCGGCTTCCCACGACACTGCTGGCGGTTTGGCGGTGAGCTGATCGGCAGGCACCACAACGAATTCGGCGTGACTGGCACGGTTGTTCGTGAAACCCAGCACTTCGTCGCCCACCGAGAACAACTCGACGCCAAGGCCGACCTGCGTGACGACACCGGCCAGATCGCTGCCCTGCCCGGACGGAAACGTCGCCGGGAAGATCTCGTGGAACACACCCTGGCGAATCATGGCTTCACCTGGGTTGATACCAGCTGCCTTCACCTCGACTAGCACTTCACCAGCGCCCGGCACTGGGCGGGGAACCTCTCGCACCTCAAGCACGTCCACGCTGCCGTAGCGGTCGAACCTTACTGCTTTCATAAGCCCGCTTTTCCTCCGCCATGTGCCAGTTACAAGCGCTGCCAATCGCCGAGAGCAGCCGCGTTCCCGTAGAGCCATTAGAAACTCATGCCCATTCCCAGTGCTCGACATACTGGTTTCAGCCACTGCCGCATTATCAATTTAAATATTTTATCATTGCTGCGATGCGGGTAACGCCCCTGCTGCGCTTCTAGATCCGTGCCAGCTCATCGATTACGAGGGCTGCACGAAGGCCTGGGAAGGAAATAGAAATGCACGACAACCAATGCGATGTCGCTGTCATCGGCGGAGGTTTGGCAGGGGCCGCCGCGGCTCTCGCGTTCGCCCGGCACGGGTGCTCGGTCCGGTTATTCGAGCGCCGCGATCTTGCGCGTGACCCGAATCGCGGGGACATTCTGCACGCGCCCACTGTCGAGGTGGTGCGGCAGCTAGGCATCCTCGACCTTCTGGAGGCCCGAGGCGCGGGCAGGTGGCGCGGCCTTCAGGTCGTGGACTCAGGGGGGAGCCTCTCTGCGCAGTCGGAAATCCGCGAGTCGTGGCTGCTCAACCACGCCGAGATGGAAGCCGTGTTCCTCGAGGCGGCCAAATCGGCTGGCACCGTCGTACAGCAGGACCGGGTCCGCGCGCTGGCGCGTGACGACGAGTCGGGTCGCGGCGCCTGGCTGCTTGGCACCGACAACGCGACGACGAACGCGCGGATGGTGGTCGGTGGAGACGGGGCGGAGTCTTTCACTCGCCAGACGCTGGGCATCCCGTTGGTGGATGTGCATGAGTACGACAACTGGATCGTGGTGCTGCACAGCCCGACGCCGTCGTGGCTGAAGCCGGACCACGGTTTCATTCTGCTGCACCCTGAGGGCACGGTGTGGATCCTTCCGACCACCCCGGTGGGACGCCACCGGGTGGTGCTCACGGTGCGCCGGGATGAGGCCCGGCAGTGGATGGCGTTGAGCGAGGCTGAGCTCGGCGCGCGGCTGGCCCAGCGCCACCCGCTCCTAAAGGAGCTGCAGCTCAGCAAGCGGGGCGGCTCGCATGTCTATCGCATCAAGCGAACCCATGCGGCCAGCTACGCCGGGCCACGTGCCGCGCTCAGCGGCGACGCCGCCCACACCATAAATCCTGTTGGGGGTCAAGGGCTCAACATCGCCATCCAGGACTCGGCTAAACTCGCGGAGTTGCTCAGCCCCGTGCTGCTCGACGACGGGGCGTCCGAGCAGGCATTCACCGACGCGCTCACCGAGTATGAGGCGATCCGGCGCCCGATCAACACCGCGACGATTGCGCTCGCTCATATGCTCTCGCAAATCGCCGGCCCCGGCGAGGAAGCTTACAAGCAGGCGGTCGAGTTCTACGGCAACGCGTTGGACCCAACTTGGATGCGCCAGGCTGGGTCGAACTTAGGCGGCCGGGTGAGCTGAGGTGCGAGATGACCATGAGCGAACGCCCGACGGCGTCGTCGCGCTTGGCACGTGGCGCGGCGGCAATGACGTAGGCCGAGACTACAGCGAAGACTAGTCCTTGGACCGCGGATACACCCATGCCGTATGTGATCTTTCTGCGTTAGCACGTTAGCGCTCGGATCTTGTCGGCACCATCTGCACCTTGCCGAGACCCCAGCTCGCCGCGTCCGGATGCGTGAAATATCTCTCCTGTGAGAACCGGGCTATCGCACGGGGAAAGATTCATGAGATAGCCATAAACGTGGGTGCTGTTTGATCAAGCTTTCGGTCGACGTGTCTCCATCGCGCAGCGTTCGGCGAAAGCCAATACCGCCCGGTTATAGGCTTCGCCGAGCCGGTGATGTTCGATGTTGTGTCCGACGCAGCGCCACAACGAGGCCTCTACGAATCGCGCACCCGAGAAGTGGCGGGCAATGGTGGCAACTCGCTCGGCGGATGTTTCCCAGAGTCCGTCGAACTCCGCGAGCGCATAATGCACCGGAACCTCCACGCGGGCCGCCACTTTCGGCAGGTCATCGGCCCATCTGGTGTTGATTTCCACCAGGTCAGCCGAGGGGGTGTTCACGACCAGACCCGATACGTCAGCCAGCGTGGTCGTGTTCAACGTCCAGTCCGGCCCATAGAAGAGCTGGCGGTGGAGCTCCGGCGGCATGGGCAGGGCGATGTCGGGGGGCAGCTGCTGGACCAGTTCAGCCACGCCCGGCGCGAGTTCGTCGGCGACCCCGGAAATTGCCAGCCCGAGCAGCGGAGAGAAGGTTTTCTCGGCTGCCACATGGATGGCAACCGCCGCGCCGATTGAGTGCCCGATTAGCAAAACGCCCGGACGGCAGGCACCCAGCTGATCCCATGCATCAGTGACGGCTTCGGCGATGATGCCTACCGCATGCGAGAAGGACGGCTGCCGACGGGCGGAGTCATCGTCGGCGGGATAACCGGGCCGGTTTAGCGAGACGATCGCAAATCCCGCTGCGCTTGCTTGGCTCAGCAGTGAGCAACCGGGTGCGTCAAAGTAGCGGCTGTCGTAACCGCTTCCGTGCAGGCATATCAGCAGCGGAGTATCGGTTCGCTCTACAGTGGTCCAGCGTCCTTCAAGCGGTCTCGCCTGGCCAAATCGACCACTGCTGACGACGGACATATCGGACCGCTCAGGATGGGCAGGCATGTCAAGGCTGCTCCTTTGCCACGAGCGGTGTGCGAATGTAGCTGGTCGGTCGGCGTTTCGGTGCGCAATCCTGTGCATTTCGACGGGCTGTTCTTCGATTCAAGATCGGGGCGACCGCGCTGGCCGATACACCAATATCGTATACTATATAAAGCTGTCATCGAAGGCGGTGCACTACCGGCCGCCAGCCCCGTGACCACGCAGTAAAGCCTCCTCATGATCCAGCCGCGGCGTCACCGAACACTCCCGATGGCTGCCGTGTTAACGCTTGGGCTCGGCGCCGCGGTGGCGATACCCACCGCACACGCCGACAACAAGCGACTCAATGACGGAGTTGTCGCGAACGTCTACACCATCCAGCATCAAGCCGGCTGCACCAATGACGTGAGGATCAATCCCCGACTGCAGTTGGCGACGCAATCGCACACAATCGATGTGCTCAACAACCGCACCCTGGATAGCGACATTGGCTCAAATGGATCAACATCGCAAGACCGCGCCCAAGCCGCCGGCTTTCGCGGCAAGGTCGCCGAAACCGTGGCGATCAATCCCGCTGTCGCGATCAGCGGCATCGAGATCCTCAACCAGTGGTACTACAACCCCGCCGACCTGGCCATCGTGTCCGACTGTGCCAACACCAACATGGGCGTGTGGTCAGAAAACAGCCTGGACCGCACCGTCGTGGTGGCCGTTTATGGTCAACCAACTTAAGTCGGGCCTATGAGAGCGGTTACGTCGCAACGCTTCTGTTGGCGCCACCAATTAGAGACCGATCGAATGGATCCCCGCCCCGACTATGACGCTAGCGATCAGATCGAAGGCGCCGTGAACTGGTTGGCCTCGATTCTTCGAGGAGCGTACCCACCGCCCGCGTAGCCGCCGGAATGGCGATTGCGCCAATACATTCGGAACCAGAAGCCGATGGCCGTATCGACAGATTTGGTTTCTTCAATCCGTCTTACCCAACGTGATCCACTCGTGACCTCGAATCCGGCACAACCGACTGTGAGCTCGTCAGCGGTCATACCGGCGTGAAATCAGAAATCAGCCAACGCCTACCGATCTTGTCCAAGCTCACCTTGACGGTGGACGCGGTGGCGCTGGGCGCGTCGGTGCCGACGATGATGGTCTGATTGACGAACACCAGCACAACTGCATGATCAGCACTGGCCGATACCGACGCCACGGCGGGGACGCTGACCACCGCTGAGATCTGCTTCTGTTTGGCTCCGGGGATCACGACGTCATGAGTTAGCGAGGTGTAAGAGTCCCGGAAGCTCCCGGTCAACCGGTCGCGGGCGGCGTTCAGCTCCTTCTCGACGGTATCGGGCCGGTACGACAGAAGAGCAATGGTGCTGTCCTTTGCTGCTTGCATGGACTCCAGCCGGGCAGTCTCCGCCTCGCGCATCGACGATTCCTGCCATTTCAAAAAGCCTGCGGCCATTGCAATTATCAGCATCAGCGCGGGCAGCAACCCGAAGGCCAGCACACGCGTCCAGGACAGGCGACGCTTGTCGCCATTCGCGGCTGCGGAGGATGCGCCGGCCCTGGCGTCGGCGGCGGATGCGGCCGCTTCGGTCGATTCGTCGGTGTCGCCGGGCTCGGGCTCATCGTGAGCCCCGCTGGTTACGTCGGCCTCGATGGTCTTCTCCTCTTCGGTCAGGTGAATGGTCTCCTCCCGCTCAGCTATCTCGATCCCGTGCGTCATGGCGTCGTCGGGGGTGCCGGACGCGGTCATGGTACGAAATCGACATTCGAGACCTTGGCTCCGTCGCCCACCTTCTGCACGTCAACACGCATGCGCCAGGCCCGCGGTGGTTGTTCGGCAGCGCCGACATTGGATGTGGTCACATGCACTGCCACCAGTACCTGAGCCCGATCACCGTCGATGGACTCGAGACCCGCTGCGGTGATCGTGCCCACAGACTTCGACTGGGCCTGCTTGACGACATCGATGAACGGCTGGGACCGCTTCCGAAAATCGTCGTAAAAGCTGCCCGTCGCGGAGTCCAGGATCCGTTGCACGTCGACGTCCACTTCGGTGTAGCTGATCGTGGTCAAATTCAGCGCACCCTGCCGACCGACCCGCAAGAAAAGCTCGCGCTGCTGCATGGCCTGATGCTCCCGGTAGCCGCGGTAGCCTAGCCAACCGGCTATTGCGCCCAGCGCCAGAATCACCACGATCCCCAACGCCAACGCCAGCCGCACACCGGAGCGCGGACGCTTGGCAGCTGCGGCCTCGCCGGGTTCGTCCGTGTGATCCACCCCTTCGGTATCGTCGACCGTGGTCGCCTGCGTGCTGGGTACCTCAATGTCAGAGGCAGGATCCTGCGATTCGACGGCCTCGCTGTCTTGATCGTCAATGGACGCTGGTAGATCTTCGGCGGTGGTGTTTGGTGGCGGCCTCGTCGACCCACTCAGTTCCCCGTCGGGGGTATCAGCATGTTTTGCCATGTCTGCTCCTTAGGGGCGGTCTGGGCGAGATTGGCTTGGGTGTAGACATGGCCGTCGGGCCCGATGTAGGTGCCGGTGGCTGGGTCGTATTGAGCGGCCGCGATCGGTGAGGGTGCGGGTCCCGGAGGTGTGCCCGTCGGTGGCGGCGATCCCGGCGGCAGTTCGGGGATGTCTTGCCCGGACAGGGTGGCGTTTGGGTCACCTTTCCAGTTGTTGCCCTCGTTGAGCGGCACGTAGTTTTCGTCGCTTTCGCACAGTTTCGCTGTCGCGGCGCGCTTGTCCGGGTGTGTCTCGCATGGCGTGTTGCGGGCGCCGCGCACGTTGAACAGAGAGTCCTGCGGTATCCGGCAGTACAGCTCGCTGGATGGTCGGTCCAACGGGCTTACATCCGACGGCACCCGCATTTGCTGGGCCGGGAGGTATCCGGTGGTGCACGGTGGTGGAAGGTTGACGTTCAATTTGAAGCTCAGGAAGGGGCCTTTGTAGCCGAGCTTTGTGTTCATGTCGGGAATCATCACCCCCGACATGATGGCGGTACCTTGAGGCAGCAGCACCAACAACTGCTCGAGGTCGTTGCGGTAGGTGACCGCCACGTCGCCGACGCTGACCAGATTGGCGAGCAGAAGCGGCAACGTCGGCTGCAGCCGCTGAAAGAGTTGACGAGACTCGTCGACGGCCGGTGCCCCTTTCTCGAGCACACCCGCAACCGCGCTGTCCTGTGTTTGCAGCTCCCGGGTAATGGTGGCCAGATGCGCCGCCCACGCTTGAACGGCGTCCGAGGTTTGCGTCTGAGAGTCCAGCACCGGCTGGGACTGATCGATCAGCGTGGTTAACGCGTCGAGGTTGTCGCGGGCATCGATGGCCAGCGCGGTGGAGCCCTTGACGAACCGTTGGATTTCCGGGCCCAGCCCGCCGACCGCGAGGTATGCCTCATCGACGGTGGTCTTCAGATTGTCGCGCGGGATCGCCTGCAAGCCACGGTTTACCCCGTTCAGCAGGCTGTTGATGTCCGGTGGCACCGAGGTCCGGCTCAGCGGTATCACGTCGCCGTTCTTCAACGGCGCAGACGTGCCGTCGCGTGGCAGCAGCGCAATATATTGCTCCCCCACCGCGTTCTGGCTGTGGACTTGAGCGTCCAGGTCGGAGGGGATCACCACATCGGACCGCAGTGTCAGCACCGCTTCGACACCGGTGTCGGTGAGACGAACGTCCTTGACGCGACCCACCTCGGTACCGCGATAGGTGACGTTGCCTCGCTTGTACAACCCTCCCGACTGCGGCAGATCGACGGTGACGGTGTAATGGCCAACGCCGAACATCGCCGGCAACCTGATGTAGCCGAAGACCATGAACCCGCCGGCGACCAGTGACACCACGATGAAAAGCGCCAGCTGAATCTTGATCCGCCTGGTGGTCATATCAGGACCCCTCGTCGCGGTGATAAGGCACGACCAGCGGATTGGCCGCGGTATACGGGCTGGGCATCTGTCCGATCGTGCGGCCCCACTGCATCTCCAGCTCGGTCAGGTTGCCCTCCCAGTGGGTGCCAGTGAATAGGCCCGCGTCGAGACGGCTCAGCGTGAGGTCGACGACGACGGAGACGTTGGCGTAGTCCCCGCGCCACCATTTGTCGAGTGTCTCGTTCGGCCACGGGAAGGTGGCCAGGAAGCTCAGTGAGCGGGTCAGCGCCGGGCCGGCGTTGGCCAGCGACTCCAACACCGGCCCGACATCGCGGAGCTCTTGGACCAGTGCTTCCTTGGTCTGGTTGACCGAATCGGCTGCCAGCGCACTGAATTTGCCCAGCTGATCGATGGCCTCGGCGAGGTTCTCTCGCTCCTGTTTCAGGATGCTCAATGCGTTGGGAATCGTTCGTAGCGCCTTATCGATCACCGGCTTCTGATCGGCGAATTGAGCGACGAGTCTATTGAGACTGTCGGTGGCGCGGATGATGTCGTTCTTCTGGTCGTTGAGGTGTGTGATGAACTGGTCGAGCTGTTTGATGAGGCTTCTCAGATCCTGTTCGCGGCCAGTGAATGCGGTGCTGAACGCCTTGGTGATCTCTTGAATCTGGCCGAGCCCGCCGCCGTTGAGCAGCGTCGACAGCGTAGCCAGCGTTTGTTCGGTTGTCGGGTACGCCGACCCTGAGGACAGCGGGATGAGTGACCCCTGGTGGAGTTCGCCTTTGGGTGGGACTTCGGTCGGCGGCGCAAGCTCGATGTGTAGCGAGCCCAGCAGGCTGGTTTGGCCTACCTTTGCCGTCGCATTCGCCGGCAAGTTGACGTTGCCGTTGAGCCGCATGGTCACCAGTGCGTGCCAGCCCTCGCGCTCGATTTTGGTGACATTGCCGACCGTCACGTCACCGACTCGAACCCGGGAGTTCTGCTGGATATTCGTAACGTCAGGTAGTTGGGCCTTGATTTCATAGGAGCCAGGGCCACCTCCTGACGTCCCGGGCAGCGGCAGCGAGTTCACTCCGCGCCAACCGCAGCCGGACACCCCAACCGCAACGAGCACCACAGCAGCGGCGTTGCGGCGCCAGCGGGTCGGCATCATGATCCACCTGCCGGCGCCACCATCATCCCGGGCAGGCCCTGGGCCGGATTTGTCGCAACCCCTTCGGGCGGAAGCACCGTCGCAGTGTCAGCGGGTGCTGGCGATCCGTTCGGCGGCGGTCCCTGTTCAGGCGACGGCGTGCTGCCCCCGGCCGTTGGGGGCGGTTGCGGTGGAACGTAATCCGGCCGCAGCCAATCCTCGCTGTAGGTGAGCTCGTTGGGCCGCGCCTGGGCGCCGACGACGATGTTCTCGCCGATCGGAGGGAAGTTGTATTGCCGGTTTTTGATGATGGGCGCCAGGTATTGGACGCACAGCTTTGCTGATTGCTCCGCGCCCAGACGCGACGCCGCCTGGACGGCGCCGCACAGGAACGAAATCATGTTGGAGAAGTTGTTGATGACCGGGATCCCGGTTATGGCGCCCCCTGCGGCGCTGTAGGTGTTGACGAAGTCCTGGAATCCGTTGGGGCCGGCGTGCAGCGCTTGCTTGATGTCGCCGAGGCTCTCGACCAGTGCCGTGGTCACCGAAGCCAACTTGTCTGAGGTGGTTCCGATCGATTCGCGGTTTTCGGCCACAAAGCTCTGGACGTTACCGATCGCCGTGTTCAGATCCCTGACGGCGTTGGAAATTTCGTTCGGGTCGGTGGCCAGCAGCGCTGTAACGCCCGCCAGGTTCGTATTCAGCTGCCTCATCAGGCCGGTGCTGGACTGTAGCGCCGAGACCAGGATCGACAGCTTTTTCACGGTGCCGAAGATGTCGGTGCTGTGGTCGCCCAGAGCGGAAATCGCTTGCGAGAGTTTGATGATGGTGTCGCGGATGTTGGCGCCCTGGCCGCGCAGATTGTCGGCGGCGGTGTTGACGAATGCGCCCAGGGTGCTGACACCGCCCGGTTCGGTAGGCTGCAGATAATCGGTCAGCTTTTGCAGCTGGGCGCGGAAGTCGTCCCATTCGACTGGGACGGCCGTACGGTTCTGCGGGATGACCGCGTTATTCTGCATCGTCGGCCCATGGGTGTACGCGGGTGTCAACTGGATGGCCCGCGCGGTAACGAGCGACGGCGACAGGATCACGGCGTCGGCGTCGGCGGGCACTTTGTATTGGTCGTCGAACCAGAACTCGACTTTGACGCGCTGGGGTTGCGGTTCAATCTTGTCGATCTTTCCGACGGACACGCCGAGGATACGCACTTCGTCACCGGGGAAGAGTCCGTTGGTGTTGTCGAAATACGCGGTGACCCTGGTGTGGGAGGTCGCCCCGGTCAATCGCACCTCCACGAAAATCCCGGCGATCAGCAGCAGGGCCAGGCCGGTGGCCAGGCCGATCCTGGCGCTTCGTAGCCGGGTCACCGTCGCGCCTCCGTTTCATCGGTTGTCGGCGGTGGACCGCCTGGGGACGGTCCCAGGCCCGGGCTGGCGGATGGCGCCGGCAGCGGTACCACAGTCACTCGGGCCGGCCCGGGCGCGCCGGGACCAGATGTCACCGGGGCGCTTGGAACGGGTGTCGGCGTGTAGCCCGTCGGCGGCCCGGGCGGCGGGCCGCCCGGTGGTGGCGCCGGAAGCGGCTGGTGGTAGGGATATCGGGGATCGCCGGGGTTACCCGTGATGGCATCGGGCAGCGTCAGATTCGGTTCGCCGCCCTGCCCGGTGCGCGGGTAGGGAACGGGTAGCGGTGGGGTGCCTGGCTGCCCGGTCTGTGGATCGGTCCGCTGCGACGGCAACAGCACATTGGGATCCAGGCCGAGATCGGAGAATGCCGCGTCGATGAACGGCTGAATGAACTGGCCCGGCACCAGATTGGCCAGGTAGGCCTTGAAGAAGGGACCGGATGACACGGTTTCGCCCAGCGCCATAATGTATTTGGGGAACTTGTTGAGGACGTCCTGGATCTGTTTTTTGTGGTTATCGAGAATGGTCAAGACACCGTTGAGCTTGTCGAGCGTCGGCCTTAGTTGGGCGCGGTTGTCGGCGACGAATCCGGACAGTTGCTTGGAGAGTGCGGAGATATTACCCGAAAGCCGTTCCAGCGCACGGCTTTGGGTCTGCAATTGGGCCAACAATGCGTTGGTGTTGGCGATCAGGCTGACCACCTGATCGGCCCGCTGCGAGAGCACACCCGTCACCTTGTTGGCGTTGGCCAGCAGGTTGCGTAATTGGGCGTCGCGCTCGTTGAGCGTCTTCGAGAACTGTGCCACACCCTGCACCGCGACCTTCAACTCCGGTGGTGTGTCTTGGAAAGTCTGTGCCAGCGTCTGCAGGGCATCGGACAGCTGAGAAGTGTTGAGACCGCTGATCGTCGCGGTCAAATCCCCTAGCGCATCAGGCAATTGATACGGCGAGGTGGTGCGGCTGACTGGTACCGGACCGTGCAGCCAGCCTTCCCCACGCGGGATGACCTCGAGGATTTTCGCCCCGAGCACGCTTTTGGTCTTGATCGCAGCCTCGGTCCGGTCGCCGAGTCGGATGTTCTTGGCTACGTCGAACTTGATCAGCACCTTGTTGCCGTCAAGCCCGACACTGGATACCTGACCTACCCGGAAACCTGAAACCTGCACCGCGGCACCGCTTTGCAACCCTCCGGCCTCGGCGAAGTACGCCGCGTATTTGTTACCGCCGGAGAAAAACGGAAGTTTGTCGTACTGCAATGCCGCCACCACGATCCCGGCCGTCACCGCGATACCGATCGCGCCGACAACAAAAGAGTTACGTTCAGCGAAGGATTTCATTTGGGCGTGCACCGCCCGGTGCTCTGGCCGACCAGCTTGACATACACCGGTTGGCCGCCCTTGCCGTTGACTTTCAGCAGCAGATCGCAGATATAGAAACTGAAGAAGTCGCCGTAGATACCCTGCCTGGTGAGTAGCCGGTACTTGTCGGGAAGCGAGTCGAGCAGATGATTGAGGTAGTCGGTGTCGCCCATCGCGATGCTTGCGGTCCGGTCTCCCTCATTGACGATCTTCCGTAAGGGTGGCCGGGCCTGCGACAGCAGGTCGGCGATCGTCCCGGCTGCCTCGTTGCCATAGGCCACACCGTTGCTGATATCCGTCTTGCGGGCCGCCAGCGCCTGCACCAGATCCGACAGGGAGGTGACCGCGTTGTCGAACTGTTTGCCTTGATCCCCGAGCGAACCCAGCACAACGTTCAGGTTGGTGACGACTTGTCCGATCAGCTCATCGCGGTCTGCCAGGGTGCTGGTCAGCGCAGCGGTCTGGGTGAGAAACGAGCCGATTGTTGCGCCCTGTCCTTGGAAAGCCTGGATCAGCTGGCCACTCAACGCATTGACTTGAGCAGGGTCCAGGGCACGGAACAGCGGCCGGAAGCCGCCGATCAGGGCGTCTAGATCCAATGCCGGTTCGGTCTGTGACAAGGGGATGGTTTGGCCGGGTTTGAGTTTGTCGACACTGCCGGCGCCTTCCTCCAAGGCCAGATAGCGGCCGCCGATCAAGTTCTCATAGCGGATCGCCGCCCTAGAGCCCTTGGTGAGGACCACCGAGTCATCGGCCGAGAACTCAACTACCGCAACGGTGTTGTCCCTGATCGAAATGTTTTGGACCTTGCCGACCTCCACCCCGCCGATCCGCACGAAGTTGCCGTTCGCCAAGCCCGTCACGTTGGTGAACTCGGCCTTGTAGGTCTTTCCTGTCTGGAAGCGCAGCTGCGCGAAGATCGCCAGCAGGGTGAAAGTGCCCAGCGCGCAACACACCATGAAGATGGCAACGCGCCAGATGGCACCTCGCAAGTTGTCTCTCACGGTTTTGTCCTCAGGTCGGTCAGGGTGCAGGCGGGGGTACCGGACCGGGCACCGGCGGAGACGACGGCGGTGGAACCCCGGGATACAGGGGCGTCCCGCCCGGTCCGTAGAGCGGTGCACCGTAGGGCGGCGCCCCCGGATAGGGAACGGGGCCGACGGCCGGCGGGCCCATGCCATGGATCACGGGTGGCTCCGGCACCGCCCTGGTGACCGGGAAGTAGTCGATCCACCAGGGGTGACCGATGCCGGGGTTGGGCCGAACGTCGAGGCCGGTCCCCCAGCCGGTGTTGGTGACCAGGTAGCGCACTGGATAGTTCTTGCTGGGATCTGGCAGTGACCCGCAGCCGGGCTTGCCGCCGGGCCCACCCTTGGCTGCGACGATCGGAAGGTTATCCGGATATCGGTATGGGTCGTTGCCCCAGAGTAGACCGGCGTCCAGGATAGCCGAATAGCCGTTGATGCCGCCGGTTCCGTCGTAGCCGCCGTTGTCCAGGAACCACTTCGAGCCGACCAGCAAGCACGTGTACTCCGGGTTGTACTTCATCAGAAGATTGGTGGTCGGCTCGAGCAGGTTGATCGAACGGATCAGGTTGTTTCGGTTTGGGGCCAGCAGGTCGATGCCTGTGTGTGCGAATCCGATTGTGTTGAGCAGCAGGGCATCTAGAGCCGACGCGTGGTCAGTGATGGTGGTGCTGGTGGTGCTGGCCGCGTTCAGCACGGTGAGGATGTTCTGGGCGGCCGCACCGTAGGTGTCAGCAAATCCCTTGAAAGACCGAAAGTCTCGCTGCACGGTATCCATCCGCGGGTTGATGGCCAGCAGCACCTGGTTGGCGTCGGTGGTGGCCTCGCCGATACGCTCGCCCTGGCCACGTAGGCCGTCGGCGAGCGCGCCCAGCACGGCGTTGAGCTTGGCGGGTTCGATCTGGTGCAGCACGCCGACGAGGTTCTGAAAAACGGTGTTCACTTCGGTGCTGACGTTGCGCGACCGCAGTACGGCCCCGGCGGCCAGCCGCTTGGGGCTGGGGTGCTCCGGATAGATCAGGTCGACGTATTTCGAGCCGAACGCCGTGGTGGCCTGGATCTGTGCTTGCACGTTGGCCGGGATGTACTTGATCTCGTCGGGATCGATCTCCAGCTTCAGGCTCACCGATTGAGTCCGGTCCGTCACCGCCGCGACCCGGCCGACCTGGATTCCACGCAGCTTGACTTTGGCGCCGGACTCCATCATTAGACCCGCGCGGTCGGAGGTCAGCGTGACTGGAACATAGGAGTTAAACGATCCGCTGAACAGCGACGAGCACACCACCACGAAGCTGACAAGCGCGACGATCAAAAACACCGTCCACAACGCCGGGTGGATACGGCCCTCCCCTTTCCTGGCTGCCATCTCGTTACCCGGCGAAATTGAGTTTGCCGGACTGGCCGTAGATGGCCAGCGAGACGAACAGGGTTACCAGCACCGCAAAGATCAGCGAAGTGCGCACCGCCCGACCGACGGCGTCCCCCACCCCGGCCGGCCCGCCAGAAGCCGTGAAACCGTAGTAAGTGTGCACAAGCATGACGACCATGGCGATGACGACTGCCTGAAAGAACGACCAGATCAGATCCGTCGGGTTCAGGAAAGTGTTGAAGTAGTGGTCGTAGACGCCCACCGACTGGTGGTAGATGGCGGTGGTGCCGTAACGAGCCGCCACGAAAGACATCAACACCGCGACGCAATACAGCGGGATCACCACGATCACGCCGCCGATCACCCGAGTCGACGCCAGGTAAGGGATCGATTGGATGCCCATCACTTCGAGCGCATCGATCTCCTCGTTGATCCGCATCGCGCCCAACTGCGCGGTGGCGCCGGCGCCGATGGTGGCGGCTAGGCCAATGCCCGCAACCAACGGCGCGATGATGCGAACGTTGACATAAGCGGAGACAAAACCGGTCAGGGCCTCGACACCGATGCCGGCCAATGAGTTATAGCCCTGGATGGCGATCAGCGCGCCGGCCGACAGGGTCAAAAATCCGACAATCACCACGGTGCCGCCGATGACCGCCAATGCGCCGGTGCCCAGGCTCATCTGCGCGATCAACCGCACCACTTCCCCGCTGTAATGCGCCAGTGCGGCTCCCGACGAGGTAAGGGTCTTGGTGTAGAACTGCGTCTGCTTTCCGATGCGGTTCCAGCCGTCGACCGAACTCTGCACCATGCGCCGGAGCCGGGGATACAGGGTGCTGGGGACTGCCTGAGTCACATCGTCGCCTTGACACCGACGGCGGTCGCGATCACGTTGATCAAAAACAGCGCCATGAACGCATAAACGACGGTCTCGTTGACCGCATTGCCGACTCCGGCCGGGCCGCCGCCGACCGAGATGCCCTTATAGCAAGCGATCAGGCTGGCAGCCAGGCCGAACAATGCGGCCTTGACCAACGCGATGATCACGTCGGACAGCCCGATGAGGAGCGTCAGACTCGCGGCGAACGCGCCCGGCGTGACGTGCTGAACGAATACCGCGAAGAAAAAACTGCCGGTCAACCCGACGAGCGTCACTGAAGAAGACAGTGCCAATGCCACCACGGTGGCGGCCAGCACCCTGGGCACCACCAGCGCCTGGATCGGGTTGATGCCCATCACCCGCAGGGCGTCGAGTTCCTCACGGATCGTTCGGGCGCCGAGGTCCGCGCACATCGCGGTGGCACCCGCCCCGGCAACCACGAGCACGGTCACGACCGGGCCGATCTGGGTGACCGCGGTCAACGCTGCGCCGCTGCCAGAGTAGTCTGCCGCGCCGAACTCGACCAGCAGGACATTCACCGTGAACACCGTCAGCACCGTGAACGGGATGGACAACATCAGCGTCGGCAGAATCGACACTCGGCCCACAAACCACGTTTGAAGCAGAAACTCCCGCCACGCGAACGGCCGCCGCGGCATTAGAAACAAGGTATCAAGTGCCATGGCGACGAAATCACCAATCGCGCGTACCGGTTTCGAGACGCCCGTCGTCAAGATCAATGCGACCCCTCCCCAATGCCGAAAGGTGCATAAGACCGCCGAATCCTTCTCGGCTCCGCCGATACTATATATCTGATTTAAGCTGTAGGAACCAGACTCGCCGACAATTCTTGGCATTAGGACAGGCCGAACGCGTCAGCCGCCGCTGCCAGCGCTGCAAGGTGTTGGTCCACGGACGTGAAACCGGCGTTCATCGTGTTGATCGACAGGTGAGTAGAACCCGCCTCACGCCACAACTCGGCTTGTTGCGCAATCGCGTCAACACCGCCTAACCCCCAACTGGCCTGGGCATGCATCCCGAGTGTGCGCGGGTCCCTGCCGGCCTCGACCGCAGCCGCCTCGACGACCGACTTGGCCTTGTCGAGTTCGGGGCCTGGCGCGACCACCGGAAACCACCCGTCGCCCAGGCGGCCGGCGCGCCGGTAGGCCGGCACCGATGCACCGCCGAACCAGATGGGGATCGGTCGCTGAATCGGAGCGGGAGCAAGCCCAGCGCCGGTCACCCGTTCGCTGACCCCTTCGTGGGTGACGGTCTGCTCGGTCCACAGCCTGCGCAGCAGGGCGACCTGCTCCTCGCTCCGCACACCGCGATCGCGAAAGTTCTTGCCCAGAGCTTCGTATTCGACCGCGTTGCGGCCCAGACCGATGCCCAGGCGGAGCCGGCCGTTCGACAGTAGATCCACCTCGGCGGCCTGCTTGGCGACTAGCACCGTTTGCCGTTGCGGCAGGATCAGCACCCCGGTCACCAGTTCCAGCTGGGTGATCGCAGCGATGAATCCGAACAGCACGAAAGGCTCGTGAAACATGCTGTGGACGTCATGCGGCAGGGCCCAACCGGTATGCACCGCACGATCAGCGCCGACGACGTGTTCGTAGGCCAGGACGTGAGCGTAGCCGAGCTGCTCGACTCCCTCGGCATAGGCGCGGACAACTCCCACGTCGCCGCCGAGTTCGGTTTGGGGAAACACCACGCCGATCTGCATACCGTCGTTGTTCACTGGCAGCCTTTCTTCTGAAACTGTCGGCTTCGCGGCGGACGAGCCGTCATATGGCGTTGGTTGTCAGGATGTTGACGACCGCGATGCCGGATCCGCGGCCGCCGACGTTGTGCTGCAGGACGTTGCCGCGTAGCTGCCACCGCACTCGGTCAGCAGGACGAAACCAGGGCTAGAGGTCTCCTCCGGTCATGAGGTGCAGCCAGCGCAAGTAGAAGTTCCAGATTTGGTCGTCGCCGGGGAAGCCGATCCACACGTCACCAGGTCCGGGCCATTCACCATCCTCCGACAGGTAGCCGCGCTTGTCGGGTGCCCCGTTGGAGTAGCCATAGTTCATGAACTCGTGGGACGCGACGGTACCGCGCGCTCCCCGCTGTCCGCGCGAGAAGACGACCATGTCGTCTTGGCCGAACATACCTGTCGGACCAAAGGTGAGGTTGAGTCCCCGGTCGCGCGCACGCTTCTGCTCCTCGCTGGCGTCGGGATGGCTGAGCGTCCAGGTCCAGATTTCGATCTGACCGGGAGCGACCGGTTGCCACGTGCGCACGAAGAAGAACAGGCCTGGTGCCATCGACCAGGTCGTGTTGGGAAAGATCGTGGCGATGTTGGTGGCCGTGCCATTACGCAGCAGGGTCAGTTGTTCAGGGGACAAATGCCGGTCAATTTCGGGCAGCACCGTTGCGGGTAGCCAGTGCAGGGCGGCTTCCAACGACGGACGTTCGGCCGCCATCGGTGCCAGGAAGCCGTGCCCCCAACGCGGGTCGGCACCGATGATCCCCTCCAAACTCTGCGCAAGCTGGGGAAGCATGCCGATGTCAGCAAGCGATTTATGAGTGGCCTGCAGGTGGTAACCGTCGCCGAGCGAGTTTTCGGTACCGATCTTCCAGTCGAACGGCAAAGCCCACCGCTGCGGAGGACCAATCGCCACGAGGTTCTTGTCAACTGCGCAGAAGACCGAGTCGAAGTAGAACGCGAAGTCACCCAGGTAGGTCTCGAAATCGGGCATGTCTTGCCGCCACGTGCCGAATATGAGGCCACCTCGAGTGGCCACTCTCGCCGAGCGCAGTCCATACTCGGACTTCTTGCCCCCAATCCAGTAGCGGTGTGACGGTATCGCCAGCAAACGGCCGTCCAGGCCGTATGTCCAACCGTGATAGGGGCAGTGGAGTTGGTTGGCAGACCCGCAGTCGGTCACGCACAGTTGCACTCCGCGGTGCGCGCACCGGTTCAGCAGAATGCTGATCGCAGCGTCCTTGCCCCTGGTGACGATCACTGAGTCGCCGCCCATAGGTCGCACAACGTAGTCGCCAGGTTCCGGGATCTCGGATTCGAACCCGACGAACAGCCAGGAGCGAGCAAAGATCCGCGCCATCTCGAGTTCGTAGATTTCGGGATCGAAAAACACCCTCGCCGAGAGCTGTCGGCGTTCCAGGTCGAAGAGGTCATGCAGGTGGGTACCATCAGACAGCGAGCATCCATCTCGGTCCGTGGTTTCCTGTGTTGCGCTCAACGACTCTCCCCTTTCGACATTTGTCCTCGCGCGATTGGCCTGGCTGTCACAGGAACACCGACAGACACGGCGATTCCGGCACGGTCTGGTCGATGAGGATTTCTCGGCGCACCAGCTTCAGGCCGTCGTCGAAGCGTCGCAATACATCATTGCGGCGGGCAGCAAGGAACTCGTACGAGTGGGAGTCCCAACGGCTACTCAATAGCAGCAGCGAGCTGCGGGCGAACACGTCATCTCCGAGCTGCGCGATCCGCACGTTCGTCACGAACCGCCGCGAGCGCGTCGCCGGCATCTCGGCATGAGCGTTCGGGCTCTCGGTAAGACGCCGAACACGAAGCGTCAACGTCGGCAGGTCGTCATCGAAGAACGTCACTCCCCGCGCGAAGTCGTCGCCCTCGCCTCGCTGGCGGGTCACCCGTACGGGCATGCGATATGACAGCTCATCCGCCAGCACGGCAAGCCACTCGACCAGCCGGTTCTCATCCAACAGCTCCGCCTCGGTGTACAGAAACTCAAGAGCGTCGTTGTAGACGGGATCACCAGGAACCAGCCTTGTCGGAACCGAGCGCTGGTTACTACTTGTCATGTCGGCCGCTTGAAATGTGTGACTCAAGTCGTCGTCCTCCCAAGCTCCGTACGCCGGTCGCGTGAGACGCAGTAGGTCCGTCCGAATTCGGTTTCGCCGACGACAGTTAAACCGACGTACCTTGCGGGCCGGCATGCGCAGTTCGTAGCTTTTATATAATATCATCACCAGTGTCGCAAGGGGTGCTCGTCTGTGGAGTTGTGGAGTTGAAGAAATCGTCGCGGGTTGGGCTTGTCGACGAGAATGCCTGGGCCGGTCCCACCAACCTCGAGCGAATTGCGCCATGCATGCTGGATGCGACCTACGAACAGATCGTCGGCACGGAGTTTCGGACCAATGTCAAGGTCCAGGTCGGGCCGTTCATCGCGCACGAGCGCGGACGACCACCTCGAGTCCGAGCCGTAACGAGCCAGGAGGTAAGCGTTTGACGGTGACTCGGCTCGCGGTCCTGGTCAAGCAGATTCCTGCGTCCGAGGAGATGGCGCTAGGTCCGAGGGGGCATCTGATTCGTGACGTGCCAACCCTGGAGATGAGCGCGTACTTGCCGCCGAGCGGTGAGCAAAGCGGTCGAGCTCGCCGTAGGCGCTCCCAGCTCCTCCGTCGTCGTTTTCACACTCGGTCCCCGGCCGCGGAGGACGTCCTGCGCGAAGCGATCGCCCCGGGTCTCGACCGCGGCGTCGAGACCCGGGGCGTGCTCGTGACCGATCAGATCGGGATCACGGGGCGATCGATCTCGCCGCGCCTGTATGTCGCGATCGGCAAAAGTGACAAGTTCAACCACATGGTCGGGGCGCGGTCGGCAGCGATGGTGCTTGCGATCAATCCTGATCGGAACGCCCCCGTGTTCGACAACGCCGACGTGGGCATCGTCGCCGACTGGCGAGAGTGCATCGCCATACTCGAAGCGGAAATCCGCCAGGTGATCGGACGCCGCCGGAAGGCGGCAGGCTCGCATTAGGAGTGACCTTGAAACTGATCTGCATCGAAGAGCACGCTGTCGACCAAGCGATCGCGCAGGCAGCGCGACCCGTTCTGCAGCGCGACGCGCCCTATATGGGTCTGCAGAGCTCACCCGACGCCGCAGCCCAGACGCGCGACAGCGACCGACCGAGCCTGGTCGAGCTGAGCGAGGCGATCAGACTGGCCGACGACCTGGGCGATGGCCGGATCCGGGACATGGACCAGCACGGCATCGACATGCAGATCGTCTCCTACAGCAGTCCAGCCCAATTGGTTCCCGACGAACAAGCCGTCGCCTTTGCCCGCGCAGCGAACGACCGACTTGCCGAGGCTGCCCGGGCTAATCCGACGCGTCTGAACGGCTTCGCCGCGTTGCCCTGGCAGGACCCCGGTGCCGCGATCGACGAACTGGACCGAGCAGTCAGCGAACTCGGCCTCAAAGGCGCCATGCTCGCAGGACGCCCGGGAGACACCTTCCTCGACGACCCGAAGTACGCGCCCGTCCTGGATAAGTTCAACGACCTGGCGGTGCCGATCTACTTGCATCCGTTCTATCCGCTGCCGCAAGTTCAGCAGGCTTACTACGCAGGTCTTCGACCCGAGGTGAGTGCGCAGTTCGCGCTCGGCGGCTGGGGCTGGCACCATGAGGCTGGCATACACGTGCTGCGGCTGATTTTGTCAGGGGCGTTCGAGCGGTTCCCGAATCTTCAAGTGATCAGCGGTCATTGGGGCGAGATGGTGCCGTTTTACCTGCAGCGCCTCGACGACGTGCTGCCGCCCGGCGTGACGGGGCTGTCCACGACAATCACCGACACCTACCGCAACCACGTCTGGGTCACGCCGAGCGGCATGTTCTACGAGCCACACTTCGAGTTCATCCGCACCGTCATCGGCATCGACCGCCTCATTTGGGCGGTCGACTACCCCTACCTCAGCCTCGACGGCACTCGGAAATTCCTGGAGAACCTGCCCATCACCGAGGACGAGGCGCATAAGATCGCGCACCGAAACGCCGAGCGACTCTTCAACCTCTGACCAATCGGCCCGGTATGGCCTTGGCACCGAACCCAGATCTTGGTCCTCCTTGCTATGCGGTGGCTCGTCAGGCCGACAGCCGATTGAACCTTGGTATACAACTTGATATTATATTCTTTTGTCAGCGGAGGGATGCAGCTAGCGGCCTCGGACCGACATACCCGAGCGCGGCGGCGGCGCACAGTGAGAGGAAGACGATGACCGGACTGCCCTACGACGGCCGAGACCGAGGTGCCCCCGAATGGACCAGCAAACTTTCGCCAGAGGAGTTCGAGCACAAACTGGTCGAGACGATCGTGACGGCGGCGATGGAACACATGAAGCGGCCGTTCGTGATTCCCGAGCACTACGATCAGGCCCAGGCGCGGCTGCACCACGCAACCTCGTTGAAGTATTTCTCGTTCTTCGCATGGCGATTCCCCAGCTGGCTGCTCGAGATCGCATCACGCTGCCCCTACCAGGACGTGCGCCGTGAGATCATCCAGGACTGCGTCGACGAGGAAGTCGGCGACGAGGACGCCAACGGTCGCTGCCACGTCGATGTCCTCTACGACGAAACCGCGGCCTGCGGCATCTCCCGTGAGGAGGTCGCGGCAACCCCGCCGACCCCACTGTTGCAGGCCTGCATCCTGGCTCTCGACGACCTGGCCCGGGCGCTGCCCTGGGAAGCGTCCTTCGCCGCGATCGCCGGATTGGAGATCATCAATTCCAAGCCCGCTGTGGAGCTGCGAATAAAGCTGATGACCCCAGAACAGCTCGCCGATGCCACGGCGGCGATGTCCTCGTCGCTGCCCGAGCGGCTCGGAATTCCCGGCGACGACCTGTTGTTCAACGCGTTACACGGCTACAAAGACCAGTTCCATGGCGGTGGAGAGCTTGAGCTATTGGCCAAATACGGCACAGACGCCCGCATCCAGCAGGAGATGCTGTGGGCGGCCAAGACCGCCGTGGAAACCTTCGCGCTCATGATCGGCGAAATCGACCGCCTCGCCCTTAACACCGTCGAGGGGTCGGTGCCGGCCGCGTCATAGGCACAGTCATAGGCACAGCGGCCGACCCGCCTACCCCGCGCCTACCATCACGGGTCCGACGGACGGTAGTGCACCGCTGAGTTGCGCAATTGCCAGATCAGCGCGGGGCACAGCTCGTTGACGGCCTGGTTGATCAGATACACCGCCTGATACTCGTCGGAGGTTGTGAAGTCGGCCTTGACGTCGCTAATCAGGTCGGCGTAACCGCGGCCGCTCGCCACCTTGTTGCAGATGCCGTGACCGTACGCCAGCGCGGCGTCGGCGTTGGGAAAGTTGTAGCCGGGCCGAACCGTCACGTTGACCAGGTAAGCCACCGCGTCAGCTTGGGCTGAGGTGGCCGCCAAGGTGGCGAGAGCATATGCTGCCGTGACGGCCGGCAGCAGGCCGGCCAAACAACGCTGAACCATCGACGACGGGTAGGAACGCACTTCATCGTCCGTTTCGTCGGTCAGGCCGGCAGCAGCCGCACGGGGAGATCCTTTAACGAGCAAGTGATCATGTTGGTGATCCCAGCCGAGCGGTACGACGGCTCGCCCAGCATCTCGATCTTCTTCGCGCGGGCGAAAAGTTCGGAGAACATCATCTTGATGTTGCGCCTCGCTAGGTTGGCGCCGAGGCAGTAGTGCACGCCGTGGCCGCCGAAACCGACGTGTGGGTTCGGGTTGCGGGTGACGTCGAAGCGGAACGGATCGGTGAACACCGCGGCATCGCGGTTGGCCGAGGCATACCACAGGCTGACGCGATCCCCGGCTTCGATCCGGGCGTCGTGCAGGATGACGTCCCGCGTTGCGGTTCGACCGAAATAGGACGTCGGCGAGGTCCAGCGGACGATCTCTTCGACGGCGGTGTCCAGCACCGATGGGTCGCGGCGCATGTGTTCCATCTGGGCGGGGTGTTCGAGCAATGCCAACAGTCCCGCCGAGATCGAGTCGCGTGTGGTCTCGCTGCCCGCGATCACAAGCAGGATGAAGAACAGGTCGAGTTCGAGTTCGCTCAGCCGTGTGGATGTGCCGTCGGGGTGTTCGACCTCAGCCGTGGTGAGTTTGCTCCACACGTCATCTCGCGGTGACCGGCGCTTCTCCTCGGCGAGTTCGTGCGCGTAGGCGTACGTCTTGCCGAGGCTCTCGGCGAGTTCGACTTCCGTGCGTCCAGATTGCGGGTCGAGCGTGTCCAGCATCTTTCTGACTAACCCGAACAGCTCCGCCCGGTCGTCCCCGGGGATGCCGACTATGTCGGCGATCATGTGCATCGGCAGCTGACAGGCGACCTCGTCGACGAAGTTGCACTCACCTTTTTCCAGCGCATGGTCGACGACGGTGGCCGCCCAAGACTGTACCTGGTCCTCCAGCATGGCGATCATTCGAGGCGTGAACCCTCGGTTGACTAGCCGGCGCAGTCGGGAATGATCGGGCGGGTCCATCGCGATGAGCGTCAGCCCGCGGGCGTTTGGGTCCCAGTCCGGGATGCTCGGACCTTCATACGATCGGAAGTGCTCATGGTCGCGGCTCACCGCGTCGATGTCGGCGTGGCGCGACACGACCCAGAAGGGCCGACCCACGTTCTTGGTGCCCGGTGTCTCCGGGTGGCGCCACACCGGTGCCTGCTCCCGAAGCACCGTGAAGACGTCGTGCGGGAAACCATGCCGGAACAACTCCGGGTCACCGAGATCGATCGAGTCGAGGGTCGGCCTCGCTGTCTTCATGCTCACTGGCGCCCTTTCCCTATTTCAGTCGCCGATGCGGTATTGCGGGTATTCCGGCAGCATCACCAGGGCTTTTGCCTCCCGCTCACATCAACGCGACCGCGCCGCCGTTGACGAGCAACGTCTGTCCGGTGATGTATGACGCATCCGGCGACGCGAGAAACGCACATGCCCCGGCGAGGTCGTCGGGCACGCCGCCGCGACCCAAGGGGATCTGATCAAGAATCTGCGGCGGCAGAAACGACGGGTCGAGGAACGTCGGCCCCGGGGCCAGACAGTTGACCCGGATGCCGAGCGACCCGAACTCGACGGCAAGGACCTTGGTCAGGTGTGAGACGGCGGCCTTCGAAGCGTGATAGTGCGCGCCTTGTCCCCGCGTCACCGTCACGCCCGCCTGCGAACCGATGTTAACGATCACCCCGCCGCCGGCTGCCTCCATGAGAGGCAACACCGCCCGGGTGCAGAGGAATAGACCGCGCAGGTTGACGGCGATGACTCGGTCCCACTCGTCGACGGTGATCTCTTGAAACGGTCGCCGGAACCAGATTCCGGCATTGTTGACCAGCACATCGACGTGCCCGTACGCGGATCCGATCCGGGCGAACAACGACTCCACGTCGTTGGCGTCCGAGATGTCCGCAGTCTCGTACCGGATCCGAGGATCGGCGTCGCCCGGCGGCTGCAGGTCGGCCACCACGACGCTGGCACCGTCGTACGCGAACCGGGCCGCAATCGCCGCTCCGATACCTTTTCCCCCACCGGTAACAAGAACCACGCGGTCGCCAGCCACAGTGGACCTCAGCCGCCGAATTCTTTGCTGAGCAGGTAGCCCGCGTTAGGCACCACCGTCGTACGACCCAGTGCGGTCAGCAGGTCGTAGGTGGTCGCGGTCGCCGCGGAGAGCACCGGAAGGTCCAGGCGTGCCTCGGCTTCGGGGATCGCCGCCAGCGATGGCATCTGCACGCACGCCGACAAGACGATCGCGTCACAGTTGCTCCGATTCAGACGGGTGGCGCGCGCCGGGAGGTCGCCAGGGTCAAGACGTCCGACCGCGCAGTTGTCTGCGACGCCGAGGCTCACGACGTCCACCACTTCAACGCCGGCCAGCTCGATGTACTCGCGGACCTTCTGGGTGAGCTCGGGGACATACGGGGTGATCATCGCGATCCGTCGGGCGCCGAGCGCGGCTAGACCTCGAACCAGCGCTCCCGCGCTGGAAACCACGGGGGCGTCGCAGTATTCGTCACGTGCGACCCGGGTCAGCCGTTCTTCGGCACCGACGTGTGCGCCCGGCCCCTGCGACATGATCGCCACCAAACATGCGTACGCCATCGCATCCACCTGGGCGTCGGCGAGCTCAACGGCGCAGCGGTTGCTGTCACGGTCCATTTGCGCCAGCGCGTCAGCGGTCACCTCCTGCATCCGCATCCGGCTGGAGTGAAACGTGAAGCGCTCCTCCGGAACTATGTGCGCGCGTCGCGCGAACATTTCCGGGAGCTCGGTCTCCATGGTCGTGTTCGAGCTCGGCACGATCAGGCCCAACCGGGTCGGCAACATTCTTGATCCAGCTCCTACGGAGTTGCGTGGGACAGGTTCAGCGGGGTGTGAGGCGGACCGGGAGGTTCTTCACCCCGTAGGGCGTCATGATGTCGACGTGGCCGACCCGGTATGTCGGCTCACCGAGAAGCTCGATGTTTCGCGTGCGGGCTAGCAGCTCTTCGAACATCACTCGGATCTCACGCCGGGCCAGGTTGGCGCCGAGGCAGTAGTGGACGCCGTGCCCGCCGAAACCGACGTGCGGGTTCGGGCTACGGGTAACGTCGAAGCGGAACGGGTCAGCGAACACGTCGGCGTCGCGATTGGCCGACGGATACCAAAGACTGACGCGGTCACCCGCTTTGATCTCGGCACCGCGCAGGACGGTGTCCTTGGTTGCCGTTCGCCGAAAGACGGCAACCGGTGACGCCCAGCGGACGATCTCGTCCACGGCCGTGCCCATCACCGACGGGTCACTCCGTAAAAGCTCCATCTGGTCGGGGTTTTCGAGCAAGGCCAGCAACCCGCTGGAGATCGAGTCGCGGGTGGTCTCGCTGCCGGCAATCGTGAGCACCATGAAGAACAGGTCGAGTTCGAACTCGGTGAGCCGGGTGGTGGAGCCGTCGGGTTGCTCGACCTCGGCCGTGGTGAGCTTGGTCCATACGTCGTCCGCCGGCGATTGCCGCTTGCGGTCGGCGAGTTCGTGGGCGTAGGCGAACAACTGGCCCATACGTGCCTGCTGCTCTTCTTTCGGCAGCTGTGTGCTCTGGGCCTCGATGGCGTTATGGATTACTTGGAACAGCGGCTTGCGATCTGCCTCGGGGATGCCGACGATGTCGGCGATCATGTGTACCGGCAGCTGGTAGGCGACCTCGTCGACGAAGTTGCACTCCCCCACCTCTAGCGCTCGCTCGATGATGTGGACGGCCCAGGACCGCGCCCGGTCCTCGAGCATCGCGGTCATTCTGGCGGTGAACCCCTTGTTCACCAGCTTGCGCAAGCGGGTGTGGTCGGGCGGGTCCATCGTGATGAGCATCATCCCGCGGGCGTTGGGATCCCAGTCTGGGATGGTGGGGCCCTCGAACGAGCGGAACGTGGTGTGGTCGGCGCTTACCGCCTTTACCTCTTCGTGCGTCGACACCACCCAGAACGGGCCGCCGAGCTCCTTGACGCCGGGTGTCTCCGGGTGCAGCCACACCGGCGCTTGCTCACGCAAGACGCGGAAGACCTCGTGGGGAAACCCGTGGGTGAAGTCTTCCAGGCTCAAATCGATCGTGTCGAGGGTCGGTACCGCCGATTCCACCGTCATACCTTGCTCCTTCGGGTGAGCGCGTGCCCAACGGGCCTGTCAGCCGGTCGTATTCGTGGACTGCGGGCGCTCAAGGCGGATTTTCTCGTAGTCCCCCGATGTCATGCCGGCCACGGCCAGGTAGGAGGCCGGCGCGTCGGAGACGTTGCGAATCCCGTGCGGGATTCCGGCCGGCACCAGCACCGCTTCGCCGGCCTTCATCGTCCTCGGGGGATGTTCGCCGAGCGTGTATTCGACCTCGCCCTGCACGATGATGTGGAGGTGCTCGGTCCTGGGATGGACGTGGTAGTCATTTTCCTGACCGGGCGACAGATTCCACATGATCAGGCCGAGGTCGGTCGTGGCGGACGCAAGCACCGCGGTCGGCGACTGTTCGTCGAACTCCTGGTAGGTCGACATCGAAAACACCAGCGATGGTGGATCGGCTGGGTCCATTGCAGACGCACGATCGGCGATGAAGCGCTCGTGGCCCGGCTCGGGAACGTAGTTCGTCATCGATGCCTTTCCTTCGGGCCGAACTCGGCGGCAACGAAGGAAGGCGTGCTGCCGGATCGGATTGCCGGAGTCGAATCAATCGTGATATGAATTATTTTATATCAAGTACTGACCTTTAGGTCGAGAGCCAGTTGGACCGACCGTATCGGCAACAATCATGGAGGCGTGCAGTTGGTCGCGATGGCAATGTCGTTGCCCGGTCTCGTGACATTCCCCGGTGCGCCTGAGCAGTGATGCCACGCGACCGCGCCGAGTGGGACTACGTCATCGTCGGCGGTGGATCGGCCGGCTGCGTTCTCGCCAACAGGTTATCCGCCGATCGGTCCACGCGCGTGTTGCTACTGGAGGCCGGCGGCTGGGACCACCACCCGCTGATCCGCATCCCGGCGGCCCTGGCGATGATGCCCAAGCGCTTCGACTGGCGTTTCGCTGGCGCGCCTGACCCGTCCCGCAACGGGTTTGGTGACGATTGGTCGGCCGGGCGGGTGCTCGGCGGCGGTAGCTCGATCAACATGATGTGCTGGGTGCGCGGGGAGCGGTCGGACTTCGACGAGTGGCGCGACCTAGGCTGTCCGGGGTGGGGTTACCAGGACGTATTGCCGTACTTCGAGCGCGCCGAGACGTTCGCTGACCGGCCGAGTCCATACCGCGGCGGCAACGGACCGATGAGTGTGACCAAGGTCAAGATGCAGATCGAGGCTCTCGACGACTTTCTGGAAGCGGCCGAAGCCGCCGGTCACCAGCCCAACCCCGACTACAACGGCGAGCATCAGCAGGGCGTCTCCGTCGCGCAGGTAAACCAGCGCCGCGGCTTTCGTTGCAGTACAGCTCGGGCGTATCTAGCGCCCGTGCGCAAGCGTCCGAACCTAACCATCCGCACCGGAGCATTCGTCACGCGTGTACTCATCGACGGGACACGGGCCACCGGCGTGGAGTATCGGCACCGGGGCCACGACCTACAGGCGCATGCCGCCTCGGAGGTGATCGTCAGCGCGGGTTCACTTATCTCCCCGAAGCTGCTGATGCTCTCGGGTGTCGGCCCGGCAGACCACCTGCAGTCGCTCGGCATCGACGTGCGGATCGACAAACCGACGGTCGGCACGAACCTGCAGGAGCACGCGTACGGCTTGATGCGTTACCGGACGACCGCCGGTACGCTGCGCGAGGAGCTGCGGCCGCTGCGTGCGATCCGGCACGGTTGGGAGTTCCTCCGGCGGGGCGGGGGCGCCCTGACGATGTCCGGCGGCGCGGCAATCGTGTTCGCGCCCATCACCGGGGAGCGCCCCACCGAGACCGAGATCATCCTGATGCCCGTGGGTATGGAATTCAAATCCCTTGAGGGCCAAGAGGATACCCATGACATCCACAACGTGAAGATCGTCGGCAACCGGGTGATGCTCTACCCGAGTTTCGTCCACCCGACCGGCCGGGGCACCGTCCGCCTGGCGTCGCGCGATCCGGCGGCGACCCCGGTGATCGAACACTCACTGGTGGGCGGGGAGGACATGACGGCGCTCATCGCCGCGTGCCGTCAAGCGCGAGAGATCTTCCGAACGCCGGTGATGAAGGCTCGTCGGGTCATCGAGGAACTCCCTGGCGATGACGTCGAGACTGACGAGCAGTGGGCCGAGTTCCTGCGGCGGCACGCGTTCCGGCCCTTTCACCCGGTTGGGACCTGCCGGATGGGGTCAGATGACGGCGCGGTCGTTGATCCCGAGCTGCGGGTGCGCGGCATCGAAGGGCTAAGGGTCGTCGACGCTTCGGTGTTTCCGCGAATCACCAGCGGCAACACGAACGCACCGGTGATCATGGTCGCGGAGCGCGCCGCCGACCTGATCCTCAAAAAGGCCACGCAGCAAGCAACCGCCTGAGCACTCAGAGCGCTTGCGCCAGAGCGATACGTGAAGAAGACATCAACCACCGGCTCTCCGAGAAATTCGGCATTCTGGTGGCCGAGCGCTCGTCATCGACACGCAGGTTCGTAAATCCCGCCGACGCTGCGTGCTCGAACAACGCCCTCCCAATGGCATCCGTGCCCAGAACTGGCAGGTGTCCCAGGGCTGGTGTCATGCGCGGCTCACTGTGTCGGTCGCTCGAGACGCTGCTTCTCGTACGGTCCGGGACTGGTGATTGCGACGTAGGATGCCCGCTTGTCGCTGATGTTGCGAATGCCATGCGGGACCCCGGCCGGGACCATGATGGCATCACCGACCCGGGTGATGACGGGAGCCTGGTCGCCGAGCTGGTACTCGCATTCGCCCTCGATGACGATGTGCAGGTGCTCGGTGGTCGGGTGCACGTGATAGTCGTTCTCTTGACCCGGCTCCAGATTCCATACCACTACCCCGATCTGGCCGGTGGCATAGCCGAGCACGACGGTCGGCTTTTCCTCGTCGAACTGCTGCAACTTCGACAGCGGGAAGATCAAGCTCGACAGATCGTTGGGTTTGATCGCGCCGATGAAGTCGAAGACGACCTTCTCGTCGTCGGGCAGCTTGGGCATGTCCGGCGGTGCAGTCAAAGTTCTGCTCCTATTCCCAGTCGTCGGTTATACCCGTCAGCTCGGGGCCGATGAGTACTTCGTCACCAGCTCGGCCCAGCGGCGCCCGCACTCACGAGCACCCTCGGCGTACTCCTCCGGGACGTCGTTATATGGCGGCCGGATCGGACCGGCGTTGCAGTACCCGGACTCGTTAAAGCGGATCTTCTCGAGCTGGAGGTTGAATTGCGAAAACACCTCGAAGTCACCGCCCGGGATGAACGTTTCGTTCGCCCAGAAGATGTCCTTGGCGATCTCGCCGGCCCGGTCGAGGTCCTTGGCCTCGATCGCCTCCATCAGCGCCACGCACGGCTGCGGACCCATGCACGCGGCGGTGGCCCACAGCGCGGTCATGGCATCCGGCGCCTGCTGCGCGAAACCGAGCGCCATCATGTCGATCGGCAAAAAGTTAATCTTGCCGTTCACCGCGGCCAGGCAGTCGAGATACGAGACCGGGCTGGCGAATTTCGCGCTGGTGACCGTCGGCGCAGCTTTCGCGACCGCGCCCCAAAACGACGGAGGGAATGGGAAGCGGAACGCGTACTGGTTGGCATAGACCATGATCGCCATATCCGGGAACGCCTCGGAGATCGAGGCGTAGAACTTGACCGCCTGCGCCTCGTTGCAGGCCTGCCACATCGGAAGCCCGAGCATGGTGCCGTCGGCGCCGCGGTCGCGCAGGAAGCGCATCCGCCGCACCGTTTCGTGCGTGCCGAGAGTGGTGGCGCCGACGAAGGCGGGCACCCGCTTGTTGACGGTGGCCAAAAAACAGTCACTAAAGGCCTCGAACTCAGCCTCGGTGAGCGTGGCGCACTCCCCCGTCGTCCCGAGCGCCAGCAGGCCGCTGCACCCATCGGCGATCAGCTGCTCGGTCAGCCGGGCGCTTTCGTCGAGGTCGACGGTGTCGGTGGCATCCCAGCGATCCGCCCCTTCCTTGGCGGGCGTCGCCAAAATCCCGTAAACACCGTTGAAGTCCTGGGCAGTCAGCATCGGCTCTCCTCGATCGTTGAACTCGTCACGGTCTCCTCCTTGGTCGCAATCGGAACGGTGGCCGGGTCGTAGCTGGGCGGGCCGCCGGTGTCACGGAACGGGATGGCGTCTTTATCGGCGAACGCCATCAGCACCTCGGCCTTCTGGCGTGAAACGATCTGCACGGTGTTGGCCCGGTTTTTCCGGGTGGCCTCGTAGCGTGCGAGGGCCTCCGCGACGTCGGCAGCCGCGGCAAAGCAGCGGCCGAGCACGGTGCCGTCCTCGATGGCCATGTTTCCGCCCTGGCCGAGGAACGGCAGCAGCGGGTGGGCGGCGTCACCGAGCAGGGACACCCGCCCGAGCGTCCACTGGTCGAGGGTGGGTCGGTCCCGCAGCGCCCACTTGAAGAGGTTCTCCTCCGGGATCGCCTCGATGACCTCGTGGACTACGGAGCAGTAGTCCTTATACAAGCCGAGCAGCGTCGACCGGTCGGCAGAGATCGACCAGCCTTCCTCCTCCCAGCCGGGCTGCCGGGCGTGGGCCACCACGTTCATGAACTCCGTCCCGCGCACGAAATAGAACAGGAACATCTGTTCGGGGCCGACGTAGAAGCTGCCGTTCTCGCTTGCCACACGTTCGGTCACCTCCGCGGCAGGGATCAGTCCCCGGTAGGACACCATGCCGGTGTAGACGACCGGCTCCGGACCGAACGTCGCCGGCCGCACCACGGAAGCCACCCCGTCGCACCCGACCAGCCCGTCGACGGTTGCCGAGTTCCCGTTGGTGAACGTAACGGTCACCGCATCGGCATCCTGGCTGAAAGCGGCGAACTCGCAACCCAGGTGAAGGCAGTCGGGATCGTGGGCGAGCACCGCCTCCAGCAGAACTCCATGCAAGTCAGCCCGATGCAGCGCATACGCGAGCTCCTGGCCCGGCACGTCGCGCGCCTCCTGGATTGTCGCCCCCGACGCGTAATGCTTCATGTGAAAGTAGCCGGGCGGCCGCTTGCCGGCCTTGTCCCGGATCCGATCCCCCACGCCGAGGAAATCCAAACCCCGCATCGACGGACCCGCCACGATTACACCGGCGCCGACTTCGCGGATCTCCGGGGCGCGCTCGAACACCGAAACCCGCACCCCGATGCGTTGCAACGACAACGCCGCGGCCAGGCCTCCGATACCGGCACCGACGAGCCCGATGTGCACGTTGTTCACCGCTACCCATCTCCCATGTCAGCTCACCCGACCGCCGAAACCGGACATGTACTGCCGCACCCAATCCGGATCCGACGCCGCCTTGCTGTAGAACTCGATCGCCCGCTCATAGGGCTCCTGGCCCGGGCCGGCGATCTGCGATCCTAGGTGAGCCACCTGGATCGTGGCGGTGTTGATCGGTCGCCGGACCTCCTCGTACTCGGCCAGGGCGTCGGTGAACACCTGCTCGGACACCCCGTCGTCCAGCAGCACGGGGCCCAGCAGCTCCGCCAACTTCGCCGAATCCTGGATGGCGATGTTGAGTCCCTGGCCGCCGACCGGATGGATGGTATGCGCGGCATCGCCGGTCAGCGCGGCGCGCAGTCCCCAGTAGCTTGCCGCGTGCTGGCGCTTGACACGGTAGACGTGCGAGCCGCCCCGCTTGTTGAGCTTGAGCTCACCGAGGCCCGGATCGCGCTGCTCGAGCCGCCTGCCGAGCTCGGCCTCGCTCAACGCCATCCATTCTCTGGCTTCGTCGCGACGCACTGTGAGCACGACGCGGTGGCGTCCGACCGGCGTCGTCGGAAGCATCCACACAGTCCCCGCGGGGTGCAGCAGAGTCCACACATGATCTGTCGGCAGCCACGACGGGGTTGGGCTGTGCAACACCACGATCCAGTTCTCGTAGGGGTGCACATCCTCGAGCGGGATGCCCAGCGTCTGGCGGGTGAAAGACTCCGCGCCGTCTGCACCGACGAGCAACCGAGCGCTGGTTGTCCCGTTGTCGGTGCCCATCAGCCAGCCGCAACGAGGTGAGCCGTCGCGCTCGAGCGCACGTACCCGGTCCCGCTGAACGATGGTGCCGGCCGACTCGGCTGCGTCAAGAAAGACCGCTTCCATCTCGGCATGGTTGAGCAGCCAGGCCTCCCGGACCTCGGAACCCGCGGAGAAGCTTCCCCCGGAATCCACGATCTTGCTGCCGCGCCACCTTGTCGCGCCGCGGGCCTCGAGGAGGTCCAGGATGCCGAGCTGGCGTGCGATCTGAACGGTCGGCTCGTGCAGAATGTCGCCTCGGTTCGGATCACGCGCCAGATCGCGGCGCTCGAACAGCCGCACCGAACATCCCTGCCGGGAGAACGCGAGAGCTGCAGCGGCGCCGGCCAAACCTCCGCCGACGACGGCGACATCGCATTCGTGGTCGTGCACTACGGTCCTTCCCTGGGCCGTTCACGCTGCGCCTCGCACACGCGCACGCACAGGATCTCGTAAATAATATCCACGATGCTGGCACCGGGCAACTGCGGATGGGTGTCAACTGCCAGCCATGGCCGATGTTGACACAACGGAAACGAGGCGTTCGACGTCAATGATGATTGACTTACACTCGTGTCAAGCCGCCGCCGAGATGACACCCGGCGCCGCGATCCCGAGTTGCCCCTGAATTCAAGTCTGATGCGGCCATCTCGCCAGGCGACGGCCACATCAGACTCACCGTTGCCATGATTACGGTGCCTACTGATCAGATATAGTATCATATCGTCTGCCCGCTGTAGATGCCGAGCGCGAGCCAATCGGCGGCGGCGACCACCGGTGTGTGTGGTCCACGGGAAGGAGCAGACAGCGTGTACAAGGTCGATGAGCTGGCCTATGTCGGGATCAACGCGACCGATCTCGACGTGTGGTCGAAATATGCGCAAGACGTGCTCGGGCACGAGGTCACCGCCGACAGCGACAGCAGCAATCTCTACCTACGCATGGATGAACGCCATCACAGGTTCATCGTCCACCCCGCCGGCAACGAGCCCGAAGACGTCTCCTACGTGGGATGGCAGGTCCGCAATGCCGACGTCATGGATGCCATCGCCGGAACGCTCGATGCCGCTGGGGTCACCGTTATCGAGGGCAAACCTGAAGAAGCGGCTACCCGACGCGTGCTCGGCTTCGTGCACTTCACCGATCCTCATTCGGGTGTGCGCATGGAGTTGGCTTACGGCCCCGAAGTCACCTTCCAGCCCTCGTTCCGGCCCTCGCGCCCGATCTCTGGCTACGTCACCGGGACCCAGGGCCTCGGTCACTTCGTCACTTATGTACCCGATGTTAACGCCGCCGAGAAGTTCTACAGCGAAACCCTCGGCTTCTGCACGTCGGACTCGCCGAGCATTCCCGGCGTGGGCAAGATCGCGTCGTTCATGTACTGCAACTCCCGGCATCACTCGTTGGCGTTTTTTGGCAACCCGCAGCCCCGCCGCCGCACATATCACGTGATGCTCGAGCACACTAGCATCGACGACGTGGGCTCGGCATTCGACATCTGCCAATCGCAGGGCAACGTGAAGGTTCAACTGGGTCGGCACAACAACGACCGCATGTTCTCGTTCTACGCCGAAAACCCTTCCGGGTGGCTGTTCGAACTCGGCTGGGGCGCCCGCACCATTGATCCCGACACGTTTTGCGTCGAGCACTTCAGCATGTGGGGTGGCAGTGGGATGGGCGAGTGGGGACACACAGGCCTGGCGGAATCCGTCTTCTAACCACCGACCGCGCCAAAACCGGGGCGGCATCCCGATATGAGATACGGTATACGCAAAGATTTGCTGCGCACAGGCAAAGCTAGCTCGCTGTGCTATTCCCGGAAGGCGTGTGGACTTGCTCGATTCCGATGACGCGGCTCCAGATGTGCGAGCGGGGACTCCTCTGTTCGACGGCACTCGCAGCGGGCGTCCGAACCACCAAAGCCTCAAAGAGATGGCCTCGGACTACATCCGCGAAGGCGTCGTATCCGGCCGCTTGGGACCGGGCGCCAAGGTAGATCAGGACGAGATCGCCGAAGCGCTCGGGATCAGTCGCCTGCCCGTCAGGGAAGCACTCATCGAACTCGCGGCGAAGGGGTTCGTGGAATCGATCCCCCGCCGGGGCTCCTTTGTCGTCAAGCTCACACCCTTAGACATCGAGGACCATTTCGAAGTGGTCGGCTTGCTCTTCGGGCTCACCGCACGACGGGCAGCCGAGCACATCACCAACGAAGAGCTGCATAAGCTTCAGCAACTCCACTACGAGGCCACCACGACGCAGGATCCGTCGAGGCGGCTGCAGTTGAGCTTCGAGTTCTATCGAATTGTCAACCGCGTTGCCACTTCTGAGCGGTTGCTTCTAACGCTTCGGTTTCTGGCCCTCGCGCTCCCGAACGATTTTTACTTCAACACGCCCAGGTGGCCTGCGACCGAGACGGTATACCGCGAGCGCGTTCTCGCCGCTCTCGAAAGCCACGATCCCCCGGCCGCGGCCAAAGCGACCGAGGAACACCTACGGACCTGCGCCAAGGTGACGATCAACGAGCTGCAATCGCACGGCTATTGGTCTGACTCGGACAAGGTGGCGGAAGCGGCCGGTTGACTTCCGTGGTGCACGCCGACGTGAACCTCATGACGACCCGGAGTACTCCCCGCTCGACCGCGCTGATCATGACGGCATCAGGTAGCCGCCGTTCACGACGATGGTCTGCCCGGTGACGTAGGCGGCTTCGTCACTGAGTAGGAAGCGGATGACCTTGGCTACGTCCTGCGGCGTCCCGATACGCCCGAGCGGTGTGTGACTGGCGTATGCCTGCCGGTGCTCGGCAGGTATGCCGGCGGCGATCGGCGTATCGATCAACCCGGGTGCCACCGAGTTCACCCGGATGCCGCGCGGACCCCATTCGATGGCCAAACTCTTGGTGAGGGAGATGACCCCGCCCTTGGATGCGGCGTATTGAGCGGCGTTGACCCGCCCGCTGAAGGCAAGCGCAGACGAGACGGTGACGATCGAGCCGCCCGACCGCCCGTCCATCATGGCGCGGCCGAACGCCTGCGCACACAGGAACGAGCCCTTGAGGTTGACGCGCAGCACCTCGTCGAAGTCCTCTTCGCGCAGCTCGAGCGCAGGTGCCGCGCGCTCGATTCCGGCCGACGTGACGAGCCCGTCGACGCGGCCGAATGCCGACAGCGTGGCATCGACGAGGCCCTGCACGGCAGCGGCATCGGCTACGTCGACCTGCTGGACCGCGACCGGGGTACCGAAGCGCTTCAGCTCGACGTGGGCGGCGTCCAGCGCGGCGCGGTCACGGTCGGCGAGCATGACGGCCGCACCAACCTCGGCTGCCGCCTCGGCGGCAGCCAACCCGATGCCCGAGGCTGCACCGGTGACGACGATTGTCGCGTCCTGAAGCGACGCCACCGTCGGAGAGACTTCAGCCATCCCACTCGACCAGGAGTCCGAGTGGCATCCGAACCGTGACATTGCGGGCGTATCCGGTTGGCGCACCGGTCGCCAGCCGGATCGAAGGGATACGCGCGCTGAGCATCTCGAACGAGATGCGGGCTTCCGACCGCGCAAGGTTCGCGCCGAGACAGTAGTGGGTGCCACGCCCGAAAGCCAGGTGAGCCTTGTCGCGCTTCTTGGCGATGTCGAACCGCTCCGGGGCGTCGAACACGCTTTCGTCGCGGTTGGCGGAGCCGTTCACGATCGCTATACGCGCTCCGCGTGGAATCGGCACGCCGCCGACCTCGACGTCGCGGGTGGCGCGCCGCCACAGCTGCTTGATCGGTCCGTCGAAGCGCAGCGACTCTTCGGCAGCCGCTGCCGCGAGTCCCGGTTTCGCACAAAGCATTTCCCACTGCTCGCGGTTCGACAGCAGGTGGTAGAGCCCCATCGTCAACACCGTAGTCGTCGTCTCATGCCCGGCATTGACCAGCCCCATGACCTGACCGACGAGGACAACGTCATCGAGCACCTCGCCGTCGGCGGTCGGTGCCAGCATCGCCGAGATGAGGTCGTCTTCGGGGTCGGCCCGCTTCTGGTCGATGAGATTCGCAACGTAGCGCTGGAAATCCACGTATCCGTGAGCCGCACGGACGTGTTCGTCAAGCGGCATATCGCCGAACTGCAACGCGAGCTTGAAAGTAGCCCACTCGTGCAGCTGCTCCGAGTCTGCTGACGGTACGCCGAGCAATCGGGAGATGATTCGCAGCGGCAAGGGATATGCGAACGCCTCGACGAAGTCCGCGCTGACGCTATCGGCCTGCATGCGGTCGATGAAATCATTTGCAGCCGTGTGGATTTCGTGTTCAAGCTGCGCGATTCGCTTCGGGGTGAACCTAGCCGATAACGAGCGTCTGATCTTCTCGTGCTCGGGTGGGTCGAGCATGATCATGGCGCCCAGCTTTGATGGGTCGAAGCCGGTGGCCAAGACCTCGGCCACCTCAGGCGGAGTCGGTTTCAGCGGCTTGAGGATGTCGCTGTTGGAAAATGTCTGCGGGTCGTTGGTAATCGCGCAGATGTCGTCGTAACGCGTCACCACGTAGGCGCCGAGCGCCGGCGCGAAGAACACCGGCGTTTCGCGTCGGGCCACGGCCCAGGCCGAGAACGGGTCGACAAGCTGCTCGTCGACCGTCGGCTGGTAGCTCTCGACGACCGGGCAACCCTTCGCGGATGCGGCGGTGTTGACGGTGGTCACATGGTCTCCCTTTCGGGGCGGTCGCGTACTCGTCCTGATACGCCTTGCCAGCTATATGTCTCGTTTACTCTGGTGGTCGCGCGGCTTCCCCATCAGACCTATCAACATTGATGATGATATCACTACGTCAATGTCGATTGCTACAAAATATGATATATGGCAGTACATTACGGGTCACTGCCGGCGCGGATCGTTCGCGACATCGGCACGCACGGCGGCTCCGTCGTTGGAGTCGCTTGTTGTCGCCATGCGCGGTGGGATCTCGGGCGACACAGGCTCCGACGAATCCATGCCCCAAGACCGCGCCGAACCCGCCGGCCTCCCGGGCAAGGTCGCTGAAACCGTGCCTCAACTCGGATAACCGCGCTCGAAAACCGCCGGGAATGGAATGACTACTACAATAGAGTTCAGCCGTTGAAGATTGCTCGAACTGTGAGGAGAAACCCGTGCCGAGCGCTGCCGAACAGCGGATCCCGCGGAAGATACGCGCCAACGGCGAGCGGTCTCGTCAACGCATCCTCGACGCGGCGGCAGAGATCGCCGCTGAACGCGGTTACGACGGCACCAGCATCGCTTTGGTCAGCGAACGTTCCGGACTACCGGCGAGTTCAATCTATTGGCATTACGGAGACAAAGATGCGTTGATCGCAGCCGCCATTGAACACAGCTTCGGTGAATGGCTGGCCAGCGCGACCACCGTACCGCCGTCGACGCCGGAATCCACCCGGGCAGAGCGGCTGGTCGCGATGATGCAGCGCACGGCGAACGGCCTGAAGATATCGCGCGTCTTCTTGCGCCTCGGGATGCTGCTCTCATTGGAGTATCGCGATGAAGAGCGCTCGGCGCGACGAATGTTCTTGCAAGTACGCGACGAGGCATATCGACGTGCAATCGCGTCGTTCACCGAGCTCTTCCCGGAACTCGATGAGTCGGCTGTTCGCCAGCTCGTCACATTTTCGATGGCGATGGCCGATGGCCTGTTCATCGCCGGCGAATTCGATAGTGATGCCGTCGACATTCTCGGCCAGTCCGAAATGCTCGCCGCGGCTGTGCTCGCCGCCGCCGATTACCTCAGTACCTCTCGTCAAGGTCCGGCCTAATCGACTCACTGCCCGGCCACTGCTCTGTTTCGCGCACCCGGCGCGTGTTCAGTTGAGCGCGTCGGCGTATTCCTCGGCACATGCGACGGCGTCATGGTCTTCGATCCAACTGGTGTCGCCGGAACGGGACGAGGCCGAATGATCGCGCACTTCTACTCGGCCCTCGTCGGAGTCGAACCTGTTGCCGTTGCTCCGGGAGTTCCATTGGATCTCGGCGGTCCTCGGCCGGCGCAGGTTGGCGTAGCGCTCCAGTGCCCGGGGAACGGCCGCTCGATCACCGCGCGCGACCAGTGCTGCAACGGTGACCGCGTCCTCGAGCGCCTGGTTGGCCCCCTGGCCGGCATGCGGCAACATGGGATGGGCAGCGTCACCGAGCAGCGCGAGCCGACCGGCCGTCCACCGCGGGAGCGGCTCCCGGTCGTACAACCCCCACGCGAACGTGTCATCGATCCGGTCGATGATCCGTACCACCGTCTCGTCCCAGCCCTCGAAGGCGGCAGCAAGATCGCGGAGGTCTCCGTGCGCCGACCACGACTCCTTCGCCTTGTCGGCGGTCGTCACAAACCCGACATAGTTGATGAGTTCGCCGGCACGCAGGGGGTAAGCGATGAAGTGCTTGCCCAGACCCATCCAGATCTGGAACCGCCCCGGCGGCCACTCGACGTCCTTGCTTGGCAGCGTCCCGCGGTATGCCGTGGTTCCCGAGTGCACAGGGTTCGCCGGGGCCACCACGTGACGCTGAAGAAACGAATGAATACCGTCAGCGGCGATCACCACATCGAAGTCGTAGGACGCGCCGTTCGCGAAACGCACGGTTGCCTGCTCAGGGTGCTGCTCGAATTCGGTGCAACGGTGGCCGGTCACCACCGTGTCGTCGGGCAGCTCCGACGCCAGCAACTCGAACAGATCCGCCCGGTGGATCCCGAAGTGCCGCTCTGAGCCGCCGGGCGCCCCCCGATCCACACGAGCCACCTCGGCGCCGTCGGCCCCGCTGATGATCATGTCCATGATCGGGCCGCCCAACCGGTCGACTGCGTCACCCACGCCCAGGTGCCGGAGCACCCGCACTCCGTTCGGGGCGAGCATCAACCCCGCGCCCACCTCCGAGAGCGCATTAGCCTGCTCGAAGCATCGCACCTCGATCCCGCGACGGTGAAACGCAAGTGTTGCCGCCAGCCCACCAATGCCGCCACCGACAACCGCGACGCGCAACTCTCCGACCATCCTCAGGCCTCTCGTGAAGCGGTCAGGGAGAACCCGACAGATGCATGGGCAGCGAGCGGGTATCGGTGCGTTGACGGCGCCGGTGTCCTTTGCATGAGTCCGGCTTCACGGTCGTGCGTTTCGCTCGACGACGACTTTCTCGTACCCGCCTGTCGCGTCGGTGACGGCGAGGTAAGAGGCCGGGGCGTTGGAGGTGTTGCGGATCCCGTGCGCAACACCGGCAGGAACCAGCACCGCGTGTCCCACCGCGAGCGTCACCGGCGGCTCGTCGCCGATCGTGTACTCGACCTCTCCTTTGGTGACGATCTGCAGGTGTTCCATCTCCGGGTGCAGGTGGTAGTCGTTCTCCTGGCCGGGCAGCAGGTTCCACATCACGATCCCCAGGTTGCCGGCGGCGTAGGCCATGACAACGGTCGGCGCCTCCTCATCGAAGACCTGGTAGGTGGACATCGAGAACACCATCGACGCGGGGTTGCCAGGGTCCATCGCCGACATGAAGTCGCCGACGAACTTCTCAGCCGGTGCTGCGGGCGTGTGATCGGTCATGTCTGTCCTTCTGCTAGGAAAACTTCGGCGTGTAGGTCCCGCCCGCCAGCCAGACCTCCTCTTCGGCGATCAGCGCGTCGATGAGGTCGGGCCGATCGATGCCCGGCAGCGTCCGGTCCGCCTCCCCGCCCATCAGGTCCATGAAGGCGCTCATGAACTTGTAGCTCTGCCGGAAAGTGGCTAGCCGCTCCTTGTCGATGGGCAGGGTCTCGCCGGGGATCGTCGTGATGAACGCGTCGCGCTGGTAGCAAGCCCTGAACGACCGCAGCTTCCAGGCGCCGTCGCCGTCACGCTCGACCATCGACCGGTGGCGGACGAAGATCGTGTGGTCGACCTCGACGTCGGTGATGACCAAGCGGCCGTGCACCGTGCATCCGGTGTCGGCGATCGCCCGATCGCCCTGCAGCTTCACCGACGTGGGCCCGACGACGTGGATCGACGACGACCACTTCTGGCCCGGCGCCGTCATGTTGCGCGAGGCCTCGATGAAGTCGTGGCCGGTGCCGTTGAACCAGAACACCCGCACGTGGGACTCGTCGTAGTGGGAGGCGTGCATCAAGTCCCACTGGCCGGTATCCCGGGCCATCCGCTCGTCCGCGGCGAGACGAATGATGGCGGCCCGCGCCGTCTCCACATCGGTCATCTTGGCCACGCGCGTCACAGCGGAAACGGCAGGCCGGCCACGCCGACCCGCGCCTGGTCAAGGGTGACCTCGCGCGCTCGCAGCTCGAGTTGGCCTTCGGCCGTGCGGCCCAGCACGTCGTTGCGTTCGCCGGTGAGCAGTTCGTAGGTGTCGCGGTCGTGGCGGGACCGCAGGAATAGCACGTAGCTCGAGACTCGCAGGTCGGTGCCGTCGGCGCGACGGACGCGGACGTTCGAGACGAACCGCCGGGTCCGCGCCCCCGGGTTGTACGCCCACGACGTGTCGGCCTCGACGATGCGCTTGACCCGGAACTCGAGCGAGGCTCTGTCCTCCTCGTGGTGGTACGTGCGCGCGCAGCCGGCGGCGTCGCTGCGCAGGCGGGTGGTCTGCACCGGCACCTTGTAGGTGACGGCGGGAGCCAGCAGCGCGAGCCAGCCAGTGAAGTCGCCGGCATCGAGCACCTCGGCCTCGGTCATCAGGAACAGCAGCGCGTCGACATGATCCGGATCGGTGGGGCGAACGAGCTCGCCCTGACGTGTCGCGGTTTCAGTCACCATGGCTTTCCCTCCAGGAACTCGAAGTAACGCTCGTAGAAGGCCCACTGGCCGTCGTCGGTGGACACTCCGCGGAAGGCGATGCCGGGTCGGGCGGGGTCGGGGTCCAGGGGTGTGCCTGCCGCCCGGTAGCACGCGAACTCCTGGCGGGCGATCACACCTTCGAGGCTGCGCTGGATGCTGTTGAAGACCTCGAAGTCGTCCTCGTCGATGTAGCCGCCGATCCCGAACGCGGCCGTGCAGTTCTGCCTCATGCGGGCCTTGAGCTCCTCGGGAGCATCGCGCTCGACCAGGTAGAACAGGAACAGCTCGGTGCGGTCTGGCCCTAATGGGGCGAAGAACCGCAGGTTCACCGACTGCCCCGCCGGACGCTCACCCTGCTGCCCTGCCCGCTCTGCGCCGAACATCAGGATCGAGGTCGACGGGAAGATTGCGGCCGTCGACGGCGGTGTCGTGCCCAAGTAGGTCACCTGCTCGAGGCTGAGCCGGCGTTCGAGCTGCGGAACCAGTTCCGAGCACATGCCCGCGGGCGGCATCATGGCGAGGAACTGGGCCGGCTCCAGACCCATGTCGAAGCGCTCGAAGTCCGGTCCGCTCACGGCGTGGCCGTTGACGCTGGACTTGAAGCCGTAGAGGACCTGCTCACCGGTCGGTCCCGCGCCGATGTCAGCGAGGGAGCGGTGCATCGAAAGCACGTGGTAGTTGTCGCCGTAGCCGCCGAGGAGTTTCCAGTTCGCGTTCACCACGAACCGTTGTGGTGGCCCGCACACCTCGAGACCGGCATCGGTGCGGTCCAGCATCGCATCGAGGTAGAAGCGGTAGTCCCCGATGTAGTCCTCGAGTGTGGGCGCGTCGTCGGCCCATGTGGCGAAGATGATCCCGGACATGACGCCCACTCGCGCCTGGCGCAACCCCAGCCGTGCCTTGTCGAGGCGATCGCCGTAGACGAGGCGCTCGAACGGGACGCCGACGAGCTTGCCGTCCGAGCCGAACGTCCAGCCGTGGAATGGGCAGGTGTGGGTCCGTGCGTTGCCGGTCTCGCCCCGACACACCTGCGCGCCACGGTGCGAGCACGCGTTCAGCATCACGTGGTACTCGCCGACGTGGTCGCGGCTGACGATGACGGGGTCGAGCCCAATCCGCCTCGTCACGAAATCACCCGGTTGCTGCAGTTCGGCGGTCAGCGCGACCGGGATCCACGCCTTGGCGAAGATGTTGGCCAGCTCGAGCTCGAAGATCTCCTGGTCGGCGAATACGCGGGCCGACACCGTGCGCTCGGCGCGGCTGATCAGGTCCTCCAGGCAGGAACCGTCGGCGAGCACCGCTTCCGCAGGCCTTCGTCCGTTGCCTTGCATGTGATCCTTCCTCACCTCTGGCGCCGGCCGTGCCGGCGACGGCTTACATGAGCTCGGTGAGGCCGCGGTGGCCCCACTCGCCCATGCCGGAACTGCCGCCCAAGCTGTAATGCTCGACCCGGAAGGTGTCCGGGTCGATCTGACGGGCGCCCCAACCCAGCTCGAAGTACCACCCCGAAGGGTTGGTGGCGTAGAACGAGAACATCCGGTCGTTGTTGTGCCGACCCAGCTCGACCTTGACCAAATCCCGGGCGCTGCACATGTCGTAGGCCGCGCCGACGTCGTCGAGCGCCGTGTACTCGAGCATGACGTGGTTGGCACGCCGCTTCGGCTCGGTGTTGCCGAAGAACGCCAGCGAGTGGTGCCGGGAGTTGCAGTACATGAACGACGCCACCCGGTACCCGCCGAAGTTCGGCGTGTCCGACGTCGCCAGGCCCAGGGTCGCGCTGTAGAACTGCTCGGCCGCCTCGACCTCGGGGACGTAGGTGACGTAGTGGCCCAAACCCATGCCGTCGGTGAGGAACCCGTCGATCGGCCGGCCCGGGCGAAACGGTGGGCTGAACGTCATCTGTGGCCCGTAGGAGATCTCCATGCGCACCCCGGAGTGCGGGTCAGTGAAGTGCACAAAGCCGAGCACGCGGCGCACAGCCGCCTCCTCGGGCGAACCCGCGGTGACGGCAACCCCCACGGCCTCGACCTGTGCGGCAATCTTCCGCATCTGCATAGCGTCGCGGACCTCCCAGCCCACGTAGGCCACGTCCTCGGGTTCGTTCCCGCACGGGTGGACGATGAACCGGTGGTGGTTGATGTCCATCCGCAGGTAGAGGTGCTCGCCCTCGCGGCAGGCTTCGAACCCGGGCACCTCGGTGGCATACGCCGACCAGGCGTCCAGATCCGCGGCGTGGATGCCCAGGTAGCTCAGCTCGTCGACCTTGTGCACTACAGTTCGCCGCCGGTCATCAGGTGCAGCCAGCGCAGGTGGAAGGCCCATATGTGGTCGTCGGAGTTGAAACCGGTCCAGACGGGCCCCGGGCCCGGCCAGTCGGTGCTGGGGCCGCCGTTGCTGCAGGCGTAGCTGACCCACTGGCGGCTGCCCTCGAATGTCTGGTGGGCCCGCTGGGCGCGGCTCCAGATCGCGGTGTCGTCCTGCTCGAACATGCCGGTTGCCCCGAACGTGGAGTTCACGCCCTGCATGCGGGCGCGACGTTGCGGACCGTCGGCGGCGGGGTGGGCGATCACCCAGGTGCGCAGCTCGATCTCGCCGGGCCCGACCGGATGCCACACTCGCAGGAATGCGCCGAAGAACGGCATGGTCAGCCATGACATGTTCGGGAATAGGGTGGCGACCATGGGCACCGAGCCCTGATTAACCAGCGCTAGCTGAGTCTCGTCGAGATGGCGCGCCATCTGCGGCATCACCTCGGGTGGCAACCAGGCCAGCAGGATCTCCTGCGGTAGCGGCACATCCGGCACCAGCGCCTGGAACCCGTGCCCCCACCGCCGCTCGGTGCCGATCGCGGCAACCAGGTCGCTGAAGCCCGGCACCATCCCGAGGTCGACGAGCGACGCGTGGGCGGTCTGCAGGTGGTAGCCGTCGCCGACGAAGTTCTCCGCACCCAGCTTCCAGTTGAACGGCACCGACCACCGCTGCGGCGGGCCCACCGAGACGAGGTTGTCGTCGAGGGCGCAGAACATCATGTCGAAGTAGAAGCGGAAGTCGCCCAGGTACGTCTCGAAGTCGGGCATGTCGTCGTCGAAGGTGGCGAAGATCAGCCCACCCCGGGTCGCCACCCGCGCCTTGCGCATCGCGTAGTCGGCCTTGTCGCCGCCGCCCAGCCAGTTGCGCTCAGCCGGCATGGCCTCCAACCGCCCGTCGGGGGTGAACAGCCAGCCGTGGTAGGGGCAGCGGAACCGCAGCGCCTGCCCGCCGTCGGTCACGCACAGCTGTGTCCCCCGGTGCGTGCACCGGTTCAACAGCACGTTGACGGCGCCACCACGGTCGCGGGACACGATGACCGAGTTACCCGCCGTCGGGCGCGCCACGTAATCGCCGGGGTTGGGGATCTCCGACTCCAGCCCGACGAACAGCCACGACCGCGAGAAAATGCGGGTCATCTCGAGCTCGAAGATTTCGGGGTCCGAGAACACCCGGCCCTTGATCCGCCGCCCCTCGAGGTCGAACAAATCCGCCAGAGGGGTCCCGTCCCGCAAGGTGGGGCACTCCCCCAACGCCGCCACCGCACCGTTCATCGCAACTCCCCGACCGCTCACACGAACACCGAGAGGTTGGGCGACTCGGCGACCGATTGTTCGATGAGGATCTCGCGCCGCACCAGCTTCAGCCGGCTACCGGACCGCCGCAACACATCGTCGCGCCGCGCGGCGAGGAACTCGAAATGATTCGAATCCCAGCGGCTGCGCAGCAGCAGCAGCGAGCTCTGTGCCAGCACATCATCGCCGAGCACGCCGACGCGGACGTTTGACACAAACCGCCGCGAGCGGGTGGGCGGCATCTCGGAGTGGGCGTTCGCCGTCTCCAGGAGGCGTCGCACCCGCAACGTCAGCATTGGAAGGCCATCGTCGAAGAACGTCGCCTCGGGGGCGAACCCCGCGCCATCGCCCCTAGCCAACGTCAGCCGCACCGGCATGCGGTACGACAGCCCCTCATCCATCATTTCGAGCCACTCGTCGAGGCGGTCGTCGTCCAGCAGCTCGGCTTCCTCGTACAGGAAATCGAGCACGTCGTTGTACAGCGGGTCGCCCGGCGGAATGCGCACGGTCTCCGAAGTCGCATTTGAGGCGCGCACATCGTTCTCGCATCCGCTCACCGACATCGCTTCACCCATTCGCGGCTACTAGATATTTGATATTGGTATGCGTACTACAGTAAAGTCCCATCGGCCGCGTTGGTCAAGCCCCTAGTGGGACCTTCGGCAACGGCAGGCGCACCGGAAGTGAACGAGGAGGGCGGCTAGTGCTGAGCGCATCTGACGTGCAGGGCCTCTACGGAATCATCGTGACACCGGCGAACGAGGGCGCCGAGCGTTGGGACGCGGCCGATACCGTCAACTTGACGGAAACCGAGCGCCTGACCAACCAGCTGATCGCCGACGGCGTCAGCGGCTTGATCGTGTTGGGGACCACGGGCGAGTGCGCGACTGTAACCGACGACGAGTACCGGGCTTTCGTCGACTGTTTCCTGTCGACGGTCGGCGGCCGCGTCCCCACCTTCGTGGGTGCAACGACGATGGGCACTCACCAGAGCGTCGCGCGGCTGCGCTTCGCCCGGGAACGGGGTGCCACCGGAACACTGCTCGGTCTGCCGATGTGGCAACCATGCACCGACGAGATGGCGCTCGGGTTCTACGAGTCCATCTCCGAGGCGTTTCCCGACCTGGCAATCATGGTGTACGCGAACTCGAACGCATTCCGCTACGGCTTCCCCCCTGATTTCTGGGTACAGCTGCTCGATCGTGCTCCCACCGCGGTGTGCGCGAAGATCGACCCGTTCGCGAACTACCCAGAGCTGCGCGAGGTGACGGGTGACCGGCTCAACCTCATGCCCATCGACTCATTCGCCTACCCATTGGCAAGCACCTATCCGGGGGCGGTCACGGCCTGCTGGGCCACCGGTGCAGGCATGGGGCCTCAGCCGTCGGTCGCACTGATGGACGCGATACTGGCCGACGACATGAACCGTGCCAAGGCGATCTCCGAAGAGATGGCCGTGGCATGCGAGACGTTCCTTCCACCGCATGCGTTTCCGGTGTTCGCGCACTACAACCTCCAGCTCGAGCGGACACGCATCCAGGCCGCCAGGTATTGCGACCCCGGACCGATCCGCCCGCCCTACAACGTGATTCCCGAAGATCTCGCCGAAGGCGCACGCGAATGCGGTCGGCGCTGGGCCGAGCTTGTCAAGAAGTTCCGGGGCGAGGAGGTCCGATGAAGGTTCGAGTGGATCGGATGAAATGCAAGGGCTACGAGCTGTGCACCGGCGAAGCCCCCGACGTCTTCGATATCGACGACTCCGGCAAGGCTTGCATTCTCGATGGGTACGCCGAACACGTGCCCGCCGAGCTGGCCGGCGCGGTCCGGGAGGCGGAGTTCGTCTGCCCCGAGCACGCGATCCTGGTGAGTGATACCTGAAACGATTGATACACAACGTATCTCGACACCGGCACTGATAACCTAGAGCGCCGCTCCGGTGCCAGGCCAAGCACATCAGCGGCGGCCAATGCCGCGACGTGATCGTTTACGGCCCTGAATCCGGCGCCTCATCGTGTCGAGATGGGGTGGGCCGCGCCGGCGTCCCGCCAGCGGCCAGCTAGGACAAGAGCCGCCGAAGCGCGACGTCCAGCACCTCGCGACGGCTGCGGTCGCCATGATCGGCGACGATGAATTGGTCGCCCATGAAGAGAGCCATTGCGAGCATGCAGCGCGCTTCGACGTCCTCCTCGTCAGGACAGAAAGTCCCGAACAGGGAACGCAGGTACTCCATTCGCCGGTTGTCGACACGTCGCACGCGCTTGGCGACGCTCTTGTCGCGCCGGGCCCAGTCGCGGATCGCGAGCTCGGCACTGACCTCTTCGTTGATCGTGGACCGCGGCGAGAACAATCGCCATAGCTTCGCCTTGGCGTCGCCCCCGCCGGTATCGACCCAACTGATCACCTCGTCGACTCCGCGCTGTTCCCACGTGTCGAGCATCTCGTCGAGCAGGGCGCTCCGGTCTTTGAAGTGCCAGTAGAAGCCACCTTTCGAGACGGCGAGCGCCTTCGCCAACGTCTCGATCCGGACAGCGTCCGGGCCGCCGGCGGCAAGAGCCCGGAGACCTTGCTCGACCCAACGTCGGCGTGGTGTCCGGGCGATGGCCATGCCCCTCTCTAGCGGATCTATGTGTTGACGTCCACCCAAACCGGTAACTATCGTCCTTCCATACGGTACCGTATGGAAGGACGATGACCAGACCATGACCGTTGAGCCACGGGTGCGAGCCAACCGAGACGCCACAGCTGGCAGCCGCACGTTGGCGAACGGGATCTCAATCGACGACCTCGTCCGGATCGAGGCACGTGAAGTGTCTGCGCGAGTCGCCAGCGACCCGGCGATCTTCGCGTTCGAGATGGAGCGAATCTTCGACCGGGTATGGGTGTTCGTCGCCCATGAATCCGAGATCCCCGGCAAGGGCGACTTCGTCGTCCGCTACATCGGCCTGGATTCGGTGATCGTCAGCCGCGGCGGACAGGGTGACGTGCATGTTCTGCTGAACATCTGCGCGCACCGAGGGGCCCGGGTGTGCAGTGCTGAGCGCGGCACCCGGACCACGTTCGAGTGCCCCTACCACGGCTGGGTGTACAAGAACACCGGCGAGCTGCGGGGCATGCGGGCGCAGCGGATGATCTTCGGCGACGAACTCGACAAGGGCCCGCTGGGGCTGCGGCGCGCCCGCGTCGAAAACTTCCACGGGCTGATCTTCGCCACCTGGAACATCGACGGCCCGTCGCTGCGGGAGTACCTGGGCGACATGGCCTTCTACTACGAGCTGATGCTTGGGCTCACCGACAGTGGCTTCGAAGTCGCCGGTCCACCGCAGCGCTGGATCGTGCCCGCGAATTGGAAGGTCGCGTCGGAGAACTTCACTGTCGACAACACTCACATCTTCTCGGTGCACAAGTTCGTGGCCGAACTCGGACTGATGCCGATGATGGATCCCGTTGGGCTGCAGTTCTTAACGCTAGTCTCCGATCCGCGGCACGGACACGCCTTCATGTCCGGCTTCACGGCTCTGGCGTTGCTGGGCGCCGGCGAGATGTCCGAACAGGAGACCATTGATCGTATCGCCAAGTCGGTGGGCATCCCACCCGAGGTGCTCCCCCAGGTCCACCAGCACCTGCGACGCGAGCTGCAGCGCCGGGCGTTTTTGACGATGATGCCGTCGGTCGGCGCGCTCTTCCCGAACTTCGCCTTCCTCAACCTCAACCTGCCCACCGAGCGCGGGCAGTCAGAAGGCGGGATACCGCACCTGTTGAGCATCCGCGTGTACCAACCTCGCAGCGTCGACGAGATGGAGATCTGGTCGTGGGGGCTGGTGCACAAGGACGCCGACGCGAATCTGAAGGCGGCCGGCGCCCGGGCAGCGCTGCGGACCTTCGGGCCCGGGGGCACCTTCGAGCAGGACGACGCCGAGGTCTGGTCGATGGTGCAGGCCAGCTTCCGCGGCGTACAGGGTCGACGCCACGTCAACCGGTACCCGGTGACGGTGGCGCCGATGGAGTCGGACCTTCCCGGGGTACTACGGCTGGGCGGTGCCGCGGACGACACCCTGCTGGAGTTTTACGGTCGGTGGCGCGAGCTGATGGCTGTGGAGGCGTGATGTCCAGCTCCGTCGAACGAGCGACCACGCGGCTGAAGATGAACGACCCATGCTACGCCGAGGTCTGCGAGTGGCTCATCGAAGAGGCCGAACTGCTCGACGGCCGCCAGTTCGAAGCCTGGCTCGCCCGCATCGCTGCCGATGTCAGCTACCGGATGCCGGTCCGTCAGACGGTCGATGCAACCGACGACGAGGAAAGCCCGGCGACCTTTCACCACCTGGATGAGAATTACGAGTCGCTGTGGGTCCGGGTCCATCGGCTGATCGGCGGGGCCGCCCAGTCCGAGAGCCCGCCGTCGCGGACCCGCCGGTACGTGTCGAACGTGCGGGTCGCGACCGGCGGGCACGACGACGAGCTGAAGGCCACCAGCTACCTGCTGGTGTTGCGCAGCCGACGCGATACCCCGGATTACCAGACCATCTCGTGCGAACGCCACGACCGGCTGCGCCGAGCCGACGGCGACCGCTTAGTGCTGGTGTCCCGCGAGATCCTCGTCGACCAATCCAGCCTGGGCGTGTCGAACCTGTCGATATTCCTCTGATCCAAGGAGACAGTGACGTGGGTTGGCTCGATGGTGTGACGGTGCTGGCAACGGGCGCGGGGTCGGGGATCGGTCGCGCCGCGGTCGAGGCATTCGTCGAAGAAGGAGCCAAAGTCGGTGTGCTCGAACTGGTGCCGGAGAAGGCGGAGCAGCTTCGGGCCGATCTTGGTGATGCCGTGGTGGTGATCGAGGGTGACGCGACTCGGATGGAAGACAATGAGCGCGCCGTCGAGGCGACGATGTCGGCATTCGGTGGGATCGACGTGCTGGCGACGTTCGTCGGGGTATTCGACTTCTTCCAGCCGCTGCGCGACATGACCGTGGACATGCTGTCCCCCGCCTTCGACGAAATCTTCACGGTGAACGTGAAAAGCTACCTGTTCTCCGCCAAGGCCGCGCTCGCCGAGTTGGAGAAGTCGGAAGGCAGCATCATCTTCACTGTGTCCAACTCCGGGTTCTACCCCGGCGGCGGGGGCGTCCTGTACACCGCGACGAAGTTCGCGGTGCGGGGCCTGGTCGTTGAGCTGGCCCATGAGCTGGCACCCAAGATCCGCGTGAACGGCGTCGCTCCCGGAGGAACGACTTCCGACTTGCGCGGCCTGCATGCGCTGGGGCTGCAGGACATCGCGCTGCTGAGCGGGCCGCCGGAGGAGTTACGCGCCCGGATAGCCGAATACTCCCCGCTCGACTACGACCCCACGCCGTCCGTGCATGCCGGGGCGTATGTCTACCTCGCGTCGAAAGCCCGCACCGGCGCGGTGACCGGCACGATCATCCAATCCGATGGCGGCCTCGGCGTCCGCGGCATGATGCGGGTCGCGGGGCTCAAGTAAAGACCCACATTCGACATCCAGAGCGACACCACTACGCCAAGGTGGTTTAAGATAAAATATCCTGAGTTAGTATCTGTAAGCGTCGCCCACGACCCGCGATTCTGCCCTATTTCGACGGCGCCGCCATGACGAAGGGGATCCGCGGGCGATGCCAGGACAATCGGTAGGGGTGGCCGGGGCCGACCGGCCGGCAGCCGCCGGCGCCGCCCAGATCGTCGACGGGCTCCGCGCCACGTTCCGCAGCGGCCTGACCCGGCCGGCGGCGTGGCGCCGATCCCAGCTCGCGCAGCTGCGGCGGCTACTCATCGAAGCCGAGGCCGACTTGCTCGAGTCGCTGCGCATCGATCTGGGAAAGTCCAGTGCGGAGGCATACGCAACGGACATCGGGTTCACGCTCGGCGCGATCCGCCACCTGGAAGCCCACCTCGACGAGTGGATGGCGGCGCGACGCGTACCGCTGGGGCTCAAGCTCAGGCCGGGTGCCGCGCGGATCATTCCCGAGCCACTCGGCGTCGTCCTGGTGATCTCCCCGTGGAACCTTCCCGTGCAGCTGCTGCTGGTGCCGATGGCCACCGCGTTGGCGGCGGGCAACACGGTAGTCGGCAAGCCATCGGAGGTGACGCCGCACGTATCGGCCGTACTCGCTGAGCTCATCCCCCGCTACCTCGATAAAAAAGCGGTCGCGGTTGTCGAAGGGGGGGTCGAGGAGACCACCGCGCTTCTCCAGCAGCCCTTCGACCACGTCTTCTACACCGGCAACGGGCAAGTCGGACGCATCGTGATGGCCGCCGCCGCCCGCCACCTCACGCCGGTCACCCTCGAGCTTGGGGGCAAGAGCCCGGTGATCGTCGACCGCACCGCCAACCTCGACGTGGCCGCCCGGCGCATCGCCTGGGGCAAGTTCGCCAATGCCGGCCAGGCCTGCATCGCCCCGGACTACGTGCTCGTCCACCACGATGTCGAGGCCCAGCTTGTCGAGCGGCTGACCGCAGCGGTCCGCGACTTCTACGGTGAGGACCCGAAGTCCGGTCGGGACTTCAGCCGGATCGTCAACGCCCGCCACTGGCGGCGGCTCAAGGGCCTGCTCGACGCCGGAGGCTACCGGGCGGTCGCCTGTGGGGGCGACGGGGACGAAGCCACCTGCTATTTGGCCCCGACCATCCTCACCGGCGTGCGACCCGACGCCGAGGTGATGGGCAGTGAGATCTTCGGCCCCATCCTGCCGGTGCTGGCCGTCGATGACGTCGAGGCAGCAATCGTGCACGTCAACGCGGGTGAGAAACCGCTCGCGCTATACGTGTTCGCGGAGGACCTCGCTGTCGTCGACCGCGTCCTGGCGGCGACATCGTCGGGCGGGGTCTGCGTGAACGGCACGATCCTGCAGGTGGCAGTGTCGGACCTGCCATTCGGCGGAGTGGGAGCCAGCGGGATGGGGGCCTACCACGGCCGGTGGGGTTTCGATACGTTCAGCCATCGCCGTGCTGTGCTCACTCGCTCGACCAACTTCGACCCACCCGTGATGTATCCGCCGATCGGCTGGCTCAAGGAACGCCTGATGCGGCGCTTCATGTGAGAAGGGCGCGCGTGCACGCGGACTTGACCGCGGTCCACGGCGTCGGCGCGTCAGCAGGCTCTCCCGCTGAAATGACTCTGGACCTTCACCGGCCAAAGAAGATAAAGTATCAAACTGTACATACGGCGTTTGAGCCAGGCGGCAGACGGCTGCGGAGCCCAGCGCCGAGCATTCCATTTGAAGAGGATGTCGCCGGATGAGCTTCGACGCGCACATGACGATCGGCGGCAAGCCGGTCACCGCCGATGAATGGGTCAGCGTTCCCAACCCCGCCCACTTGAGCAGGGAGGTGGGCCGGTACCCGAGGGGCACCGCGGAGCATGCCGGCATGGCCGTCGAGTCCGCCCGCGCGGCGTTTCCCGATTGGCGGGCGACGCCGGTGGCCGAGCGCGCGGCACTGCTGACCAAGGCGGGTGCAACGCTCGCCGACCCCCCCAACGAGCGGGTGGGCCTGCTAACCGCTGAGAACGGCAAGCTGCTGCGCGAATCCGCGATCGACTTCGCGATGGGCGGACAGGCGATCTCGACATATGGGCAGCACCCCGAGTGGGCGGATGGCCGGGTGATCGAGGACGAGCGTGGCCGACTCGTCGTCCGCAGACAGCCGCTGGGTGTATGCGTAGGGATCGTGCCCTGGAACTTCCCGCTCATCGTCGGCAGCCTCAAGGTCGGCCCGGCGCTCCTCGCGGGCAACACCATGATCATGAAGGTCCCCGAGTTCGGCCCGCTGGCGACGATGGAGGCTCTCAGCGAGATAGCCGCCCTGCTACCGCCGGGGGTTCTGAACGTCGTTTCCGGATTTGGACCGGAAGTCGGTCGTGCGCTGGTCACCCATCCCAAGGTGCGCAAAGTCGCCTTTACCGGGAGCACGGAGACGGGCCGGCAGGTGATGGCAGATGCCGCCGGGCACCTGGCTCGGCTGTCGCTCGAGCTCGGCGGCAATGACGCGGCGATCCTGCTCGACGACGTCGACCTCTCCGAACAGGCGATCGAGCGGCTGGTCACCGGCGCCTTCATGCACACCGGCCAGATCTGCATCGATGTCAAGCGGATCTACGTGCACGAGAGCCGCTATGACGAGCTTGTCGACAAGCTGCGCCCCGCCGTCGACCAGATCGTGGTCGGCGACGGCACCCGGCCCGAGGTGACCATGGGGCCGATCAACAACTCGCGGCAATACGAGAAGGTCACCAAGCTGCTTGCGGAGACCAAGGAACGCGCCGACACCCTGCAGCTCGGTTCCTACGCTGAGGGAACCGATCTGGCCGACGGGTACTTCATGCTCCCGCACTTGGTGCTGAACCCGCCGGACGACTTGAGGGTTGTCGCGACCGAGCAGATGTCCCCGATCCTGCCGGTCATGAAGTTCTCCACCGAAGACGAAGCCGTCGCGCGGGCCAATGGTACCGAGTACGGCCTGGCGTCGTCGGTGTGGTCCGCCGACGAGGAGCGCGCCTTCGCCGTGGCCGACCGTCTGGAAGCCGGCATGACGTTCATCAACGCGCACAGCATCTTCGCGCTGCACCCCGACGGTCCGGTTGGTGGGGCTAAGCAGAGCGGTTGTGGCTACGAGATGTCCGCGGAAGCGGTCGACAGCTACACACAACTGCAGTCGATCACCAACACCCACCTGTGACAGCTGCAATCCAAAGAAAGGTAATCACGTGCCCATTGAGCCGACGATGACCATCGGTGGCAAGCCAGCCACCAGCGACGACTGGATCGACGTCCGCAACCCCGCGGACCTTAAAACGGTCATCGGCCGTTACCCCAACGGATCGGCCGCGCACGCGGCGAGCGCCGTGCAGGCCGCGGTCGACGCGTTCCCGGCGTGGCGGGCCACGCCGCCCGCTGAGCGGGGCGCACTGCTGCTGCGGGCTGCCGGGGTCGCCGGCGAGCGCTGCAACGAGCTTGCCCCGGTCCTGACGGCCGAAAACGGCAAGACGCTCATGGAGTCGTTCATCGACTTCGGCATGGCGGCCATGACATTGAGCTACTACGCGCCCCACCCGGAGTACCTCGAGGACAAGGTGCTCGACAACGAGACCCGGCGGCTGCGAATAGAACGGCAGCCCCTGGGTGTGGTGGCGGCCATCATCCCGTGGAACTTCCCGGTCGGATTGGCCTGCGGGAAGATCGGTCCGGCGTTGATGGCCGGCAATACCGTTGTCGTCAAAGTGCCCGAGTTCGCACCGCTGGCCACTCTCGAAGCGCTCGGAGCCATTGCCGCGGTGTTCCCGCCCGGTGTCCTCAACGTCGTATCGGGATTGGGCCCGGAAGTGGGCTCCGCCCTGGTCAAAGACCGGCGCGTACGCAAAGTCGCGTTCGTCGGCAGCACCGAAACGGGCCGGGCCGTGATGGCCGACGCCGCATCCCACCTCGCCAGCGTCACGCTGGAGCTGGGCGGCAATGACGCCGCGCTGGTCCTCGACGACGCCGAGCTCGACGAGCCGGCCATCCAACGCATCGTCAGCGGCGCGTTCGCCGACGCCGGCCAGATCTGCTTTGCCATCAAGCGGCTCTTCGTGCACGAGTCGCGCTACGACGAGCTCGTCGAGAAACTCAAGGCCGCCGTCGATCGGCTCGTGGTCGGTGACGGAACCCGGCCCGAGGTGACGATGGGGCCGCTGAACAACGAGCGCCAGTTCAACAAGGTCTCGGCGCTCCTCGCGGAGACCAAGCAGGCCGGCCTCGACGTCGTGCAGCTGGGCTCCTACGCCGAGGGCACCGACCCTGCCAATGGCTATTTCATGCTGCCCCACCTGGTCCTCAACCCACCGGACGAGGCGACCGTCGTCACCTGCGAGCAGATGGGCCCCATCCTGCCGATCATGAAGTTCTCCGACATCGACGAAGCCGTACGCCGGGCCAACGACAGCGAGTACGGACTGTCCAGCTCGGTGTGGTCACGAGACCTGGACAAGGCCTTTGCCATCGGTTCCCGTCTCGAGGCGGGTTGCACATGGGTGAACAGCCACAACCTGGGCAGCATGGATGTCGACGGACCCTTCGGTGGCTACAAGCAAAGCGGTGTCGGTCAGGAATTCGGCGGTGAGCACGGCATCTTGCAGTACACGCAGTACAAGACCATCACCGACAACTACCTCGGAGGCTAATTTGCCGAGGTGCGGTGCCCGACGCGTTCGGCGCACCGGGCATCGCATCTCGACGCCGCGCATGGCGATCCACGACACCCGAGCGCCGTATCGGCCGGGAAGCCGGTGCGCCCGGCGTGACCATCGGCATGCCCAGGGATTCAGCAAATTGGCCTGCCTGCCCCCTGCGGGCGTATCCGAGCATCACGGCTATTGGAGGGGATATCGCGTAATGACCAGTGCGTTAGTGGCATTGAGTGCGACCGGGCCGTTGGGTCGCCAGTGGCTGCCGGTGGCGAGTTCAGCGGACATTCAGGACGGGCCCGCCGGCGTGCGCCTGCTGGCCCGCGATCTCGTCCTGTGGCGCAGCCCCATTGGCGCGGTCGTCGCCGCTCCTAATCTGTGCACGCACAGCAAGGGAGACTTGACCAAGGGCGAGGTGAACAGTGGCCGCCTCGTGTGTCCAAAACATGGCTGGACCTTCGGCGACGAAGGTCGCTGTGTGTTCAAACCCTCCGGACTCCCGATCAGCGACAAGGCGCATCTCAAGACCCATCCATGCACCGAGCGATACGGCTTGGTTTGGGTGTCTCTCGGCGACCCGGCCGCTCCGGTCATGGACCTCGCGTGGGACGACGACCGTTACCGCAGGATTCACAACGGCGCTTCGGTATGGCAGTCCAATTCGATACAGATCATGGAAACGCTTCTCGCAGAGGGTGATTGCCCATATGTCGACGTCACCACTGAGGTGCCGTTTTTCGTGCGCGGTGCGTTCAAGTCGGACGACGGGGCAACGCATCGTCGCCTGATTTCGTGCGCGCCCGTCGACAATCGCACGTCGCTGGTCACGTCGGTGGTCTGGACGAACAGAGACGGACGCGGTGATGACGCGAAGATCGTGAACGAGGTAATGGCCGACCTGGATGAGGTGAAATCGGCCGCGGAAAAACTAGCGGGGCCGGCATCAGCCGAGATCGCCTTCGGGGAATCCAGGTCCGCCGATTGGAAACGCCGACTTCTTACCTTCCTCGGTCACGGTGTCGAATGATCAGCGCGATGTAACTGGGCTTTCTGTTGAGTAGCCAGCCGACTGCTTGGCTCAACGGGCGCGCCCGCGGTACCTCGTTAGGCCACGATCGACCGTGAAGCCGCCGCATCGCGAACGAGGAGGCCGCGTAATGAGGCTGTCCATCGGCACCTGCAACCGGGCTCCAGAGACCCACTCACCTAGTCGACACCACAGGGACGATCACATGATGGACGGCGAAACAGCTCCCAAACGCGGTCTTCGGGTTGGGTTAACCGATCGCTTTTTCGACCGCAAAGGACGCCTCATATCCCTGACGGAGTGGGCGCGGAAGCGACAGGATCCGGACTTCTGCCGGATCGGGTACTGGGAAGGCGAAGGGGGGCTTGGATCTACACCTTCTGGTTCGGCCTGGACTTGAGCTTCGGGCAAGGCGCCGAGCCGGCCATCTTCGACACGCATGTCTCGGCTTTCGGAAATCAGCCCTACGTCGACTGGGTGAGCCCATCCGACACAGAATCACGCGCACTGGCACTTCATACGCGGGTCGTCGAATACGTCGAACGCGGGATTACGCCACCCTCGTGGTACCTCGACGACATCTAGACCGCCAACGTCCTGTGGTCAGGACCACCGTCGCCGGCACAGTGCACACCGACCCGCCGTGTTCTTGGCTGCGGAAGCGCCAGATTGGTAGCGGCCCAAGGGAGTTCGCAACACCTGTCTGGGACGCGTTGCGACCAACTCGGTTCAGCTTATGGCGCGCACAGGTCCGAGTTCAAGACCGTGTTCACGGTGTCCATCGAGACCCGCGACAGTGTCACAACAGGATATCGGCGGCCGACCGGGCACGGAGATTCAGGTGGCCACCGACTCGGAGACCCGCGAGACCTCATGCAGCCCCGGTCACGTCTTCCCGCTGGAGGCCCAGCGTGCCGAAATGGTAGAACGCGTCGACCAGACCGAGGCAGCGACGACGAAACGGTGGCGCGGGTCCCCTACCTAGCTGTGCTGCCGTCGTCATCGCCCTAACGACCAGCGAACAGATGATCGTTGCGCAGAACCATGCTCGCTTATCCCCGACTCGTTCCGGCGGTCATGCAGTCGACTCCGTCCGATCGCCGTGAGTTTGCGGCGCAGCGCCCCCCGGTCACGCCGGCACCGGGCACGCACCGCCCGCTAGTGGTCAGGTTTACCGGTAGGTAGCCGCCATGCACCAGGCCAGTCAGACACTCCCGCTTTCTTCGCTACCTGAACCATGGTGACGAACTACTTTTTGATGGCTGGGCTCAAGCGCCCGCCCGTCGACGTTGACCTCGCTGGTTAAACACCTGCCAAAAAGTTCGTGTTGCCATAGCTAAAAATTTGCGAAATTGACCTCGATGAGCTGCCCAATTCGTGTTCTCCGCGCTTACTGGTGCGCCGCAGCCGTTACTGCCATTTGAGATCTTCGTCCAGTTGCTGGGCTTGTTCGTCACGCTCAACCGCGGGACGACTATCAATGATCACCTCTTGCCACTGCGCAGGGCTGTAGAGGTGAATATCATTGCCGCTGGTGACCTTTAGCACACCGCCAGTGAGTATTTCGTAGCTGGCAGCATCCGAATATTCGTCATCCTCATCATGGCCCTGCACCTGTATCCACATTTTCATGATCAAAGTGTCCCTGGCGTCGTCAGAACGAGATTCTTGAGGTTACCGGTGCGGCGGCGAATAGCCCGGAGTAGGAAGTCCCCTTACCTACGGTCGGAAGTCCCAATACCGGGGTCTTTCGCCAACTGGCGGGCAGGCACAGCGCCGTGGATTCTGTATATGGCGCGATTGACTGCAGGAGGTACGTCGGAGTTGTGCAAGCCACCGCGATGAAGATGGATACCCTAATGGGTGAGGCAGCGTTTCATGCGCTCAAATGACGTTGCGGCCGAGACGCTGCAGGAGCTCGCCGATCTGCTTGCCATCTCCGGTGGCGACCCTTACCGGGTGCGCTCCTATGAGAAGGCGGCCCGTTCGGTCGCGGGTTACGCGCAGGATCTCGACACCCTCGACCGGAAAGGCCTGACGGCCATCCCGGCGGTCGGTGCGCACATCGCTGACAAGCTGCTCGAGTTGCGGCAGACCGGCCGCATCGCCGCTCTCGAGGAACTGCATGCCCAGCTGCCCGCAGGTCTGCGCGCCCTGTTGGGGATCCCCGGCCTCGGGCCCAAGCGGGCCCATCAGGTTTATGTGGAGCTGGGCATTTCGTCGATGCCTGAGCTGCTCAACGCGTTGCACGACGAACAGCTGCGCAACCTGAAAGGCTGGGGCGAGACCAGCGAACGCAACCTGGCCCGGTCGATCCGCCAGATGCAAGAAGTCGGTGGGCGCATGCCACTGGCAACCGCTCTCGATATCGCCGAAGATCTGGTCGCGCAGATCGCGGCACTGCCGCAGGTGAGCCGAGTCGACTACGCGGGATCACTACGCCGCATGCGCGACACCGTTGGCGACATCGACTTGTTGGTGGCAGCGGACGATGACCCGGCATCGGTCATGGACCAGTTCTGCACCATGCCGTTAGTGGATCGCGTGCTGGCCCACGGCCCCACCAAATCTTCCGTGCTGACCACAAAGGGCATCCAGGTGGACCTGCGGGTGGTGCCTACGCAGGTCTGGGGTGCGGCACTGCAATACTTCACCGGGTCGAAAGCTCACAACATTCGCATCCGCGAATTGGCTGTGCGGGCCGGGCTGAAGTTGTCCGAGTACGGGCTATTCCGCGTCGACAACAACCGGCTATTGGCATCGGCAGACGAAGCGGACATCTACGCAAAACTCGGGCTGCCGTGGATTCCGCCGGTTTTGCGCGAAGACCGCGGCGAAGTCGAAGCCGCGCTGGCGGGTCATCTCCCCGACCTGGTGGAAGTGACCGACATCGCCGGCGACCTGCATGTGCATACCAATCTCACCGACGGACTGGCCAGCCTGGAGGACATGGTCGCCGCGGCCTCCCGCCATGGATATCGTTACTGTGCCATCACCGATCACGCCACGCAGCTGGCCATGCAGCGGATGACTCGCGACAAAGCGCTCCAACAACGCAGCGAACTGCCCAAGCTGTCTCACCGCTACGGCATCGAGTTGTTGCACGGCTCCGAGCTCAACATCGCCGCCAACGGCTCCCTGGACTGGGACGACGACTTCCTGGCCGGCTTCGATGTCCTAGTCGCTTCGGTGCACTCCGATTTCGACCAGACCCGCGAGGAGATGACACGGCGCCTGCTCACCGCCATCGGGCACCCCTACGTCAACATCATCGGCCACCCGACCACCCGCGTGCTGGCTCGCCGTCCGCCGATCGATTTCGACGTTGATGCCGTGTTCGCTGCTGCCGCGCGCACCCATACCGCTCTGGAAATCAACGCCTTCCCCGATCGGTTGGACCTCAGCGACGAACTCGTGCGCCGTGCTCGCGAACATGGCGTTGTCTTCGCGATCGACACCGACGCCCACGCCGTCCCGCATCTCGACTACATCCGTTACGGTGTCGCCGTCGCGCAGCGTGGCTGGGTATCAGCCGACGAGGTGATCAACACCTGGCCGCTGGACCGGCTTCGCGGATTCTTCGCGAAGAAACGCCGACTCGGCGACGACCGGTCCACTGCGCACCACCGCACCGCCTCCCGGCCTCATTGAACAAGCCGAAAAGTGTTGCCTAAACCAGTTTCACCACGCTCATGTCAACGTCCACGGCTGGAACCGAGCCGATGCGCGATCACTGTGCAGCGACGAACGACCATAGGGGATGGGACTTCGGTCTCTACCGGTCGACCGCACACCGTCGAAAGATCCAATGGATCGTGACACAACCGAACGAAGTTGCGATATGGCAGATCGATGGCCCAGATTTGAGTAGGCTCAGGCTGCGATCCGCAGATCCGCAGTCTGCGGAATTTGGATGACCAGATGTGTTGTCTACCATGGCTGTTCGGCGTCCACCATGGGTTCGCGGTCGCAGCCACCCGTCTTAGGTGGTCGATGAACAGTCGCGGGCGAGTACCGCTATCTGCTTGAGTGACCCTGCCGCGCGGCAACCCCAGCACGACAATGTCTTAACCGCGCAGCCATTTCAGGCGTTGGGTCAGCTGACGTTCGGCGTCGACACGATCGCCAAATAGCCTCATCTCGCCGCGGAACAATGCTAGTCGTTGCGCCAATGTACGCCCGGGATCGCCACGACCGTCGAACTGCGTCATCCCCCGAGTGTGGCGCGACGGGTTACCGCACCGAAGGGCCTTAGGACCACTCCCGCGGGGACCAAGGCCTCCTGACCGGCGATCACCGACCATTTAGCGTCGGCGGCAGCCGCGCACGGAAGGATGGCGCAATGTCTGGTCGCAGCTCACATTCGGGTGTCGTGGTCGGAATCGACGGATCCCCGTCATCGACGATGGCCATACGGTGGGCAGCGCGCGAGGCAACCATGCGCAACATCGAACTGACCGTCGTGCACGTCTTAGACCCGCCAGCCGTCTGGCCCGCCGCCCCGATCCCGGCCCAGATCTACCAACGGCACCGGGAAAAGGCCCGCAAGATCGTCGCCGATGCGATCAAGGCCGCCGAAGACAGCGCGCAGGAGGGCAGCCGACCCGAGATCGACAGCGAACTGCTGTACGCAGCGCCCATACCTACCCTTATCGACCTATCCAAAGAGGCGTACATGATGGTGGTCGGCTGCCGCGGACAAGACGCACTGCAGCAGACCCTGCTCGGCTCGGTCAGCACCGGATTAATCCATCATGCCCACTGCCCGGTCGCGGTGATTCACGAAGAGGCCCCGATCCTGCTGGAACCCTCGCAATTACCGGTGTTGGTCGGCATTGACGGCTCGCCGGCATCGGAGCTGGCCACCGCGATTGCCTTCGACGAGGCCTCTTTCCGCGGTGTGGACCTGCTGGCCGTGCACGCCTGGACTGACTCAGATATCTCGCGCGTGATGAGCATGGAATGGTCGGCCCTGCAGTCTGGGGCAGCGGAAATTTTGGCGGAACGCCTGGCTGGTTGGCAGGAACGCTATCCCGACGTCACCGTTCACCGCCGGCTGGTGTTTGACCGCCCAGCGCGCCATCTCCTCGATGAATCCGAGTCCGCCCAACTCGTCGTGGTCGGCAGCCACGGCCGGGGCGGATTCGCCGGAATGCTGCTCGGATCGGTCAGCACCGCCGTGGTACATGCAGCCCGCATCCCGGTGATCGTCGCCCGCCAACACTAGTGTGCTGTCCCGCACCATCGCTGAAGGCGATGGAATGCACGTCAATGACCGGTCTCCCGTTGCGGGCCCAGAGTGCTGACATCTGGCAGCCCCGCCCAGCCAAAGGTAGACTTGCCCGTTCGCTACTCTTCGTCTTCGCCGACGGGAACCTCGTCTTCGATGATGTGAACCGCGGCTTCCTCGGCAGATGCTGCGCCTCCGCTGATACCGACGTCCTCGGCGACCAAATCCGCCTCGGCGTCTTCACCAAATCCCTGGTCCGGCGCGACAAGTCGACCTGCTCGCGCGCGGCCAACCTCACCTCGCTCCGGAAATTCGGTTTCGCGCTCGGATTCGTCGGAACGTTGCTGCTCGGCTTCATCGAGCAAGACGTTGATTCGCGACGCCGGGTCCGGCTCTTCTTCCGCGAGGATCTGATCCATGCTTTCCGACGGGCCGAATGCGCCGCGTCCATACGGTCGCTCGGGCGGCGAATACCCCTCGTCGAGCATGTCGTCCATACCGCGGTCAATGAGAGTGTCCTCTGGCTGGAGTTGGTTGTCGTCCTCGCCGCTGTATTCGCCTGCCGCCGGGCCGGTGCCACCATAGGGGGTACTCATGACTTGCTAGCCAAGTTGTCGTTGTCGCGGGCCGTGGTCATCGTGGCCTCCTGAATCATGATCATGCTGCGGTATTCGGCTCTCGGGCAGTCCAAACATAAAGATGGTGATGCTGGCCGCCTAGGGCCATTCGTCCTTTCAGCCGACGACGTTGGACGGCGATCCGCGCGCCTGTGCGCTCGACCGATTTGGACTGTGGTGGCATAGAGACCTTGACGTCCCTTGGAAAGCTGTTGGGACGGCTAAACGGTTGCATCGGTCCGGATCGCCCGGTCCCGCAAACTGGTAGCGTCGCGCACGTGACCACCCTGACGGTGACCCTGCCAGACACAATCGACGTCACGGAACTCGAACGCGAACTCGTGACGGCCGTGGCGGACAGGCTCAGGGATGATCACGGATATGAGTTGACGGCAGAGGTCAGGGCCAATGCCTCGGGAACCGAAAACGAGTACCCGTTGCATCCGATCAGCAGCATCGTCGTTGAGAAGAAACCGGGCGCACTGAGGGTCAAGCTCAAAGGCGTCAACGTGGACGCACATGACCTCTTCACCGGGGTGAGCAGCGAGCTGGAGCAGCGGCACGAAGGGCTTGGCGCCGAGATCGGCTGATCGGGTAGTCCCTCACCGGGTCAGTCCCATCCCGTGGATTCGCACGTGTCCGGCGTCCAGGGTCGTACGCGCACCGAACTGGGTGACGAGCCACAGATTGCTCGCGAGATGCGTAGTGGCACGCGGCACGGTGTAGCCCGACATTCCACGAGCCAACGCGCAAAACAGCACGAGCTGGTCGGCCAGATGACGGTCCACCGTCGCTCCACTGCGTACGTCCTCGAGGAACGTCGTCGCGGCGAAGCGGCCAATCTGCTCCGATGATCGGCCCCGCTTTCCTGCCCTGTCGGCGCCGAACCAGCTTCCCGTGCTGCTTTTCGCCCAAATCGCCAGGCACGCGCCCGCATGCGCCGCAGTAACATCGTCCAAGCGCTCGATGGCGCACGCCATGCCCGCGCCTCGAATTTGCGCCTCGCACGTGGATGCCATGCGTTCGCTCACCTGTTGTCCCGCTAGATGGCTGGACAACGCAGTGCCATACACCTGCGAGACTTGACCAGCGGCACTGAGCACCAACGCATCGAGGCCCTGACGCTTGGGTGTCACGGTCAGCTCGATGACGCCCGCGCCTCCCGGCACATATCCCGGGCGGGTGACGCCCAATGACAGGTCCACCCCCATCGAGCCGACCAATGGGGCGAGCACATGGTGCATGTGAAACGGGGACGGGGCGAAGTCTTGAAATAACCCGCCCGTGATACGCGCCCGTACGGGCGCGGCGGCAAAGCATGCCACCGGCAGCACGCTCAAGGCCAGCATGGTGGCCGAGCCCGCGGTCCCGATGTCCCATTCGAAGCTGCCGCCCCGGATATCCGACCCGGGTATGAAGTCCACTGTGCGGCTGCCGACTTCGCCACCCTCGACCGTGGCGCCGCAGAGCTCCGCGCACGCATGCACACCCGTCACGTGCTGAGGTCGCAGCCCGGGCTTGGGCCGTTTCTGCCTCGCATTGATGATGCGGACGGGCTCGCCGCACAGTGCTGCCAGAGCCACCGCGTAACGGACGATCGTGCCGCTGCCTGACATGCGGGCGCCGTCAATGGTGAGCACAACCATCACCGACTAAGCCCGGCCGAATGCAAGGCGCACCTCGCTCGCCCGTGGTTTTGAAAAAGCCTGCCGCCAACGCCGCCCCTCAATGGGTTATGCTTTGCGCGCACCGAAAGTAAGCACGATCCCATCCACTTCTGGTCGGAATTCCTCAAAACCCGCTTGGATCAGGTCTTGCCGCAATCCGTCAAGTTCAAAAGTGTGAACCCAGGAATGTCCCTGCAGAAACCGATTTATTAACGTTTTCCCCGCAACGAAGGTCTGGACCGATAGCGGCGCACCTGATTTCATCGTTCGCGCGATTTCGCGCAGAGCCAGCACCGGGTCGGGGAAGAGGTGGAGGGAACCGGAACAGATCACTCCCGCGAAGACGGCATCCTCGAATGGAAGCTCCTCGACACGGGCGCGGGCGAGGTAAACCCCCGTCACGCGGTCTCGCTCGGCATAGGTCATGCCCTGCCGCAGCATGCCCATGGAGATGTCAATGCCGTAGATGTTCCTTAACGGGGTGGCGGTCCGACGGCTGTAGGTCGCGGGCCCACACGCCACATCCAGCACGGCTCCGGTTATGCCCTCCAAAGTCTTGGCATGGAAACTCGCGATGCCGTCCATGAAATGTGAGCTGTCACTCCGAATACCGGACAATTTCAGGAGAGCGGAAACAAAGAACTTGGATTCGTAGAAGTGGGCAAACCGATCCATCCGCCGAGCCATTCGGTTTAAGGTAGTAAGGCCGGAAATTCCGCCAAAGACAGGAGCGTTGCCGGCCTCCGAATCGCCCGACAGAAAATCGGGAATATTCCTGAGGACGGGATATGTTCGGTCGCACATGTTGCAATACAAGCCATTATTGACTGAGCCCAGCGAATGCTTACATTTCGGACAAGCAAAGCTTACTTGTTTTATTTTCGCGGTTTCAGACATGTCCTTTACCTTTTCGAGAACCCTAAGTCAGAATGGCGCCAAGTGAAGTTGCCGGCTACGTCGGCTCGGTGATCCTGTTCTCGACGCTCTTGATGAATCCGCTCGCGACGTGTCCGGTTACGTCGATGCGCTGCTTGCGGCTCATGAGCGACCCCCCGAATCCGCCCCGCTCCCGGTCGCTGCAGTCGGTCGTGCGCTGAGCCCGCACGAGGAAACCAAGCGCGGTCTTGATACACCGCCGGTACTCAGCAGTGCGGCGATCCCGACTCGAGACCGCTATCGCGTAGGTATCGGCGAGCCCTTCAAGCCCGCAGGCAACCTGCACGCAGGCCTGCTCTTCTGGCCTGCGCGCCACGCGATCGTAGAAGCCGCCTTGGATGATTCGGTCCTGGAGCTCGAATAGGAAGCCGCGCACGAAATTTTTGACGTCGGGCCTCGACGTGGCCCCGATGAGCAGACGGCCCGCTTGCGACTGCCAGTTGGCGAAGAAGACCATGACGTCGGGGTCGACCAGCCCACGATCGTAGTAATCGCGCTTGTAGTAGCCGAACCCGCGCTCCACGCTGTCAAGGTAACGAGAGTCCCCAGTCAGGCAGTGGGCTTCGAGAAGCCCGAGCATCGCCTCAGCCGGATACAGCTCCTCGCCGCTGTCCGGCGCGGCATCAAAGAAGACCTTGTAGGAACCGTCCCTTCTTTGCTGGCGGAGGATTCCGTCGGCAAGCGGTGTGAGCCGCTGCACCTTGTGGGGAAGATCCGATTGAGCCAGGGCGAGAGTCAGAAAGGCACTGTGGGCGATGGATGAGCACTCTCCCGCCGGCGCCACGATCGCGCAGCCGTCACGGCTGATCACCTGCTGGTCGAAGTGCGCGAGCGAACGCCGAATCAGGTCAGACAGATCGTTGCGTCGGAGAAACGCGCTCAGGACCTCCACGTCCCACACCGCGGCGATATCGCGGATGGGCTCGCCGTCGCCGATCGCGAGATCGCTTTGCGGGTCATAGAGGTAAAGGAGCCGGCCTGTGCGCTGATCGACCATCCCCTTGTACCAGTCGAACATCAGCCCGAGGCGGTCAACCAGCAGGCCTGGACATTTCACATCCTCTGGCGAATGCCGATCACACTGGCCTGGCATGAGTGTGCCTCCAGTCTCTGCGAGCTATCCCTGCCGCATGGTCGCCTACCGACGGGTACCGCACGGCTTCGCGTCTTCCACACAGGCGGGCGGTCCCGGAACCTTGCCGGGCTCCGGGACCATCGCGCATCGGGGTGCTTAGCTGGCGGCTTGCACCGTAATGTGCTTCGCCGCGGCCGCGGCCGCTGCCTGTTCCGGGACGGCCACGTCCACGGTCAAGATTCCCTTGTCGTAGGTGGCTTTGATGTCCTCCTCGTTGGCGCCCGCTGGCAGGGTGACTGACCGAATCAACGAGCCGTAGGAGAACTCCGATCGGCCGTTGGTCTCCTTCTTCTCGCTGCGTTCGGCTTTGATGGTCAACTGGCCGTTGCTCACGGTGATGTCGACGTCCTTGTCCGGATCGATGCCCGGCAGTTCGGCGCGCAGGATGTAGTGGCCGTCTTGCATCTCATCCTCGAGCCGGATCATGTGGTCTGGACGTAAGCCCGCCAAGGAAGGGAAGCCGGTCCACAGGTCCGACCAGAACTCCGACCAGGCCGGCAGCCACGACCGAGCTTGCCGGCGCGCGGGGACATTACTCATCATTCTCCTTCGATTGTTGGGTTATGTTGCGGGACAACTCGTTTAATCCCTCGACCCTACGCAACCGCGCGGTAGAGGCAGAAGTCCCATCGCGGGGCCCAGGCTTCGGAGCGTAGATCCGCGGCGTTCGGCGCACTCCAATGTTCTGATGCGCTGTCCGCCATGGCTTTTCGTGGTGCACTATGGGTTGATGGTCGTCGCCACCCGGCTCAGGTGGTCGATGAACCAGTCGCGGGCGAGCACCGCGACCTGCTCGAGCGTGCCGGGTTCTTCGAAAAGGTGGGTGGCGCCGGGAACGACGGTGAGCTCACACTCGCCAGGCATCATCGCCTGGGCCCGTCGATTCAATTCCAGCACCACGTCGTCATGGCCGCCCACGATCAGTAGCGTCGGCGCGCGAACCTTGGTCAGTGCCGAACCCGCCAGATCGGGCCGGCCGCCGCGCGACACCACCGCTGCCACGTTTACCCGCGGATCAGCAGCGGCGGTCAGGGCCGCGCCCGCGCCGGTGCTGGCACCGAAGTAGCCGACTGGCAGCGCGGCGGTATCGGGCTGGGTCGCTAGCCAATCCGTGACGTCAACCAGCCGCCGCGCCAACAACTCGATGTCAAAAACGTTGGCGCGGTTGAGTTCCTCGTCGGGCGTCAGCAGGTCGAACAGCAGCGTGGCAAGCCCCGCCTCGTTCAAGACCTCAGCCACATAGCGGTTGCGTGGGCTGTGACGGCTGCTTCCACTGCCGTGCGCGAAAACCACGATCCCGACCGAGTGCTCGGGAATCGTGAGATGCCCGGCCACCGAGACCGGTCCCGCGCTCACCCGGACTTCCTCATCACGGATTGGCGGGTCGTCAAGCGCGCTGGCGGCCGCGGGCTCGCGAAATCCCTCCCGGGCACGATCGAGCAGTGCGACCACCTCGTCGTCGGATGTCTGGGTGAAGTTGCGGTAGCCCTGGCCGACGGCGAAAAAGAACGCAGGCGTGTGTAAGCAGACCACCTCGTCGGCGTATCCGGTGAACCTCTCGGCGATATCGGGTGCGCCGATCGGAACCGCCAACACGACCCGGCTCGCGCCCTGGGCACGGGCCACTTCGCAGGCGGCCTTGGCAGTCGCGCCGGTGGCGACCCCGTCATCGACGATCACCGCGATCCTCCCCGCCAACGACATCCGGTCATGGCCTCCACGGAAACGTTCCGACCGGCGCGCCACCTCAGCCCGCTGCTTAGCTTCGACGGCGGCCATATCCTTCTCGGACAGGAGAGTTTCCCGCACGATGGACTGGTTGAGCACGCGCACACCGCCCTCGCCGATGGCGCCGAAAGCCAACTCGGGCTGAAACGGCACCCCCAACTTGCGCACCACAAGCACATCCAGCGGCGCCTGCAGCGCCTTAGCGACTTCGAAGGCCACCGGGACCCCGCCGCGCGGCAGCCCCAGCACGACAATGTCCTGGTCGCGGAATGATTCCAGGTGCTTGGCCAGCTGCCGTCCTGCGTCAACACGGTCGTCGAACAATCTTTCGTTGCCGCGCAACGAACCCAGCCGTCGAACCAGTAGACGCTCAGCATTGCCAGGATCATCGAACTGCGTCATCCCCCGAGTGTGCCGCGACGGGTCGCCGCACCGAAGGGTCCTAGGGCCACTTCCGTCGGGACCAAAGCCTCCTGACCACTGCCTAGCGGTCGCGAATTCATACGCCCGATGAGGGTGACCATTGCCGGAAGACCAACAAGCAATGAACGCTTAGTCCAAGGACTTTCGTCACTTATGCCGGAGCATCGGAGGCCCATAGCCTCGATCGGGTCAAGGCAAATCGCTGGCGTCGATCGATCGGGTAGCAACGACGACCCGACAGCAGCAAGGCACTGAGGAGCGATCATGACTGAGACCACACAGAAGACCGTCGTAGAGCGAGCGGCAGAGTTGTCCGACGACGTGCTCGAGTCGGTCGAAGCCGGACGAAAGGCCGCCATCGAGGCATTGCGCAAGTTCATCGCCGCTCTCGAACAAGCGACTCCCGCGCTGGTCGATCCTTCGCGGCGCAAGGCCGTCATCGACGCCGCGCTCGACCTGGCCGAGGAACTTTCCGCGGCGCGGATCGAGTTCCTGCGCAGCGTTGTGCGTAGTGCGGCCGAGACGCTGAAGAGCCAAGAGCATTAACCGGCGGAGATCACCGAAATCCTCTATCCAAGGCGGCACCTCGTTGCTCGGCAGCGGGGTGCCGCCAGTTACTGGATATGGTGAGCGGATTGACCGGTCGATTTGTCCACCCTTCTAGCAAGTAGGGATTTGCGGGACGACGACTGAACCCCGCTGCGCTGGATGATCTCTAGGGCGTCGTCGGGCGCACAGGACATGTCCGGGTGATCAAGAAGGCCGCGCCGATGTGACCTTAGGCGCGGTCTTGATGACGTTCGACCCCTCGCGGCGCGGTTGGGTTGGGTGCGAAGGTGGCGGCGTTAATCTCGGCGATTGGTTGTGAGCGGCGGTGATCGGTATGGTCAGTGGTTCTGACGTGGTGACAGTGCTACTGGGTGGTGACGTCATGCTCGGGCGGGGCGTCGATCAGATCCTGCCCCATCCCGGCGATCCGGAGTTACGCGAGCCGTATTTGCGTGACGCACGGGGATATATCCGGCTGGCCGAGGCCGCGAACGGGCCGATTTCGCGTCCCGTGGATTGGAGCTGGCCTTGGGGCGAAGTGCTGGCGCTCCTAGACGAGGCTATCCCTGATGTTCGGCTGATCAACCTGGAAACAACCATCACTGCCGACGGCCAATTCGCAGACCGTAAGCCGGTGTGTTATCGGATGCACCCGGATAACCTGCCGGCGCTGACGGCGTTACGGCCGGACGTGTGTGCCCTGGCCAACAACCACATTCTCGATTTCGGCTACCAGGGGCTGGCCGATACCGTAGCGGCTCTGACCGGGGCGGGGATCCAGGGCGCCGGGGCGGGAGCCGACGTGCTCACCGCACGTCGCCCGGTGGTGGTCAGCGCTCACGATGAACACCGGGTACTTGTCGGGTCGGTGGCGATGAAATCGGCTGGCGTTCCCGAATCATGGGCAGCGAACCATGACCGGCCCGGGGTGTGGCTGGTCCGGGATCCGTCACTGCGGGACGCTGCCGAGGAGGTGGCGGCAGGAATGCTGGCACACAAACGCGAGGGCGATATCGCCATCGTCTCGGTGCACTGGGGATCCAATTGGGGCTATGCAATAGCATCAAGCGAAATCGCGTTCGCCCACCGGCTGATCGATGCCGGCATCGACATCATTCACGGACACTCCTCGCACCATCCCAGGCCGATCGAGATATACCGCGGCAAACCGATCCTGTTCGGCTGCGGTGACGTCATCGACGACTACGAAGGCATCGGCGGGCACGAATCGTTTCGCGGCGACCTCAGACTGCTGTATTTGACCTGCACCGATTCCGCTACCGGTGAACTGATCTCGCTGCGGATGATTCCGCTGCGCGTGCGGCGGATGCAACTTGAACGGGCCTCGCAGGCTGACGCCGAATGGCTCCGGACGACCATCGAGCACACCAGCCATCGATTCGGGATTCGCGTCGCGGCGCGGCCCGACGATCTACTTGAGGTCATGTCCCTGCACAGCGACACGCATCCCCGGAGGACTTCGGCAGCGTGAATGTTTCGATGACTTATTGCTAGTGGTGGTACCCGACGACCTCAACCGCGCATGCGCACACAGTCGTGATGGAGTGCCGACTCGGGCCTCGGAGAGTGGTTAGGCGAAAGTGTTATTGCGATCGGGTTCGGGGCCGAAACGGAATCGTCGGCCGCTGATGGTCGAGGCGTGGATACGCACATAGCGGAGTTTGAGCGTTGCGACCCATGGCCGCAGCCCGGCACGATCTGCCTCATTGATGTCCGCGCTGGTCGACAATACTTCGGCGGTGCCCTGAACAATGACGCTCCAGCCTTCATCCAGTGAGTGGCCGTCGGCTTCGAACACCACGTGATTGTTGACGACCACACTGGACAGTTTCGTGCCCTCAGCAGTCCTAAACAGCACGTTGGGGCGCTGGACGGCGAAGTTAACGGGAAAGATTGCGGCGCGCGAGCCCACGCATGTCACTAATCGGCCCAGCTCCACGCTGGACAGCAGTTCCCAGCACTCATCCTCGCCGAGGATGGTCACCGGCTCATCGCTGACGGCCATGGCTAACCCTAACTGGATGCTGCTCCCCGACGCCTCTCGGTCACGGCGTCGAAGCGGTTGATTGGCGAATTGGCTGGTCGGCGTGCAAGCGCGCGATGGCGTCAGCCAGCGTCGACGCGATCGAGCACACGCGGATAAAGGTCCCTGCGGTCTTGATGGCGACGGTGTCGGTGACGAGCACGCTATGCAAATCAAGCTCATGCAGACGGCTCGCCGCGGCATGAACCAACAGACCATGGGTGGCCGCCACAACGATGCCAGGCGCGGCGCCGCGCGCACGCAGCAACCAGACCGCGGCTTCAATGGTCGCTCCGGTGCTGATCATGTCATCGATGATCACGACCGGCCGGCCATGTACGTCGCCGGCGATGTCCAATGCGCTGACGGCTGAGCCACTTTCACGTTGCTTGCGCACGATCGCAACCGAACCATCCAGGACAGCCGCGTACCGTTCGGCGAGTTTGACCGCGCCCAAATCGGGGGCGACGACCACTGCCCCTTGTGGCAGCCCAGCGGACAGCGTCGCAACAGCGCTGAGTGTTTCGACGGGAATCCGAAAGTTCGCTTCCAGGCTGGGGGTGTGTGGATCGACGACGATGAGCCGCTCGGCCCCCGCGGTGGCGATCGCATCGGCGATCACAGCCGCACCGAGAGCCTGGCCGGCCGCGGTACGTCGATCCTGGCGGGCGTAGCCGAAGTAGGGCACCACCGCGGTCACCCTGGCGGCACGAGCCCGGCGGCACGCATCGAGCAACAACAGCAATTCGACAATGTGGTCGTTGACCGGTGGCCCGGTAGGTTGGATCAGGTAAACATCAGCGCCGCAAACATTTTCGACAATGGGGCGAAGCTCCCCGTCGGGGTATCGCTCCAAGGTGGCGCCATTGGAGTCGACCCCCAAATGGTTGGCGACCGCGCTGGCCAGACCTGGGTTGGCACTACCGGAGACGATGCGCAAATCGGTCATCAGGCATCCTTTCCACCACCGCCGACCCCCACCTTCTCTGGCTTATACCCCGCCGCTTCGTCGTCTCGCGCACACAGCCGTCTAGCGGCAATGGGTCAAAACCAGGCTGGTAGAACCTGCGGCCAACCACTCAGACGCTTCGGGCAGATCATCAGCGACCCTCGCACCAACGTACATCCGGGCGCAGGGGCCGGAAGTCCTCTGTCAGGCGCGGAAAGTCACACGGCAACCGGAAGCCCCAGATTCCGGGCGGGGACAGACGCCTTCGGGCCGGGATGTATCCGCGGTCAATCAGCCGGGCCGCAATCCGTACCGGTGACGGCCGTTATCCGCATCATGTATGGTCAGCGTGCCCGCCGGCGCACCAAATAGAAGCACTCGATGGTCAACACTCTGCCCCACGACGCCTTCACCTCACCGCAGGCGCTGGATCCCGGTCTCCGCAAAATAGCTCGGGTGCTGCCTCGGGGATACGCGTTGCACTGCGGCTACCGACTCCAGCGCGCACTGATGCGGCTCATGGGCGATGCGGGACGGCTCCGCGACGTGCCGGTCGCCGCGGTCAACGAACACGTCACGGTCCGCCTGCATCGTCCCGCCGGCCTTCCCGACCGGGCACCCGCACTGTTGTGGATCCACGGCGGCGGCACACTGATGGGCGTCGCCGCGCAGGACGACAAGTATCTCCGCGAGCTTTCCCGCCTCACCCACGTCGCAATCGCGGCGGTGGAACACCGGTTGGCTCCCGAATACCCCTACCCCGCACCGGTCGAAGACTGTTATGCGGCGCTGCTGTGGCTGGCGCGACAGCCCTGGGTGGATCCGGATCGGGTCGCGGTTGGTGGGGCCAGTGCGGGTGGACATTTCGCGGCGGCGGTGGCACAGCGGGCACACGATCGCAGAGACGTCGACCTGGCCTTCCAGATGCTGGTTTATCCGATGCTCAACGATCGCACGGGCGCGAACCGCGACGGTCCCAAGCGCCTCATGTGGACCGAAAGCGACAACCAGCTGGCGTGGCAGTGGTACCTGAACGGAGCAAACGCCGTCGAGGCTGTCCCGGCGCGCCGGGAGGATTTGACCGGCCTACCGCCGGCATGGATCGGCGTCGGGACGTTGGATCTGTTCTATGAGGAGTGCCTGGATTACGCACGGCGTCTGCGTGAGGCGGGTGTCACCGTGCACGAGGAGATCGTGCCCGGCGCCTTCCATGCGTTCGATCAGATCGCGAAGAAGGCGCCGGTTTCAGTGAATTTTTTCACCAGCCAGTGCCACCACCTGCGGGACACCCTCGCAGCACCCGGTGCATAGTCACCGGCGTCGCACGCTTCCATGGGTCACTTTGGCCGAATTGCGTTGCGCCAAAGGCCAACCCGGCAATATGTCGTTGGCCTGCGGTACCGCTGCACCCCGCTGCCCCGGGGCCATCTCGCACCTGCGATGAGCGGGGACGCCGCGCACCTGTAAGCGGGAATGCGAAGCCAACCCCGGCGCTTTTTGACTGCAAAGTGTGCATAACGTGCAACTATGGGGTTATGTCCAATCAGATGGGTCTGCGCGAGCGCCGTCGCCGCCAGACGAGCGCAGACATCCGCGATGCCGCGGTGCGCCTGGCGCTGGAACGAGGATTTGACAAGGTAACCATCGAAGGAATCTGTGCCGAAGCCGGAGTATCCACGCGCACCTTCTTCAACTACTTTCCCAACAAGGAGTCCGCGATCGCCTATGGCCCCTCGGACATACCCGCGGAGCTGGTAGCAGATTTCGTCGCGGCCGGGCCCGCGCCCTATTCGGTAGTGCTCGCGGAGCTGATCACCCTGGCAGCGCACCATCTTCGCGACGTTCCCCCTAAGCGCGAACAGGCAGCCGGCATGCTCGAACTCGCCAAAACATCCCCGGCGGTGTTGGCAGCATTCCTCGCTGATTTGGAACGATTCCAGAATCACTTGACCGGCTTCGTTGCCCGCCGGCAGGGGATGCGCCCGGACGACGAGATACCCGCTTTGATCGCCGCGCTGGCATTGACGGCAGTCCGCTCGGGTATCGAGCGCTGGTCAAGTGGTGAGCCAGACGATGCCGAAGACACGCCGATGCCGTACGTCGAGCGCGCCGCCGCGCTGGTTAACAGCATCTTCACAAAGTGACCTGAAACACCGCCGCCAAACGTTGCATAATGTGCAAAAAATGCACATCATGTACTAGGCCTTCCCGGTGGTGCTCGAGAACACTTCCGCATTGCGAAGCACGTGTCGGGTACCGGGGACGACCATCGGCGCGCGTGGGCAGCCGCCCGCGCTCCTGACGATGGTCGAGGGTGCGCGCGAATCGTGGGGATCGACAGAACGATCGTGGTGCAACCTAAGCCGTGACGCTGGCCACATCACGGTCGGGTGATAAGGAAGGGAATCACCTAGGTGCAGGTATCGAGACTTGTGCGTAATGCCTGGTTGCCGCTGTTGATCGTCGCGGTCGTGCTGGTCGGTGGTTTCGCTGTGGTCCGGGTCAAGTCGTTCTTCGGCGCCCACGACACCGGCGTCATGACAAGTCCACGGCTGGACGACTCCAAGCCGTTCAAGCCCAAGGTCGTCAAATACGAGATCTTCGGCTCGGCCAGTCACGCCAACGTGAACTATTTGGATCTCAGCGCCGACCCGCAGCGGGTTGACGATGCGCCGCTGCCGTGGACGCTGGTCCTCAGCACGACCGCGCCCTCGGTCTTCCCGAACATCTCGGCACAAAGCGACGGTGACTACCTCGGTTGCCGCATCACCATCGATAACGAAGTCAAGGACGAGAAAATATCCAACGGCGTGCACGCCCTGACATTCTGTTTGGTGAAATCAGCATGACCACAACCTCTGAAGACACCGCCGACGCCCGGACCGACACCATCCCCATCGCCGAACCCGGAGTGCGGCCGGCGATCCCGCGTATCATCCGGAAGTTCGCCATCCCCGTCATCCTGGGCTGGATCGCGCTCATCGCAGTGCTCAACGTTGCCGTCCCCCAGCTCGACGAGGTCGGGAAGATGCGCTCGGTGTCGATGGCCCCCGACGATGCGCAATCGGTGGTCGCGACAAAGCGCATGGGCGCGGTGTTCAACGAGTACAAGTCCAACAGCTCGGTGATGATCGTCCTGGAGGGCCAAAATCCCCTGGGCGACTCAGCCCACGCCTACTACGACCAGATTGTCAAAAAGCTCGACGCCGACAGCAAACACGTTGAACATGTTCAGGATATGTGGAGCGATCCACTGACCGGGGCGGGCGCACAAAGCAACGACGGCAAGGCCGCCTACGTCCAGGTCTACCTCGCGGGTAACCAGGGCGAAGCCCTGGCCAACGAATCGGTCGAGGCCGTGCAAAGCATCGTCAAAAGCGTGCCCGCTCCCAACGGAGTCAAGGCCTACGTCACCGGGCCCGCTGCACTATCAGCGGACCAGCACATGGCCGGCGACCGCAGCCTGCAACTCATCACGACGGTCACGTTCACAGTGATCATCGCCATGCTGCTGTTGGTCTATCGGTCGATCGTCACGGTGCTGCTCACGTTGGTGATGGTGGTGCTCGAGCTGTCGGCCGCGCGCGGAATGGTCGCGTTCCTGGGCTATTTCAATATCATCGGGCTCTCCACGTTCGCCACGAACTTGCTGGTCACGTTGGCGATCGCGGCCGCCACCGATTATGCGATCTTTTTGATAGGCCGATATCAGGAAGCCCGGGCTGTTGGCGAGTCCCGGGAGGACGCGTATTACACCATGTACAAGGGCACCGCACACGTTGTGCTCGGGTCGGGCTTGACCATCGCCGGCGCGACGTTTTGCCTGCACTTCACGAACCTGCCCTATTTCCAGACGCTGGGTATTCCGTTGGCCATCGGCATGGTCGTCGTCGTGGCGGCAGCCTTGACGCTCGGCCCTGCTGTCATTTCGGTGGCATCGCGTTTCCGCAAGACTCTCGAACCCAGGCGATCGCAACGGATTCGCGGGTGGCGCAAGGTCGGCGCTCTCGTCGTCCGGTGGCCCGGCCCGATCCTGATCATGACGATCGGGGTGGCACTCGTCGGCTTGCTGACCCTGCCCGGATACCGCACAAACTACAACGACCGCAAATACCTGCCCGCCGATTTACCCGCGAACGCGGGTTACGCGGCCGCGGATCGGCACTTCTCGCACGCGCGGATGAATCCCGAGGTGCTGATGATCGAAAGCGATCATGATCTGCGTAACTCCGCGGACTTCCTGGTCATCGACAAAATCGCCAAGACGATCTTCCGGGTTCCCGGAATCGGCCGGGTGCAGGCGATTACCCGACCCGAGGGCACGCCGATTGAGCACACCTCAATCCCCTTTCAAATCAGCATGCAAGGCGTCACCCAGCAGATGAACCAGAAGTACCAAGAAGACCAGATGGCCGACATGCTCAAACAGGCTGACATGATGCAGACGACCATCGACAGCATGGTCAAGATGCAGAGCGTGACCCAGCAAATGGCGGACACCACGCACCAGATGGTCCAAAAGATGAAGACCATGACCCTTGATATCGCCGAATTACGTGACCGCATATCGGATTTCGACGATTTCTTCCGACCCGTTCGCAGCTACTTCTACTGGGAAAAACACTGTTACGACATCCCGGCGTGCTGGTCGATTCGGTCCGTGTTCGACACCCTCGACGGCATCGACACGATGACCGACGACATCCAGAGCCTGCTACCCCTGATGGAGCGTCTTGACACACTGATGCCCCAGATGACGGCGCTGATGCCCGGCATGATCGAAAACATGAAGGCCATGAAAACGACGATGCTGACCATGTATTCGACCCAAAAAGGCCTGCAGGATCAGCAGAACGAGGCACAGAAAAACTCAAACGCCATGGGCAAGGCTTTCGACGCCTCCAAGAACGACGACTCGTTCTACCTGCCCCCGGAAACCTTCAACAATGCCGAGTTCAAGCGGGGCATGAAGAATTTCATCTCCCCCGACGGCCATGCCGTGCGCTTCATCATCAGCCATGACGGCGATCCGATGACCCCGGAAGGCATTTCGCATATTGACGCGATCAAGAAGGCCGCGTATGAAGCCCTCAAAGGCACGCCGTTGGAGGGCTCGAAGATCTATCTCGCCGGAACAGCTGCAATCTATAAAGACCTGAGTGACGGCAACACCTACGACCTGTTGATCGCCGGAATCGCCTCGCTATGTTTGATTTTCATCATCATGCTGATCATCACACGAGGAGTCGTGGCGTCGGCAGTCATCGTGGGCACCGTCTTGATCTCGCTGGGTGCGTCCTTCGGGCTTTCGGTGCTGATCTGGCAGCACCTCATCGGCATTGAACTGCACTGGATGGTGCTCGCGATGTCGGTCATCATCTTGCTCGCCGTCGGCGCCGACTACAACCTGCTCCTGGTGGCGCGGTTCAAAGAGGAGATCCACGCCGGATTGAACACCGGAATCATCCGTTCAATGGGCGGTACCGGCTCCGTCGTCACCTCAGCAGGGCTGGTGTTCGCCTTCACAATGATGACGATGGCGGTCAGTCAGCTAACAGTCATCGGCCAGGTCGGCACGACCATCGGCCTCGGCCTGCTGTTCGACACACTGATCGTCAGGTCGCTGATGACGCCATCCATTGCCGCGCTGCTGGGCAAGTGGTTCTGGTGGCCGCAACGCGTCCGCCAACGCCCGGTGCCGTCGCCCTGGCCCGCGCCAATCCAGCAGCCCGAATCCGTAACCACGGCTTGACCCAAAGGGATGGATCGAGACGAGAGCCGGGTCAGCCCACCAGGTCGAACACGGCTGCGGCTGAGGTGATGGCCTTATCCGCGTTTCCCTCGTCGTGCAACAGCATCCGCACGCCGACGCGGCCGGGTCCGCCGGGATACGCGGTGCCCTGCACCCGGAAAGGGCCCACCTTGCCACGCGACATGAACATGACATGCCAGCTGATCACCTGCAGCCTCCGGGTTCCGGCGACATCAGCCGCGAGGTCGGTCGCCGCGGTTTCGAGGACGACGTGTTGGGGCCCGATATGCAGCGCCGCATCCGGCGAAGCGAGTTCAGCGTTCAGCGCAGGCAGCACCCAATGACCGTCGTCGCGCTTGCTGGCACCGAAGGCCTGCCACAGCGGCGGCAGATCGGGAGAGTCCTCGATCACCAGCTCCGTGCCCGAAACATCCATCCTGTCCAGGCCTTCTGGTGGGAGACCGATGATCGCTCCCTGACCCTCGTTGAAAGCAATCACCCGGTCCGGGTTGTCGGCGTCCACAATCTTGCATCGCCCGTAGCCCATGGTCCGGCCCTGGTGCACGATGCCGGAGTCGACGATCTCGATCCTCTTGACGTCGAAGCCCGGGTCGATGATCTGTACCGACGCGATCACCGGATTAGGTACCGCAACCATGTCGGTCTGACATCCCTCCGGCGAGGAAATGGCCAACGGAGCCACCATGATTCCACCGGCGTCGTTGCGCATGTCGCGGCGGATGGTGACGGTGTCATCGGTCTCGCCGAGATTCATCGACGAGTGGTGGCGGCCGATGTACCGGTAGCTGAGCAGACCGGTCCAGCGCTGGAACAGTTCGTCGCGGTAGGCATCGGAGTCGTTGATCAACTCTCGGATGTCACGAAGTTCGTCGCTCAATCTCGGCCTCCTTCCGAGGCTTTGCTCCGCCGCACCTGATTGAACGGCACGCCGCGGTCGGTGGCGTATTCGCGTGGGAAATTCAAGACCCGCTCGCCGATCACGTTGCGCGCCATCTCGGTGGTCCCGCCGCCGATGCTGGCTATCTGACGGCCCAGGTAGCGCGTTCCGACGTCGAGCAGCCCTGCATCATCGGCAACCACGGCCGCGGGCCCCGCGATGGCGTCGGCGGCGTCAGTTTCGACATCGTGAACCTCGGCCATGGACAGCCTGATAATCGATCCCGCAGCGGGTGGTAGGGATCCGCCCGCCACAGCGTGGTAGACATGCTCACTGAGTTGTCCGTGCACCGCCCGGTGGACCAGGGCACGGCCGACCATCTCCCCAACGCGTTCGTTCCCGCCCTGGTTCGTCTTATCCACCAGAGACAGCAGGTCGACCGAAACATCTTGTGCCTCGGCAATTCCCGGTCCGCTAGTGTACTCCGAGCCGTCGCCCATCGTGCGCCGCTCGTGGTAGAGCTGCCGGGACGCGACGCTCCATCCGTTGCCCGGTTCCCCCACCACAGCGTCATCGCCCACGTCGACGTCGTCGAAGAACTCTTCGCAGAACTCGACTGAGCCGTTGACCTGCCGGATGCGGTTGATCGTTACGCCGGGATGTCGAAGCGGCACCAGGAACATCGTCAGCCCTTCGTGTTTGGGTACGTCCCAGTCAGTACGGGCCAGGCACAGCCCATAGTCAGCGGCGAACGCCCAGGTACTCCACGTTTTGGCCCCGTTGATGAGCCATCGTCCGTTTCGGCGGTCGGCGCGCGTGATGATCCCGGCGAGGTCGGAGCCCCCGCCGGGTTCAGAGAGCAGCTGCACCAATACCTCATCGCCGCGCAGCGCAGCCCGGATATGCGTGCGCTTTTGTTCCTCGTTGCCCATGTCGAGGATCGTGGCGCAACATATGGCGAACGACGGTACGTTCAGCAGGATTGGCGTCTCATATCCGAGGGACTCGATGTCGAACGCCTTCTTGTACTCATAACCCAGTCCCAGCCCGCCGTACTCGCGGGGAAAGCAGATTCCGGCAAATCCCCCGTCGTACAACCTCTTTTGCAGTTCGCGGGCCCGCCGCCAAGATGTCTCCGCGTCACGTTCGAGAAGCGTCGCCTCGGCGGGATCGAGCCGCGGCATATTTTCGGCCAACCAGACCCTGGCCTGGCTCCGAAACTCCTCGACGGTCTCAGCAGTCACGGCCGCATCGAATTAGTTTGCGCGTCATCGCCGATGGCCTCCCGCCGCCATTGTACTTCGAGCGTTGAGCTTGTGCTGGGCGACTGTACAGCACCGTCGCGCGACTGTACAGGCCAGCGGCTCAGCAGGTGTTCAGTTTCACCGCAGCACGAATGAGCGCCTTCAGCGCCTCGTCGTTGATGGTGTCACCCCGGCGGATATCGATGGCTCGCCTGGTATTGCCGTCGAGGCTGGCGTTGAACAAACCCGCCGGATCCTGAAGTGAGGCGCCCTTGGCGAAGGTCATCTTCACGACATTCTGGTGCGTCTCACCGGTGCAAATCATCCCGTCGTGATACCACACCGGCACCCTCGCCACTTCCACTCCTCGACCACGTCGGGATCGGCGTGCTTGATGATTTTTCTGATGCGAGCAAGCATCTCGCCGCGCCAATCACCCAACTCTTTGATCCTGGCGTCTATCAGTTGGGAGGGAGAGGGCTTTTCTTCCTTTGGCATGGCCATAGTTGTACCTGCTCGCAGCAGACTGCCAACGCCGCGTCATGGGATGGTGAGTGCGATCTTGCCGACGTGTTCACCAGCCCGCATCACCCCCACCGCCTCCTCGAGCCTTTCCCAGTCGAAGACATGGCTGATATGGGGTTTGATGCCCGCACCCGACATCAACTCGCACAAGTCTCGGTGGGTGCGCACACTGCCGGCCGTGATGCCGATGACGCGCAGATTTTTGAGCATCAACTCGGGGACCGGGATAGGAGCCATGTCGAATCCGCTGAGCACGCCTATCACAGCGACCGTGCCTCCCATCCGCGCCGACCGCATCGACTGCGCCAGCGTTGCCGGGCCGCCGAGGTCGACGACCAGGTCCGCTCCCCGTCCGCCGGTCATTCGCTTCACCTCGGCCTCCCATTCCGGGGTCTTCCGGTAGTTGATGAGATATGTTGCGCCCAAATCTGATCCGATCTTCAGCTTGTCGTCGGACGACGACGTCAAGATCACGGTGGCGCCCAGCGCCCGGGCGAGTTGCACGGCGAAGAACGACACCCCGCCAGTCCCCTGGGTGACCACGACGTCGCCTTCGCCGATATTGGCTTCCACCAGCGCACTCCACGCCGTCACTCCGGCACAGGGAACGGTCGCGGCTTCGACATCGGTAAGGTGATCGGGTGTGCGAACCAGACCGGTGGCGTCGGTGACGCGGTACTGCTGCAACCACCCGTCTTCGCTGTCGCCGGGCAGCTTCCGCTTGGCTTCCGGTGTCGGCGGCCCATCGAGCCAACCCGGATGAAACGCCCCCATGACGCGCTGTCCGGGCTGCAGCCGGTCAACGCCTGGCCCGATCGCAACGATCTCGCCGGCGCCGTCACTCATCGGCACGCGTGGCACAGGCCCGGGGATGAGGCCCATCAAATTGACCTTGTCAAGAAAGTTGAGGCTCGTGGCCTTGACCTTCACCAGCACCTGCCCGGGACCGGGTTGCTCGACCGGCCTATGCACCATCTCCAGGGGCGCGCCGGACCCGGGCATGACCATGACCCGCTGACCGTCCGGGATGCTCATGCGATGCCGCCTCCTCGCGTCGGGGACCTTACTCAGTGCCGCGCTGCGGCTCGCGGCCCGAGAAGGGTCGCAAACGTTTCGGCCATCCGGCTGTACATCAAAAGATATGGTCTTCACATCTGCCACACCAGTTCCGTCGTAACCTCATTACTCGTTGTGCCCACCTCCGAGCGACTTTTTCCGGATCAGCTTGCGCTGTCGCTCGGAGGCGGGCAAACCGTAGCCCGACTCCACCCCGATGCAAATGGGGCAGCTGTACCCATAGCGGCCCAGGCAGCTGACCCCGGCTGGCGGCAACAGCGACTCGTTTACATTTCCCGAGTGAGATGTCACGCTGGCGGGTCTTGAGAAAGCGCCGACCGAGGAGAGTCCAGCTGCAATGACACAGCGCGCGAACGATCCAGTCGCCGACAGCGACGCCGCCACACTGCTGGCAATTGAGTCCATCAAGCAGCTCAAAGCCCGCTACTGCCGGTACCTCGACACCAAAGACTGGGCAGCGTGGCGAACGATTTTCACCGATGACTTCGTCAGCGACACCGCCGAGGCCGGCGGCAAGGTGATCGTCGGCGCCGACGATTTTGTGGCTTTCACTCGCAAAGCCCTCGGACGTCCGGCACAGGCCACCGCGCATCAAGTTCACACACCCGAGATCGAACTCACGTCGGCGACAACAGCGCGCGGGGTATGGGCGCTGCAAGATGTCGTCCGGTTCGGAATCGGGGTGACCTTGGTCGGCTACGGTCACTACCACGAGACCTACGAGAACATTGCTGGACAGTGGCTTATCAAGAGCTCCAAGCTAACTCGGCTCCGGGAAGACATCATCACCCCGGTGTTCTCGATCTACATCTCCGACCGAATCCGCAAGGCGATCGGCAAGGTCGCCAGCCGGCTGATGGAGCAGTGATGTCATGACTGTCAACACCATTCTGGTCACCGGCGCGTTCGGGCTAGTGGGCAAACGATGCACGCAAATCCTGCTCGGTCGCGGACGGACCGTCATCGCGATGGATCTGCGTAACGACAAAACCGTTGCCGCCGAAGGGGAACTACGCGACGGGGAGCATCCCGGGACGCTGATAGCGGTGTATACCGACCTGCTCGACGCCGAGGCGGTGCGCGATCTGGTCACGACCCATCAGCCCGAAGCGATCATTCACCTTGCCGCGATCCTTTCACCAGCGTCGTACCGCAATCCCGCGCTGGCCAGAAAAGTCAACGTCGGTGGTACCGAGAATCTCTTGGCGGCGGCCGCGGCACTGCCCCATCCCCCCCTGTTCCTGATGGCATCCAGCGCCGCGGTGTACGGATCGCGTAACCCCTACCGCTACCCGGAGCGGATCACCCCGGACACCCCGGTGAACCCCATCGATCAGTACGGCCAAGACAAAGTGCTGGCCGAAGCGGCCGTCCGCGCCAGTGGACTGCCGTACGCACTACTGCGGCTGGGCGGGGTCATGTCCCCTGACTATCAGTCGAACGTCAACGGCGACTACCTGCTCCTGATGCGCTCGATGCCAGGCGACAACCGAATGCACGCGGTGGATGCCCGCGACGTGGCGCTGGCTTTCGCCAACGCCGTCGACCGCGAGGCGATTATTGCGGGCAAGGTCTTGCTCATCGGCGGCAACGAATCCTATGTGATGCTGCAGCGCGCTCTTGAGGATGATCTGATGACCGCTGTCGGCCTGGGTCGCCTTGGCCCCGCTGCCAGCCTGCCCGGCGACCCCGGCGACGACCGCGGTTGGAGTTTCACCGGCTGGTTCGACACCAGCGAAGCGCAGGCGCTGCTGGACTTCCAAGAGCACGATTGGGATCAGACCGTGGCCTGGCTCGCCGAGTCGCAGGCTCACATGCGCACCGTGTTGCGGGCGGTGGGTCCAATCTTGCGACCCGTCATCCGTACCGCCCTGAGGCTGCAGCGCCGTGTCGAGGGACGGGGTCGGTACGCCGACCCGTGGACGCTGATCGCGAAGAAATACGGCTCCGCGGCACTGGCCGCCGCGGACTAGCGTCGCGACACCGAAAAGTCCGGGGAAGCGCCCCGGCTTGGTGTCACTGATCGCCAAAGTCCCTGTGGTACTGGTGTATACGGACTACTTCCCTAGCGGTCGATCCATGCCATTTGCGCTTCGGCGTGGTGGCCTCCAACGGGTGGGGTGAGTTGGTCGAGCCTGGCCAGTTGTTCGGAGGTCAGTTCGACGGAATCGGCAGCGACGTTTTCCTCGAGGCGCGCTACGCGTTTGGTGCCCGGAATCGGCACGATATCGGAACCCTTGGCCAGCAGCCAGGCCAATGCGACCTGGGCGGGGGTGGCGCCGACGTCGGCACTGATGTCCCGCAGCTCGTCCGCGCTCCTGAGGTTGTGCTGGAAGTTCTCGTCGAAGAACCGGGGGTTGGTCTTGCGGAAGTCGCTGTCGGGAAGCGCCTCAGTGGAGCGGATTGCGCCGGTGAGAAAGCCGCGGCCCAACGGCGAGTAGGCGACAAACCCGATTCCCAGTTCGCGCAGTAGCGCCAATACGTCGTCTTCGGGATCTCGGGTCCATAGCGAGTACTCCGATTGCACGGCCGTGATGGGATGCACTGCGTGCGCGCGGCGGATGGTGTTCACGCCCACTTCGGAAAGACCGATGTGCCGGATCTTGCCGGCAGCGACCAGCTCAGCCAATGCGCCGATGGTGTCTTCAATCGGGGTCTGGCGGTCCAGACGGTGTTGGTAGTAGAGATCAATGTGATCGGTCGCCAGCCTCTGCAGTGAACCGTCGACAGCGATACGGATATTGGCGGGGCTGCTGTCGAGGCCGTTGCGGCCGGTGTGGGAGATCAGGCCGAACTTGGTTGCCAGCACCACGTGATCTCGTCGGCCCGGCAGGGCGCGCGCGACGAGTTCTTCGTTGCCGTAGGGGCCGTAGACCTCGGCGGTGTCGATCAGCGTGACGCCCAAGTCGATGGCGCGATGGATGGTGCGGATTGATTCGGCGTCGTCGCTGCCGGCGCCGGCGTAGGCCACCGACATGCCCATCGCGCCCAGACCAAGGCGGCCGACCGCCAGGTCGGCGAGGCGAGCTTGTTTCATCGCGAATCTCCGTTCGGTTCGGGCGCGTTTCGCCGGTTGTCCCGGACATCCGTCCCGCTGATGGCCGGGTTTGCGAAACCCTGACCGAGTACCCTAGCGCGGGTGCAGCTGCGTCGAGCTTCCCGCGATCGCCGGAAGCAGCGGGTGGCTGGTCCTCCCCCGGCGCCGAAGGACCAGCCGCTGACAGGCGGCACGACCACCGCCCCAGCGGCCCGGAATCTGGCGGTGGACTTCTACCGGGTATCGGGTGTGGTGCTCATCGTGCTGGGGCACTGGCTGGCCGGTTCCGTGACGTACCACAACGGACATTTCGGGCAGGAGAATCCGCTCCTCGATATGCCTTGGACACAGTGGCTGACCTGGATTTTCCAGGCGGTTCCGGTGTTTTTCCTGGTGGCCGGGTACGCCGGTGCCGTGTCGTGGACGCATCGACGTGACACCGACGGCTTTTCGCGTCAGGACTGGATTCGGCATCGGCTGGCCCGGGTGCTCGGACCGACTGCGGTATACGTCGCGCTGGTGTCGGTCATCGTGGTGGTTCTGCAGGCCCGCGGCGTGCCCGGTTCGGTGCTGGAGTACGCGGGCTGGGCGGTGGCCATGCATCTGTGGTTTCTCGCCGTCTACGTGTTGGTGGTGTCGCTGACGCCCGTTGCGATCGCCGCGCAACGTCGCTGGGGCCTCTCGGTGCCGGGGGTGCTGGCGGTGGGGGTCGTGGTGGTCGATGCCGTCTCGCTCGGCGGCCATGTGCCCTACGTCGGCTGGCTGAACTACCTGCTCTGCTGGGGGCTGCTCTACCAGCTCGGAATCGCTTGGCACGGCGGGCTGTTGGCCGGCCCCAGACCCATGCTGCTCGCTGCCGGGTCGGCGGTCGCGCTGGCACTGTTGATCCGGCTCGGACCGTACCCGGTCAGCATGATCGGCGTTCCCGGCCAAGCAATAGAGAACACGACGCCGCCCACCGTGGCGATGCTGGCATACGGATGCACGCAGGCCGGGCTGGCGGTGGCAATCGCGCCGGCACTCAACGGGGCACTGGGCCGCGGCCTCGTGCGGCGCGTGCTGTCCACGGCCAACACCAATGTGATGGCTCTGTACTTGTGGCACATGGTGCCGGTCGTGATCGTCGCGATCGTCGCCTACCCGGCGGGACTGATACCGCAACCGGTCGAGGGAACAGTGGCGTGGTGGCTGGTCCGGCTGGAGTGGATCGTCGTCCTCAGCCTGGTGACAGTGGTCGAGATGGCGCTGTTGTGGCGGGGACGCCGCCTATCCTCGGCGCCACTCCCCTTGCTCGGCACACCAATCACGGATCGCTGGGCCGAGGTGGTGATGCTGGCCGGTGCGCTGATGGCTGCCGCTGGTCTGCACCTCTTGGCCCAAGGCGGCTTCGCACCGGACGGGCGTTTTCCGTGGGCGACCGTGGTGGTCTTCGCCGTCGGGGCGGTCTTGGTGGCGTTGCGCCCCACAAAGATCAGGCAGCGGCAGGCCGATCCAGTGCCTGGGACCGGCTGAATTTTCGCACAGCCAGAGGCCCCTTCCGTTTCGTCTCCGAAGATCGGCTGCTGCAAGCACTTTCACAAGGTTGGTTGGATCAGCCTTGAGCCCAGGCGGTGATCGCTGCGTATGCCTGCTCATTGGCCGGTGATCGCATGCCCGTACGCCTCAGGATCACGCGTAGCTCCTCGGCGAGTTCACGCATCTCATCGACAGCGGCCAGAGCATGCGCCTGACCGCCGACCACTGCCAGCTCCATATCAAAGAAGTAGCGCAATCCCGTGCGTAACAGCCTCTCCGGAGCCCACAGCAATGCCCGCGTCATACCCGGGCGGATAGCGGTGCCGTCGCATCGCAGGGCGCGCACAGCGTCGCGGTATCCAGTGACAAAGACGTGCAAAAGATCGGGCCGACGAGCCAGTAAGCGGATGCTCCCGCTGGCGCTGTAGAGGGCACCGGCAAACGCCGGCAGTCCTGCGGCATGGGTCTTCTGATAGGCCTCCGGATCTGTCACCACCCGCGTCGGCAGGCCTGCGCCGCGGAACATTTCGCCAATCGCGTGGGTGCGCGCGCGGATGGTCCCGTCCCTTTCTCCCAACAACAGCGGAAGCCGGCGACTAAAGATGTAGCGGACTGCAACGCCGTCCCGGCAGCCGCCCGCGTTGACCATCCCGGTCAGCACCCGCTCACCGCCTAAGGCCGCTGCCATGTCCGATGACCCCGCCAGGTTGTTGCCCAGAAACAGAACCGACGGGATATGCGTCGCCTCCGCCACCCGCGGCAGCACCGAGGCGACTTGATTGCGGCGCACGATCACCACGACGAGGTCGTACTGGTCGGCTGGCCCAATCCGCTCGGCCAGCGGAACGGGGGTGACGCTGCGACGGCCCGTTCGCCAGTCCTGCAGCACCACGCCGTGCTCGCGCAGCGCGGCCAGCCGCTCCCCACGAGCCAACAGCTTGACATCGACACCACCACGGAACAAATGAGCGGCGTTGAAGCTGCCGATGACACCGGCACCAATAATCAGCACCTTCATGCCGCGCCACCCTCACCAACCAGCCTCCCGCCCGATTGCCGGGGCGCGATCTGACGGTAGTAGACGCGCCGTACTCCCGAGGCGATTCACTTCTCATTGCCGCCCGTCGCCTGCCTTCGGTTCGGGCACCGAGCCACCAGGTGCCCTATAGTTTGGGTAGGCTATCCAAACTTAATCGACCACAAAGGCTCGCACTGACGGTTAAGTTGCCGATTGATCCGCACGCCGACACTTCGCGACGCGCCTGGCTACCCTGCCCAAGTTGCGGCTGGGGCCGCACCGCGTGTGCGGAATGCCGCAGTAGCCGCAACTGCGCAACACACTGGCAGTACCTGTTGAGTAATCGGGCCACGCAATTGCACCTGCAGTGCCCGGGGTGCACCACTTTGTGGTCAACGGACACCCGAAACCGCTGGCAGCGCGTGATTGGCCGACGGTCACGCCGCGACACTTCCGGCGATTAATCACGCAGCGGATCGGGCTGACCCCAGGCTTCCAGGTCGGGCAGCGGGCGTTGGCAGACCGCGTGTGCCTCGTCGGCGCGGAGTCCGAGCAGACGCAGCACGTACTCGGTGACCGTGTCGGCGGCCACTCCACCGTCGCGATCCGGATTGTCACGCAGCAGGTTCCCGAGGCCTAGCAGCGCGCCGCCGGCCATGGCGAGGGCAAGCTCCGGATCGTCGACGTGGAACCTCCCGGCCGCGACGGCGGCCTTGATGTCGCGCAGTGCACGAGGGGCCAGGCCGCGTTCCGACGACAACAGGGCGAGGCCGTTGGCCAACAAAATCTGGCTTTCCTGCGGGCGCTGACGTAATAGCCGGCCCGTCAGCCGGAAACTGGTGGCAAATGTTTCGGCGGGGTCGTCGATCGATTCGGTGAGCTGGTCCAGCATCGCCCCGTAGGCGTCGAGTACGTCGGCGACCGCGGCCTCGAATAACTGCTCTTTGCTATCGAAATGGTTGTAGAACGAACCCATCCCGACGTCGGCGGCCTGCGTGATCTCCAAGACGGGCACGTTGACCTTCCCTTCGGCGATCAACCGCTGCGCGGCCTTGACCAGCGCCGCTCTGGTGCGCTGTTTCCGCCGCTCCAAGCGGTTTTGCGGCTCTGATATCGCGCTCATCATCAGCAGTATGCATCACTTTTGAGGATTTCGTCAGATAGCTTGACCGAACGTTGCCTCGTATGTGACGATTTCGTCAGTTAACTTGGAGATGGCGATGAACCAGAGGCTCGGCACCCGCAAGGACGTGCATAAAGACCTGCATAGCGCGCATGGAGCACTAGTCGGCGAGCATCCCGGCCGGTCCCGAAATCCGGTCATCAAAGTCGCCGACATCGCCTGGCTGGAGTTCGAGAAGCCGGACCTGACGCACACCGAGGCGTTCGCGCGGGCGTTCGGATTCCAGACGGCACAGCGCGGACCGGACGAGCTTCAATTGCGCGGCACTCAGGCGGGCGGGCCATGTGTGGTCCTGCGTCGCGGTCCGCAGAGCCGATTCACCGGTGTGGCTTTTCGGGCTTGCGGCGAGGTCGATGTGCTACGGCTGGCCGATAAGTTGGGCGCTCCGGCACGGCCGCTGCCGGAGACGCTCGGCGGACTGTCGGTCGAGCTGATCGACCCCGGCGGCATGCTGGTGCGCGTAGTCGCCGGCATGCACCGGCTACCGGAACTGCCCGGCCAGCAGCCCCACATCTTCAATTTCGGAAACGACGCGCAGCGCACCAACACCGGCCAGCGTCCCCCGCGCGTCCCCGCCCGGGTGCAGCGCCTGGGCCACCTGGTCGTGCAGTCGACCAAGTACCTCGAGGCGCTGAACTGGTATCTGGACAACCTGGGGATGATCGTCAGCGACTTCCTGTACTTTCCCGGCCAGCGTGAACGCGGGCCGACCATGAGCTTCATCCGCTGCGACCGAGGATCGACGCCGACCGATCACCACACACTGGCGCTGGCGCTGGGTCCGGCCAACCGTTACGTCCACTCGGCGTATCAGGTCAACGATCTCGACGCCCTGGCCGCCGGCGGCGAATACCTCAGGGAGCGCGGCTATTTCCGGTCGTGGGGAATCGGCAGGCACATCCAGGGCAGTCAGATCTTCGACTACTGGCGTGATCCGGACGGCTTCTTGGTCGAGCACTTCACCGATGGCGACCTGTTCGACAACACCCTCCAGCCCGGCTGGGCGCCCTTCACCGCATCGGGACTGGCCCAGTGGGGACCACCGGCGACTAGAGACTTCCTGGGCACTGGCCTGAAATCGGCTCGCCACGAAGTGGTTTCGATGGCCACCGCGCTGTGCGCAAGCAACGAGTTCGATATCAGCCGTTTGGTCGGCCTACTGAAAGTACCCACCTCATGACACTTTCCGTGCTGCACACTGCCGACGCCTGGTGGCTCAAAACCCTTGACGGCGCCGCGAAGATCGACACCACCGCCGCTACCACCGCTGCGCTGCTGGCCGACCGGGCCGCTATCGAAGCTGCCGCCACCGGCGCCGATACCGTCGCCGTCGACAGTCTGAAACTGGTCGCACCGGTGACCCGACCGTGCCGGGTGATAGCACAGATGACGAACTTCGAGTCCCACGTCAAAGATGCGGGCATGGACCCGGCATCGGTTCCACTTACCTTCTTCCGCAAGGCGTCGGCGTCGATCAACGGCCCGTTCGACGACATCGTCAAACCTCAACACGTCAAGCTGCTCGACTACGAGGTGGAGATCGGACTGGTGATCGGACGCGCAATCCCGGCCGGCACCAGCATTTCCGACGCGAACCTGAGCGAGTTCATCGCCGGCCTGGTGGTCACGAACGATGTCTCTGCACGTGACGTCCAACTTCCGCAGACCCAGTTCTACGAGGCCAAGTCGTATCCGACATTCACCCCGGTCGGGCCGGAGCTGGTACTGCTCACGGCCGACGAGCTCAAGCGGTTCGGCGATCTGCGGTTGCGCCTGAGCGTCAATGGCCACCAGCGGCAAAATGCACTCGTCGACGGGGACATGCTGTATCGGCCACTTCAGGCGCTGCAATCACTCAGCCAGTTCCAGGAGCTCGCCCCGGGTGACCTGCTGCTCACCGGCACCCCGGCCGGCACCGCGCTGAGCGCTCCGCCCAAGCCCGTGCAGATCATCGGAAACCTGATGCCGCCGACCCTCAAGTGGAAGATGTTCTTCGCGCGTCAGGCCGGCAATCGAAAATATCTGCAGGAAGGCGACATCGTGGAGGCGTCGGCGGCCACCGACGACGGGGCCATCGATCTTGGCACCCAGCGCAACGCAGTCCGATTCGCGTGACCGATAAAACCGTTCAGCACGTTCCCGTCGTCATTGTCGGCGCCGGACCGACCGGCGTCACCGCCGCGACGCTACTGGCGCAGCACGGCGTGGATTGCCTGGTGCTCGACCGGTGGCCCGGGGTGTACCCACAGCCACGTGCCGTGCACCTGGACGACGAGATCTACCGTCTGATCGCCCGTCTCGGCATCGCTGACGAGTTCGCGGCAATCTCGCGGCCCGCGCTGGGCTTGCGGTTGCTCGACAACCGGTTTCAGGTGCTTGCCGAGTTCAACCGCGACCCGGCGCGCAGCCCGAACGGCTTCCCGCAGGCCAACATGTTCGACCAACCGGAGTTGGAGGCCCTGCTACGCGCACACCTCAAGCGCTACCCGGACGCCCGGCTACATGGGGACGCCGAGGTCACCGAGGTGACTGAGTGCGGAGAAACCGTGCGCGTCACCTTCACCGACCGCTCCGACGGACACGTTCACCAAGTCGAGGCCGACTACCTGCTCGGCTGCGATGGCGCCAACAGCATGGTGCGCGCCCACATCGGCTCAACTATGCGGGATCTGAACTTTCGGCAGCGCTGGCTGGTCGTCGATGTCGCCTGCAGTGCCGACTTGCACCAGTGGGAAGGAGTGCACCAGGTGTGCGATCCGGTCCGCGCGGGAACGTACATGCGCATCGGACCGGCCCGCTACCGATGGGAGTTCCAGTTGCTGGCCGGCGAAACTGCCGACGATTTCCGCACCTTGACCGAATTGCGCCCATTGATCGCACCCTGGACCGCCGACGTCGCAAACAGCGAACTGACGCTACTGCGCGTCAGTGAGTACACCTTCCGCGCGCAGATCGCCGACCGGTGGCGCCGCGGGAACATCTTCGTCCTGGGCGACGCGGCGCACCTCACTCCCCCGTTCACCGGCCAGGGCATGGGAGCGGGCATGCGGGATGCGGCCAATCTCGCCTGGAAGATTGCCGGAGTCCACAACGGCACCCTCACAGCAGACGTTCTCGACAGCTACGAGCAGGAACGCAAGCCGCATACCCGGCACCTGACCCGGCTGGCGCTGGGTGTGGGGCGGGCGATGACCGGCGGCGGCCACTGGGGCGACGTGGCGCGCCGCGCGGTGCTGCCCCGACTGCGACTGGTCCCCGGTCTGCGCGACAAGCTCGTCGACTCCGCCACGCCGGCGCTGCATTCTTCTTCGCTGGTGTGCAAATCCCGGCGATCGCGCCGTCTCGCCGGCACGCTCTGCCCCAATCCGCTGCTGCCCGACGGCCGACGGCTCGACGACGTGGTCGGCACGGCTTTCGCCCTGATCACCACGAGTCTTCCCGGTGCGTCCGACGAAGGGTCGTTGCGGCGGCGCGGAGTCGTCGTGCTAGTTGCCCAACCGGGCAGTGCGCTCGAGACGTGGCTGGGCCGGGGACGCGCCACGGCCGCGCTGGTGCGCCCAGACCGAACAGTCGCGCGCGCCGGATGCGACGTCGCTGCGCTATGCGCGTGGACAGCCGCCACCCTGCACGGTCAGTGATGGGCTCACACAGAGGCGGAAGAAGGCCGCGCGACGATCACAGGTATCCGGACAGAGTGCAGGACTGCGTTGCTGACCGAGCCCAGCAGCATGCCGGTCAAACCACCTCGGCCGTGACTGCCCACCACGACGAGCTGGGCAGTCTCTGACTTTTCCACGAGCTGCCGCGCCGGCCGATCGCGTACGACGAGCCGGTGCACCGTTACGTCGGGATAGCGTTCTTGCCAGCCCGCCAGACTTTCGGCGAGACTGCGTTCCGCTGCCGCCTCCACCGACGACCAGTCCGATTCCGGCATTTCACTCAGCGTGACATCACTCCATGCGTGCAAGGCCATCAGATCGACGCCGCGCCAAGACGCTTCGTCGAACGCGATCGCCGTCGCGAGTTCAGAAGCCGGTGATCCGTCGATTCCCACCAGGACGGGAGCGTGCCCCTGGTCCGGCAGGTCTTCATTGTGGATAATCGCGACCGGACAATTCGCCTGCCGCACCACGGTTGAACTGACCGAACCGAGCACGCCGCGGGCCAGCATTCCTCGTCCGGAGGTGCCCATCACGATCATCTCTGCCTCGTCAGACATTTCGACCAGGGCCAGCGCCGGGTTGGAATAGACCAACTCCCGCTTGATAGTGACCTTGTGGCCCGCCGGCATCGCCTCCTCGGCGATCTTGATCGCGTGCATGATGGCCTTTTTGCCTTCGTCTTCCAGCCGCACCGCTAACGCGTCGGGGTATGGAACCGGTGGCCAGGACGCGGTGGGGGTGACCACCGCGTGCACCACGGTCAGTGGAACGTTTTTCATTGCCGCATCACGGGCCGCCCATGCCGCGGCGTAATTGGATGCTGGCGAGCCGTCGGCTGCGACGACGATGCCTTGATGTGCTACGGGCGCTGACATTCGGTTTCCTTTCGTCACCAGCTACGTTATAAACCGGTCGGGTCATCGGTCGTGAGGCTTTAGTCCCTAACCATCGGGCCAGAGGACTTTCGCCGCCACCAGTTGGGACCGTTGTCACGGCATCGTCACCAATTAGTCATGAGCGCGACGACGCCACCGTCCGGCGCCATATGCGTCATTACGGTGTGGGATGAATGGACCGGCCGCAGCTGGCTTGAACACGAGACCGCGCTGAGGCGGTCGGCGTAGACCAGCGGCGTTGGCGCCGGTTAGATCTGGCGCCGTTGCAGCTGCGCGATGATCCAAAACGGCAATGCCACGAACAGTGTGCCGCCGATCAGGTTACCGACGGTAGTGATGCCGATGTTGGTCAGCAGCCCGTTGTCGGCGAAGCCCCAGCTGATCCGACCGCGTGTTGCGGTGGGATGGAACAGGTTGAGCAACAAGGGAAGCCCGAGGAAACCGACGTTGGCGATGACGTGCTGGGTACCGCCGATCACAAATGCGAACGGGCCGTAGAACGCGAACGCCATCCGCGCGACGTCGCTGCGGGCCTTGAAGAACATGCACATCGCGGTCTGCAGGAACCAGGTGCAGATCACCGCAAGCAAGAGCGCGGTCCAGAACGGCTGGCCGGCCTTCTGGGTGCCGACGGTTGCGGCCCGCTCGGCGAATGCACCCAGGTATGGGCCTCCGGCGGCACCGCAAACCGTGATGAATACCAGCGCGCCAACGATATTGCCGATGAGGCCGACGACAACCAAGAACGCGTAGCCGCGCACACTCATGGTGCGTTTGAGCACAGCCAGGAAGCCGGCGGCCATGTCCGCGGTGATCAGCGACATGCCGGACACCAGGATGAGGACGAAGGACATCCCGAACGCCAAGCCCATCAAGAGGCTGGCAACACCGGGTGTCTTTACCCCCGTGCTCACCACCAAAGCCAGCAGCGCCCCGAACGCCACCATCGCGCCTCCTACCAAGGAGCGCATCAGAAATGCCCAGGGGTGTGCGGCTTTTTCCACCGCCATGGCGGCTACCCGGTCGACCATGGCGCCGATGCTGAGCGGCTCGAATGGATCATCGGTGACGCGGCTTGTCGTGACGCCGGGAGGCAACGCGGCGACCATGTTTTGCACCGGCACTTCGCTTTCCAGTTGCGGCGCTTGCGCATCGATCGTCATGTGTGTTCGCCTTTCCTTAGTATGTTGATCGCGTTGAGGACCCCGGCTACGTGCTCGTCATTGAGCTTCTCCCCGTCGAAGACGTGGTCGAGCAGGATTTTGAGGTCCAGCATTTGTTGCAGATAGACCAGACACGGGGGGCACTCCTCGAGGTGCTTGGCCACGATCGCCCCCCACTGCTGCGGATCTGAGTCCACGAGATCGTCGACCAGCCGAACGAAGTCGACGCAGTCGATGGCCGGGACTGTGTTGTCGTGGACGGTCATCGTTGATACCGCTTTTCCAGTTCGTTGCGGAGATTCCCTCGGGCACGGTAAAGCAAGGCGCGCTGCGCCTCAGCGGACAATTCAAGAATCTCGGCCGCCTCTTCGGCGGATGTGCCGACAAGATCGCGCAGGATGACCAGTTGTCGTTGCCGCTCCGGCAGCGCACCGAGCGCTGCCCGCACGTACCCAACGAGCTCGCTTGCCACGAATTGGTCCTCGGGGAGAAAGCGCCGCGACGGCGGGACACTCCAATGTCCCGCGTCGGGGTGGCCGACTGGGTGCATACGGCCGGACAGCGGATCTGCGTCATCGGCGGTCAGCACCTCATGGTCGCGGATCCGGGACTCGCGGCGCCGGTGCCGTGAAGCGGTGTTCCTGACGATCCCGAACAACCAGGTGCCCACCGACGAGCGCCCCTCGAATGAATCCGACGACTGCAGCACCTGCACCCATGCCTCTTGGACGGCTTCTTCGGCCACCGTCGCTGAACTCACCATGGTGCGGGCGAAATTCACCATCGGCCGGTGGAAGTCGCGCACCAGACTGGCCAGCGGTATCCCGCCGACCAGGCGTTCGGATTCAGTGCCCTCGGGTGGCAGCGCCACCGGAGTCACCATCGACCCGCACTTAGGCGCATCCGGCCAGTTCCCAGCGCAATTGTCCTTCGGACGGCGACTGGACAGGGATGAACGCTGCTTCCCGGTAGCGGCGACTGGCCGATGTTCTGCTCGCGTACCCCTTGCCGCCGGCGGTTCGGATCTCCAAATCGGCACTGCCGCTGGATAATTCGGCTGCAGCGAGTCGCAGAGCCAGCAGCTCCTTCTTGGTGGGCGGGTTTGTTCCTCCCACCGCCGCAGCCAAGTTACCCAGTGTCGCTTCGGCACCGGACAGCCTTTCCACGATGCGGTCAGCGTCGGCGCTGAAGACCGAGTTGACCCCGGTGAGCCCGAGCCGGGCCTGCTCCACGGCGGTCCTGGTCAGCCCCAGGCACATAGCCGACTGCAAGACAAGGAAAGTCGGGCGCACCGCCTGCAGAAACGCGTCGAAATCGCGTGACAACACCTGCTCCGAAGGGACGTAGGCACCTTTCAGGTTCAGGTACGACGAGGCGGTGCTGCCCATTGCCAACAGGTCGAAGTGGTCGCCCACCACGACGCCCGGTGTACTCAACGGCAAAGCCACAATCACTTTTTCGCCGTCATCGGTGCGTGCCGCGGTCACCATCGTCGAGTCGACGTAGAGGTTGCTGGCCCACCGGATCGGGCCAGACACCTCATAGCCGCCCGCAACCGGTGTGGCTGTCAGCTCCAGGCTGCCGCAGCCCGCGGCCTCCTTGAACGCCGCAGCCATGCCGGTGACGCCCAGCGTGGTACCGGTAAGTAGCGGCTGAGCCGCGGCGGTGCTGAAAGGCGTTGCGGCCATCAACAAGTACTCCACTGCCATCCGGTGGGCCCACAACGAGAATCCGGTGCTCATGCACTCCCCGGAGATCAGCCGGATCACCTCGGCCATGTCCGGGAGTCTGCCGTCGGAGTTGCCTGGCGCGCCGACCCCGAGCAGACCGGCCGCACCCAGCGCTGAGAAGCTGCGACGGGAATGGTGCTCACCGCGGTCCAACGCCGCGGCATGGGCCCGGATGTCCTCCAACAGTTCCAGGTCCAAGTGGTTGGCCGCGGAATCCATCGTCGCCGTCATTTCGGTGCCTCCTGAGCCTGCTGGGCAGAGTGTTTCCACGCGTAGTCGAGGAACTTGCCGTCGAAAGTGACGACCACCCGGTCGCCCTGCGGATCCGGACGCCGTTGCACGCTCATCTGGAAGTTGATCGCGCTCATGATGCCGTCACCGAATTCCTCGTGGATGAGTTCTTTGATCGCCAGACCGTAGACTGCCAGCGCCTCATGGAACCGGTAGATCGTCGGATCTTGTGCAAGGGTGGCATCGGATCCTCGGTACGGCATCATTTGCAGCAGCGCCACCACCTCATCGTCGAGGTCGAGAAGCGATGCGACGGTTGATGCATCGCCGGCCGACAGTGGATGCTGCCCAAGCAGCGCCGCGACGGTCCATACCGGGTCCTTACCGATCGATGCGGCGAGCTTGCCCCAGCTCACACCGTGTCGGACGCGAGCCAGCCTGATGACCTCCGCCAGGTCGGCCTTGGTCAATGTCCTTGCCACAGTTGCCCTCCCCCGATAGTGCTAATTGGTGACCAGAGTCGAGTCGACGCTTACCGGGTTGCGGAACGTGTTGAGCACGGGCGACCAGGCGATCGCGTTGTCATGGATCTCCTTGAGAGTCGCGTTGTCGGCATCTCCGGCCAGCGTCACCGTGCAGCGGACCGCGCTGAAGCCGAGCCGTTTGCCTTCGGGCGTATCGCCCACGCCCCACACCGCAGAGATGTCGATGTCGCCTTCCATCTCGACCTCGATCTTCGTCAGCGTCACGCCGCGGTGCGTCGCGTTCGCCAGCAAGCCAACCGAAACACATGAGCCGAGCGCCGCCAGCGCAGTCTCTGAGGGGTTGGGCGCCGAGTCATCGCCCAGCAGCGCGGGCGGCTCGCCGACCAGCATCGGAGCGAGGTCGCGCACGTAGGTCATGTTGCGGAATCCGGTCTCACACACCGTTTTGGCTGTCAGGGTCTTCTTGCCGGTCTCAGGGTTGGCCTTGGCGTTACACGACAGCCGATCGAGCCCTTCGGCGTCGATGACGAGCGCGTTGGTCATGTGACTTCCTCCGTTGCTGGTTGGTTTTGGGGCTTCACACAGTTAGTGCTCGGCGGCGACCGGTGCGTGACGGCGGGCGAAATTGATTTACCGGGACGTCACGAAGCATCACTTGCCGGAAACATCACCGCCGGCCGTGATTACGCACGTGGGTGAGACGTTGCTCCTGTGCGACGACTGTGCCCGATGTAGTGGCCTTCGACCGGCGCGGACGGCACAGCGAAGATAGCTGATCCGATGTCTCGGATGGCTTCGGCGTGCTGGTCGTGGGCACCGATGGGGTTCTGCCGGAAAATAAAATCCCGCGGATCTTTTTGGCGCCAATTGAACACCGCGGTAGACGCCAGCCGCAGGTGCGCCAGACTTCTAGTTACCGGCCGGTGCAGTGACGAAGTCGATGAGTTCTTCCACCCGGCTGATCAGCGCCGGCTCCAGATCGTTCCAGTCGCGCACCCGTGAGCGGACGTGCCGCCACGCCTTGGCGATATCCGCCTGGTTCGCGTGCGGCAAGCCGAGCGCCTGACACGCGCCGTGCTTCCACTCCATGTGTCGCGGCACGTTTGGCCAGGCCGCCAGACCAAGCCGCTGCGGCTTCACGGCCTGCCAAATATCGACATAGGGGTGACCGACGACCAGCGTGTCGGCACCGCCCGGACCCCGTCGTACCGCATCGGCGATCCGCGCCTCCTTCGAACCTGCGACGAGGTGGTCGACGAGCACGCCGAGCCGGCGCTCCGGGCCGGGCGCGAACTCCGCCACGATGCCCACCAGGTCGTCGACACCACCCAGCTGCTCGACGACGACCCCCTCGATGCTCAGGTCCTCTCCCCACACCTGCGCAATGAGTTCGGCGTCATGGCGGCCCTCAACGTAGATCCGGCCGGCGCGGGCGACCCGTGCGCGGGCACCTGGCACCGCGACCGAGCCGGACGCCGTTCGGCTGGCGGCGGAAGGAGCAGGACCGCGTGGCGCAGTGAGGATCACCGGGCTGCCTTCGAGGAGATATCCGGGGCCCAGGGGAAAGCCACGAGTGTGGCCGTGCCGATCTTCCAGGTAGACGCGACCGTATTCGACTCGCACCACCGCGCCGACATAGCCGGTCTCGACGTCCTCGACCACCATGCCGGGCTCGGCCGGGCACTCGGTCGAGCGAGGCTTGCGCCGGCCCGCGGCGAGGACATCGGTTCCGTAGCGATCCACCACGCGGGCAATAGTAGGAAGGGTTGCGGCGAAACATCGTTACGGCGCGCCAGTAGAAGGAGAACACCCGAGTGCCGCGCCCGACGCCCTGCGGTTGACGACCGAAGAATCCATAAAATATCGTCAGTAACTGTGTCGTCTTACCCGGCTGGTGACATTGCCCCTGCTATGTTGCTAGGTGCCGCTAATGCTCTGCGTGTGGCCAATAGCGAGGTGGACGTATGGACCTGACCCATTGGGTGTCGAGCATTCTCGCTTTTGTGCGCGCCGGCTACCCCACCGGCATGCCGGCCACCGGCTATGTGCCGCTGGTCGCCCTGTCGCGCCGGCGCGTATCCGACGACGAGATCGGCACCATAACAAGCGAGCTCGTTATGGATCGACTCCGGCCGATCGGGGCCGCCGACATCGGGGTGGCTATCACCCGCATCACCAACGAAATGCCCTCACCCGATGACATCGCGCGTGTCCAGCGTCGACTTAATGCGATCGGATGCGCGCGCGGTTGAGCGTCGATGAGCACGGTCGGACAACTCCGACTGTCTAAGGCCGCGGCTTAACCGGGCCGCCGCAGGCCTTCAGGAAGTTTGGGTAATTCCACGTCGTCAAAAACCGTTGGCCCGCTTGCAATCCGCTTTGGTAGAGAGCCTCGCGTTGCTCGGGGGTGATGTCAAAATCGATCGGACTGACCTCGTCGACGGGCACGAAGATGGTACGTCGAACGGTGCAGGGGTCGTCGATGAAGGCATTGTCCTGATTGCTCAGCAGCGTCTCTATCGCGGCGATCCCCAACGACACCGGCCCATGCACCGGATGGGTGGGCGGGATACCGGGACGCGCCGACAACCGGATCCCGAATGTCGGCCAGCGCGGCTGGGCATCGGGCTGGTCGAAGAGCTGCACCGGAAAGTCCGACAGCAACCCGCCGTCCACCCAGGTGGCGCCGGCTACCCGGACGGGCTCGAAGACATACGGTATCGCAGCCGAGGCGTGCACCGCCCGTGCCACCGAGAAGTCGTCCGGGTCGATGCCGTAGTCGTTCAGATCCCACGGGATGCGCACCAGCCGCCGTCGTGACAGATCACTGGCGGTCACGACCAGCGACCAGGCGAACTGTTCGGGCTCTTCGCCGGTGCGCAAGTCGCCAAACCTGCGCACGCCCAGGTCGCCGAGCAGGCCGGCGAGCAACTGCTCGAGGTAGGCGCCGCGGTAGACACCGTCCGACACCAGCAACGACAGTCCCCCACCGATCAGCGGCACTCGTCCAATCAGACTGCGATCAAGGAACTTCCGATAGTCGATGGAGCGCATCACTTCTGCGAGCCGGCTCAGCGGTTCACCGGCAACCTGCAGTGCCGCCAGCAGCGACGCGACGATCGCGCCGGCGCTGGTACCAGCGACGCGGGGAAACCGGTAGCCCGCCTGGGCCAACGCGTCCACCGCTCCGACCAGCCCGATACCCCGGACGCCGCCGCCTTCACACACCAGATCGACACGTGCCGTGCTCACGGCCGCCACCATAGTCCGATCAGGCCGGACTACGGGTGCGCGGCACGCCGAAAACCCTGCTCGACAGATGCTCAAGAAATGCTCAGGGAATCCGGTGTCCGTCGACCGCGAAGAAATGCAGGTGTCCGGGTTCTGGATGCAGGCGCACGCGGCTGCCCTTCTCCGGTGGATGACGCCCGTCGGCGCGCGCGACGATGGGCTGATCGATTACGTTGTCCGATCCGGTGATTCGACCGTACAGGTAGGCGTCTGCCCCCAGCTCCTCAACCACGTCGACCTCCATCTCGACGCCGAGGCCGCCCAGCTCGAAATGTTCCGGACGGACCCCGATGACGACCTCACTTGCGGCACTGGTGATCTCACGTGGTAGCGGGATGAGCCAGTCCCCCAGTGACACTGCGGAATCCACTATGGGAAGGGTGAACAGGTTCATCGCGGGCGATCCGATGAAGCCCGCGACGAACACGTTGTCGGGGTTACGGTAAAGCTCACGCGGCGGCGCGAACTGTTGCAGCACGCCGTCGCGTAACACGGCGACGCGGTCACCCATGGTCATGGCCTCGACCTGGTCGTGGGTGACGTAGACAGTGGTGGTACCCAGCCGCCGCTGCAACGCGGCGATCTCGTTGCGGGTCTGCACCCGCAGCTTGGCGTCGAGATTGGACAGCGGTTCGTCCATCAGGAAAACCTGCGGACGGCGCACGATTGCGCGCCCCATCGCCACCCGCTGGCGTTGCCCACCGGAGAGGTCTTTCGGTTTGCGATCGAGATACGGTTGCAGGTCGAGCAATTTCGCTGCGGCCAATACCCGGTCCCGGGTTTCGGACTTCGGTGTTCTGGCGATCTTCAACGCAAAGCCCATATTCTGCGCGACCGTCATGTGCGGGTAGAGGGCATAGTTCTGAAACACCATCGCGACGTCGCGATCCTTCGGATCGACGTCGGTGACGTCGCGGTCGCCGATCCGGATACGTCCGGAGTCCAGCGTTTCCAGTCCTGCCAGCAGCCGCAGCGATGTCGTCTTGCCGCAACCGGACGGCCCGACCAGAACGACGAACTCGCCGTCACCGACCACGAGGTCGAGGCTGTCCAAGGCGGGTCGATCTGCCCCCGGGTAGCTACGCGTTGCCTGCTCGAAACTCACCGAAGCCATGATTACCCGCCCAGCCCGGTGACGGCGATGCCGCGGACAAAGGAGCGTTGCGCGATCGCGTAGATGATGACCAGCGGCAGCATGATCAGCATGGAAGTCGCCATGATCACCGGCCAGCGCGCGACGTACTCTCCCCGCAGCCGGACCAGGCCCAGAGTCAGCGTGGCCAGGCTGTTGCGTTGCAGCATCAGCAGCGGCCACAGAAAATCGTTCCAGACGTTGACCCAGGTGAGCACCGCAAGCACCATGACGGCGGGCCTCGCGTGCGGCAGCAGAATGCGCCAGTAGATCTGCCACGGCGAGCAACCGTCGAGAATTGCCGCTTCCTCGAGATCGCTCGGGAGAGTTTGGAAGAACTGCCGCATGAGATAGGTGCCGAACGCGCTGCCGAACAAACCCGGCACGATCATCGCCCACGGAGTGTCGACCCACCCCACCGTCCGCATCAGAATGAACTGCGGGATCACCGTCACGGTCAGCGGCACCATCAACGTGCCCAAGTACAAAACGAACAATGCGTCGCGGCCGCGGAATTGCAGTCGCGCAAACGCATATCCGGCCAGTGAGCAGAAGAAGACTTGTCCGGTTGTGACGCAGCCGGCGTAGAGCACGGTGTTGAAGAACATCCGCCAGAACGGCATGACCGCGAACACCTCGGTGTAGTTCGACCACTGTGGGTGGGCCGGAAACAGCCTTGGCTCGCTGATCTCGCCTTCCCTCTTCAGTGAGCCCGACATCGCCCAGGCAATCGGGAACAGCCAGCACCATGCGATGCCGATCAGCGCCGTGTACACCAGAACAGCGCGAACGATATTGCGTTTGAACACAAGTTCACCTAAGCCCACGCGAGGTCTCCCAAGAACGTCGGTGCGTCAGCCGTAGCTGCACCAGGGTCAACACCAGCAAGATCGCGAACATCACCCACGCCAGCGCGGATGCATAACCGAATTCCAGAAACGAAAAAGCGTGCTGGAACAGCATGATGCCCAGAACATAAGTTGCCGACTCCGGTCCTCCGTTCGGGCCGTTGAGGACGTAGACCAAGTCAAAAGCCTGGAACGCGTGGATGATCGAGATGACCACCACGAACGATATCGCCCCGCGGATCAACGGCACCGTGATGGACACGAACTGTCGTATCGCGCCCGCTCCGTCGATTCTGGCCGCCTCGTACACGGTCTCCGGGACCCCCTGCATCGCGGCCAGCAAGACAACAGTGGCGAACGGTACGCTTCGCCACACGCTGACCATGCATAGCGAGGTCATCGCCCATCGGGGTTCAACCAGCCATGGAATTGGTCCGATCCCGATCCAGCCGAGCATGATGTTCAGCAGCCCATTGTCGGTGTTGAAGACGAACTGCCACACGACCGCCATCACCACCGACGAAATGGCCAGCGGCAGAAAGACGATCGTCCGGACAATGCCGATGCCCTTGACTTTCTGGTTCAGCACACCGGCGACGACGAGGCTGACCAGGACGGTCGGCACGACGGTCCCCAGGGTGAAAATCACCGTATTGCGGATCGCGATGACAAACAGTGGATCAGAGGTGAAGAGCTCTCCGAAGTTCTTCAGACCGACGAACTTCGGCGGTCTGAAGATATCCCAATTCTGAAAGCTCATGTACAGCGAGAATCCGAGCGGAAAGAGCATGAACACTGCGACCGCGGCCAGGTTCGGCGCGACGAAGAGGCGACCGGCCCAGGCACGCCGTCGCGAAGGTCCGGAGCGTTTCGCGGCAACCCGCCGGTCCGGGATACCTGTGGTGGGTGCGTCAACCCAGGTCATGAACTGCGCAGCACTTCGTCGACGGAGTGCGACAACCCGGCCAGGGATGTCGCCGGCCGGGATCCCCGCAGCACGGGCCCGAAGTTGCGGTCCATCAGGGCATTGACCTTTTCCCAGGCCGGGGTGATCGGCAGGCCGTCTGAATGGCTTGGCCCTTCGGTGAGCACGGTGAGGTTGGCGAGCCTGCGGTGGGCGTTGGCGAATCCGTCCGAGTTGAGCGCGGACCGCAGCACCGGCACGAAAAGGCAGGATTCACCGATCAACGCCTGCCCGACGGGCCCGGTCGCGAACTTCACGAATTCCCATGCCTGCTCCTTACGTGGACTGCTCGCTGAGATGGCCAGTCCGGTGGCGCCGATATCGGAGCAGGCCGGCTGTCCCGTCCGGCGCGGCCCTATCGGCAACGAGGTGACATCGAAATCCAGGCCATCGGCCCGCATGAAGGTCTGGTATCGCCAGTGGCCACCCAGCGCAATCGCCGCCTTGCCGGCCGCGAACAGATCGGGCGTGGACATCGACTGTGTATCGGATGCGTCGGGAGCCACTTTGTACTTGTTGGCCAGGTCGGCGTAGAACTGCACCGCCTCGATGAACGCGTCGTTATCGAAATTGAAGTGGGTCGGATTCATCCGCGGGGTGGACCACGGTACGCCGTTGTTCATGGCGAACAGCCCGGCCGAGTAGTACGACCCCCAGGTGTTGACGAAACCCCACTGTGCCGCCCGCCCCGATCTACCCCGCTTGGTGACAGCGCGGGCCGTGTCCAAGAACTCGGTGAAGCTCCACGGCTGCTCCCACGTCCTGGGCGGCAGCGGCACGCCGGCCTCGGCGAAAAGCTCTTTGTTGTAGAACAAGAAGTTTCCCGACCATTGCTCCGGAAGTGCGTACTGTCCTCCGTTGAACGAGAACGTCTCATACAGCGCCCCGATGCTGTCGCGCCTGAGGTCCTCGGCGAACGCCTTATCCCGCGCCAACAAGGTGTTGAGATCCAGCAACACCGCACGGTTGGCCAGTTCGGCGTAACTCAACTCCCACGCCATCAGCACATCCGGGCACCTGCCGCCGGCGCAGAACGTCGATAGCTGCTGCATCACGCCCGGCGCGGACAACACTGCCCGAACCTTGATGTCGGGATGACGGCGCTGGAATTCGTCGACGATGCGCATCCGCGCATCGCGCTCGTCCGGATTGGCCGCGAAGAAGAACGTCAACGCGTCCTCGTCGTCAGGAGCACAGCCTGCGGCCCACGGTGCCAGCGACGCCGCGGTGAGCGCACCGGCGCCGCGCAGCAGGCTACGCCGTCCGAACGGCTTATCGAGCACGGTGCTCCCGATCCTGCCCCGGTGCGGGCGCCCCAGCCGGCTGTCGCCGCTTGCGCGCTCCGACCGCGGCCGATCTGAGGTGCCGTCGATCCGCGTCAAACCGTCGCGCGGAATCCACGGGATTCTTTGGTGCGCTCATCGGTCACATTTTCCGCACAGGAATCATCAAGAAGATGACCGCATCCATCGAACTCTCTATTGGAAAGGAAACCAGCAGCATGACTCTATCGATTGTGCGCCGCACCGTGCTCTGCGGCCATTCGGCGCGCCGCTGCGGAAATAGCTGTCCGACAACGGAATGACGCCGATGAATACCGCATCCGTCGTGATTACGCTGATTACCGTGACGATCACCGCCGGAATCGCGGCAGCCGACTTCATCCCTGCCGGATTCGTGCTGGCCAACTCGGCCGAGGTCGGGGTGCCGCGTTCCTGGTTACCGGCAGTGGGGGCAGTAAAGCTGGCCGGGGCCGTCGGGCTGGTTGTCGGGCTGCTGGGCCCACGGGTTGTCGGAGTTGCGGCCGCCGCCGGCCTGGTGCTGTTCTTCGTCGGTGCAGTCGTGACACACCTGAGAGCCCGCGTCCTGTACAACATCGCGTTTCCCGGTGCCTACTTGTGCCTGTCCGGGGCATCGCTGGCGCTGATGCTTGTGCGCTGAGCAGACGCCACTCAGGCGGGAAAGTACCGGACCCGGTTGATCGCGTTGCCGCGCCAGTTCACATCGGCGAACATGATGCCGCGCCCGTGACCCGAGTTGAGCGAAACGGCGACGGTGGGCCCTGCGCTGTTCATCTTGGTCGAGCCGGCCCCGTCGAGCTGGTCGCCGAGTTCGGCGAGGTCGAGCGGGTCGTTGTCACCCAAAGTTATTGTGGCAGTTGATGACAGCGCATGATGAGCGGCGTCCTGGTCGCTGCGGGCGACAGCGCCGAGGAACGCCTCCACCAGCCGCTTGTGCCGGGTGCCCGCCCGCCGGAAGCCGGTCATGAAGCCTGCGGTCCCTGGTAATCCTTGATTGCCCAAAAGTCCACGCGATAGTTGCACGGCGGGTGACACCGCTCGCGATCCGGTGCGCAGGAATTGCATCATCATCGCCGGCAACTCCCAGTAGGCACGCAGTTCGGCAATGCGCCACTCGCCGTTGGCTTCCCGGAGGTCGTAGCGCAGGAATGCGGGAATGTACATCGTCACCGCCGAACCCATGGCGACCTCGAGCTCGAGATCCCGCAGCACCACTGTGCCGACGACGATGTCGAGATCGCGATGAAACGTGATGTCACGCGGACCGATGAAGGTGTCATAAAACCGGCCAATCTGCCCATGGCCCACGTGCGGCCGCGAGCCGACCGGGTCTTCGATGCGGCCGTCGTCGGTGAACAGCGCCACCCACCCGGCACGATCGTGCGCAGCAGCCGCCTGTGGCGAGCGCTCGACTGCGGCCAGCAGATGCTCCCGATCCAGTGGCGCCACCATCAGGGTCCCCCGACCAACTCGACGCCGGCGGTTCGCATCTCCGCCAGCGCTTCTGCAGCCGAATCCGCCGCCACGGCCGCGGTCAGCTCCACCAGCACCCTGGTGGCCAAGCCAGCCCGCACCGCGTCCTCAGCGGTCCGTCGGACGCAATAGTCGGTGGCGATGCCGACCACGTCGACTTCGTCGACGCCCCGCTGCCGCAACCACTCGAGTAGCGGGGTCCCGTTCTGATCGACGCCCTCGAAGCCGCTGTACGCCCCGCCGTGGGCGCCCTTGCGGAACACCGCCTCGATTCGGCTGGTGTCAAGGTCGGGACGAAAATCCGCACCCCGGCTTCCGGCGATGCAGTGCGGCGGCCACGACGACGAATAATCCGGGCGGTCGGAGAAATGATCACCCGGGTCGATGTGGAAGTCCTGGGTCGCCACGACATGCTGGTAGCCCGGCTCGCCGGCCAGGTAGTCGTTGACGGCGGACGCCACGGCGGCGCCCCCGGTCACCGCAAGCGAGCCACCCGCACAGAAATCGTTCTGCACGTCGACGATGATCAACGCTCGCACGCGCTCCACCATATCCGCGTCGGGCCGACGCCACCCACGCCAACAGGAGCAATACGCCCGGCGGTTTGTTTGCCGGGCCGCCGGGTAACCCACCTGCCATGTTGATCCGCAGAATCGCGCGCCCACTGTTGTCAGTGGTGTTCATCGGTCAAGGAGTCGATTCACTACTCAACCCCAAGTCGGCGGCGGAAGCCGCGGCGCCCGCGGTCGACGGCCTGCAGTCGTTGCCGGACCCCGTGGGCAGCAGGATTCCGAGCGACCCTCAAACGTTCGCGCAAATCAACGCGGCCGTCCAAATCGGGGGCGGCCTACTGCTGGCCACCGGCAAAATGCCTCGCGTCGCCTCGGCCGCTCTGGCTTTCACGGTGCTACCGGCCAACCTCGGAGCGCACATGTTCTGGACCGAGAGCGACCCGCAGCGCAAAGCCGAGAAGCGCCAGGCTTTCCTGACCGACCTCAGCCTGTTGGGTGGTCTGATGATCGCGTCCGCCGATACGGCCGGCAAGCCGTCACTGGGATGGCGCGGCCGCCGGGCAGCCGAGCGGCTCTCCGAAAGGGTGTCCTCGGCGCTGCCGGGATCGCACGACACGCTCGAGTCCGACCTCGGGGAACTCGGGGAGAAGATCATGCACAGCCTGCAAATCGGCGCCGAGCGCGGCCGCGAACTGGCCAGCACAGCCGCGGAGCGGGGCGCGCCGTTGGCAGAAAAGGCCCGCCAACGCGGCGAAAAACTGGCCGACACGGCCCGGGTCCGCAATGAGGAGTTCGCCGAATCCGCCCGCCAGCACAGCAGCCAGCTCGCCGACGCCGCGCGCGAACGAGTCGGTGGGCCGGTCAAGACTCGTCGTCGCAAGCGGCGCTGGTAAGGACACGGTGGTGCCGGCGTTTCCGGATACCCCGCCGGAAATACAACGCCCATGACACCGCGACCACGGCGAACGCGGCGAGCTGGACTCCGACCACCCAGCCGGCGGGATAGATCACCCCGCTGATGTAGTGGGCGATGAATCCGTCCGGCGGCAGCGACGCCATTCCGGCTCGTGCCCGGGCCCAGCGCTCCACCCAGGTCAACGGACAGTCCACCCGCTTGGCGCCGATGGCGATCCCCCAGGTCACTGCCGGCACGTGCAGCCACATGGTGCGTCGCCAGCGCAGCGCCGGGAAACCGCCGACCACGACGTAACCGATGAAGGTCACGTGCACGGCCACGATCAGCCAGACCAGGGTTTGGTACATCGCTCAGCTGCCCGGGTGCCGCCCCGCCGCCGAACCCGCCAGGAAGGTGTCGATGATCGCGTCGACGTCTTGGTCGATGCCGACGGTGACACCGGCCTCGTCGGAGCCAAGTGGTTCCAACATGTCGAATTGCGACCGCAGCAGGGCGGCCGGCATGAAGTGGCCCGTCCGGGCGGCCAGCCGGCTGCTGACGAGTTCGAACGAACCGCCAAGGTGCAGGAACTCCACGCGCGGGCAGTGCGCGCGCAGTTGATCGCGGTATTTCCGTTTGAGCGCCGAACAACTCACCACTCCGCCGTCGGGATGGCCGGCCAACCACTCGCCCACTTCCTCAAGCCACCGATAGCGATCGCCGTCGTCGAGCGGTTCACCGGACGTCATCTTGGCGATGTTGGCCGGCGGGTGCAGGGTGTCAGCATCCACAAAAGGCGACCGCAGCCGTTTTGCGAGCGCCGCCCCCACCGTCGACTTGCCCGATCCGGACACGCCCATCACCACGATGGGGCCGGCGCCCTTATTCGGTCTTGTTGGCGAGATTGCGGTTCCATTCCACCCAACCGACACCGCTGCGGCCGTCCGCTGTGCTGATCGTGGCCCAGGCACGTGGGAACTGGCTCACCCGCCCGTCTGCCGCGGTCAGCAGTACGGGTGCGTGGCCGCGCAGGTGAACATCCGCGGTGACATCACCCGGATTGAGCACCAACGTCGCATCGAGCGGTAACCCGTTGTCGCCGAACGATTCTCGTGAGTCGACAGTGGCCAGCTCGGTCACGGCGCCGTCGGCACCCTGAACGTAGCCGACACTGAACGCCGGTGCGCCCGGGATTCGGATGTTCACGCCGTGCAGGTGGGTGCCGTCGGCAAGGTGCAGCGCGCTCCAGATCCAGTCCATGCTCCACCAGTCGCGTACCCCCCAGGAGTGATCGCGCTGTCCGGGAACCGAGTCGACGCGGTAGCTGGTGTCGTTCACGGTGACGGTGCCCGAGACGGTGCACGGGATCTCATACCGCGTCGTCAGCCGGTACTTGTACGGGGTGCCGTTGGTGGCCCACACCAGATTCATCGTCATCTCGACAGGGGTTCCCGGCTCGCCGCGCAACGACGCCGACGGGTCCGGATAGGCCTGACCCTGCGCGCGCACGTCGACACGGTAGGTCTGCAGCGGCGCGGTGGCGGAATGGCCGATCTCGAAGGCGTCGGTGCGCAACAGCCACGGGTCGTCCGGCAGTGGAACTTGTGCGTCGACGGCCACGGTCGGCATGTCGGGTCCGCACAGCAGCACGTGAACCAACGCGGTCTGCTGGTTGGCGATCAGGCCGATGCGGAACCAGCCGCCCAATCCCTGTGCCGCATCGGCGAAGTCGGCGTACCAGCTCTCGCTCCACAGCGGTTCGGCGGTAGGGGCGTGCGAGAGCTCGTCTTCCTGCGACGGTCGCAACGGCTCGGCCGTCACCGCATCGGGAAGCGTCGCCAACGCGTCGGTATCCAGCACATGATCACAGTGCCGTTGCAGCATCGTCATGAACATCCGGTCGCCGCGCTCGGTGCGCTCTACCAACATCGACGAGACGATCGCCATCATCACCCCGAAAAAGCTCTGCCGACGCACACCTTCGGCGACGTCGGCGAGGGTGATGGGCGGCTGCGGCCCCAGTGCCTCGTGGTAAGCGCGCAGCAGTGCGTCGTAGTACTCACCACGATGCTGTGCCGGCAGCGCGGTACCCAGGAAGTAAGACAGGTCGGTCAGCGCCGGGCCCCACGAAACGGTCTGCCAATCAACCACCGTCAACGCGCGGTCGGCTCCGGCGGTACCGAACAACATGTTGTCCAGCCGGTAGTCGCCGTGCACCAGGCCCCGGATCCGGCCCGGCTCTGCCTCCTGAGCCAGGTAGCCGTCGAACGCGGCCACCAGGCGTTCGCACACGATGCGGTGCTCCGGCGCGATCTGGTCGCCGTAACGGTCGATGAAACCGGCGTACAGCGGGGCGATCATCGCCTGGTTGAGCGGCGAGTCACGGTTGAGCCACGGCGCGTCGGCCAACGCGGGGTCGCCGAGCAACGGGCCGTGCAGCCGTCCCAACTCAACAACCCCTAGTCTGGCCTGTTCGATTGTGGCGCCAGCGATTTCGTCGCCGATGACCGCCGGTCCGGCATCCCCGAGCAATAGATCGAACACCCCCGTCGAGGTGTCGACCGCGGCGTGGTAGCACGGCGCTATCGGTCCGCCCAGCCGTGGCGCTATGTCTCCGTAGAAGCGGACTTCGCGCTCATAGAGTCCCAGAGCCAGCCCGGTTTGCCGACTCACCGGATCGGTGGCCGCGACCTTCAGCACCACCGACTCGGGCCTGTCGGGGCCGGCTGCGCCATCTGCGTAGCTGAGCCGGATACGGTAGCACTCGCTCATCTGGCCGGTGCCGATGCGCTCCACAGCGAAATCGGCGATAGGGCCGGTGCCGATCGCGGCGGCCAGCCAGGAGGCCGTGAGGTCACTGGGACGTTCGATGACTTGCTCGGTGTCGGCGTGCATGACGGTCAGCGTGCCAGGTTAACGCGTCAGTGAGAAGCCGTCCCATGCCATCCGGCGGTGGGGGTGCGGATCGAACTCGATGCGGCTCTTGTGGTCGAACACCATGACCGCGCGATCCGCGGTGGTGTAGGCGGGCCAGTCGTCGCCCGGCACCCCGGTGTGGCTGAAGGACCGCCACCGTCGTTGTACCTGGTTACTGACCCGCAGCGCGGCGCGCCGATCGGCAGCAGCGGTCAGCAACGCGCCGAATCTAGTGCGATAGATGTCGAAGACCGCGAACAACTCGGTGGCGTGCGTAGCGCCGAATCCCGACCAGCGCAGCGTCCGCGGGGCGTAGTCGTACCGGTAGAGGTAGGTTGGCGCGTGCGTGCCGTGGGCCTCGGCGATCTGCCAGGCCGCCGAGCTGAAGGCGAAATCGCCGCCGAGCTGGATGCATGCCGTCCGCTCGGGATATTCCGGGTAGGCGGCGGTGATGCGGTCCCGGGCACCCGGTTCCGCATCGGCCAGCAGCTCTTCGACCATCGACTCATTGGTCGGCAGCATTGTCAGGAAGCGAGTAAACAACCGCCCCTCTTCGGCATTGGTTCCCACGATGAGAGGTACCCGATGGGCCTGCCCGCACCGCATCGTCTCGACGGGATCCATCGGCAAGATGTCATCGCCAAAGACGGGGCCAATCGGGAAGGCGTTCAACCTGTTCTGCATGCCCTGGTCGATCAATCGGTGTTGGGTTTCCACCAGTTGAGCCGCGGACACCCGCATCAGCGCGTTGGCGGCGTCCTGCTTGCGCGCCCCGAGCAGGTGGGCGAAGCGTGTCGCGAATTCGGCGGCCGTCTCAGGCGACCGAACCATGCCCGAGGCCGGACTTTCCGAGATCGCCCGGGCGAACAGCCCTTCGGCGGCGGGCACCGCCAACAACGTGGAGGTGATGCACGCGCCCGCGCTCTCGCCGAAGATGGTGACTTTGTCGGGATTACCGCCAAATTCCGCGATGTTGTCGCGAACCCACTGCAACGCCAGCACCAGGTCGCGCAGGTACAAGTTGCTGTCGATGGTGATGTCCGCCCCAGACTCAGATGACAGCGACGACAGATCCAGACATCCCAGCGCGCCCAGCCGGTAGTTCACCGACACGTACACACAACCGCGGCGCGCCAGCGCGGCACCGTCGTACAGCGGCGTGGCCGAGCTGCCCAGGAAGTACCCGCCGCCATGGATGAAGACCATGACCGGCAACGGTTCAGCGGCGGGGGCTTCGGGGGTGACGACGTTGAGGGTGAGGCAGTCCTCGCTCATGGGCTGGTAGCGGCCGACGCCGAGCAAGGTGTAGCGACGCTGCTGGGGTGCGCAGTTGGCGAAGCCGTGACAGTGCCGCACACCCGACCACGGCTGGGCCGGCCGCGGCGCCCGGAAACGCAGGGATCCCACCGGCGGCTGGGCATACGGGATGGATCGCCAGCGGTTTACGCCGTCGCGGGTGAAGCCTTCGACCGTGCCGGTGGCCGTGCGTGCGCGGACAGTGCGCTCATGCATAGTCAGACGTTAGCCGACATGACAGGTGTAACGCGCGGGCTGCACCTCGATCCGGGGCTTGGCGGTTTAGCCTTGCGGAATGCGGATCGCCGCACTGATCGCAGTGTCGTTGCTGGTGGCCGGGTGCTCACACCCGGTCGGCGGTCATCCGGAGCCCACGCAGACCACCACCGGAACGTCCGCGGGGACTTCCGCTGCCCCGTCGGTGAGCAAACAGTCGGCGCCGTCCACCGCGCCGAGCGCCGGCGCCTCGATCTCCGACGTCATCGCCTGGATCGAGGCAGGCCACCCCGCAGATCCGGGGCACTATCACACCGTGACGCGCGACGGCGTCGTCACCCCACTCGGTGACGACATCGCCTTTACCGGCCAAGCTGGCAAAGTAGCCTGCATGACCGATGCCAAACACACCGGCAGCGCGCCGGTTTGCCTGGTCGACCTGAGCAATCCCCCGCCGAAGCCCGCGACGGCCTACGGCCAATGGATTGGCGGCTGGGTGGATTTCGACGGAACGAACCTGCAAGTCGGGGCAGCCCGCGGCGATCCGGGTCCGTTCATCAACGGCAACGGACCGGAACTGGCGAACGGGGATTCGCTGTCATTCGGTGACTACCGGTGCCGGGCCGATCAAGCCGGCCTGTTCTGCGTGAACTACGCCCATCAGTCGGCGGCGGGGTTCAGCACCGCCGGCGTCAGGCCCTTCGGTTGTCTGCGGCCCGCGCCGCCGCCCGATGGTATCGGCATCGCGTTCAGCTGCTGAGCCAATTCTGGTTCCTAGCCAGGCGCTTTCGTCACAACGGCATTGTCCACGGGTTGTGTCACCGCAGCCCGGCGGCGTTGCCTAGTCGGCGGGCGCTGCGCCCTCGGTCCGAAGCTGCGCAGCTGTTTCAATGGATCAGCATCACCAGCTGACCGGCAGCTCCTTCATCCCGTAAATGTCGGCTTCTTTGAACTTCAGCTCATCCGGCGGTACCGCCAGTTTCAGCCCGGGTAGGCGCCGCGCTAACGTCGCGAATGCGACCTGCATTTCCACCCGGGCGAGGTTCTGTCCGATGCACTGGTGCACGCCGTAGCCAAAACCCAAATGCCCGCGGGTGTTTCGGTCGATTTCGAAGGTTTCTGGGTCGTCGACGAACTCGGTGTCCCAGTTTCCTGCAGGCAGATTCATCACGACGAAGTCCCCGGCGCGGATCAACTGACCGCCGATGGTGAGGTCTTCGGTCGCCACACGATCCACCTGACTGTGCACGATGCTGAGATAACGCATCAGCTCTTCGACGATGTTGGCAATCACCGCGTGATCGGCGGTTTGGCCAAGGCGCTCGAAGGCATCGCGATGCTGCAGCAGCGCAACCGTACCCAGCGACAGCATGTTGGCTGTGGTTTCGTGACCGGCGAGCATCATGACCGCACCAGTCATGGCCGCGGTCTCCCGGGTGAGCTGACCGGTCACGACATAGCCGGTCACCAGACGGCTGATCAAGTCATCGCCGGGATCGTGCACTCTGCGATCCACCAACTCCTGGATATAGCCATACATAGCCCCGAACGATTCCGCCCGCTGCGCGTCGGTGGCGCTCGTCTCCAGCCCAACTCTGGTGTGGTGCTGGAAGAGTCCCAGGTCTTCGGACGGCACACCGAGTAGCAGCGCGATGACCAGTGACGGCACCGGCAAGGCGAAGTCGCGCACCAGGTCAGCCGGCGGCCCGTTGCCGATCATCTCGCCGAGGTGATGGTCGACCACCTCCTGAATCTGGGGCCGCATCGTTTCGCAACGCCTGAAGGTGAAATCACCGGTCATCATGCGCCGTAACCGATGATGCTCGGGGTCGTCAATCCGCGCGAACATCACCGGTGTGGTGCTGTCCGGGCTCGCCGGTTTCAGGGAGGCCGGGATGGTGTCGGCGGACAGGCGCGGATCGAGCAGCGCCGCGCGGATGTCTTGGTAGCGACTCACCACCCAGGCCGGCTGCCCGTGGTACATCGCCCGTCGCAGCCCGGGCTCCTGCCGCCAGTTCACGAACTCAGCCGGGGGATGGAGCGGGCAGTCGGCAGCGCGCGGGAGGGGTATGACCGGGAGGTCCGTGTCGGGGCGAAAACCGGAAGTTGTTGACATAAGCGATGTTTCCCATTAAGTGTCAGGTGACTGTCAGTTGCATGAGCGTAAAACGCTACCTGACTGGCAGTCAACTGTCAGTTAAGCTGGCACCATGACCGCGGTCGAAGACCGGCCGTTGCGAGCGGACGCGGCCCGCAACGTCGAACGCATTCTGCGCGCCGCGCGCGACGTCTACGGCGAACTCGGGGCGGATGCACCCGTTGAAGCAGTCGCCCGCCGGGCAGGAGTCGGCGAACGAACCCTCTACCGTAGGTTTCCGACCAAGGCTGACCTGGTCCGGGCCGCCCTGGATCAAAGCATCGCCGAGGATCTGACGCCGGTAATCGACGACGCCCGCCGAGCGGATGACGCGCTGCGCGGCCTGGCCCAACTGATCGACGCGGCAATCTCGCTCGGCGCCCGCGAACACAACCTTCTGACGGCCGCTCACCGGGCCGGATCGCTGACCCCCGACATCTCGGCCTCGCTGAACGAAGCTCTCAACGACCTCGTCCGCCGAGGCCAGCAGGCCGGCCGCGTCCGTGCTGATCTGGTCGCCGACGACCTGCCTCGCCTGATCGGAATGCTCTATAGCGTGCTGTCAACGATGGACTTGACCGACGATGGCTGGCGACGTTACGTCGCCCTCATTCTCGACGCGATATCGGTCGGCGAACGGCGGCGACTGCCTCCGGCGCCTGCATTTCGCTATGCATCCGAGCCGAACGGCTGGCCACTCTAGAAGGTTCAGCGGTGACGTCAACCGCTGATATAGATCGGGGGGGTCCTTCACAAACGCCTCCGGAGGTGTCAGGAAGGGATCTGTAAGTGATTCCTTTTGATGGTCCGTGTGTTCGCGCACGCGGGTTTTCCTGACACGCCCCGGAGGTGTTGTTATGCCTGTGCATCTTGCCCCAGTCACGTTGTCTACGATCGTCGTTGCCGTTGATGTGGGCAAGACCTCGGCGGTGCTCTCGGCGACGGATAGCGCCCGTCAGCGTGTGTTCGGTCCGGTTGAGTTCGCGATGACCCGTTCGGACCTGGCCGCGACTGTGCACCGGGTGAGCGCAATTGTCCCGCTGTCTGCGCAGGTCAAGGTTGGTATTGAAGCGGCGGGCCACTACCATCGCCCGGTGCTGGATTATCGGTGGCCGGCCGGGTGGGAGGTTTTGGAGTTCAATCCCGCCCATGTCGCCGAGCAACGCCGTGTGGCGGGCCGGCGGCGAGTTAAGACCGATGTCATCGACTTGGAAGCGATCACCGAGCTGGTGCTGGCCGGGCGGGGCCGGTTGGTCAGCGACCGCGAGGTGCGCATCGGTGAGTTGGCGGCCTGGGCTGCCCATCGATCGCGGCGGGTAGCCACGCGCAGCGCGACCAAGAATCAGCTGCTGGGTCAACTCGACCGCGCGTTTCCGGGGTTGACGCGGGCGTTGCCCGATGTGCTGGGCACCAAGATCGGTCGGCTGGTCGCCGCTGAGTTCGCCGACCCGGCCCGGCTGTCGGCGCTGGGTGTGAGCCGACTGATCCGGTTCGCCGCGGTCCGCGACGTGGCGGTGCGCCGCCCGGTCGCCGAACGTGTGGTGAGCGCGGCCCGCGACGCATTACCGACCCGCGACGGTGTGGTGGCCCGTCGGGTACTGGCCGCCGATTTGGGGTTGTTGGCTGATTTGGACACCCAAATCGAGAGCGCCGAGTGTGAACTGGCCGCATTGTTGCCGCTCAGCCCGTTCGCGACGTTGACCTCGGTTCCCGGCTGGGGTGTAGTCCGGGTGTCCAATTATGCTGCTGCCCTGGGGGATCCGGGCCGGTGGCCAGGACCCCGGCAGGTGTATCGGGCGTCGGGACTCTCACCGATGCAATACGAATCCGCCGGTAAACGCCGTGACGGAAAGATCAGCCGCGAGGGCAGTGTGGCGCTGCGCCGAGCCCTGATCGACCTCGGTATCGGTCTGTGGCTCACTGAACCGGCCGCCAAAGCTTATGCCGCCGAACTGAAATCACGCGGTAAGCACGGCGGGGTCATCGGCTGCGCGCTGGCGCACCGCGCCACCCGCATCGCCTATGCGCTGGTCCGCGATCACGCTACCTACGACCCATCCCGCTGGGCCTGACCAGCGCGTGGGCTTTCCATCGGTCCCGGCCCTCGGCGCCGGAGCTGTCCACCTGCAGCGCCCGCAGCGCAGCGAGGACGAGCGAGGTGGACAGCGACGAGCACCGGCGCACCCTGCCCGGACGAGGAAACCCACCCCTTCGACCCACGGGAGGCAACACCACCCTCGAACTGCCCCTTCACAAACTGCGCCCGGTAGTGCCAGGCTGGAAGGACGACGAAGGGCCGGATTAGATGCCGTAACCGCTATGGCGGGCCCGACAGGGTTACGCCGAAGCTAGCTTGGCACCCGGCCCTTCGCCTTCACAGCAGCCCGAACGACGCCAGATGACCCACCAACCGTGAGGTCGCATATATCAGCGTGGGCGCTCCGGCACTCCTCACAGCACACCGCACTCCGGCCAGGTCTTCAACGCCAGCAACCACCGGCGGCAATGCCCCACGCATAACCCCCATGACTTGACATGCCCTACAGCCAGCTAGCTGGGCAAGCCGTTCTTGACAGCAGCGTCCTGTTTGCGGGCCAGGTCGAGCAGGACGTCGTTCGGCGTCGGATTGCCCAGTGAGCAGTCGAACTCCAAATCGACGACCGCCCGGCCCTCGGTGAACACGGCCTCGGAGATTTCCATTTGCTTGGCCGGGTCAGATGCCACACCCGCGACCATGAACCCGTTGGAGCCGATGTCGATGGGCTGCTGCGCGCCGGTGACTTTCTTGCCGACTTCGTCTTTCATATTCGAGGCTGTCTGGGCGGCCGTGGCCGCATCGGGGAATACCGCGATCGTGTCGACGATGGTGCGCTTGCCGTCGGGGTTCTTGAACACCTGACCCACGCCGGTTACGCCGCCGGGATTCGCAGTCGGCGGCCCGTCAGTGAAAGCATCGGGGCCGACGTCACTGGGCTTGATCAGCAATGAGCTGTAGTCCGATTGGGCTCCCGATGGACTCGCCGCCGCGGACGTGCTCGATGTCGCCGTGGTGCTCGACGACGCGGCTGAACTCGACGATGGCGTCGACGTTCCGGACGAGCTTTTATCGCCCCCGCAGCCCACCACCGTGGCGCTGATCAACACTGCGGTCGCGGCCAAGCCGGTCGCGGACGTCCGCACCACATTCATGAGTTCTCCTTCTGATGACTGCTATCGGTATACCTTGCGACCGCCGCGTACACAGCGCGAACGCGAAATTCCACCGCCCGCGAGTACATCACGGTCCGGGATCAAGGGCAGGCGCTGGTGACGGCTTGGCACCAGTGGTCTCAGCGACCGCAGTCGCTTGCCGGAAGCGGCGGGGTGTCGTCGGAAGCCGGTTCAAGCAGATGAATTTCCCCCGAAGTGCCGTCGACCTCGACCAGCGCGCCCGGCGGCAAACGCCGAGTGGCCCCTTGGGCGTCCACCACGCACGGGAACCCGAACTCGCGGGCCACCACGGCCGCATGCGACATCGGGCCGCCCAGCTCGGTCACCACCGCTGCGGCGTAGCAGAACGCGGCGGTGTAGCCGACGTCGGTGACCTCCGCGACAAGTATCTCGCCGGGTTGCAGCTCGTCGATCGTCTCGGGCCGCACGATCCGCACCCGGCCGCGTACCCGTCCCCCGCACACGCCGACTCCGCGCAGGGTGTCCCCGCTGGCCAGCGCCGGCGACGAAACGATAGACGGCTCCCAGCTCCCACTGAACACCGTCGGCGGAACGACGCCGACCAGCCTGCGCTGCTCGGCTCGGCGGCGCGCCACCAGTCCCGACACGTCCGGCGGCAGTGCATCGAGTTCGTCGACGAGGAGAAAGAACACGTCGTCGGCAGTGTTGAAGACACCGGCCTCGACCAACCGGCGCCCATATTCCCGCAGCAGGCCGCGCAGCACCCAGATGGCACGCACCATTTTGTCGCGGCGAACCTCCCGGTCGCGGAGCTGCCGTGCGGCCAGGAACGCAACGGGCCGGGCCCGCAACGGAATCCGCGGATGCCTGAGGCTCGGGCGTGGGGGGTGCGCTCATCGCTTTGGCTACCATCCGGAGCAGCAACTCGGGATCGTCGGCATAGCTGGTCGAGGCCATCTCGACCTCCGCTGGGCCGCGGTGCCCGATCAGCGCCAGCTCGGCCAGCACCGCGGCGTGAAAGTCCGGCGCCTGTACGGCCAGCGCCTCGAGGCGCATGCCGGGTTCGGCCAGCAGGCGCGTCACGTTCGGGTCGCGTCGCGCGGCGACCACCAGCCGCTGTACCGCCTCCACCGATCGCGCACTGACCAGTTCCGGGCCAGCCGGCGGGGCGGTCTCTTTCCCGCACAGGCCGCGCAACAAGACGTTGAATGCAGCGCACAGCATGAATGACCCCGAGGCCAATACCCAGCCGTGGACGATGTGATCGCGTCCCAACAGAATCAGGCTGAGCAGCCGACGATCATCGAGTTGGGTGAGGTCGCCGGCCAGCCGCTCCAGACGATCGACATCGGCCAGGTAGTCATGGGTGTCCAGCGGCGAAGCGGCGCTGAGGCCAATGAGATTGACGCCGAATATCCCGATGTTGCGCACGGTACGCAATTGTCGTCGGACGCGGCCGGCTTCCGACGGCGGGCGCTCCTCACCGAAGATCGGTAAGGAGGCCGAGCTGGGGCCGAAGAACCCGCTATTGCGGATAAACGTCGCGGGCTTGGCGAACGGCACGGTTTCGGCCATGAAATGCGCCGAGGTGATGGCGCCGTACAGCCGGTGGGCGAACACCGCAACCATGCGGGTGGCGATTTCCCGCTGGATGATCCCGCCGGGCCGCAGCCGCTCCGCGACGGCCACCCCCCCGGCGCGCAGTCCGCGCACGGTCACCGACGCCGACGACGGCGAGAACGGGCCCGGCAGCGCCTCCGACAAATTGGTGGCCAGGTAGGTCGGGAAGCGCGGATCGATGGGTGTATCGAATTCGCCGTTAGCACCTGCTGGACCGGCGAATCTGGGCTTTACCCCATCGACAGACGGCACGTCGACAGCGGGCAGGTCCTGAACGGTGGCCAGCCGCCACGGCAGCGATATCACCCGCTTCCCCAGGGTGACCCGGCCGCGCACCGCCAGCACCAAGTCCTCGACGCATTCGTCGGCGTTCCAGGCCGGGTGGAATCCCCACTCATCGTGTAGCCGCGACGTATCCATCAATGGAGCGCTCTGCATGAGTTCCAGTTCGCCGAACACGGTCGGCCCGCGGCGGCGCAGCAGCGCGGCACCCGGACCGCCCAGCGGCACGACCGGGCGCCCGAGCGCTCCAGCGATCTGACGAAAGGTCGGCGCGCCCGGGGCAGCGAGATTGACTGGGCCGCTTTCGATGGCAGTGTCGAGCACCGCGCGCACCAACAACCGAAGCGCGTCGTCATGGTGGACTACCTGCACTGGGCGATCGGCGGAGCCGTCGGGAAACGCCGGCAGCGCCAGCAGCCGGCGCACCCAATTGTCGACGCCGCGGCCGACGATGAGCGCGGAGCGGATCACCACCGACTGGACGCCGGAGGCCGCCAGCATCTCTTCGACGCGGGCCTTGTGCAGGCCGTCAGCAGACACCGTGGTTGTCGCGTCGTCCTCGGCCTTGACCGCGTCTCCCCCGCCGTAGACGTGTGCTGAAGAAACGAAAATGATGCGCCCGGTTCCGCTCTCAGCCATCGCCGCAAGGACATTGCGCGTGCCCCCGATGTTGACCTGGTGGCTGATCCGGGCGTCGGGACCAGGGCTTCGTGCCCATGCGCAATGCGCGACGACATCCGCGCCACCGATACAGCGTTTGAGTGCGGCAGTGTCCCGGATATCTGCTGCGACGAAATCGGCCGTGCTTGGCCAGCTTTCCGGACGATGACGGGCGATGCCAACGACATCGTGGCCCTGGCTGAGCAACCGGGCGGCAAGCCCGCGGCCCAGTACACCACTGGCCCCGGTGACCACGATTCTCACTGACTACCCTCGCTCATGCCTACTCGTCGTCCTTCAACAACGCCGCGTTGACCAGATCGTCGAGGTCCATGTCCGCGATGTCTTTTTCCGAGGTCACAGCGGTTGCTGCCGGCTGCCCGTCGCCGTCGGCTTCGGCCAACTCCAGCAACAGCTCCAAAATCCCGGCTTGCCGAAGACGCTTGACCGGAATCGACCCGACAACGCGCTGGATTTCGGCTTCCCCGGGCGCGACCGTCGAGGTTTCCTGTTCCGACGTTCCGACGAGTTCTCGGCGCATGTAATCAGCCAGCGCTGCGGAGTTCGGGTAATCGAAGATCATTGTCGGCGAAAGCGCCAGGCCGGTAGCCGATTTCAGCCGATTGCGTATTTCGACTGCGGTCAGCGAGTCAAAGCCCAACTCTTGGAACGCCTTGTCCGGATCGATGGCCTCCGGGCTGGTGCTGCCCAGCACCGTCGCGATGTGGGACCGCACCAGGTCCAGCAGAATTGCGTATTGTTCGTCCTCGGGCAGCCCTTCGAGGCGCTGCAGCAGCGCCGATTTGGACTTCGCAGCAGCCAGTGAGTCGTCGACCTGTCGCCGGGTCGGCGCATTGATCAAATCGACGAACATCGGCGGCAACGTGCCGCCATCGAACTTGACCCGCAACGCCGCAAAATCAATATGGGCAGGCAGCATGAACGGCTCATCGACAATGAGTGCCGTGTCGAGCAATTGGAGCGCTTCCTCGGAAGACATGGCCAGGATGCCGTCGCGGGCGAACCGGGCGAAATCGGCAGTCGCCAGTCCACCGGTCATGGCGCTGGCTTGATTCCACAGGCCCCACCCCAGCGAGATCGCCGGCAACCCGTGCGCTCGCCGGTGCACGGCCAGCCCGTCGAGGAACGAGTTGGCCGCCGCATAGTTACCCTGGCCCGACGATCCCACCAGTGCGGCCATCGACGAAAACAGCACGAACGCCGACACATCCAGATCGCGGGTCAACTCGTGCAGGTTCCACGCCGCATCCACCTTGGCCCGCAACACCACGTCCATGTGCTCTGGGGTCAACGACGAAATCACCGCATCATCGACCACCCCGGCGGCATGGATCACGCCCGACAGCGGATGCTGCACCGGGATATCGGAGATCACCTTGGCCAATGCCTCGCGGTCGGTGGCGTCACAGGCCACCACCTGCACCTGGGCGCCGGCCGCAGTGAGCTCGGCTACCAACTCAGCAGCGCCCGGCGCCTCTGGACCGCGCCGGCTCACCAACACCAGGTTCCGGGCCCTGTGCTGGCACACCACATGACGCGCCAGCGCCGAACCCGCCATCCCGGTGCCACCGGTGATCAACACGGTGCCTGCCGCCCACGCATCCGGCATGGTCATGACGACCTTGCCGATGTGGCGGGCCTGGCTCAAAAACCGCAACGCCACAGGCGCACGCCGCACGTCAAACGTCGTCACCGGCAACGGCCGCAGCACCTCTTCGCCGAAGAGCGAGGCCAACTCGGTGAGGATCTGCTGAATGCGGTCAGGCCCCGCTTCGAAGAGGTCAAAGGCGCGGTAGCGCACGCCGCGGTAGTCCCGGGCGATCACCCCCGGGTCGCGGATGTCGGTTTTGCCCATCTCCAAGAACACCCCACCAGGGGCCACCAGACGCAGCGACGCGTCCACGAACTCGCCGGCCAGCGAGTCCAGCACCACATCCACGCCACGCCCGCCGGTGACCGCGCGGAACTTGTCCTCGAACCCCAGGCTGCGTGAATCGGAGATGTGGTCATCGTCAAAGCCCATGGCCCGCAAGGTGTCCCACTTACCCCGGCTGGCGGTGGCGAATACCTCCAACCCCAGATGCTGGGCCAACTGCACCGCGGCCATCCCCACCCCACCGGCGGCGGCATGCACCAACACTCGCTGCCCCGGCCTGACACCGGCCAGGTCCGCCAGCGCGTAGCAGACAGTCGCGAAAACCACCGAGGTGGTGGCGGCGGCGGTATGCGACCATCCCGACGGCACCTTGACCAGCAGTCGCTGGTCGGTGGTCGCGACGGTTCCGGTGCCGTCGGGGAACAGTCCCATGACCCGGTCGCCAACAGCGAAACGGCTCTTCTCCGATGCGATTTCGACGACGACGCCGGAGGCCTCGACACCCATGACGGCGTCCGGGTCAGGATAGAGGCCCAGGACGATCATGACGTCGCGGAAGTTGGCGGCGATGGCCGACAACGCAACCCGCACCTGTCCAGGCGCCAAGGGCGCATAAGCGTCGGGGATGCGCTCCAATCGCAGGTTCTCGAAGGTCCCGCGACTGCTCATGCCCAATCGCCAGGGTCCATCACCGGGCGGCACCAGCACGCCGCTCACCGCGCGGCTGCCATGCACCCGCGCGGTGTAAACCGTTCCGCCGCGCAGCACCACCTGCGGCTCACCGACCGCCAGAACTGCGGCCACCGCCGCGTCGTCAAGCGGTGCATCGCAATCAACAAGCACGATCCGGCCGGGATGCTCGGTCTGCGCCGACCGCACCAATCCCCACACCGCCGTGCCGGCCAGATCGGTGACGTCCTCGTCCGGCAGCGCCACCGCGCCGCGGGTCGACACCACCAATGTCCCGGTCCGAGCGCGGGTCAACCACGATTGCAGCACTGTCAGTACCGCACGCGTGACCGCATGTACCCCCGCCACGACGTCACCGGCCGCCGGCGCCGACTCGAACACACACGCCGCGGGCTCAGCCTCGGTGGCGTCCAACTGCGTCGTCCCCCAGGCGCACACCGATACCGGCTGTACCGTTGCCGGTGGCTGGGCTGACCAGATCACCTCAAAGAGCCGGTCCGGGCCCGGTTTCGAGACCGCGGCCAGCAAATGCTGATCGCTGACCGGGCGCGCCACCATCGATGCCACCGACAGCACCGGCAGCCCCAGCCCATCGGCCAGCTCGATCGACACCGACGAAGGGCCCGTCGGGGCGATTCGCGCGCGCACCGCTGCCGCGCCCGCGGCGTGCAGTGACACGTGCTGCCAGGAGAACGGCACCAATACCGAACCCTCGTCGACCGCCATGGCCCCGATCGCCCCGTCGTTCGGGTCGCTGTCGGAGGCCAAAATCACCGCGTGCAATGCCGCGTCCAGTATCACCGGGTGCATCCCGAACCCTGCCACGGACAGCCCGGCATCCGCGGGCAACGCCACCTCGGCGAACACTTCATCGCCGCGACGCCACATCGCCGTCAGGCCGCGGAATGCGGGGCCATAGCCGTACCCACGTTGGGCCAACCGCTCGTAGCCGTCGCCGACCTCCACTGGAACCGCACCCACCGGTGGCCACACCGATAGGTCCGCTGTTGCCGGCTCCGCCGCACCTGCCCTCAGCACGCCCTCGGCGTGCAATAACCAGCCAGAGCCGGGCTCGGCACGCGAAAACACCGACACCGCACGGGCACCCGTGTCGTCTGGCCCATCGACGACGACCTGCACCGCCACCGAACCCGAGGCCGGCAACACCAGCGGGGCCGCCAAATTCAACTCGTCGACGACTCCGCAGCCCACCTCGTCGCCGGCGCGGATGGCCAACTCGACAAATCCGGCACCGGGGAACAGCACCACGCCACCAATGGCGTGATCGGAGAGCCAGCCCTGCACGCTGGGCGACAACCGGCCCGTCAGCACCACCCCGCCCGAGGCCGGCAACTCCACGACCGCACCCAGCAGCGCGTGCTCGCCGGCTGCCAGCCCCAGTCCGGCGGCGTCGGCCGCGGCGCCGTCGCCGGAGAGCCAAAACCGCCGTCGTTCAAAGGCATACGTGGGCAGCTCAACGAAGTTGGCCGCACCGATTGCTTTACGCCAGTCCACGTCCATGCCGGAGACAAACCCTTGTGCAACGGCACTGGCCAGGGTGGCCGGCTCGGGGCGGTCCTTGCGCAGAGCGGACATCGTGATCACGGGAGCGTCGGGCAGCGATTCTTCGATCGACGCCATCAGGCCGCCGCTGGGCCCGACTTCGAGGAAACGGATCGCGCCGGCGGAGCGCAGGAAGCGGATGCTGTCGGCGAACCGCACCGCTTCCCGGACGTGGCCCTTCCAGTACGCCGCCGACCCGAAGTCGTCTCCTGCCAGCTGGCCCGTCACATTCGAGACGATGGGGATAGTGGGTTGCCCGACAGCGAGACCGGCCGCGACCGCTCCGAATTCGTCGACCATCGGGTCCATCAATGGCGAATGGAAGGCGTGGGAGACAGCCAGTTGGTGCACCCGCCGGCCGTCCGCGCGAAGCCGGTCGGCAATTGCGGTCACCGCGTCCTCGGCACCCGAAATCACCACTGAAGCCGGCCCGTTGACCGCGGCGATGCCGACCCGGGAGCCCAGCAGCGGCTGCACCTCCTCTTCGGTGGCCTGCAGGGCGATCATTGCGCCACACTCCGGCAGAGCCTGCATGAAACGGCCGCGGGCGGCCACCAGCACCGCTGCGTTCTCCAATGACAGGACGCCGGCGACGTGGGCCGCCGACAACTCGCCGACCGAATGACCCATCACGAAGTCGGGCCGCACACCCCAGGATTCGAGTAACCGGAACAACGCAACTTCGACGGCGAATAGTGCGGGTTGTGCGAATTCGGTTGTGTTCAAGAGGTTTTCGTCATGGCCCCACATCACTTCGCGCAACGGGCGCAGCAGATGCCGGTCCAGTTCAGCCACGACGGTGTTGAACGCCTCGGCGAACACCGGGTATCCGGCATGCAATCCCTTGCCCATGCCCAGTGCTTGGGAGCCTTGTCCGGGGAAGACGAAGACGGTCTTGCCCGCGGGTGTGGCGGTGCCCCGGATAACCGATCCGGCCTCACCGGTGGCCAGCTCGTCCAACCCGGCCAGCAACCCATCCCGAGCGCCACCCACCACCACCGCGCGATGCTCGAAGGTCGACCGGCCCGCCAACGACCAGCCCACATCGGCAACATCAAGCTCAGGATGTGCGCGCAGATGAGCGGCCAACTGCGCCGCCTGTGCGGCCACCGCCGACGCCGACTTCGCCGACACCACCCACGGCACCACCGGCACCTTCGCCGCCTCCACCACCCGCCGGGACCCGGCGGACGCGGCCTCCACAATCACATGCGCATTGGTGCCACTGATCCCAAACGACGACACCGCGGCCCGCCGCACCCGACCCGGCACCCGACCATCAGCCGGCCACGGCCGCGCCTCGGTCAACAACGACACCGACCCCGCCGACCAATTCACATGCGGACTGGGCTGATCGACATGCAACGTCGCCGGCAACAACTCATGGCGCATCGCCATCACCATCTTGATCACACCGGCCACCCCCGCCGCGGCCTGCGTATGACCCATATTCGACTTAATCGACCCCAACCACAACGGCTCGTCACGCTCACCCCGACCCTGCCCATAGGTCGCCAACAACGCCTGGGCCTCAATCGGATCACCCAACGTGGTCCCAGTCCCATGACCCTCGACCACATCCACATCAACGGTGCTCAACCCCGCATTGGCCAACGCCGCACGCACCACCCGCTGCTGCGAGGGACCATTGGGCGCGGTCAACCCATTCGACGCACCATCCTGATTAACCGCCGAACCCCGCACCACCGCCAACACCGGATGACCCAACCGCTGCGCATCCGACAACCGCTCCACCACCAGCATCCCGCCACCCTCGGAGAATCCGGTGCCGTCGGCTGCCCCGGCGTAGGCCTTGCACCGGCCATCCGGTGACAACCCGCGCATGCGACTGAATTCCACGAACACCGTCGGCGTGGCGTTGACGGTGACACCACCGACCAGCGCCAGGTCGCACTCACCCGAACGCAGCGACTGCATCGCCATGTGCAACGCCACTAACGACGACGAACACGCCGTATCCACCGACACCGCCGGGCCCTCCAGCCCCAGCACATACGACACCCGCCCCGACGCCACACTCGATGACTGCCCGGTCAGCCGGAAGCCTTCCAGCGTATCGGCGGCGGATACGCCATAGCCTTGCGTCATCACACCGGCGAACACCCCGGTGGCGCTGCCCTGTAGCCCGCCGGGGTCGATTCCCGCCCGCTCCAACGCTTCCCAGGAAAGCTCGAGGAATATACGTTGCTGAGGGTCCATGGCCAGCGCCTCACTCGGCGCAATGCCGAAGAAGGCGGCATCGAAGTCGGCGACACCGTCCACGAAACCGCCGGTGCGCACGTAGCAGGACCCCGGAACGTCGGGATCCGCGTTGAACAGCCCGGCCAGGTCCCAACCTCGATCGCTGGGGAACTCCGAGAGCACGTCCCGGCCGTCGGCCACCATCTGCCACAGGTCCTCCGGGGTTTCGACCCCGCCCGGAAAGCGGCACGACATACCGACGATCGCGATCGGATCGTCACCGGTGGCGCGCACCGCCGCTGATTGCTTGATTTCTTGTGGGACGCCGGCAAGTTCGGCGCGGATGTACTTGGCCAGCCCGTTGGGTGTCGGGTAGTCGAAGACGAGCGTGGGCGAAAGGGCTAGGCCGGTAGCGGTTTTCAGCCGGTTACGCATCTCGACTGCCGTCAGCGAGTCAAAGCCCAGCTCCTGGAACGCCTTGTCCGGGTCGATGGCTTCGGGGCTGACGTCGCCCAGCACGGTGGCGATATGGGAACACACCAAGTCCAGCAGGACCGCGTGTTGTTCGGGTTCGGGCAGCCCGTGCAGGCGATGCGCCAGAGCCGATTTCGACTTGGCGGCGGCCAGCGAGTCGTCGACCTGTCGCCGGGTCGGTGCGTTGACCAGATCGGTGAACATCGGCGGCACCGCGGTGGCGTGGGCTCGCAGTGCGGTCAGGTCGATTCGGGCGGGCGCAATGAACGGCTCATCGATGATCAGTGCGGTGTCGAACAATTCCAGCGCTTCTTCCGAAGACAAGGCCAAAACGCCGTCGCGGCCCAGCCGGGCCAGGTCGGCGGCGTCCAGTTTGCCGGTCATGGCGCTGGCTTGCTCCCACAGCCCCCAGCCCAGCGAGATCGCCGGCAGCCCCAGGGCCCGCCGATGTACGGCCAGCCCATCGAGGAACGAGTTGGCCGCCGCATAGTTGGCCTGACCCGACGATCCCACCAGCCCGGCCATCGACGAAAACAGCACAAACGCCGACACATCCAGATCGCGAGTCAACTCATGCAGATTCCACGCCGCATCCACCTTGGCCCGCAACACCACATCGACACGCTCAGGAGTCAAAGACGTCACCACGGCGTCATCGAGTGACCCGGCCGTGTGAATCACGGCTGACAGCGGATACTGCACCGGGATATCGGCGATCACCTTCGCCAATGCCTCACGCTCGGCCGCATCACAGGCCACCACCTGCACCTGGGCACCGGCCGCACCGAGCTCGGCCACCAACTCAGCAGCCCCCGGCGCCTCTGGACCACGCCGGCTCACCAACACCAGCTGGCGCACCCCGTGACGGGTCACCACATGACGCGCCAGCGCCGAACCCGCCATCCCGGTGCCACCGGTGATCAACACCGTGCCCGCCGCCCACGCATCCGGCATGCTCATCACGACCTTGCCGATGTGGCGGGCCTGACTCAGATACCGCAACGCCGCCGGCGCACGCCGCATATCAAACGTCGTCACCGGCAAGGGCCGCAGCACCCCGGCGTCGAACAGTTCGGCAAGTTCGAGCATGTACTGGTGCATCCGGGCCCGGCCGGGCTCGAAGAGGTCGAAGGCGCGGTAGCGCACACCGGGGTATTCCTGGCCGATGATGTCGGGGTCGCGGATATCGGTCTTGCCCATCTCCAAAAACACCCCACCAGGGGCCACCAGCCGCAGCGACGCGTCCACGAACTCGCCGGCCAGCGAGTCCAGCACCACATCCATGCCACGCCCGCCGGTGACCGTGCGGAACTTGTCCTCGAACTCCAAACTGCGTGAATCAGAGATGTGCTCATCGTCGATGCCCATGGCGCGCAGGGTGTCCCACTTACCCCGGCTGGCGGTGGCGAACACCTCCAAACCCAAATGCCGGGCCAGCTGCACCGCTGCCATCCCCACCCCGCCGGCGCCGGCGTGAATCAACACTCGTTGCCCCGGCTTGACGTCGGCCAGGTGCATAAACGCGTAGTACGCGGTGGTGAAAACGGCTGATATCGCGGACGCTTCGGCGTAGGACCAGCCGGCGGGCATCGGGAGCAGCAGCCGGATATCACCGGCGACCAGCGTGCCGCTGCCGTCGGGGAAGAATCCGAACACCGAATCTCCGACCGCGAATTCGGTGACTCCGGGACCGACTTCGACGACCACGCCGGCACCTTCGCCGCCGAGCAGCGCGTCGTGGGTGAACATGCCGAGCGTGATCATGATGTCGCGGAAATTCGCCGCGATCGCGCGGATGGCCACCCGAACCTGGCCGGGCTGCAACGGCGCATCGGCATTCGGAACAGGCTCGAGCCGCAGGTTCTCGAAGGTGCCCGCACTACTGATACCGAGCCGCCAGGGCCCACCAGCCGGGGGCGTCAAGATGCCGCCTACGGCGCGGCTGCCGCGCACCCGCGGGGTGTATATCGTTCCGGCGCGCAACAACACCTGCGGCTCACCGACCGCCAGAACTGCGGCCACCGCCGCATCGTCAAGCGGTGCATCGCAATCAACGAGCACGATCCGGCCCGGATGCTCGGTCTGCGCCGACCGCACCAACCCCCACACCGCCGCGCCCGCCAAATCGGTGACGTCCTGCCCCGCCAACGCCATTGCGCCCTGGGTGGCCACCAGCAGCACACCCGAGTCACGCTCCGTCAGCCACGCCTGCACGACGGCCAGCGCCCGGTGGGTGCGCTCATAGGCGCCTGTCACCGGATCATCGTCAGCGGCAATGGATTCAAAGATTTCATACGACTGGGAGTTGCTGTCAGCGGCCGCCGTTGTCGAAGCCGGTGACCAGACCACCTCAAACAGCCGGTCCGGACCCGAGGCCGACACCGCCGCCCGCAGTTGCTGCCCGGTCACCGGGCGCGCCACCATCGACGAGACCGACAGCACCGGCAGCCCCAACCGGTCAGCAAGCTCGATTGACACCGTTGAAGTTCCGGTCGGACCCGTCGGCGCAATCCGTGCCCTGACCGCCGACGCACCCGCGGCATGCAACGACACGCCTTGCCAGGAAAACGGCAATACCAATTCGGCAGCCGACTGGTTGGCCATCACCACCGCGTGCAGCGCCGCATCCAGCAATGCCGGGTGCACGCCGAATCCGCCGACACCTCCGGCGGCGTCGGGCAGCTTCACTTCGGCGAACACCTCGTCGCCGCGCGTCCACGCCGCGGTCAATCCCCTAAACGCCGGACCGTAGCCGTACCCGTGCGCCGCCAAACGCTCATATCCATCAGCGATGTCCACTGCGACGGCACCTGCCGGCGGCCACACTGACAGATCCGCACTGGGCTCAACTGTCCCGGGGCTCAGCGTTCCCTCGGCATGGCACACCCAGCCGGACGCTGCATCGGCATCGGCGCGGGAAAAGACCGACACACTGCGCTGACCCGATCCTTCGGCAGGCCCCACGACCACTTGCACCGCAACCGATCCCAACCCGGAATCCGACGCCGGCAAGATCAGCGGCGCCTGCAGCGTCAATTCGTCGACCACCGAGCAGCCGACTTCGTCGCCGGCACGGATCGCCAGCTCCACAAACCCCGTTCCGGGGAACACTACCGTCCCGGACACAGCGTGATCGGCCAGCCAGCCCTGCACGCTGGGCGACAACCGACCCGTCAGTACCACCCCACCTGAGGCCGGCAACTCCACCACCGCGCCCAGTAACGCGTGCTCGCCGCTGGAAAGCCCCAAGCCGGCGGCATCGACTCCCAACCCATCACCGGACAGCCAAAAGCGCCGCCGTTCAAAGGCATACGTCGGCAGTTCGACGTAGCCGGCCCCGCCCAACACACCGCGCCAGTCCACGCTCACACCGGCAACAAACGCGGAGCCGGCCGACATCAGGAAGCGCGCGAGCCCGCCGTCGTCGCGGCCCAGGGTGGGAACGACGATCGCCTCGGTGTCGCCGGCAGCACCGGTTGCGCAGTCGTTGAACGTGTCCTCAATCCCGGCTATCAGCGCCGGATGCGGACTGGATTCGATGAACGTGCGGTAGCCGTGTTCACACGCACTGCGCACCGCCTGGTCGAACTGTACCGTCTGCCGGATGTTGCGATACCAATAGTCGGCATCCAAAGACGCTGTGTCCAAACGGCTTCCGGTCACCGAGGAGAAGAAGGCGGTACGTGAGGAACGTGGCCGGATACCGGCCAGAACCTCGGTGAGTCGATCGCGAATCGCCGCTACCTCAACCGAATGCGACGCATAGTCCACATCGATGCGGCGGGTGCGCAGACCTTGGTCGGCGCAGACCTGGATCAGTTCGTCCAGTGCGGCCACTTCACCGGACACCACCACCGCGGACCGGCCGTTGACGGCTGCGATGCCGACCCGGTTGCCATAGGGCGCCAACAATTCCCGTGCCCGCTCGGCGCCGCATGCGATGGAAACCATGCCGCCCGGTCCCGCCAGTGTGGTTAACAACTTGCTGCGTAGCGTGACCACCTTTGCGGCATCGCGTAAGGAGAGCGCGCCGGCGACGTACGCGGCGGCGATTTCGCCTTGTGAGTGGCCGATCACGGCATCGGGGCTCACTCCGACCGACTTCCATAGTTCGGCCAGTGACACCATCACCGCAAACAACACCGGCTGCACCACGTCGACGCGATCCATGCCGGGCGCACCGGGCGCACCACGCAGGACGTCAGTCAACGACCAGTCGACGAATTCCGAGAAAGCCTCCGCGCACGCCTCAATGTGCTGCGCGAATATCGATGCGCTATCGAGTAATTCGATACCCATGCCCACCCATTGGGAGCCTTGGCCGGGGAAGACGAAGACGGTCTTGCCCGCGGGTGTGGCGGTGCCCCGGATAACCGATCCGGCCTCACCGGTGGCCAGCTCGTCCAACCCGGCCAGCAACCCATCCCGAGCGCCACCCACCACCACCGCGCGATGCTTGAACGTCGACCGGCCCGCCAACGACCAGCCCACATCGGCAACATCAAGCTCAGGATGTGCGCGCAGATGAGCGGCCAACTGCGCCGCCTGTGCGGCCACCGCCGACGCCGACTTCGCCGACACCACCCACGGCACCACCGGCACCTTCGCCGCCTCCACCACCCGCCGGGACCCGGCGGACGCGGCCTCCACAATCACATGCGCATTGGTGCCACTGATCCCAAACGACGACACCGCGGCCCGCCGCACCCGACCCGGCACCCGACCATCAGCCGGCCACGGCCGCGCCTCGGTCAACAACGACACCGACCCCGCCGACCAATTCACATGCGGACTGGGCTGATCGACATGCAACGTCGCCGGCAACAACTCATGGCGCATCGCCATCACCATCTTGATCACACCGGCCACCCCCGCCGCGGCCTGCGTATGACCCATATTCGACTTAATCGACCCCAACCACAACGGCTCGTCACGCTCACCCCGACCCTGCCCATAGGTCGCCAACAACGCCTGGGCCTCAATCGGATCACCCAACGTGGTCCCAGTCCCATGACCCTCGACCACATCCACATCAACGGTGCTCAACCCCGCATTGGCCAACGCCGCACGCACCACCCGCTGCTGCGAGGGACCATTGGGCGCGGTCAACCCATTCGACGCACCATCCTGATTAACCGCCGAACCCCGCACCACCGCCAACACCGGATGACCCAACCGCTGCGCATCCGACAACCGCTCCACCACCAGCATCCCGCCACCCTCGGACCAGCCGACCCCGTCGGCTGCCCCGGCGTAGGCCTTGCACCGGCCATCCGGTGACAACCCGCGCATGCGACTGAATTCCACGAACACCGTCGGCGTGGCGTTGACGGTGACACCACCGACCAGCGCCAGGTCGCACTCACCCGAACGCAGCGACTGCATCGCCATGTGCAACGCCACCAACGACGACGAACACGCCGTATCCACCGACACCGCCGGGCCCTCCAGCCCCAGCACATACGACACCCGCCCCGACGCGACGCTGGAGGTCGTACCGGTCAACCGGTAGCCCTCGATCTCCTCGGCCAACATCCCGTAGCCCTGGACGATAAGCCCGGCGAACACCCCGGTGGCGCTGCCGCGCAGCCCGGTAGGATCAATCCCGGCCCGCTCCAAGGCTTCCCACGACAGCTCCAGCAATATCCGGTGCTGGGGATCCATGGCCAGCGCCTCACTCGGCGCAATGCCGAAGAAGGCGGCATCGAAGTCGGCGACACCGTCCACGAAACCGCCGGTGCGCACGTACGACTTGTGGCGCATGTCGGGATCCGGGTCGAATAACTGCGCCAGGTCCCATCCGCGGTCGCTGGGGAACTCCGACATCACGTCCCGGCCGTCGGCCACCATCTGCCACAGGTCCTCCGGGGTTTCGACCCCGCCCGGAAAGCGGCACGACATACCGACGATCGCGATCGGCTCATTCGACCGCTCCAGCAGCGCACGGTTGGTGCGCTTCAGGCGTTCAACCTGGACCAGCGCCTTGCGCAGCGCTTCGGTCGCGTGCTGGAGTTGATCACCCATCACTACCCCTCGCCTAACCTTGGCCGTCTGTAACCACCGGATGCGGCTTTCGCCGAGTCCCGGAATTTGCTGCACGAGGCGACGCCGCAGTTTTTTCGGACCAGCGTCGTGCTGCTCTCCGACCCAAGAATGTCGCAGGTGAGTATGGCCAACTCCGGCAGGATTTCAAAACGTCCGATACTCCCAGCTTCTAGAGGAGGACCCACCTCGATATGTGGGACGCCGGGTGCGGAAAGGTATGCCGCTGGGCGCCCGACGCACACCGGTTCCCTGTACGCCTGGGTAGACCTGGCTCGTCCTCCATTGCGCGACTGTACCCGGCTATCCATTGATGGTGTTCAGGCGCATGTCGGTGGAAAACTCAGTGACAGTCGGGGCGGTGCGCCACGAATGACGTGGTCAGACACCCGCTCGGCGCCAGCCGTCGGCGGCCCGAGCAGCCTGGATCAGCACGTCGCATAATTCGCGCAGTTCGGTTGCCTCGGCCCCTTCATCGAGTGCTGTGGCGACATCCTCCGCCGCGCATCGCACCTGGTAAACCCGATCCGACAGGTCAGTCGCATCGTCAGCCGACAGCACCACCGCGTTGGTGGGCAGAGCCGTCGCGCCAACCCGGTGTAACGAGGCTCGTTGCTCATAAGCCCGCTGACGGCACGACTGCCGACAGTACTGGCGGCGACGGCCCATCCCGGTGTCGGTCACGTCTCTACCGCACCAGCGGCACGGCTGCGGGCGGGTACGGCGCGTCACGCCTGCCGAGTTTAGTTCGCTGTGTCCGCAATCCAGGTATCATTAATGGTCGCGTCGCGTATTCGGGGCTGTCGCCCTGGGAACTACGCAGACCGCCGTAACGTTTGCCAAACGTAGAGATCGCACTACAGGAGCCTTAGAGCTCAGAGGACCAATAAGGAGTAGCACACATGGCTGATCGCGTCCTGAGAGGCAGCCGCCTCGGAGCCGTGAGCTACGAGACCGACCGCAACCATGACCTCGCACCACGCCAGATCGCGCGGTACCGCACGGAGAACGGCGAGGAATTCGAGGTCCCGTTCTCCGATGACGCCGACATCCCCGGCACCTGGCTTTGCCGCAACGGCATGGAAGGCACCCTGATCGAGGGCGACCTACCCGAGCCGAAGAAGGTCAAGCCACCGCGGACGCACTGGGACATGTTGCTGGAGCGCCGCTCGGTCGAAGAACTCGAAGAGCTGCTCAAGGAGCGCCTCGACGTCATCAGGTCACGCCGCCGCGGCTGACCCAGGGCTTTCCCGCCGCGTACTCCGAGCTGGTTAGGTGCGGTTATTGGCACGGGCGATTTTGGTTCCCGTCAATCGGCCCTGGATGCCCCACCGTGTGACTTTGACCAGCGCCTCGGCGATGTTGGATCCGCTCATCTTGGAGACGCCCAGTTCGCGCTCGGTGAAGGTGATCGGGACCTCGACGATGACGAACCCATTGCAGACGGTGCGCCAGGTCAGATCGATCTGAAAGCAGTAGCCCTTGGAGTCCACGCCGTCGAGATCGATCGCCTCCAGCACTTCGCGGCGGTAGGCGCGGTAGCCGGCGGTGATGTCGTGGACCCCGATGCCGAGCGCGACCCGCGAATAGGTGTTGGCCGTCTTGGACAGGGCCAGGCGTCGCCAGGGCCAGTTTCGAACCGTGCCCCCGTCGACATAGCGCGAACCGATGGCCAGGTCCGCTCCGGCATCGACGGCGTCCAGCAGCCGGTGCAGCTGTTCGGGCGCGTGACTGCCGTCGGCGTCCATCTCGACAAGCACTGAATAGTCCCGACTCAAACCCCAGGCGAAACCCGCCAAGTATGCCGCTCCCAGCCCGTCCTTGGCGGTCCGGTGCATCACATGCGTGCGACCCGGATCGGCCGCAGCCAGCTCGTCGGCGAGTTGGCCGGTGCCGTCGGGGCTGCTGTCGTCGACGATGAGCAGGTGCACATCGGGGCACGCGTCTTTGAGCCGCCGGTGGATGACCGGCAGGTTCTCCCGCTCGTTGAACGTGGGGATGATCACCAGGACGCGCTGGCTGGAACGATTGCCCGGAATCCTGGGCGCCGGCTGGCCGGTGGTCATTTAGCTCCTCTGTGTCGCCCGAAACCGAAAAAGTGTCGGCCGCCCTCCTAAGGCGGAGTGTCGTCACCGCCGTCTTCCGGCGGAGTGTCTACGTCGCCCTCGTCGGGCGGGGGTTCGCTCGGGGACGCACCGGCGTCTTCCGTTTCATCCCGCGGTTTGGGCCTGAGACGAATTGGACGCGGGAACCATCCATTGTGCCGTATCGCCACCAGAATGACCGCTCCGGCCGCCCCGACCAGGACCCATTGCAGGATCGGACCCCAGCGGGTTGCCGGCGTCAGTTTCGTCTTGAGACGAATCTGGATGTCCAGATATGCGGGCTGGAAGAAGTCCGTGCGTACCAGCTCGGCACCGTCTGGCGCAATCACCGCACTGATCCCGGTAGTGCCGGCGACCACCACGTATCGGTCGTGCTCTACCGCCCGGACTTTGGCGAACGCCAGCTGTTGTTCGCTCATCGTCTTGTTGAAGGTGGCGTTGTTGCTGGGTACGGCCAGCATCTGGGCACCGCCCAGGACCGCTTTTCGCGGAGCACGGTCAAAGATCACTTCCCAGCAGGTGGCCACCCCGACCGGCACCCCGGCGATGTGCACCACCCCGCTGCTGCTGCCGGGCACCATATGGCCGGCGCGGTCGGCATACCCGGAGAGGTGCTCAAAAAGCCACGGCATGGGCAGGTACTCGCCGAAGGGTTGGATGATTTCCTTGTCGTGGCGGTCGGCCGGTCCGGTGCCCGGATTCCACACGAGCACGGTGTTGGTGTATCGGGGGATTTCTTGCGCGCCACCCTGGGCGTCCAGCACGGTACCGACCAGGATCGGCGCGCCGATCGCCGCGGCGGCTTGGGTGATCTGTTGCGCGGCGTCGTCATTGACAAGTGGGTCGATATCCGACGAATCTTCTGGCCAGATCACGAACTGAGGTTGCGGGGCGACGCCCGCACGCACGTCTTCCGCCAGCCGCAGCGTCTCCCGGACGTGGTTGTCCAGCACCGTCCGGCGTTGCTCATTGAATCCGAAGCCGAGCCGCGGCACGTTCCCCTGCACTACCGCCACGGTGACCATGGGCTCGCCACCAGAGCCGGTACCCGCGCGCCGCACCTGCGGCCACACGATGACCGATGCCAGCAATACCAGGCAGATGCAGACGCCGGGCAAGACCACCGCAGGCGCCTGCCCACTCGAATCGCCACCACGGGCCGACACCTGGTTGCCGGTCTGCCACCACTTCACAATCTCCAGCGCAATGGCGGTCGCGCTGAAACCCACCAGCATGATCGCCGTTGAGAGCAGCGCGACACCGCCGAGCTGGACCAACGGCAGAAACGGACCTTGCCCTTGACCGAATGCCACCGACCCCCAGGGAAAGCCCCCGAACGGAAAGATCGACTTCAACCACTCCTGGGCCGCCCACACCAACGCGAACCAGATCGGCCAGCCGGGCAGCCGACGCACGATGACGGCGAACAGGCCGAAAATGCCCGGATACAGCGCTGACGTCGTCGCCAGCACCAGCCACGGCATGTCGCCCACCAGGGCGCTGATCCAGGGCAGCAGCGGCAGATAGAAGGCCAATCCGAACAGAAAGCCATAGCCCAGACCCCCCGCCGGTGTCGTAGCCGGGTGCGTCAGCACCCAGGCCAGCAATGCGGCGGCGACGATCGCGGCCCACCACCAGTTCAGCGGCGGGAAGCTGGCGCAGAGCAACAGGCCGCCCACAACGGCGACCACCAGCCGTGGCAGCATCGCGGCCCAAACGGTGGGCAGCCGCGCGATCACCGCTGCGCCCAGCCGGTGAGCCCGGCCCGGAACGTCGGGTGCGCTCGCGTGCTGATCCTCGGGCGCTCCCGCCTCCCGATCGGATTCGGCTTCGTCGTTTATCGGGTCGGTGTCGGGCGGGGCCGTGGGGTCCTCGTCCACCGGGTTGACCTCGCCGGCCGGGTCGGGGCGCTTCTTTCGGCCGAACCATTCCCTAGCCATAGATGACAGCGCCCCGATGCACAGTTCGCCGGCAACGTGGCAAAGCGTCGGTGGGGCCCAAGCGCGGCAAAGCAGGTACCCGGGACCATGGGTCGGTAGACCAGCGCCGGACGGCGTTGTCAGGTGCGTGGACGTCCAGGGCCCCGGCATCCCACACGGCGTAGGAGGCCGGCGCACCAGGCACCAGGGTGCCCGCCGTGCCGTCGCGGACGCCGGCCGCCCGCCAGCCGCCCCGGGTCGCGGCAGCGAAAGCGGCCCGTGCTGAGACCGAGCTGCTCGGAGTGCGATGATTGGCCGCTGCGCGCACGCTCAGCCACGGGTCCAGGCCCGTCACCGGGGCGTCGGAACCTAGGGCGAGGGGCACGCCTTGGGATGCTAACAGCGCGAGCGGGTTGAGTTGACTGCCTCGCCGGGCACCAAGGCGTCGTGCGTACATGCCGTCGGGGCCGCCCCACAGCGCATCAAAATTGGGCTGCACGCTGGCGATGACGCCCCATTGGCCCAGTTTGGCGGCCTGTTCGGCGGTGACCATTTCGACGTGCTCCAGGCGGTGCCCGCATCGGGCGACGGCGGCCACCCCGAGATCGGCGACGACCCGTTCGAAGGCGGCGACCGCCGCCGACACCGCGGCATCGCCAATGACGTGGAAGCCGGCGGTCACCTCCGCCTGAGTGCATGCCCGCACGTGGGCTTCGATGGCGCCGGCGTCCAGGTAACAGGTGCCGATGCAGTCCGGGGCGTCGGTGTACGGCTGGTGCAGCCAGGCGGTGCGCGAGCCCAGCGCCCCGTCGACGAACAAGTCACCGGCCAGTCCGCGGGCTCCGGTCTCGTCGATGAGTGCGCGCGCCTGTGCGGCCGTCGTCGCCGCCTCACCCCAGTAGCCGATCACGTCGACGCCATGATCGAGGGCACGCAGCTGCAGCCAGTCATCGAGTCCGCCGATTTGCGGGCCGGCGCATTCGTGCACCGCGACGATGCCGGCCGCGGCCGCCGCCTGCAACGCCGCGGCCCGGGCCTCGGCCAGCTGCTCGCCGGTCAGCAGGTCACGGGCGACGGCGCGGACCAAGTGGTGAGCATCGGCGGTCAGCGGCCGCTCGGCAGTGAAACCGGCTGCCGTCGCCAGATCCGGGACCAGTCGTCGCAGCCCGGTCGAGGCCAACGCTGAGTGAACGTCGACGCGAGCCAGATAGGCGGGCCGGTCACCGAGTACGGCATCCAGGTCGGTGGTGCTCGGCGGGGTGTTCTCGGGCCACGACGACTCGTCCCAGCCATGCCCCCACACCGGCCGGTCGGGGTGGGCGGCCGTGTAGTCGGCGACCATCTGGAGGCACTGGGCGCGCGAGCCTGCCGGGCGCAAGTCCAGGCCGCTCAGCGTCAGGCCGGTTGCGCTCACATGGACATGGCTGTCCACGAATCCCGGCGCCACGAAGCCGCCGTCCAGATCCTCGACGTCGGCACCCGGGAACTGGCTGCGCCCGACGTCGTCGTTGCCCAGCCACACCACGACATCGCCGCGGACGGCCATGGCGGTGGCGTCGGGGTGAGTGGGGCTGTGTACCCGGCCGTTGACCAGCAGGGTGGTGGGAATCTCGGTCACAGGGCAAAACTACGTGTGGTCGCGGTCAGAACTATGCGGGCGGCTCGACGTCGTAGACGTCTATGACCTCGCCGTCGATGTAATCGGGACCATCGCCCGAATAACCGCGACGGGACTCGGTTCGGGAATCCGTCGCATAGCTGATCAGCGGTATCCGCCGCTGAAAACCGCGCACCGCGATGTCGGTCAATCCGGGGCCGGCGACAGACCGTATCGGCGGGATCAACAGCAACAGCCCCAGGGCCGTGCTGACCAGGCCGGGAATGAGAACCAAGGCCGTGGCCATCGTGACCGCTGCGCTATCCCTCACCGCGCTGCGCGGCTCGGTCCGGCCGGACTGCAACTGCCCGATCTGGCGCACCAGGTGCGAACCGGCCATCGGCGCCAAAAGGCCCCATCCGAGCACAAAGCTGGCCAGCAGTATCAGCAGGGTCCAGCCCCACCCGATCGTCCACACCAGTGCCATCATCACCGCGAGCTCGACGATGGCATAGATCAACAACAGCCGCCGCAGCATGTCAGGCCAACGTCTGTGGACCACCTCCGAGTTCCCGTGGTGCTGTCCGTCGCGACTGCAGTTAGATGACACTATGACGACGATTCAGATCCACACCCCGGACGGACCGATCGATGCGCTGCTGAGCATTCCCCCGGGGACCGGGCCGTGGCCGGGTGTGGTGGTGATCCACGACGCGATCGGGTACGGCCCGGACAAGGAGTCGACCAACGACCGCATCGCCCGGGCAGGCTATGTGGCGCTCACTCCGAATATGTACTCGCGGGGCGGCCGCGTCCGCTGCATCACCCGAATCATGCGGGAGCTGATGACGCGGCGGGGCCGTGCCCTCGACGACATCCTGGCCGCCCGTGATCACCTGCAAGCCATGCCCGAATGTACCGGCCAGGTCGGCATCGCGGGCTTCTGCATGGGCGGCCAGTTCGCTCTTATTATGTCACCCAAGGGTTTCGGCGCTTCGGCGCCGTTCTATGGCACTCCCCTGCCGCGCAACCTCAGCGAGACGCTGGACGGGGCGTGCCCGATTGTGGCGAGCTTCGGCAGTCGTGACCCGCTGGGTAGGGGCGCGCCCGAGCGGCTGCGCCAACTGACCACCAGCACGAACATCACCACCGATATCAAGGTCTACCCCGGCGCCGGGCACAGCTTCGCCAACAAGCTTCCCGGCCAGCTATTGCTTCGGATCGCAGGTTTCGGCTACAACGAGGCCGCCACCGACGATGCGTGGCGCCGGATCTTCGCGTTCTTCGGCGAGCACCTGGGAACGGGAACATCGACCTAGGCCGGGCTCACTGACGGGCGGACTTCAGCTTCCCCGACAGGACCGTTGCGAACGTGTGGGTATCGCCCGGCCAACGCGCCGACACATAGTTGCCGTCGTCGACGACGAACGCCGGCCGCGAGTCGGTCGCCGTATCCCGCACCGCTCCAGAAGTCTTGCGGCGCCAGTGCGACGATCCGCGGACAACGTCACAGAAATCCGTCGGATCTTCAAGGGCACGAGTGACTTCCGACTGCACCGACATGTACCCACCGGGCTGGCCGGGCTTTTCGGTATAGGTCCGGTAATAATCGGGATCCCAGAATCGGGTGACCCGCGTCAGCTGCCAGGCCAGGCGCTCCATTGCCCAGGTCAACGCTGTGGTCTTGCGTCCGTAGAGCACCGAGTGACCCGTACCGGGATCAACGCTGCGCGCGGCGAGCAGCACGCCGTGACAGATCGCGGCCACGAACACCCCACGGGCAAAGGCCTCCACGACAAGCCGGTGCAGTATCTCGCTATCGATGTAGGTGCGCATTCCGCGGGCGCGATGCCCCCCGGGCAACAGCAGCGCGTCGATGCCGTCGAGGGTCACTTGCGCCCAGGCGACCGGATGCTGAAACTCCGCTGACCCCAGCATGTCGTGATACGCGCTGCGCCCGTCCTTGTTGGCCCGCAACATCAGTCCGATGATCGGGATGGTGCCCAGCACCGGCAGGGCAGACCAGATGTCCAATCCGCGTCCGGTCACCATGATGTCGTCAGCCGTCCCGGGCGTGCCGCTTTCGGTGGCAAAAACCACCCGGTGACCGTTTCGGGTCAGGACGCGCCAGCTGACCGCGACCTCGGTCGGGTCGAAGTCGCGGTCCGGGATCGGGATCAAAACGGTGCCCACGCAAGGTCAGCTTTGGGCCACTTTGAGCTCGAGACCGACATTGGTTTCGATGCCGCCGCGCAGCTTGCTGACGAAATTGAACACCTTGCCCACGATGCCGTACCGCCTACCGATCGCGTCGTAAATGGCACTGTTCTGCGACTTGTCCAGGATGGCCGCGGTGCCCTCGACGGCCTCGCTGGTCGGCCGTCCGCGCATATTGCAGGTGGCCAACGTGACCCGGGGCGTATTGCGGATTCGCTTGACTTTCCATGACTTTGCCTCGGTGATGACCAGCAGCCGGTCCCCGCGCTCTTTATCCAAGGCGGCCCAGATCGGCGTCGGCTTGGGCCTGCCGTCCTTGGTGAAAGTGGTCAGCAGAACGTATTGCGACTTGGCGAGATCAGCGAAGGTAGGGGCCACGAAGCCAACCTACCGGCGGGCCGACAAAGCGTTGACATTTTCAGCCATCACCTGCGATAGTCAGCTGGCATTAAGTGAAAACATTATTTTCACTTAGGGACCTGGCCCAGGCGGAAGCGGGGAAATGTGAGCAACCCGGAGAAGCCGCCGGCTTGGCTGCCGTCATCGATTGCCGAGGCGGCGCTGACCCCCTTGTCCGGGGGCACCGGCAATGTCGACCTGACACAGGCGTGGGCGTATCTCTTGGGCCGGCTCCGCGGAGCCGCGCAGACCGTGGAATCCGACCCGGGCAACCGAAATCGCGTCGATCTCGCAGCGGGTATGCGGCATCTGCTGGTGCTCCTTGCCGCGGGTATCGACGAGGCGTTGCGGTTCGATCCGGACCCGGTCCTGGGTGTCCAGCCCACCAGTACCGACGACATCGTGACCTGGGGAATGGAATGTCCGGACTGCATATACACCCGCGCAGTACTGCGCGGCGGGGAGAGCTACCGACTGTTCGGCAACCGCGGCACCGCCCGCTATGTCGGGCTGCAGACGATGAACGGCATCGTGGCAACAGCGAACGAACTGGTCGACGAACTCGAGGTGGATGCGGACGGAAACTTCGAAGTGGTGCTGTCAGCCCATGAGCGAGCGGGAAATTGGATGCGGATCGAGGGCGACCATCCCACGTTGACGGTGCGGCACTTCTTCTACGACTGGGAGACCGAGGTGGCGTCGTCGCTGCGCATCGAGCGGCTCGGCGACGCGGTGGAGGCCAAAGGCCGTTCGGTTGACCCGGACGTGGCGGTGTCGCGGCAACTTGTCGCCCTCGGCGATTTCGTCCAGGACAACCTGACGTTCTTTCTGCAATTCGGTGCCGCGGCGCCGCCGAACGGCTTCCTCCCGCCGATCGACCGGACTGATATCGGCGCGGCCGCGGAGAACAAACCGGTGATCGGTCGGTGGGAGCTGCGCCCCGACGAGGCGCTCGTCGTCGAAGTTGAACCGCCCGAAGGGATCTACTGGAGTTTTTCCATCGGAAACCCGTGGTGGGAGACCATTCATTACGGGCGCCACCAGTCCAGCCTGAACGCCCATCAGGCTGCGGTGGATTCCGACGGCCTGGTGCGCGTGGTACTGAGTGCCCGTGACCCCGGGGTCGCGAATTGGCTCGACACCGCCGGCTACAGCAACGGCCCGATCATCCTGCGCTGCGTGCGGACCAAAACGGCGCCGACACCGACGACGCGAGTCGTCCGGTTCGACGATATCCACGAGGTGTTGCCTTCGGACACAACAAAGGTCACCGCCGAAGAGCGGACATCCATCCTCGCGGCGCGTCGCCGCGCCGTGCGCGAAAGGTTCGGACAGTGACGTTCGACGCTGACGAGTTAGAGCACGGCGCTTGCGCCGCAACCGGTCTCAAGGATTTCGGTTCGTCCTACTATCGCGAGGGGCTCGAACGCATCGTTGAAGCGCTGAACACCGAGGCAGACCTCAACGACTTGGGCAGGGTCATCCAGAACGCCACCATCAGCAACGCCTTGATCCAACGCCTCAAGATCGAGGACACCTACCGGCAGTACCCCGAGATCGACGACGAGGTGATCGGCGGTCCCGTCTTTGTGATCGGGTTACCCCGCACCGGGACCACCGCCCTGAGCCAACTCGTGGCCGCCGATCCTCAGTTCCGGTCACTGCGGATGTGGGAATCCCAAGCACCCACCCCGCCGCCGGAAGCCGCCACCCAGCACACCGATCCGCGGATCGCCCAGGCCGAGGCCGGCCTGAAGATGCTCGACGACCTGTTCCCGCTGATGAAAACGCTGTACAACTCCGAGCCGACAGCCCCGACCGAATGCCAGGACCTGATGGGAATGAGCTTTCGCACGTTCCACTTCGACGGCGCCGTCCGCGCACCCGGATACCTGGATTGGCTGATGAACTGCGACATGCGCGAGACTTATACATTTCACCGGCGAGTGCTCAAACTACTGCAATGGCATTGCCCACCGGTTCTGTGGCACCTCAAGACCCCCGTACACATGTTCGCTCTCGATGCGCTGGTCGAGGCATACCCGAACGCCAAATTCCTTTGGAGTCACCGGGATCCGGCTAAGGTGATGGCCTCGGTGTGCAGCCTTATCCAGTATGTGCGCAGCTGGAGCAGCGACCACAAGGACGCCGAGGAGCTTGGCGCCGAGCAAGTCGACAGCTGGGCTGAAGGTGTCCGGCGGGCAATGGAGTTCCGCAACCGGGTGGGCGACGACCGATTCGCCGATGTCTCCTTCGCCGATTTGCAGCACGATCCGGTATCTACCCTGCGATCCAGTTACGAATCGTTGGGCTTGAGCTTCACCGATGCCACCCTGCAATCCATCACTCAGTGGGCTGACGGGCACCGGCCCGGCTCTCTCGGTGCACACGAGTATGACCTGGCCGACTACGGGTTGTCCCCCGAACGAGTTCGCGAGCGGTTTGCGGACTATCTCGCCGCCTACGATGCGACAGCCTGACGCGTGAGCGCTCCTCGCACGCGGCGACGCGACAAACTGGGCCCGGACCCGATGGTGCGCCGCGAGATCCTGGCCGCCGCGTCAACAACGCTGCGAGAGCAGGGAGTTCGAGGACTCAGCGTCGGCGCGGTGCTGGGACGAACCGCATTGAGCACCCGCGCCTTCTATCGGCATTTCAACTCCAAGGACGAACTGGTTGCCGCGGTCTTCCTGGAGACCGCGCGCGCCGAGAGGCGGCGGCTGCGACGCCGAATGGCCGCGGCCGCGACGGAGATCGAGGCGGTGGCGGCGTGGATCGATGGACGACTCGACTTGGCGTTCGACGACAACATCGGATCCGACTTGCGCCGCCTGTCGCTGGAGGCCCAGTCGCAGACGTTCGCCTCCCCCGGTCTGGTTCAGCCCGCATATGCGGAGATGCTCGAGCCGCTCAGCGCAGCGCTCCGGCGCGGCCTGCAGCGCGGGGTGTTCGACCACATCGATCCGGTGACCGACGCCCAGTTCATCCATGGCGTGGTGTGGGCGGGCATCGACCAGCAGTGGACGACAGGCGATTGCGACCGCGCGGATCTCCGTCAACGCATTCTGCGTTTCTGTCTGCGCGGGCTGGGCGTGCGCCCGGAGGCGATCGCCCAGATTTGCTCCAACAACTGACCGAGGAGACAACGATGGACCTGGGTTTTGCCGGATCGACAGCCGTGGTCACGGGCGGCAGCAAGGGCATGGGACTGGCCATAGCCCAAACCCTCGCGGCCGAGGGGGCCAGCGTGGCGGTGATGGCCAGAAACCGAGCGGCGCTCGACGCCGCGGTGGCATCGCTGCGTGAGGCCGGCGCTCCGGACGCCGTGGGAATCAGCGTGGATATGGCTGACGCCGGGTCCATCACTGATGGCTTCGCCGCGGTCGGGCAGCGTTGGGAGCAACTCAATTGCCTCGTCCACACCATTGGACCGGGCGATGGCTATTTCGAGCAGATGGACGACACGCAATGGGACGCGGCATTCGCACTCGGCACGATGTCGGCGGTCCGATCGATCCGCGCCTCGCTGCCGCTGCTGCGGTCTGCCGATTGGGCCCGGATCGTGACCCTGTCCGCGCACTCTATTCAGCGACAAAACCCGCGCATCGTCGCCTATACGGCATCGAAAGCCGCACTGGCCAGCGTCACCAAGAACTTGTCCAAAAGCCTTGCCAAGGACGGCATCCTGGTGAACTGCGTGTGTCCCGGGACCATCGTGACTGCCAGCTTCACCGAACAACTCAAAGACATCCTCGCCGCCGAAGGGCTGGACGCCACCGACCCGCGTGATGTCATGACCTGGATCGACAATAACTTTCACCAGCCCTGCGACCTCGGTCGTGCCGGACTCCCCGAAGAGGTCGCTTCCCTCACCGCCTACTTGGCGTCCCGGCGAAACGGCTACGTCACCGGCGCCACGGTCAACGTGGACGGCGGATCGGATTTCGTTTGAGACCTGGGACCGGCTACCCCTCCAGGTCACCCTCGGTTTCCAGAAGTGCCTGGCGCAGCCCGTCGAGGATTTCAGGTTTCGGGTCGGCCCACATGCCGCGCCCGGCCGCCTCCAGCAGCCGTTCGGCCATACCGTGCAGTGCCCATGGGTTGGACTCCGCCATGAACTTGCGGTTCTCCTGATCCAGCACGTAACGCTCGGTGAGTTGTTCGTACATCCAGTCGGCCATCACTCCGGCGGTCGCGTCATAGCCGAACAGGTAGTCGACGGTCGCTGCCATCTCGAACGCGCCCTTGTAGCCGTGCCGGCGCATCGCCGCCATCCAGCGCGGATTGACGACGCGGGCGCGGAACACCCGCGTCGTCTCTTCCGATAGCGTGCGGGTGCGGATCGCGTCGGGTCTGGTGTTGTCGCCGATATAGGCGGCCGGTGCTTGCCCGGTCAGCGCCCGCACCGTGGCCACCATGCCGCCGTGGTACTGGAAGTAGTCGTCGGAATCGGCGATGTCGTGTTCGCGCGTGTCGGTGTTCTTGGCAGCCACCGCGATGCGCCGGTACTGCCGGTTCATATCGTCGATCGCCTCGCGGCCGTCCAGGTCGCGACCGTAGGCGAATCCGCCCCAGGCGGTATACACCTGCGCCAGGTCGGCGTCGTCACGCCAGTTGCGGCTGTCGATCAGCTGCAGCAGCCCGGCACCATAGGATCCCGGCTTGGATCCGAAAATCCTTGTGGTGGCGCGACGTTGGTCGCCGTGCTGAGCCATGTCAGCCTGGGCGTGTGCCCGCACGTAGTTGTCCTCGGCGGACTCGTCGAGGCTGGCGACCAACCGCACCGCGTCGTCGAGCATCGTCACCACATGCGGGAAGGCGTCGCGGAAGAACCCGGAGATCCGTACGGTCACGTCGATGCGCGGGCGGGCCAGCTCGGCCAGCGGAATCGGCGTGAGGCCCACGACCCGCCGCGACGCGTCGTCCCATACCGGTCGAACACCCAGCAGCGCAAGGACTTCGGCGATGTCGTCGCCCGCGGTGCGCATCGCCGAGGTGCCCCAGACCGACAGCCCCACCGATTGCGGCCACCGCCCGTGGTCGTCTCTGTAGCGTTCGAGCAGTGAATCCGCCAGGGCCACACCGGCTTCCCAGGCCAGCCGGGACGGCACCGCCTTGGGGTCGACGGAGTAGAAGTTGCGCCCGGTGGGCAGCACGTTGACCAGGCCGCGCAGCGGTGACCCCGAAGGGCCGGCCGGGATGAACCTGCCGTCCAGCGCCCGCAAGACCTGGGTGATTTCGGCGGCGGTGCCGGCGAGCCTGGGCACCACTTCGGTGGCCGCGAACCGTAACACTGTTGCCACCTCGGCATTGCCGGTGAGCCGGTCGGCCGCCTCGGGATCCCAGCCGGTGGCCTGTAACGCGGCGACGAGTTCGCGGGCCGCAGCCTCGGCCTTGTCGACCGAGGACCGTTCGTCGGTGCCATCCTCGGCCAGGCCCAATGCCTGCCGCAGACCGGGGATGGCCTGCTCGCCGCCGAACAGTTGGCGGGCCCGCAAGATGGCCAGCACGAGGTCGAGTTCGACTTCCCCCGTTGGCTTTTGACCAAGAATGTGCAGGCCGTCGCGGATCTGGACGTCCTTGATCTCGCACAACCAGCCATCGACGTGCAGCAGCATGTCGTCGAACGAGTCCTCCTCCGGGCGTTCGGTCAGGCCCAGATCGTGGTCCATCTTGGCGGCGCGGATGAGCGTCCAGATCTGCTGGCGGATGGCGGGCAGCTTGCCGGGATCCAGCGCCGCGACACTCGCGTGCTCGTCGAGTAACTGCTCCAACCGGGCGATGTCGCCATAGGTTTCGGCGCGAGCCATGGGAGGGATGAGATGGTCGACGAGCACCGCGTGCGCTCGCCTCTTGGCCTGGGTGCCCTCGCCGGGGTCGTTGACCAAAAACGGGTAGATCAGCGGCAGGTTGCCCAGCGCGGCGTCGGATCCGCAGGCCGCCGACATGCCCAGCGTCTTGCCCGGCAGCCATTCCAGATTGCCGTGCTTGCCCAGATGGACGACGGCGTGGGCGTTGAAACCCGTGTCCAGCCAGTGGTAGGCGGCCAGGTAGTGGTGGCTGGGCGGTAGGTCCGGGTCGTGGTAGATGGCAACGGGGTTTTCCCCGAAACCGCGGGGCGGCTGGACCATCAGCACCAGGTTTTCCGCATGCATTGCGGCGATGACGATTTCGCCGTCGGGATCGTTGGTGCGATCCACGAAGAGGTCTCCGGGTGGCGGGCCCCAGTGCGCCTGCACGGCGTCGGTGAGCTCAGCGGGCATGGTTGCAAACCAGTGGCGATAATCCTTGGCGGACATCCGGATCGGGTTGCCGGCCAGTTGTCCTTCAGTAAGCCAGTCGGGGTCTTGGCCGCCGCGTTCGATCAACGCGTGTATCAACGCGTCACCATCGGCGTTCTCGACACCGGGCAGATCACCCACCTGGTACCCGTGCTCGCGCATCGCCCGCAGCAGCGCGACCGCGCTGGCCGGGGTGTCCAGCCCGACCGCGTTGCCGATGCGGGCGTGCTTGGTGGGATAGGCCGAGAACACCAGGGCGACCCGCTTGTCGGCCGGGGCGACATGCCGCAGCTGCGCATGCCGGACCGCCAAGCCGGCGACTCGCGCGCATCGTTCCGGGTCGGCGACATAGGAGATCAGCCCGTCGTCGTCAATCTCTTTGAAGGAGAACGGCACTGTGATGATGCGGCCGTCGAACTCGGGCACCGCCACTTGAGTGGCCACGTCGAGCGGGCTGAGGCCGTCGTCGTTCTCGCACCACTGCTTACGGGAACTCGTCAAACACAGACCCTGCAAGATCGGGATGTCCAGGGCCGCCAGATGTTCGACGTTCCAGCTGTCGTCATCGCCACCGGCGGACGCCGTGGCCGGTTTGAGTCCCCCGGCAGCCAGTACGGTGACCACCATGGCGTCGGCGGCGCTCAGCCGTTGCAGCAGTTCGGGTTCGGCGGTGCGCAGCGACGCGCAGTAGACAGGCAGCGGTCGCCCGCCGGCGTCCTCGATCGCTCGGCACAGCGACTGGATGTATCCGGTGTTGCCGGCCAGGTGCTGCGCGCGGTAGTACAGCACCGCGATCGTCGGGCCCCCGGTGTTTCTGGCATTCGGCCGCTCCAGCTCGCCCCAGGTCGGGGTCACCACCGGCGGGCTGAAACCGAAGCCGGTCATCAGCACGGTGTCCGATAAGAAGGCGTGCAGCTGACGCAGATTCTCGACGCCGCCCTGAGCCAGGTAGATGTGGGCCTGCACCGCGATGCCGGCCGCCAGCGTGGACAGGCCGGTCAACTCCGCGTCTGCGGCCTGCTCGCCGCTGACCAGCACCGTCGGCACACCGCTCGCGATCACCGTGTCGATGCCGCTCTGCCAGGCGCGGTAGCCGCCCAGGATTCGCACCACCACGATCGAGACGTCGGCGAGCAAGGCGGGTAACTCGTCATCGGAGAGTCGCGACGGGTTGGCCCACCGATAGTTCTTGCCGCTGGACCGGGCGCTGATCAGGTCGGTGTCGGACGTCGAGAGCAGCAGAACGGTCGGCTCGGGCACTCCTCATTCGTACCGCAGCCGGGCGCAGAGCTGAGCATCGGTGCCGGTAGCGTGCGGTGATGAAAGCCGCGTCTGTTGCCGAATAGGCCAGTTTTGCCGCCGACTGGGCGTGCCGGATCCCTCACCGGCTTCCCGACAGCTTCGGCGTTTATCCACAGTCGGAACTTTGTGCACAATCGATGGCTTTGGCGGTGCCAGTGTCAGCGCAAACCACTAGAATTCGAAAGTATGTTCGATGATTTACCGCAGGGTGCCGACGCGCTGACACGCGCCGATGATGCGACCGTGATTGCGGCAATCACGGGGTGGGCCCGGGCGGAGGCCGGCGCGTCGGCGCGCCGGCTAGCGGCCATTGCCGAACTGGTGCGCCGCCGCGCTGTCGGCCCCGCCGACTGCGGCCAGTGGTCATGCGATAACTGGGATGCGATAGCCGCCGAAGTTGCTGCTGCACAAGGCATTAGCCATGGCACGGCGTCGAGCCAGATGTATCTCGGTGTGGCATTGCGTGATCGGCTGCCCCGAGTGGCGGCACTATTCGCCGATGGCACGATCAGCGCGCGGCTGGCCGCGGCCATCGTGTGGCACACCGATCTGATCAAAGACCCGGCGACGCTGCGGTTGGTCGATATGACGCTGGCCGAGGATGCAGCACGATACGGGCCGCTATCGGTGAACAAAACCGCACAGGCTATCGACGCGGTGGTGGACCGCTATGACCCTGGGGCTTTGCGGCGCACCCGGGCTGCCGCGCGCAGCCGTGACGTGGTTATCGACCTGGCCGATAGTGAGTGCGGCACTGCCGACTTCTGGGGCCGGTTGTACGCCACTGATGCGGCCGCCCTCGACCGACGGCTACTCCAGATGGCCCACGACGTCTGCGATGACGACCCACGCACACTGGCCCAGCGCCGCGCCGACGCGTTGGGTGCACTGGCAGCCGGTGCTACGCGGCTTAGCTGTGGCTGCGATAACGCGGATTGCCCGGCGCGCGCCACAGGCAACGAGCGGGCAGCGGGCGTGCTCATCCACGTTGTCGCCGAAGCCTCGGCGCTCGACAGCCAGCGCGACCCGCATATGTCGGGTGACATCCCGTCGCGGCCGATCACCCCGCAGACAACGCTGCGCGAGGCGTTGGCCCCCGACCCGGAACCTGAACCACCCGCAACGTCGGCCAACAAGCGTCCCGCCGCGTTGCTCACCGCTGGTGGCTCGGTACCCGCGCCGCTGCTGGCAGATCTGATTCGACGTGGTGCGCAGGTTCGGCCGGTGCGCCATCCCGGCACCGGCGTCGCACCGGAGCCGGGCTACCGTCCGTCGGTGGCGCTGGAAGCGTTCGTGCGGTGCCGCGACATGACCTGCCGGTTCCCCAACTGCGACCGCCCCGCCGAGTTCTGCGACGTCGACCATACGATCCCGTACCCAATCGGCCCGACGCATCCCTCGAATCTCAAGTGCCTGTGCAGAAAGCATCACTTACTCAAAACTTTCTGGACAGCCTGGCGCGATAAGCAAGGCCCCGACGGTACCGTCGTTTGGACCTCACCCAGCGGGCAGACATACACCACCCGTCCAGGAAGCCGCCTGCTGTTTCCCACCTTGTGCCTACCCACCGGCGAATTGCCCGCCGGGCCAATGGTCGATCGACCACCCAACGATCGTGGGGTGATGATGCCCCGGCGGCGCCGCACGCGAGAACAAGATCGCATGCACCGCATCAACGCCGAACGCGCACTCAACGCCGTCCACGTCGCCGAACGAAACCAACCGCCGCCGTTCTAAGCGGAATTGTCAGGCGGTGCGTACGTCGAAGTCGGCGAGCTCAGGTTGGCGCAAAAGCTCGTGGTGGGTCTCCGGCGTCCAGGGGAACAGCTCGGGCAGACCATCTTTGCCGAGGTACCAACTGCTGCAGCCGGTCATCCAGATGGTCTGCGGCATAGCGGCTTTCATACGCTCGTTGTACTCCTTCGTGGCTACCTCGGTCGGTGCGACAGCACGGATGGCACCGTCGCGGAGCTGCTCGATCCACCACATCGCGTAGTCGGCCTGGTCCTCGGCGACCGGTATCAGCGACTGGTTACCGATCGGCGAATGCGGACCCATCAGCATGAACAGATTGGGGAAACCGGGCACCGCGACAGACCGGTACGCCACCGGGCCGTCTGCCCATGCCTCATTCAGGGTGAGCCCGCCCTCCCCGATCACCTCCAACGGGCGCACGTAGGCCCGCGCGTCAAACCCGGTGGCGAAGACCAGCAGGTCCAGTTCGTGCAGGGTGCCGTCGGCGGTGACAACGCCGCGCGGCTCGATGTGGTCGATCGGGTCGGTGATCAGCTCGACTCCTGGCTGCTGCACCGAACGGTAGAAACGCCCGGCCAGAACCTGCCGCTTGCACATCGGCTGGTCCTTCGGGGTGAGCTTGGCCCGCAATTGCGGGTCGCGCACCGAGAGCCGCAGGTTCCACCGACACGCGGCCTGGACGAGACGGCGCTCGAATCCCGGACGAATCGGCGCGCGGCCGAATATGCGCCTGAAGATCAACCCCCAGAACCAATAGCCCAGCGCGTTCAACCTCGGCCAACGGGACAGCGCGGCACGGGTCAGCGGCGAGTAGCGCAGGTTGGGCATCGGGTAGATCCACTGCGCGGTGCGCTGGAAGACCGTCAGCCCACGCACCTTGCCGCCGAGCTCCGCGGTGATCTGCACGCCGGTCGAGCCGGTCCCGATCAAACCGATCCGCTTGTCCGACAGAGAGACCGAGTGATCCCAGCGCGCTGAATGGAACGCGGGACCAGCGAAGGTCTCCCGCCCAGAGATCTCCGGGTACCGAGGTACCCGCAGGACGCCGGTCGCGGTGACGAGCACGTCGAACGTTTCCTCGCCTTCGGCGGTGGTTAGCCGCCACCTCCCGTCGTCGTATCGGGCGCTGGTGACGTTGGCGCCGAACCGGATGTGGGGACGAATTCCCCGTTCGTCGGCCACCTGCCGGAAATACGCTTGTATCTCGGGACCCGGCGGCAACAGATGCGACCAGTGGGGATTGGGCCGGAACGAGTAGGAGTAGTAGCGCGAAGGGACATCGCAGGTAAGACCGGGATATGTGTTGTCGCGCCAAGTCCCTCCGACTTCATCGGCTTTCTCGAAAATGGTGAACGAGTCGATGCCGGCGTCCTGCAGCTTGACCGCCATGCATAGGCCTGACATCCCGGCGCCGATGATCGCGACTCTCAATGGGCGCTTCTCTGCCATGACAACCACCTGACCTCTCGCTTCCTGAGCCGACGGTACCGCCACCCCGCCCGGCTCGGTGTCCGGCAGAGCCGCGGAGCCGTACCGTGGACGCGTGCCCAGAGCTCGCGACATCGACGCCTGCCCGGGTGCGCTGCAGGTGCATCAGGCTGCCGACGGCGCCTTGGTGCGCGTCCGGCTGCCCGGTGGCATGATCACCGCCGCCCAGCTGGCGACGCTGAGCACCGTGTCGAGCGAGTCGGCGTCGGGAACACTCGAGCTGACCGCGCGGGGCAGCGTGCAGTTGCGCGGCATCACCGACGTGACGGCCGTTGCCGAGGCGATCGCCATCGCCGGTTTGTTGCCGTCGGCGACGCATGAACGGGTCCGCAACATCGTCGCTTCGCCGCTGTCCGGGCGTGCCGGCGGCAACCTCGACGTGCGGCAGTGGGTCGGTGAGCTGGACGCCGCGATCTGCGCCGAACCACTGCTCACACAGCTGGGCGGCCGGTTCTGGTTCAGTCTCGATGACGGCCGCGCCGACGTGTCCGGACTGGGTGCCGATGTCGGCGTCCATGTGCTCCCCGACGGCTGTGCGCTGCTGTTGGCGGGACTCGACACCGGTGTCCGGCTGGCCGCCAGCGAGGTGGTCGAGATGCTGGTCATCATCGGGATGCGTTTCGTCGAGATACGTGGAACCGCTTGGCGCGTCAACGAATTGGATGACGTTCAGGGGCTGCTGCCCGGTGTCGAACTCAGCGCCACACCCTTTCCTGCGGTCACCAAGGCACCGGTGGGCTGGATTCCCCAGGAGGACGGCCGGGTCACACTGGGCGCCGCGGTGCCGCTGGGCGCGCTGCCCGCCCGGGTCGGGGAATACCTCGCCGCGATCGGGGCTCCGCTGGTAATCACGCCGTGGCGATCGGTGCTGGTGTGCGATCTCGACGAGGCCGTCGCCGAAACCGCGCTGCGGGTGCTGGCGCCGTTGGGCTTGGTGTTCGACGACAGCTCCCCCTGGCTGAACGTCAGCGCCTGCACCGGCAGCCCCGGTTGCGCGCACTCGGCCGCCGATGTGCGGGCAGACGCCACACGGTCGCTGAACGTGGATTACCCGGTGCACCGTCACTTCGTCGGCTGCGAGCGCGGATGCGGCAGCCCCCGTGCCGGTGAGGTGCTGGTCGCTACCGGGAACGGATACAGACTGCTGAAGTCTTAGGGTGAGCGGGTGCTCGACTACATTCGCGACGCGGCCGAGATCTATCGGCAGTCGTTCGCGGCCATTCGCGCCGAAGCCGACCTGACGCGATTCCCCGCCGACATCGCACGGGTGGTGGTCCGGCTGATCCACACCTGCGGACAGGTGGATGTCGCCGAGCACGTCGGATACACCGACGACGTCGTGGTGCGGGCCGGCACAGCCCTGCGCAGTGGTGCTCCGGTGTTGTGCGATTCGTCGATGGTGGCCGCCGGGATCACCAGCGCGCGGCTGCCGGCCGGCAACGCGGTGGTGTCGCTGGTGACGGACCCGCGCGCGGCCGAGCTGGCCGCACGCCGGCACACCACCCGGTCGGCAGCCGGCGTGGAGCTGTGGGCCGACCGGCTGCCCGGTGCGGTGCTGGCGATCGGTAACGCGCCTACCGCCCTGTTCCGCCTGCTGGAGCTGATCGACGAGGGGGTTTCTCCGCCCGCCGCGGTGCTGGGCGGGCCGGTCGGATTCGTCGGGTCGGCACAGTCCAAGCAGGAACTCATCGACCGTCCGCGCGGGATGTCCTATCTCGTGGTGCAGGGCCGTCGCGGCGGCAGCGCCATGGCCGCCGCCGCCGTCAACGCCATCGCGAGCGAGCGCGAATGACGAACCGGGGCAAGCTATATGGAGTCGGGTTGGGACCCGGCGATCCGGAGTTGGTCACCGTCAAGGCCGCCCGGGTGATCGGCGAGGCCGACGTGGTGGCCTATCACAGCGCCCGGCACGGCCGCAGCATCGCCCGCGGCATCGCCGAACGCATATCTGCGGGCCGGCCAGATCGAGGAGCACCTGATCTATCCGGTGACCACCGAGGGGACCGATCATCCCGGCGGCTACGCGGGCGCGCTCGAGGACTTCTACGTCGACGCCACCCGGCGCATCGGTGCGCACCTCGATGCCGGGCGCAACGTCGCGCTGCTCGCCGAGGGCGACCCGCTGTTCTACAGCTCCTACATGCATCTGCACACCCGGCTGACGCAGCGGTTCAGCGCGGTCATCGTGCCGGGTGTGACGTCGGTGAGCGCCGCCTCGGCGGCCATCGCAACACCGCTGGTGGCCGGCGACGAGGTGCTGTCGGTGCTGCCGGGCACCCTGCCGGTCGCGGAGCTGACCCGGCGCCTCGCTGACGCCGACGCTGCCGTGGTGCTCAAATTGGGCCGTTCGTATCACGCTGTGCGAGAAGCGCTTTCCGCAACCGGACAACTTGACGACGCGTTCTACATCGAGCGGGCCAGCAGCCCCGGACAACGCATACTGCCCGCGGCGGACGTCGACGCGACCAGTGTGCCGTATTTCTCGCTGGCCATGCTGCCCGGCGGCCGCCGACGGAAACGGCGGTCGTCGGCAGCCGGCACCGTCGCGGTCGTGGGCCTGGGGCCCGGCGACAACGACTGGATGACGCCGCAGAGCCGACGCGAGCTGGCCACCGCGACCGATCTGATCGGCTACCGCGGTTACCTGGACCGCGTGCCGGTCCGGGACGGACAGCGGCGCCATCCCAGCGACAACACCGACGAACCCGCGCGTGCGCGACTGGCTTGCACGCTGGCCGAGCAAGGGCATGCCGTCGCGGTGGTGTCGTCGGGTGATCCGGGAGTGTTCGCCATGGCCACCGCCGTTCTGGAAGAGGCCAAACAGTGGCCGGGAGTGCAGATCCGGGTCATCCCGGCGATGACCGCCGCCCAGGCCGTCGCCAGCCGGGTCGGGGCGCCGTTGGGTCACGACTACGCGGTGATCTCGTTGTCCGACCGGCTCAAACCGTGGGAGGCGATCTCGGCCCGGCTGGCCGCCGCGGCCGCCGCCGATCTGGTGCTGGCCATCTACAACCCCGCCTCCAAGACGCGCACCTGGCAGGTCGGCGCGATGCGCGACATACTGCTGGCTCATCGTGAACCCGGCACCCCAGTGGTGATCGGCCGCAACGTTTCCGGGCCCGACGAATACGTGCGCGTGGTACGCCTGGCCGACCTCGACCCCGCCGACGTCGACATGCGCTGCCTGCTGATCGTAGGATCGTCGCAAACCCAGTGGTACTCAGATGATTTCGGTGACCGGGTGTTCACCCCGCGCCGCTACCCGGGCTGAGCTCACGTCGTCGCGCCCGTCGTGCAGCAGTTCGGGGGTCGAGCCCTCACCAGCCGGTCTCGGGGTCTTGCGAGGTGCCGCATCCACGGCCTCACCCAGCAGGAGAGAACGAACCAACCGACGCGGCCCGAAGGGCCGAAGCATGCAACTGGCCGGGCGCGGGCGGACTTTCAGGGGCCACCAGAACCAGCGTCCGAGCAGCGCGGCGACCGACGGCGTCATGAACGAACGCACGATCAGGGTGTCGAACAGCAGACCGAGGCCAATCGTGGTGCCGGCCTGCCCAATCGAACTCAGATCGCTGGCAGCCATGGACATCATGGTGAAGGCGAAGACCAGGCCCGCCGCGGTGACGACCCCACCGGTTTCGCCCATGGAGCGGATGATGCCGGTTCGTAACCCGGCACCGATTTCCTCCTGGAACCTCGAGACGAGCAACAGGTTGTAGTCGGATCCGACCGCCAGCAGAATGATCAACCCGAACACCGGCGCGATCCAGTTCAGGTCCAGGCCAAACAAATGCTGCCAAACCAGCACGGACAGCCCGAAGGCCGCACCCAGCGACAACAGCACCGTTCCGACGATCACCAGGGAAGCAACCAGGGCTCGGGTGATCATCACCATGACCACGAATATCAGCGTCAGCGCTGCGATTCCGACGATCAACAGGTCGTACCTCATACCGGTCTGGATGTCGTTGTACACCGCCGCCGTGCCGGTGAGGAAGAACTTGGCGTTGGCCAAAGGCGTTCCTTTGACCGCCTCATGCGCGGCATTGAGTTCCGGCTTGACAGCGGAGATCCCCGCCGGAGTCGCCGGATCCTGGTCGTGGGTGATGATGAACCGAGCGGCCTTGCCGTCCGGTGACAAGAAGAGCTTCAGGCCACGCTGGAAGTCGGGGTTGTCGAACGCCTCCGGCGGCAGGTAGAAGTAGTCGTCGGCCTTCGATGAGTCGAAGGCCTGGCCCATTGCACTCGCGGTGTCGGTCATCCGGGACATCTGGTTGACCAGTCCCGAGAAGCTGCTGTGCAACGTCAGCATGGTGCCTTGCATGGACTTTGCGACGGCGATTATCGGCGGGAACTCTGCCTGCATCTGAGGCAGCACCGCGTCGATGTTGTTCATGTCCTTGATGATCGTTTTCATGTTGTCGCTGAACTTGTCCACGCCGTCGATCGCCTCGAAGACCGACCGTGACGCCCAGCAGGCGGGAATGTTGAAGCAGTGCTGTTCCCAGTACAAATATCCGCGGAACGGCCTCGCGAAATCGTCGAAGTCGGCCAGATGATCTCGCATCTCGTCCAGCGTGACCTGCATGTCCTTCATGTCGCCGACCATCTGATGAGTCGAGCTGCTCATCCGGCCCATCAGCGCTTGCATCCGTTGCATCGAGCCGATCATGGCGCCGAGATCGTCGCTCATCTTCAGCATGTCGCCCATCCGGTCCCGCATGAATTGCAAGTTCTCCTGGATCGGCAGTGCCTGCATGCTCACCTGGAACGGGATCGACGTGTGTTCGATCGGCCCGCCCAGGGGCCGGGTGATGCTCTGGACGCGTGCGATACCGGGGGTTCGGAAGACATCCTTGGCGATCCGGTCCAGGATGATCATGTCGCTCGAATTCCGCATGTCGTGATCACCCTCGACCATGAGGATATCGGGATTCAGCCTGGCGGCGCTGAAATGATGTTCTGCCGCAGCGTATCCGACGTTTGATGGCCGATTCGCGGGAATGTAGTAGCGATCGTTGAAGCTGATCTTCATGCTCGGCACGATGAGCAGGCCGACGAGGGCGATCAGCAACGACGCCACGAAGATCGGGCCGGGCCAGCGGACGGTGGCAGTGCCCATGCGCCGCCAGCCCCGCGTCTTGATCATCCGTTTCGGATCGAGCAGGCCGAACCGGATGGCCACCGCGACGATTGCCGGCGCCGCAGTCAGCGCCCCCGCGATGACGACGAGCAATCCCACCGCCGACGGGATGCCCAGCGCCCTGAAATACGACAAGCGGGCGAAGTAGAGGCAGAACGACGCTCCGGCAATCGTCAGCCCGGACCCCAGGATGACGTGATACGTTCCGCGGAACATCGTGTAGTAGGCCGTTTCCCGATCCTGACCGGCCTGCCGTGCCTCGTGATAACGCCCGATGAGGAATATCGCGTAGTCCGTTCCCGCGGCGATCGCCAGGGAGGACAGCATGGCGACAACGAACGTCGAGAATCCCAGCAGGTCGTAATTCCCGAGAAAGGCGACGACTCCCCGGGCCGTGCCCATCTCGAAACCGACCATCACCAGAATCAGAAGCATGGTCACGACGGAGCGATAGACGAGGAAGAGCATGATCATGATGACCACGCCCGTCACCCCCATCATGGTGAACATGCTCTTGTCTGCCGCCTCGTTCATGTCCGTCGTGAGCGCGGCCGGGCCGGTGACGTAGGTCTTGATCCCGGGCGGCGGTTGCGACGAGTCGACGATCTTACGAACCGCGTCGACGGACTTGTTCCCCAACGTGCTGCCCTGGTCACCGGCAACGTTGAGTTGGACGTATGCGGCTTTTCCGTCACCGCTCTGGGAACCGGCCGCGGTAATCCGGTCGCCCCACAGATTCTGGACGTGCTGCACGTGTTTGGTGTCGGCCTCCAGCTTTTTGACCAGGCCGTCGTAATAAGTGTGCGCGGCGTCGCCGAGGTCTTTGTCGCTTTCCAGGACGACCATGACGATGCTGTCCGAATCGGACTCGTGGAACTTCGCGCCCATGCGCTTGGCGGCGATCATGGCCGGCGCATCTTGCGGCGACATCGTCACCGCGTGCGTTCTGGCGACCGATTCTATCGGCGGCACAAGGAGATTCACGGCAAGCGTGATGAGCAGCCAGATCAGGATGATCGGCACCGCGAACGTGCGGACCATCCGCATGAACCACGGGCGGGCATTCTCGTCGGCGTTGTGGGCGTTCATGCGGCTTTCACCAGACAGAAGGTCTGGGCGTGGTGTCCGTTGGACGACTGTTCGTCGCGGACGTCACCGTTAACCGTGATGCGGCACCCGAGGCTGTCGCTGTTCCCTTGTGCCACCACGTTGGCGATGACCGCCGGATCCGTGGTCGTGATCGTGTAAGTCCAAGGCAAGCTGGTGAAGTTGGCCTGTTCGGGCTGAGCGTTCTTGTTCAAGTAGCTCACACTTCCCTTCGTGTCGCTGGGGCCGAAGACCTCGTACGTCACGCTCTTGGGATTGAACGGCACGATCGTTTCCACACTGCTGCCCGTTGCCGAAAAGATCTTGTCGGAACCGAAAACGCCGCGGAGGTTGATGACGGCTGAACCACCGGCGAGGACCGCCACCACAACGACAAGCGGTACCCAAGCACGCTTGAGAAAGGTGAACATCAATGTTTCCCTTCGGTCGTGGCCTGGTTTGCGTTTATACGAAGTTTCACGCCCGTGCCGACGCAGCCAGTAGGGCGGTTCGGCCCCGCAAATAATGGCCATCCGGCACACAAACTGCGATCCGTGGCCGGATTGAGGGGCCCGCGTGCCGACAGAACCGCACCGGTAAAGCCGGTTCGATCAACTGCGGGCATGCCCCACTCCTCATCTGCGGTCGCGGCTAAGGCTTGAGCTTCGCAACTCTATGTATACCATACCCCCCATGGTATTTTTCCAGGCCGATCAGGGCACCCGCCATGAGGATCTTCGACGGCGTTGAGTGCCCTAGAACCCCTAGTCTCCTGACCCCATGGCGCCATCTACGACACATTGTCGTAGACTGACCGAGCCCGCGTATTTAAGGTGGTTTGGCCATGACCGCGTCACGCAACGACGAGGCCGTTACCGACCTCGCATTGTCGGCGGCAAGCGGGAACGCGCGAGCGCTTGAGGCGTTCATCAAAGCCACCCAGCAAGACGTGTGGCGGTTTGTCGCGTATCTGTCGGACGCGGGCAGCGCCGACGACCTGACTCAAGAAACCTTCCTGCGCGCAATCGGCGCCATCAAGCGGTTCTCCGGGCGCTCCAGTGCCCGGACCTGGCTGCTGTCCATCGCGCGCCGCGTCGTCGCCGATCACATCCGCTACGCCCAATCACGCCCACGCACCGCCCCCGGCGCCGATCCCGAACAGGTCTTTCGCGGCAACCGCCACGCCCGCGGGTTTGAAGACCTGGTTGAGGTGACAACGATGATCGCCGGCCTCAGCACTGAACAACGGGAAGCCCTATTGCTCACCCAGCTATTCGGACTGCCTTACGCCGACGCCGCAGCGGTGTGCGGCTGCCCGGTGGGCACCATCCGGTCCCGCGTTGCCCGCGCCCGCGATGCACTGCTGGCCGAGGTGGAACGCGGCGACCTGACCGGTTAGCGGAGTCCGGTAACCCATTCGGCGGCCTCGTGGACCGTGCCGACGGCCGCTACTCCCGTCGGTAGCGGCGGGCGCGCCACCATTACCACCGGAATGCCGAGCGCGGCGGCGGCATCCAGCTTCGCCCGGGTCATGTCGCCCCCGCTGTTTTTGGTGACTAGGGCGTCGATGCGATGCTCACGCAGCAGCGCGAATTCGTCGTCATAGCGATACGGGCCACGCGACAGCACCAGCTGGTGATGGCGCGGCAGTATGGCACTATCCGGTTCCGTGACCGCGCGAATCAAAAACCAGGCGTCGCTGTCCGTGAAAGCCTTGACGCCCGAGCGGCCTGTGGTGAGAAATACCCGCGAATAGCCTTGGCGGACGATGGTTTGCGCTGCCTGGGTGTCGGATTCGACGATAATGGCGGCGCCGGGATCCCATGCCGGGCGGGCCAGCACCAAGTGGGGTATCTGCAATTCGGTGCACACCTGCGCCGCATGCGCTGTCATGGTCGCCGCGAACGGGTGGGTGGCATCGACGACGGCATCGACGTGTTCCTCGCGCAGCCAGTGCCGCAGACCGTCGACGCCGCCGAACCCGCCGATGCGGACCGGGCCGACCGGTAGTGCGGGGTCCGGGACCCGGCCGGCCAGCGAGCTGATGATGCCGACGTGCGGATGGAGGGTTTCCGCCAGCGCACGGGCCTCGGCGGTGCCGCCGAGCAGCAACACCCGCATCAGTGCCGACTCCCCCGGGTCCGGCCGGTCGAGTACAGGTAGCTGTCGCTGAATCCTTCAGTGTTGAGCACATCGCCCACGATGATGACGGCGGTTTTGGTGATGTCGGCGTCGTGCATCTGCTTGGCGATGTCGGCGAGCGTGCCGCGTAGTGCGACCTGCTCTGGCCAGCTCGCGAAAGCCACGACCGCGGCTGGCGTTTCGGGCCGATAACCGCCCGCCAGCAGTTGCGGGACGACGGCATCGATCTGGGCGGCGGCCAGGTGCAGCACCAGGGTGGCGCCGGATCCGGCGAGAGTGGCCAGCTCTTCGCCGGGCGGCATGGGTGTCGACAAGGTCGCTACCCGGGTGAGCGTTACCGTCTGCGCCACCCCTGGGGCGGTGAGCTCACGTCGCAGCGCCGCAGCGGCTGCGGCGAAAGCCGGTACACCCGGAACGATTTCGTAGTCGATACCCAGCGCGTCGAGTCGTCGGCACTGCTCGGCCAGCGCGCTGTACAGCGACGGGTCACCGGAGTGCAACCGCGCCACGTCGTGGCCGGCGGCGTCGGCGGCGACCAGTTCGGTGACGATCTGGTCGAGCGTCAGTGGGCCGGTGTCGATGATTTTCGCCTCAGGCGGGCACAGCGCCAGGAGATCATCGGGCATGATCGAACCCGCGTAGAGGCACGTGGTGCATCTTTGCAGGAGCCGTTGGCCGCGGACTGTGATGAGGTCGGCGGCGCCCGGGCCCGCACCGATGAAATACACCGTCACCGAGTCACCGTCCATTGGGTGACTGGATACTGCGGGCGCCAACCGGTGAACCCGCCCAGCGGCTCACCCTGGTAATGCTGGAAGCGGCGCAGCCGGCCACCGATACGTGAATACGCCTGAGCCAGAACAGCTTCGGACTCGGCGGTGACCGCGTTGGCCACCAGCCGTCCGGCGGGTGACAGGTTGTCGAGGCAGGCGTCGAGCAGTCCGGGCTCGGTCAGGCCGCCGCCGATGAAGATCGCCGACGGTGCTTCGGCGCCGTCGAACGCATCCGGCGCATCGCCGCGCACGTCGATGCCGGCGCCGAAGGCCGCAGCGTTGAACTCGACGTTGCGGCGGCGTCGTTCGTCGCGCTCAAACGCCACCGCAGTGCAACCCCGCCAACTCAGGCACCACTCGACGCTGATGCTGCCCGAGCCTGCGCCGACGTCCCACAACCGCTCCCCCGGGCGCGGGGCCAGCGCCGCCAAAGTGACCGCGCGGATCCCGTGTTTGGTGATTTGTCCATCGTGGCGGAACGCCTCATCGGGCAGTGGGGACACGCGTTCGTCGGGCAAATAGCGAACGGCGATGACGTTGAGGTCGTCGACGTCCGGGGGTGCGTCATCGGCCCATTCTCTCGCGGTGCCCTCGCGGCGGCGTTCGGCCGGGCCGCCGAGTTGTTCGAGCACGCTGAACTCGGAATCGCCACGGCCGCATGCGTTGAGCACTACCGCCAGCGCCTTCGGCGTGGACCGGTCGCTCGACAGCACGATCGCCTGACCGCCGCGGCGTGCCGCGGTGTGCGCCGGTGCGGTGACCAGGCTGATGACCTCCGTGTCGTGGGCGTTCCAGCCCATCCTCGCGCATGCCAGCGTCACCGAGGACACGTGCGGCAGCACCCTCACTTGGTCGGGCCCGAACAACCGAATCAGCGTGCCCCCGATGCCGTGCAGCAGCGGATCGCCGCTTGCCACCACGTGTAGGTCGGCAGTGTAGTCGTCGAGCAACGTTTGCAGCGCAGGCAGCATCGGTGACGGCCACGTGCGACAAGGTGCAGCCACCGTGTCGTCGAGCAGGTCAAGTTGTCGACTGGACCCGTAAATGACTGTAGCCCTTCGTAATTCGGCGCGCGACGTCTCCGAGAGACCAGCCATGCCGTCGGCGCCGATACCGACTACGACGATCATCGCGGCATCCTGCGCCACACGAACTGCGGCAGTAGCCGCATCACGAAAAACATCGGCCGCAGTGCCCACGGGATCCACACGGCGCGACGGCCTTTGGCCAGTGCCCGCGCGGTCGCCGCGGCCACCTGCTGCGGCGTGCTGGGCAGCGGTGCCGGCGTCATGCCCTGCGTCATGCGCCCGATCACAAATCCCGGGCGCGCGATCAGCAGCCGCACCCCGGTGCCGTGCAGCGCGTCGGCCAACCCGCTGGCGAAACCGTCCAGCCCGGCCTTGGCGGAGCCGTAGACGTAGTTCGCGCGGCGGACTCGAACCCCGGCGACCGAGGAGAAGACCACCAGTGCGCCGCGGCCGGCCGTCCGCATCGCGGCGGCCAGGTGGGTGAGCAGGCTGACCTGAGCGAGGTAGTCGGTGTGCACGATGGCCACCGCGTGCGCGGCGTCGATCTCGGCACGGGCCTGGTCGCCGAGAATCCCGAAGGCCAGCACCGCGGTGCCGATGGATCCGTGATCGGCGACGATCGAAGCGACCAGCGGGCCGTGTGAGGCCAGGTCGTCGGCGTCGAACTCCCTGGTGTGCACCACCACGGCGCCCGCGGCTTTGAGCGTGTTGACCTGATCGTCGAGCTGATCGGCCTTGCGGGCGGCCAACACCACCGTCGCCCCGGGCGCAAGACGCCGCGCGAGTTCGATGCCGATCTCGCTGCGACCGCCCAGAATTAGTACCGGACCCGTACCCGTGTCGTCCACGGCTGCGATTATCACCTGCGCTAGCGTGGCGGTGATGGCGAAGACCACTACCCGGCTCACCGACGACGCGCTGGCATTCCTGTCCGAACGTCATCTGGCCATGCTGACCACGCTGCGTGGGGACAATTCACCGCATGTCGTGGCGGTAGGTTTCACCTTCGATCCCAGGACCCATATCGCGCGGGTCATCACCACCGGCGGTTCTCAGAAGGCGGTCAACGCGGACCGTGGTGGAGTGGCCGTGCTCAGCCAGGTCGATGGTGCGCGGTGGCTGTCGCTGGAAGGCCGATCCAAGGTGAGCAGCGACGCCGACGCGGTGCGCGATGCCGAGCTGCGTTACGCCCAGCGCTACCGCATCCCACGACCCAACCCGCGACGGGTGGTCATCGAGGTGCAGGTGGAACGGGTGCTCGGGTCGTCGGGTCTGCTCGACCGAGGCGAGGATTAGCGCGGTTAGTTAGCTCGGTTCGGCGTTAAGTCGCGACGTGACGCTTTCTGGAAAGCCGTCGAGGAGTAAGGCGTCCAGCTCGTCATAAGAAAGCGGAAGGATATGACTGTAAGGCATATCACCGCGAGTCATAATAAAATACGCGTCGGGATTGCTCCGGAGCACATACTTGACCACTCTGTCACTTTCAATATGTGCTTCTACCTGTGGATCGAGACCTGCGTCATCCCATTTCCAACTCAGCGGCTCCAGTCGGCAACTGATTCGTAATGACTCTGCTACTTCATAGATCATGAATTTCCCGGCGTCCTGAATTCGTGCAAAGTTTCCTTTAGACGATTCTATGGGAGTTATACTGCGTTCAGTCGATACTCGGAGTACGCGGTAGCGCCCGTCGCCAGTGCCTTCGAGTACGTAAGCCCACCAATCCGGGTGGGGATAGCCGAAACGGAAGAATAAGCGACCGCTTTCCCAGTTCGCTTCATCGGGCGGCGATTCCCCTGCGTAACCGTATATCCGCCTCCACTTGCTGTACCGGGCAAGTAGTTCGGCAACATCAGGATCGTCCTCTTTCAAAATCACCCTCTAACTCCTTGAGATTTAATAAGCAGCGTATCACTTCGGCGGCGTAATTTCTTTTAGGAGTCGCGCCTGAATCAACTCTTCGACTGGCACGGGCCATCCTGTTGTTTTATCGAGTACGATCCACTGATCCCCGCCGCCGGGCTGCCCAAATGCGTCTTTGGCGGGGCCATGTTGCACTACCCATTCCTTGCCCGAAGGAATTTCTCGACCAGTACCTTCGAATACATGGTATTGCGTGGCCAGACCAGGCGGCGTTGCACGCTCCGCTAGTGGGGTGCCTTCAGGCGACAGGAAACCTCCCCCGTTAGAGCCCAGGCGGTCAAGACGGAGATCCGGTGGAATAAGGTTGCTCTCCAACGGGTTTCTTGCGAATCCATTCCTGGGCGCTTGAGCGTCCCAATCCCACCATGTTTCGCCGCTTAAGCCCTGAATTGTAAATTCTCGTTTGAATGCCTCTGCCGTCCGGCCAGCTAACGGCTCGTAACCTTCAAAGATGTTATGAGGAACGCCTCCATCCACCAATCGTGCCAGCTCAGCTCCGGGATGCTCTAATACGCGCGATGCATCAGCCGCAGGCAACGAGTAGTCGATACCTGGAATCCTTGCTGGTGGCGGCGACGCACCTTCGGTTCCCTCAGGCGTTTCGACAGTAGTGCCATCATCGCCGGTGGTATTTCCGTGCCGGCTCGGCAAGCCGTCGCCTGGTGGGTGTGAGCTTGGTTTGCTGCCGCCGGGCCCGTGGGGACCGCCACCGTGCGGCGGCCGTCCATGGGGGTGAATGTCCGGGGGACCGCCGTCATCAGGCCCGTGCAGGCGACCACCATGCGGTGCCGGCAATTCAGCCGGGCGACCGCCGTGGGATGCGAAATAAGGGGCCGGCGGGCGGGGCGCAGCAGCAGGCGCGGGCTGCGGTGAGTGGGCAGCGGCAGGCGCAGGCGAAGCGGGAGATCCGCTGGGCGATACCGGCACTTGCTCAGCCGTTTGCGGATTGATCGACGGCAAGCGCTCGTAGGGCGCAGCCGGAGCCGCCACCGGATCATGCACACCACCCGCCGGTGCCGATGCGGGTTCATGCACACCGTCCGCCGGCGCCGGCACCGGCTCGTGCGGCCTCGGCGCCGCAGATTCCACCGGGTGCGCTGCCGGCTCACCCGGGACCTCTGGCAACTTCTCCGCCGGCAACGCCATGGGCGAGCCGCTAACCGGTGGCTCGGTCTTGGGCAGGTCCCCGGTCAGGCCGTCGAGGTCTTTGGTCAGAGCGGTACTTGTCGCGCCGATGTCACCCAACTCACCGCTGGCAGCCGCCAGGTCCCCAAACTCTGCGGCGCGCCCCGCCGTGCCGGCAGCATCCGCGGCCTCAGCGCTACGCGCGGCAGCCCCGGCGCCTTTCGCCCCCGCACCGACTTCCCCAACTCCGGGAAGAAATAGCGTCGCAACGTCGAAAGCGTTCTCCCCGAACCCCAGTCCCGGCCGATCCGAACGCCAATCATCAAGGTGCAGCAGCGATCTGAACATTTGCTTGTCTGCTTCCACAGCCTCCTGCGGGTTGAGAACGTGGTTTAGCAGCCCCGTTTTGGTCATGCCCATCCAGGTGGCCGCCGCCCCCTTGGGATCGATGAGGAACCACCGCGGGTCGAGGTCCTCGATGCCTTGCACCATCCCGACAAAGCCCTTGAAGGCGCCCTCGTTCGCATTGACCCACGTGTCAAACACAGTCGCGACCTGGTTGCCGACCGCCTCACCCAGAAAATGGGTGAACTCGCCGCGCATGTGCTTCTCCATGTCCACGACCAAGCCGTCGATGACCTGCATCCCCAGTTGCATTCCTTGCTCGAAAGCACGGGCTTCGCGCCCCAAGTTGTGCAGCACGGCGTTGATGTCCTGGGCGATTTGTTCGATCTCATCGAGCGCCTTGCCCTCGAAAATCAACACCACGTCATGCCCCAGGTCAGCCAGTGACCCCAGCCGGTGCAGGAGATCCCGGATCGCGTTCTGGGCGTGGCTCACCTGATTGGCGAAATCGTCGAGGGTGCCGGCCAGTTTCCCGCATTGCGCGCCGATGCTGTTTACGTGGTCACCGATCTGCGATAAAACCTCGTTGACCCGCTCGCCTTCGGCGATCTGCTGCTCGCCGACCAGCGACTTGGACGCGCTCAGCGCACCCTGCATCCCGCTTAGCGCCGCACCGAAGCTGCGCCAACGAGAAGCGGCCGCGTACAGGGCCGCCACGTCGCCGTCGGGCCACACATCGTCGACGAAGGACTGGACCACCGCCCAAAGCGGAGGCGGGGGCTCCCCCGGACCTAATGTCCCCGGCGGTCCGGGTGGCGCGATCTTGACCGGCTCACCCGGCGGCGGCAACACGCTGCCACCACCGCCCAGCGTCGAGGCCACCTCTGCCCTCGAATAGTTCGATGCGGAAAGCTGGATTTTGGCCCCGTTGTACCGGCACGCGTTGATTGCGGCCGCGGCCGCCTGCAACAGAGACTCGGCCGCAGACTGATACTGCAGCCCGAACACGGTTCCAGCCGCATCCAGGCCGGTATTGGCCGCAAAACCGGCCGTCAACACGGTCAGATTGGCGGCCAGACCATCGCCGGCGGCAACCACGGCGCTGCCCGCAGCGAACAGCGCCTCAGGATCGACCGCCAGGGGAACCACGCGCAGAATTCTCGCCGAGGCCGACCGGCGCCGCTATTCACCCAGGGATCGCCCCGCCAAGCTAGCCATAAGACGTGCGCTCCACAACTCATTCATCAACAGCTCGTCGCCCCCCCGGTCAGCGTGATGCGGTGCCGCCCCGGCGACACCGCCACCGTCGGCTCAGCCGGCTGACCATCGAGTCGCACCTCAACCCCGGCAGGCAGCCCACTGAGCGTGATCTGCGCGGTGGTATCGGTGATCACCGTGATCATCGACGCCGCCAACGCGGCGAGCCCGGCACGCCGGATGTCCACCGTGATCCCGGCGACCCCGGTAAGCCGCAGTGTCAGATATGGCAATGGCCCGACGGGAGGTCCCACCCGCCAGTCCAGCTCGCTGTACACCCCGGGCGTCGGATCGAAGTTCAGCACCAGGCCGCGATGATGCGACACGGTGTGCGTCGGGTCCGGCTGCGCATACGACCGCGCATCGACTTCGGCGACGGCCCCGCGCCGCGCCTTCACCGCAGGATCGGCGGTCAGTTCGGACAACCACCACACCTGATGCGGCCCGATTCCCAGGTCGGCTCGCACCAGTTGCGGATACCACGCGAACGTGATGTGTCCCGGATCCGCTTGCCGCAGGCCGGTTCCCATGTGCGAGATCGGATCCTCGAACTTGTCCTGCAGCACCCAGGCGATGTGATCCTCGAGCGGATAGGCGGTGAACCGGTGCCGGTAGCCCAGCCGGTCAAGTTCGAGCACCTGTTCGGCGGCCGAGGCGAACGGCACGAGTTCGTCGACCAGCCCGTGGGCGATGACGTATGGAAGCCAGCGGGCGTTCCCCAGCAGCTTCCAGGTATCGCCCTCGCGGGCACACGGCGAGTCCGGGTCGAGATCGGCCGGCAGGTCGACATCGGGAAGCAGCCGCACACCGCAGGTTGGCGGCCCGGCCAGCACAACCGCCTGCGCAAACACCTGTGGGTAGGCCAATCCCAGCTTGTAGGCCGCATACCCGCCCATCGAATACCCCGAGATCACAGTGCGATTGGGATCGGTCCCCAGCTGTTCGGCCACCCTCGCCCAGACTTCCCAGACGTCGAGTTCGCCGGTGTCGAAGTACCAGGTCGACGGACCTCGGGCCAGCGGCGTGACCACGACCGAGTCGCGGCCCTCGCAGACTTCGCGCAACAGTCGCGGGTCGATCGCGGCGAACTGGCTCTGCCCGAGCGCAAGCGAATGCAGCAGCAAGGTCAGCGGCAGCGCGCGGCCCGGCGCGTAGCTCGACGGCAGGCACACCGAGTACGGCTGCACCCGACCGAGGAACTGCGGCTTGGTGCTCAAAATATCGTCAGCGGCCAAGCCCTGGCCCAGCTCCGCCGAGGACACGTACCACCGCGTCGACGGGCCGGTGATCACGGGCTCGGGTGCAGTCTCGCGAGCCGCAAGCAGATCCCACGGCACATTCACCGCGAACTCGGACACGTCGCCGCTGGTCAATGCCGCGGCCTGGGCCGAATCCGACCAGAAGTTCAGATGCGGCGGCTCCTGCGCATTGGTACGGAATGCGACGTTGTAGACGTTCGGTTGCCCCGGCAGCGCGCCGCACTCGGCGGGCACATCGGCGAACCCGTCGCCCGCGGCGTTGGCCAGCCCCGCAGCCAGCCGGACCGTCCAGCTGCCCGCCGGCTCCAGCAATGACCGCGGAACCTGCGCCAGAAATGACCGTGACACCATGTCGACGCTGTGCTCGACCGGCGTGGTGGCCTGCGTGGTCAAGTCGATCAGCGCAGCGTGGCTGCCCGAGACCAACAGCGCCATGTCGATGCCGGCCGACCGCACCCGGGCCCCGGCTGGCCACTGCTCCGGGCCAACCCGGCCCGGCCCGGTGTCGAAGGTGAACAGCGCGATGGGCACCGCAGCGTCCAGCAGCGTGTTCCAGTCGATCCGCCACCAGGTGTGGGTCTCGTTGAGCCCGATGGCGACCCGGAAGATATCGGCGCCGTTGCGGGCCGCGGGCCCGTCGGGATAGACGTAGGTGCCGCGCGGCGGCGCCTGAACTTTCAGGTCGCCGATCGGGATGCCCGTCGCGCCGTGGTCGTCGTAGAGGAAGTCGGTCCAGAACAGGGCACCGCCGGCCACGCGCGCGGCGCCGCAGGTGCGCGGAAACTCCTCGCCGAACGGCCATCCCGACGGAACGGGAAGCTGGGGCTCGGGGCGGCGCGCCGCCGGCGGTACGCCCTCGGGCATCCCGTCGACCACGACGAGATCGGCGGGCGGGGCCGGTGCACGCCGGACGGAATGCACCACGGCGTCGGCGACGTGGCGTGCGATGCGAATCGGAAGCAGCGTGAGGCCCAGCAGTGACACCGTGTCCAACGTACACGGCGGCGGTGTCTTGCCTGCTAGGACAAGGGCACCACGGTCAGTTGGTGCGGCCGGTTGTTGAGGGCCAGGGCGCCGTCCTGGGTCACGACGACGATGTCTTCGATGCGGGCGCCCCACCGACCCGGGAAGTAGATGCCGGGCTCGATGGAAAAGGCCATGCCGGCCGTTAGCGGCAGGTCATTTCCGGCGACGATGTAGGGCTCTTCGTGAACCGATAGTCCGATACCGTGCCCGGTGCGGTGCACGAAAAACTCCGCGAGTCCGGCCTCCGCCAGCACATCGCGGGCGGCCGCGTCGACCTGCTCCGCCGTCACACCCGGACGCACCGCGTCGAAAGCGGCGCGCTGCGCCCGTTGCAGCACCGAATACTGTTGCGCAACTTCAGTTCCAGGCTCACCGATGCTGTAGGTGCGCGTCGAGTCGGAGTGGTATCCGGGCTCGTAGGTGCCGCCGATGTCGACGACAACGATGTCACCAATCTGCAGTTCTCGGTCCGAATAACTATGGTGCGGATCGGCGCCGTGCGGGCCAGAGCCGACGATGACGAACGCTACCTCCGAATGTCCTTCGGCGACAATGGCTTTGGCGATGTCTGCGGCGACGTCGGCCTCGGTCCGGCCCGGGAGCAGAAACTCGGGCACCCGGGCATGCACCCGATCGATGGCTGCACCGGCCTTGCGCAACGCGTCTATTTCGCATTCCTCCTTGACCATGCGCAGCCTGCGCAATATGTCGGTGGCCAGGATCGGGAGCACGCCGAGCACACCCGCCAGCGGCAACAGATGCAGTGCCGGCATCGCATCGGTGACGGCGGTGGCAGCAGGGGCGCCGCCCAGCGCGGCGCTCACCAGTTGGTAGGGATCGTCGCCATCGACCCAACCACGCACCGCTAGGCCCAGTTCCGCAATGGCCGACCCCTTCAGCGAGGCCAGCTCCAGTCGGGGCACCACAACCGTCGGGTCACCGGATGCCGGCAACACCAGCGCGGTGAGCCGCTCGAACGTCTGTGCGCGCGAGCCGACGAGGTAACGCAGGTCGTAGCCCGGGGAGATCACCAGGCCGGTCAGGCCGGCGTCGGCGGTCGCGGCAGCCGCCGCAGCCAGCCGGCGGGCGTACACGCTCGCGTCGAATCGGTGAGAATCCATGGCAGCCAGGCTAACCGCGCCGGCGGCGGCGCTGGCAGGATAGCCGGCATGCCCGCACCCCTACTGCTGCTCGACGGCCCCAGCATGTGGTTCCGTTCGTATTTCGGGGTGCCGTCGTCCATCACCTCCCCCGACGGCCGGCCTGTCAACGCCGTGCGTGGATTCATCGACTCGCTGGCCGTGGTGATCACCCAACAACGGCCCGGCCGGCTGGTGGTGTGCCTCGATGCGGATTGGCGGCCACAGTTCCGGGTGGACCTCATCCCGTCGTACAAGGCGCATCGCGTAGCCGAGCCGGAGCCGGAGGGCCAGCCCGACATCGAGGAAGTGCCCGACGAGCTGACCCCGCAGGTCGACATGATCATGGAGCTGCTGGACGCGTTCGGGATTCCGACAGCGGGCGCAGCGGGTTTCGAGGCCGACGACGTGCTGGGCACGCTGGCGGCGCGGGAACGCAGTAACCCGGTGGTGGTGGTCAGCGGAGATCGCGACCTGATGCAGGTGGTGTCCGACGATCCGGTCCCGGTTCGCGTGCTGTACCTGGGCCGTGGGCTGGCCAAAGCCACCTTGTTCGGGCCTGCCGAAGTGGCCGAACACTATGGCGTGCCGGAGCATCGGGCCGGGCCGGGCTATGCCGAACTCGCGCTGTTGCGCGGCGATCCGTCCGACGGCCTGCCAGGTGTGCCGGGCATCGGCGAGAAGACCGCCGCCACCCTGTTGGCTCAGCACGGTTCGCTGGATCAGATCCTGGCTGCCGCCCACGACCCGCACTCGAAGATGGCCACGGGTGTGCGGGCGAAACTGCTGGCCGCGACCGACTACATCGAGGCCGCCCGGCAGGTGGTGCGCGTAGCCACCGACGCGCCGGTCACACTGTCGACGCACACCGATGCGCTACCGCTGGTGGCCGCCGACCCGCAGCGCACCACCAGGCTGGCGACCGAGCTGGGCGTCGGGTCGTCGATTGCCCGGCTGCAGAAGGCGCTCGACACGCTGCCCGCGTGACGGGCTTCGCCCACCGACGACGCGCGCCGCTGCGGCGCGAGGTGGGGTACCCCCAGCCGCGGAGCGGCGAGGGGGCGAGGCGGGCAATCAGGCTACTGCGGCCGGCCGACCTCGTAGGTGCCCTTGTTGTCCTGAAAGGTCACCGTCACGTGCTTCTGCGCGCCGTCGATGCTGACATCGCAGTCGAAACTGGCGCCCTTCTTCACAGTGGGATTTTGACCGTGGTTGCACTTGACGTCTTTGACGTTCTTGGCGCCGTAACCGTTGGTCTCGTCGCTAAGGACCTGCTGCACACCGGACTGAGCCTTACCGATGTCCAATTTGGTGGTGACGAAAAAACCGGGCTCCCAGAAACCAAGAACCAGCACGACCGCGACGAGCAGAAAGCCGATCACGCCGGCCACGCCGGCGATCAGCGTGGCTGAGCGCTTCTTGCCCGGTTGCTCATAGGGCGGGTACTGCTGCGGGTACTGGCCCGGCTGGCCGTATTGACCGGGCTGGCCCGGCTGGCCCGGCTGCCCATAGGGGCCGGGCTGACCGTACTGGCCGGGTGGCAGGTAGCCGGGCTGACCGTACTGGCCCGGCTGCCCGTACTGGCCCGGCTGGCCGTACTGGCCGGGCTGACCGTACTGGCCGGGTGGCACATACCCGGGCTGCTGGGCGTACTGTGGGTACCCCTGCTCACCGGGCTGCTGGTACTGCGGGTACTCGGCGGGCGGCGTATATGCCGGGCCCTGCCACGTCGGCTCCTGTGACTGCCAGGGCGACCCCACCTGGGTCGGTTCTGAGGAGTGATCGCCACCCTGCCCGGGCGGTTGCCACTGCTGGTCCGATCCCTGCGGTCCGCTCATCGTTTCTCCTGTGCCCCTTAATGAATGTCCTCGCCCGAACTGATCGGCGTTCTCGTTGCCGGTCTAACGGTAGCTCCGGCCCAGCCTACCCGGCGTCAACTGCGACGACGCCGCGCCGAACGTCATGGATGGCGCGCTTGGCGGTGGCCCGCAGCTCAGCATCCGGGGCGGCGTTGCGAACCTGGTCCAACAGGTCGAGCACCTGGCGACACCAACGCACGAAATCCCCCGCCAACAACGGCGAGCCGCTGCCGGTCGGCTCGGCAGCCGCCAAGGCCGCCGTCAGGTCTCCAGTCCCGGCCCAGCGGTGGATGACGTTGACAAAGCCGTCGTCGGGTTCACGACTCGGGGCGATGCGGTGTGTCTGCTCGTCGGCACGCAGCGCAGTGGACAGCCTGAGTGTCTGCTGCAGCGCCTGCCGCAGTCGCTGGGTGGGCGCCTCGGCGGCAAATGCGCCACTGGGGCCGTCGCCGCCTCTGCTCTCGTAGAGCACCGACGAGACCACCGCCGCCAACTCCGCCGGTTTCAAACCCGCCCATGCGCCGGTGCGCAGGGATTCGGCGACCAACAAATCGCTGTCGCTGTAGATGCGGGCCAACAACCGTCCCTCGTCGGTGACATGGGGATCTGTTTCCGGGCCTTGAATGAAGCCACGTTCGGTGAGCAGCCCCACGATCCGGTCGAACGTCCTGGCCAACGAATTGGTGGCGGCGGCAACCTTCTTTTCCAGTTGCGCGTTGTCGCGTTCGATCCGCAGGTATTGCTCGGCCTGCCGGATCCCCGGCTCAAGCCCGGGGCTGTTGTATGACGGATGCCGACGCAACTGTGCCCGCAATGACGTCAGCTCCGGGTCGTGGAACTCGTCATCCCCGTCGCCGTGGGCGGTACGGCGCTTGGCCGGAACAGCCAGCCCGGCGGCGGCCGACAACAGCGCCGAAGCCAGATCGCGCCGGACTCGCGGCTGGCGGTGCTCCACCCGCTTGGGCAACGGCATCGAACCGACCGGCGCCGACGCACCCGAATAGTCTGCCGACGAAATCCGGCCCGCCCAGCGGTGTTCGGTGAGCACCAATGGGCGCGGGTCGGAACTGTCGCGAGCCGATTCCAGGACCACCGCCAGCCCGCCCCGCCGGCCATGGGTGATGTTGATGATGTCGCCGCGACGCAACGCGGCCAGCGCATCGCTGGCCGCCTGGCGCCGGTGCAGCCGTGACGCGCGGGACTGCGCGCGCTCCAGCTCGGAAATCCGCGCGCACAACCGGGCGTATTCGAGGATCGGCGCCTCTGGGCCACCCAGCTCGGCAGCGATCTCGCCGAGTATCCGCTGACCGCGCTCGATACCACGAACCAACCCGACGACGGAACGATCGGCCTGGTACTGGGCGAACGACTGCTCCAGCAGGCGATGCGCCTGCTCAGGGCCCATCCGGTGCACCAGGTTGATCGTCATGTTGTACGACGGGGCGAACGAACTGCGCAGCGGGAAAGTTCGGGTGGAGGCCAGGCCGGCCACCGCGGACGGTTCGGTGGTGTCTTCGCCGGGATTCCACAGCACCACCGCGTGCCCCTCGATATCGATCCCACGCCTCCCGGCCCGCCCGGTCAGCTGCGTGTACTCCCCCGGCGTCAGCGGCACGTGCTGCTCGCCGTTGAATTTCACCAGCCGCTCGAGCACTACCGTGCGCGCGGGCATGTTGATGCCGAGCGCCAGGGTTTCGGTGGCGAACACCGCCTTGATCAGCCCGGCGGTGAACAGCTCCTCGACCGTGTGCCGGAACGCGGGCAACATGCCGGCGTGGTGGGCCGCCAAACCGCGCAGCAATCCCTCCCGCCACTCGTAGTAACCGAGCACGGCCAGGTCGGCGTCGGCGAGATCACCGCAACGGTGGTCGATCACCTCAGCGATCTGAGCGCGCTCCTCCTGGCTGGTCAGCTGCAGCGGAGAGCGAAGACACTGGTGCACCGCGGCGTCACAACCGGCCCGGGAAAAGACGAACGTGATGGCCGGCAACAGGCCTTCGGAGTCCAGCAGCGCGATCACCTCCGGCCGCCCGGGCGGCCGGTAGAAACGCGGACGGCCACCCCGTTGAGGGCCTCCTCTTTCCGCCTGACGGCGGGGGCCACGCCAGTCCGACATCCGGTCCGCCTCGCGGCGATGTGCGATGTGACGCAGCAGTTCTGGGTTGACGCGGGGCTCGCGTCCGGTGTCCGGTCGCTCGTGGGTGTAGTCGAACAGGTCGAAGAGGCGCTTGCCTACCATGACGTGTTGCCACAGCGGCACCGGCCGGTGCTCGTCGACCACCACCGTCGTGTCGCCCCGCACGGTCTGGATCCAGCCGCCGAACTCCTCGGCGTTGCTGACCGTGGCCGACAGGCTCACCACCCGCACCTCGTCGGGCAGGTGCAGGATCACCTCCTCCCACACCGGACCCCGCATCCGGTCGGCAAGGAAATGCACTTCGTCCATCACCACGTAGGAAAGTCCCTGCAGCGCGGGCGAATCGGCATAGAGCATGTTGCGCAACACTTCGGTGGTCATCACCACCACGGGCGCGTCGGCGTTCACCGACAGGTCACCGGTGAGCAGGCCGATGCGGTCGCGGCCGTAACGTGCCGTCAGGTCGGTGTGCTTCTGGTTGCTCAGCGCTTTGAGCGGCGTGGTGTAAAAGCACTTGCCGCCGGATGCCAGCGCCAAGTGCACGGCGAATTCGCCCACCACCGTCTTGCCGGCCCCGGTCGGCGCGCAGACCAGCACACCGTGGCCTTTTTCGAGCGCCGCACACGCCCGCTGCTGAAAGTCGTCGAGCGCAAAAGGCAGTTCCGTGGCGAACCGGGACAGCTCGGCCAGCCCTGTCACAGCGTCCGGCACCGACGGTCTAGGTGACGTCGTCATGTTGCCCGGCAGTGAACGACGGCTCCGGTATCGGCTCCGGTATCGGTGACGCCGGCTCGATGATCGATGCTTCGTCGTCGGGAATCAGGGCTTGGCCTTCGCGCCTGGCTTTCCGCTTGTCGTGCAATCGGGCGATCTGGATGGCGAACTCGAGGAGCACCGTCAGCGCCAGTCCGAGCGCCGTCATCGAAAACGGATCAGACCCGGGGGTGAATACCGCTGCGAACACGAACATCGAGAAGATCAGCCCGCGCCGCCACGCCTTGAGCCGCTGGTAGGTCAGCAAGCCCGCCTGGTTGAGCATGACGATCAGCAACGGAAATTCGAAGCTGACTCCGAACACCACCAGCAAGTTGATCAGGAAGCCGAAATACCGGTCCCCCGACAGCGCCGTCACCTGCACGTCGCTGCCGACGGTCAACAAGAAGCCCAGCGCCTTGGACAGCACAAAATAGGCCAGCACGGCACCGGCGACGAACAGCACCGCGGCCGGGATCACGAACGCGATCGCGAAGCGGCGCTCTTTTCGATAGAGCCCGGGCGTGATGAACGCCCAGAGCTGGTACAGCCATATCGGACAGGCCAGCACAATCCCGGCCGTCATCCCGACCTTGAGCCGCAACATGAACTGGTCGAACGGCGCCGTGGCCAATAGCCGGCACTGCCCGTTGGCGCTGATATCCGCCCGCGCCGACGACGGCAGAGAGCAGTAGGGATGGCGCAGCCACTCGCCGAGGCTTTCCATCCCGAACATCGAATGCGAGTACCAGACGAACCCGAAAATCGTGGTGATGAGGACCGCGCCCAGCGAGATCAGCAACCGGGTGCGCAGCTCGGTCAGGTGGTCGACCAGCGACATCGTCGCATCCGGATTTGTCCGGCTGCGCCGGTGGCGCGGGTTCAGCCGCCTCAGCAAGCCGGCGGTACGCGATGAAACCTTGAAAGCTTTCACGACGCTCGGTTAGTGGCGCTCGGGCACCGCGACGATGAAGCCGGGCTAAGCCGGGCGCGCTTCAGTGTGCCCCTGCTCGGTAGCCGCCTGAGTGTCGACTCGCTGGGACTGCACCGGAGTGGGGATCGGCGTGGATGTCGCCGCGGGGGTTGCCGTGGAGTTTGCTGCGGGGTTTTCCAGGGCAGATGCTTCCGCCTTGTTCTCGTTCTGCATTTCACGGATCTCGGACTTGAAGATGCGCATCGACTTGCCTAACGAGCGCGCCGCATCGGGGAGCTTCTTGGCACCGAACAGCAGGATCACCACGACAGCGAGAATCGCCCAGTGCCACGGACTAAGACTGCCCACTTTGATTACCTCCAGACGTCCACCCGATGCTACCCCAGTTGAGCAGAGTGCCGGGGTGCGCGCGCCGCAGCGTGGCAGGCCCGCGGCAGCCTCAGGCGTGGATCGCGGCCTGGTAGGACTGTACGGCGGCCACCGCGGTGTCGCGTACCCGCCGCGCGAGCGACTCGGGTTCAAGCACCTGCACAGCCGGCCCGAAGCCCAGCACCAGGCGAGTCATCCAATCGTCCGAGGCGTAGGTCATGACGGCCTCGCACGATCCGTCCGGCAACTCCCGGACCTCCCGCATCGGGTAGTACTCGAACATCCACGACGCCGACGGCGCCACGCGTAGCTTGGCCGACGGCAGCGCAGAATCACCGTCGAACAGTGACGTGTCCGGGGGCGCCTGCACCGCCGGTTCGGGCGGCGCGGCGGGCTCCTCCAACTCGGTGGCGTCCACGACCCGGTCGAAGCGGAACAGCCGAACTCCTTCCGCTTCGCGTGACCAGGCCTCCAAGTAGCTGTGGCCGCCGATCAGCAGAATCCGGATCGGGTCGACGGTCCGGCTGGTCAGGGTGTCGTGCGACGCGGAGTAATAGTCGAGGGCCAGTGCGTGTTTGTGCTGCACCGCCGTCCGTACCGCGGCCGCGGCCCGACTCTCGGCGGCGGGCTCGTCGCCGTCTGCCGCCGACGCCCTGACCTGGTGCCCGACGGCACCGGCGGCGGCCTCGATCTTGGCGATCGCGCTGCGCGCCGCTTCCGGATCGACCACGCCCGGAATGTCGGCCAACGCACGCAGCGCCACCAGTAGGCCGGTGGCCTCCGGCGAGGTGAGCTTGAGCGGTCGGTCGATGCCCGCGGAGAACGTCACCTTGATGGTGTCGCCGGAGAACTCGAAATCGATGAGATCACCCGGGTAGTAGCCGGGAAGGCCGCACATCCACAGCTGGTTGAGGTCCTCCTCCAGCTGCTTGGCGGAGACCCCGAGGTCGGCGGCGGCCTCCGCGCGGGTGATCCGGGGGTTGGCCTGGAAATACGGCACCATGTTGAGCAGCCGGACCAGCCGGGTGGACACGGGTGTCATGAGCGCCGTCCCCCCACAGCGTCCAGGCCCGCTTGGGCGCGCAATCGGGCCAGCACATCCTCGCGCAAGGATTGCGGCTCCAGCACGACGGCGTCCGCCCCGTAGCCGGCGATGTCGCGCGCCAACCGGTCAGTGGATCCGATATCGAGTTCGATCACCTCGCCATCGCGGCCGTTCAATTGCCGGGTGGTTATCGACCTTCCGGCGCGCCGCAGCGCGGTGGCCCGCCCATCGGCGACCCATACCCGGGCCTGCCCGCCGGTCGGTATTTCGGTGACTTTCTGCGCCACGATCCTGCGTAGGTCCACGTCGCCGGGCACGGTGATCGCGCCGGCCGGACCGATGGGCGTGACTTCGGCACCGATCCGCGAGAGCCGGAAGATGCGGGTGTCGTCGCGGTCCCGATCGTGGCCCACCAGATACCAGCGGCCCTTTTGAGTCACCACGCCCCACGGCTCGACGGTGCGCGTGCTGTAGGGCTCGGCCCGCGACGGCCGGTGCGGGAACTGCACCGCCTGCCGGGAATCGATGGCAGACAACAGGATTCCCAGAACTTCCTCCGACCCGCGTAAGCCCGGCACACCCGCCGACGAGGCGATGGCCACCGGCGCGTCCGGATCGACCTCTACCCCGGCGGCGCGCAGCTTGAGCAATGCGCCCTGGGTTGCGGTGATGAGTTCGGGCGACTCCCACAGCTGGGTGGCGACGGCTACGGCGGTGGCCTCGTCCGGGGTCAGCTCGACTGGTGGCAGCGAGTAGGCGTCGCGGTTGATCCGGTAGCCCTCGGCGGGGTCCAGGGCCGACACCCTGCCGATTTCGAGGGGAATGCCGAGGTCACGCAACTCGTTCTTGTCGCGCTCGAACATGCGGGAGAACGCTTCAGCGCTGGGGCTGTCCGAATAACCCGCCACGCTGGACCTGATCTTTTCCGCAGTGATGTAGCCACGGGTGGACAGCAAGGCAATAACCAGGTTTACCAGCCGTTCGAGTTTCGAGGTCACCATCGCCTAAAGCCTAGATCGGTCGGCTGGCCTGCGTCTTCCGCCACGCAGAGGCGGGCTACATGCTGGCGATCAACCGCTTGACCCGCTCGTCAACCGCTCGGAATGGGTCTTTGCACAGCACCGTGCGCTGCGCCTGGTCATTGAGCTTGAGGTGCACCCAGTCGACGGTGAAGTCACGCCCGGCCGCCTGTGCGGCGCTGATGAACTCGCCGCGCAGCCTGGCCCGGGTGGTCTGCGGCGGTGTTTCGACCGCTTCGGCGATGTCCTCGTCGGTGGTCACGCGCGCGGCCAGGCCCTTGCGCTGCAGCAGGTCGAACACGCCGCGCCCGCGCTTGATGTCGTGGTAGGCCAGATCCAGCTGGGCAATCTTGGCATCGGACAGCTCCATGTTGTAGCGGTCCTGGTAGCGCTGGAACAGCTTGCGTTTGATCACCCAGTCGATCTCGGTGTCCACCTTGGCGAAATCCTGGCTCTCAACGGCGTCGAGCTGACGGCTCCATAGGTCGACGACCTGCTCGATCTGCGCGTTGGGCTCCCGGGTCTGCAGGTGTTCGACGGCGCGGCCGTAGTACTCGCGCTGGATGTCGAGCGCGCTGGCCTGACGGCCGCCGGCGAGCCGCACCGGACGGCGACCCGTGACGTCGTGGCTGACCTCGCGGATGGCCCGAATGGGGTTGTCCAGCGAAAAGTCGCGGAACGAAACACCGGCTTCGATCAACTCCAGCACCAGCGACGCGGTGCCCACCTTGAGCATGGTGGTCGTTTCGCACATGTTGGAGTCGCCGACGATCACGTGCAGCCGCCGGTACTTCTCGGCGTCGGCGTGCGGCTCGTCGCGAGTGTTGATGATCGGCCGGCTGCGAGTGGTAGCCGAGGAAACACCCTCCCAAATGTGCTCGGCACGTTGAGAAAGGCAGAACGTCGCAGCCTTGGGGGTCTGCAGCACCTTCCCGGCCCCGCAGATCAGCTGCCGAGTGACCAGGAACGGCAGCAGCACATCGGAGATCCGGGAGAACTCGCCAGCCCGCACGATCAGGTAGTTCTCGTGGCAGCCGTAGGAGTTGCCCGCCGAATCGGTGTTGTTCTTGAACAAGTAGATGTCGCCGCCGATGCCCTCATCGGCGAGCCGCTGCTCGGCATCGACGAGTAGATCTTCCAGCACCCATTCGCCGGCCCGGTCATGGGTGACCAGCTGCACCAGGCTGTCGCATTCGGCGGTGGCGTACTCGGGATGGCTGCCCACGTCGAGGTAGAGGCGGGCACCATTGCGCAGGAAGACGTTGGAGCTGCGGCCCCATGACACGACCCTGCGGAACAGATAGCGGGCGACCTCGTCCGGGCTGAGCCGGCGGTGACCATGAAACGTGCAGGTCACACCGAACTCGGTCTCGAGGCCCATGATTCGCCGCTGCACGTAATTGAGGGTACTGGTTGTCTGAGCGCCGCGGTGAGCAAGCCGCGCCCACGAACCCTGATTGACATGTCGCCGGGGCCGGGCAACTGCCCCTGGCGGCGTCGCCACCGTGGCGGATCAGTAGCTCAACAGCACCGTCAGCACCGCCAGCCCCACCAACAAGCGCAGCTACGCTGGGCCCGTCGGCTGCCCCAGCTCCGTATCGCCGTCAGAATCGGACGCTTTGGCGTCAGATTCCGGCTCCTTCGAATCCAGATCTAGCAGGAGGTTCTCCAAGACAGTGCGATTGATCCGGCGAAACGCGCGTCTCGGCCGGCTGGCATCCAGGATGGCCACCTCCAGGCTGGCCACGTCGGGGGAGGCCTGATCCGCGCCCGCGGCTTCCGCACTGCCGGTCCGCAGCGCGTTTACGGCGATCCGCAAGGCATCGGGCAGGTCGGCGTTCTCGGCGTAGGACTCCTTGAGTGCGGTGGCGATCGGTTCGGTGGTACCGCCCATCACCACAAAGTGCGGCTCGTCGTTAATCGACCCGTCATAGGTAATCCGGTACAGCTCAGGTGGTTTCGTCTCGCCGTAGTGCGCGACCTCGGCGACGCACAGTTCAACCTCGTACGGTTTGGCCTGCTCGGTGAAGATGGCGCCCAGCGTCTGTGCGTAGACGTTGGCCAGCTGTCGGCCCGTGACGTCACGGCGGTCGTAGGCGTACCCCCGGGTGTCGGCGAACTGGATTCCGCCGCGGCGCAGATTGTCGAATTCGTTGAACTTGCCCGCGGCCGCAAAGCCCACACGATCGTAAAGTTCGCTGATCTTCTGCAGGGACCGGGACGGGTTCTCCGCGACAAACAGCACACCCCCTGCGTAAGCCAGTGCGACCACGCTTTTGCCGCGCGCGATGCCCTTGCGTGCGAGCTCGCTGCGCTCGCGCATCGCCTGCTCAGGCGAGATGAAATACGGGAAACTCACTTCTCACCCCGCGCCTCGGCGTCGGGACCGAAAGTGTCGGCGCGCGAGCGGCTTTCGATGATTTCGCGGGCCAGTTCGGCGATGCGACTCTCGGGCACGTCAGCCGCCCCCTCGGCGCTGATGGTGACCGCCGTGGGGTATATACCACGGACCAGATCCGGCCCGCCGGTGGCGGAATCGTCGTCGGCGGCATCGTAGAGCGCCTCCACGGCGACCCGCAGCGCGGAATCGGCGTCGGTGACCTGCGAGTACAACTTCTTCATCGACGACTTGGCGAAGATCGAGCCCGACCCCACCGACTGGTAGCCCTCTTCTTCCAAGTTCCAGCCGCCGGCGGCGTCGAACGAGACGATGCGGCCGGCGCTTTCCGGGTCGGACGCATGAATGTCGTAGCCCGCCAGCAGCGGCAGCGCCACCAGCCCTTGCATCGCGGCTGCCAGGTTTCCGCGCACCATGATGGCGAGCCGGTTCACCTTGCCGGCAAAGGTGAGCGGTATGCCTTCCAGCTTCTCGTAGTGCTCGAGTTCCACCGCGTAAAGGCGGGCGAACTCGACGGCGATCGCGGCGGTGCCGGCAATGCCGGTGGCGGTGTAGTCGTCGGTGATGTACACCTTTTTCACGTCACGTCCGGCGATCATGTTGCCCTGCGTGGAGCGCCGGTCCCCGGCCATGACGACACCGCCCGGGTATTTCAGCGCGACGATGGTGGTGCCGTGCGGAAGTTGCGCCCCGGCACCGACGGGTTGGGCGCCGCCACCGAGGCTTGCCGGCAGTAACTCCGGCGCCTGGCGGCGCAGGAAGTCAGCGAACGACGAGAGATCTATAGCGGGAGTTCCCGAAAGTGCGGAGTTGGTGGACAGGCGATCAGAGAACGACCAGTTCACTGTCCGCCCTTTTGGACGTACGCCCGGACAAAGTCCTCGGCGTTCTCCTCAAGGACGTCGTCAATCTCGTCGAGCAGATCGTCGGTCTCCTCGGCTAGCTTCTCGCGGCGCTCCTGGCCCGCGGCCGTGCTGTCGGCGAAGTCGTCCTCATCGCCGCCACCACCGCCACGCTTGGTCTGCTCCTGAGCCATCGCCGCCTCCTGCGTTGTCATCAGCCGCGTCACACGAGCTGGTATGTACCTACCCTACCGGTCAACCCCGACATTCCCCGGCTTAACCTGCCCCTAGCTGGTGAGTTGTTCGACCAGTTCGGCGGCGCTATCCACCGAGTCCAGCAGCGCTCCGACGTGCGCCTTGCTGCCGCGCAGCGGTTCCAGCGTCGGAATGCGCACCAACGAATCGCCGCCGAGGTCGAAAATCACCGAGTCCCAGCTGGCCGCCGCGATGTCGGCACCGAACCTGCGCAGGCATTCGCCGCGGAAGTACGCGCGGGTGTCCGTCGGCGGATTGTCGACGGCGCTGATCACCTGCTGTTCGGTGACCAGACGCTTCATCGAGCCCCGTGCGACCAGCCGGTTGTACAGGCCCTTGTCCAGCCGGACATCGGAATATTGCAAGTCGACGAGGTGCAGCCGCGGCGCCGACCAGCTCAAGTTCTCCCGCTGCCGGAAACCGTCGAGCAGGCGCAGTTTGGCCGGCCAGTCCAGCAGCTCAGCGCATTCCATCGGGTCACGCTCGAGTAGGTCGAGCACGTGCGCCCAGGTCTCCAGGATGTCGGCTGCGCGCGGGTCGTGGTCACGGCTGTCCACCAGCTTCGCCACCCGATCGAGGTAAATGCGTTGCAGCGCAAGGGCCGTCAGTTCGCGACCGTCGACCAGGGCCACGACGGTCCGGAGCGACGGATCGCGGCTGACCGCATGGACGGCATGCACCGGCCGGGCCAGCGCCAGGTCGCTCAGATCGGTCCCGTGACCCGGGCCCTCTTCGATCAAATCCAGCACCAGCGCCGTCGTGCCCAGCTTCAGATAAGTCGACGTTTCGGCAAGATTGGCATCGCCGATGATCACGTGCAGCCGGCGGTACCGGTCGGCGTCGGCGTGCGGTTCGTCGCGGGTGTTGATGATGCCGCGTTTGAGCGTGGTCTCCAGGCCGACCTCGACCTCGATGTAATCCGAACGCTGGGACAGCTGAAAGCCGGGTTCGTCACCGGAGGGCCCGATGCCGACCCGGCCGGAGCCGGTGATTACCTGCCGGGACACCAGAAATGGGGTCAGCCCGGCGATGATGGCCGAAAACGGCGTCTGCCGAGACATCAAGTAGTTCTCATGCGACCCGTAGGAGGCGCCTTTGCCGTCGACGTTGTTTTTATAGAGTTGCAATTTCGCGGCCCCGGGCACACTGGCGACATGCCTGGCGGCGGCCTCCATCACCCGCTCGCCGGCCTTGTCCCAGATCACCGCGTCCAGCGGATCGGCGCACTCGGGCGCGGAGTATTCGGGGTGCGCGTGGTCGACGTAGAGCCGCGCCCCGTTGGTCAAGATCATGTTGGCCGCACCGACCTCGTCGGCGTCGACCACCGGCGGCGGGCCGGCCGAGCGGCTCAGGTCGAAACCGCGGGCGTCCCGCAGTGGCGATTCCACCTCGTAGTCCCAGCGGGTGCGTTTGGCACGCTGAATGCCGGCGGCGGCGGCATAGGCCAGAACCGCCTGCGTCGAGGTGAGGATCGGGTTGGCAGTCGGGTCCGACGGCGAGGAAATGCCGTACTCGACCTCCGTCCCGATAATCCGTTGCATGGCTTAAGCCTAGGCCCGGCGACGATGCCGCCCGGCAGCGGGGAACCCCGCTTCCTGGTCCGGTTAGGGTTTTTGGTGTGGCACCCTGGCCTGCGTTTGTCGCCGTGGGTGCGGTGCTGGGCTCGTTGAGCGGTTTGTTCGGCGTGGGCGGGTCCTCGTTGGCCACTCCGCTGCTGTCTTTGCTGGGGGTGCCCGGTCTGATGGCGGTGGCCTCGCCGCTGCCCGCGACACTGCCGACAGCGGTAACGGCCGCCTGGCCGTACCTCCGCCACCGCAATGTCCGCCCGGCCGCGGCGCTGTGGGCATTGTTGGGCGCCATCCCGACCACCGTGGCCGGAGCGGTGCTCGCGCACCTGGTCGGCGGTAACCCGCTGCTGATTGCCTCCGGTGTGGTCCTGACCGCCGTCGGCGTCAGGGTGCTGCGCCCGGTTTCCGGCCGCACCCGCCGCACCGGCGAGGCCCGGCGCAAAAACCGTCCCATGCTGGTGGCCGTCTCAGCGGTGGTCGGGCTGTTCACCGGTTTGCTGGCCAACGGGGGCGGGTTCCTTCTCGTCCCAGTGTTTCTGTTGCTGTTCGGCCTGACCATGCCGGAGGCCGCCGGAACTAGCCTGGCAGTGATCGCCGTGCTGGCCATACCGACGACCGCGACGCACTGGGCCCTCGGCCATATTGATTGGTCCGTGGCCGCAGCGGTCACGCTCGGGGCCACCCCCGCCAGCGCCGTCACAGCGGTATGGGCCCAGCGTGTGACCGCAACACGGCTGCAGGCGGCCTTCGGCTGGTTTTTGATCGTGAGCGGAGCGGCGTTCACCCTTTATCGGCTGATCATGTGAATGGCTGTCTCGGGTGCCGCGGCGCCGTGGCGGCAGCCACAAGTGATGTTGACGCCGCCGACATCAATAACTAGTTTCACCCTGTGTCCGCCCCTGAATCCAACCCCGTGGTGCGCCAACAAGCGACCGACGTGTCCGGCAAGCGTTACGGCGAAGTGCTTCTGATAACCCCCGGCGAGGCGGGGCCGCAGGCAACGGTTTACAACAGCTTCCCGCTCAGCGACTGTCCCGCCGAGCTGTGGTCCGCGCTTGACCCGCAAGCCATCGCCGCCGAACACGGCTCGGCCGCAGCCCTGCTCAACGGTCCGCGCTACTGGCTGATGAACGCGATCGAAAAAGAACCTCAGGGCCCGCAGGTGACCAAGACCTTCGGAGGGATCGAGATGATCCAGCAGGCTACGGTCCTGCTGTCATCGATGAACCCCGCGCCCTACATACCCAACAAGGTCAACCGCAATACGGTCTTCGTCTTCAATGCGGGGGAAGAGATCTACGAACTCATCGACCCCGACAGACAACGCTGGGTCATGCAGACGTGGAGCCAAGTTGCGGATCCCGACCTGTCGCGAGCCGACCTGCCCGGACTGGCCAGCCGGCTCGACCTGCCGGCAGGGTGGAGCTACCAGCCGCGCGTGCTGACCAGTGAGCTGCGGGTGGACACCCGCACCCGGGCTGCCCAGGTGCTGCAGGACAACCTGACCAACAGCTATTCGCTGGAGACCGACTGACATCCCGCCCTACAGGTACTGGCCCAGGTTGGATTCGGTGTCGATGGCCCGCGAGGCGCTCGACGACTTGCCGGTGACCAGGGTGCGGATGTAGACGATCCGCTCGCCCTTCTTGCCCGAGATCCGTGCCCAGTCATCGGGGTTGGTGGTGTTGGGCAGGTCCTCGTTCTCGGCGAACTCGTCGACGATCGAGTCGAGCAGGTGCTGAATACGCAGCCCGGGTTGGCCGGTCTCCAGCACCGACTTGATGGCGTTCTTCTTCGCCCGGTCGACGACGTTCTGGATCATCGCCCCGGAGTTGAAGTCTTTGAAGTACATGACCTCCTTGTCACCGTTGGCATAGGTGACTTCCAGGAACCGGTTGTCGTCGATCTCGGCGTACATCCGGTCGACGACCTTTTCGATCATCGCCTTGATGCACGCTGAACGATCGCCGTCGAACTCGCCGAGGTCATCGGCGTGCACGGGCAGCGTCTCGACCAGATACTTCGAGAAGATGTCTTGTGCCGCTTCGGCATCGGGCCGCTCGATTTTGATCTTCACGTCGAGGCGCCCGGGCCGCAGGATCGCGGGGTCGATCATGTCCTCGCGGTTGGAGGCGCCGATCACGATGACGTTCTCGAGCCCCTCCACCCCGTCGATCTCGGACAGCAGCTGTGGGACCACGGTTGTCTCGACGTCCGAGGAGACCCCGGTGCCGCGGGTGCGGAAGATCGAGTCCATCTCGTCGAAGAACACGATCACCGGCGTTCCCTCCGACGCCTTCTCGCGGGCCCGCTGGAAGATCAGCCGGATGTGCCGCTCGGTCTCGCCGACGAACTTGTTCAGCAACTCGGGACCCTTGATGTTCAAGAAGTACGACTTGGCTTCGCGGGAGTCGTCGCCGCGCACCTCGGCCATCTTCTTGGCCAGCGAGTTGGCCACTGCCTTGGCAATCAGCGTCTTACCGCAGCCGGGCGGGCCGTAGAGCAACACACCCTTGGGTGGGCGCAGCGCGTACTCCCGGTACAGCTCCTTGTGCAGGAATGGCAGCTCGACGGCGTCGCGGATCTGCTCGATCTGGCGGGTCAGGCCACCGATGTCCTGGTAGCTGACATCCGGCACTTCTTCCAGCACCAGGTCTTCGACCTCGGTCTTGGGGATGCGTTCGAACGCGTAGCCAGCCTTGGTGTCGACCAGCAGCGAGTCACCAGGGCGCAGCTTACGCGGCCTGGTGTCGTCGTTGAGGGCGTCGGGAACGCCGTCCGGCAAGTCCTCGGCGACCAGCGGGTCGGCAAGCCAAACGATGCGTTCTTCGTCGGCATGGCCCACGACCAATGCCCGGTGGCCGTCGACGAGGACCTCGCGCAAAGTGGAGATCTCGCCGACGGATTCGAACGTGCCGGCCTCGACGACGGTCAGGGCCTCGTTCAGGCGGACGGTCTGACCCTTCCGCATGGATGCAACGTCGATGTTCGGCGAGCACGTCAGTCGCATCTTGCGACCCGATGTGAACACGTCGACCGTATCGTCGTCGTGCGTGGCCAGCAGAACGCCGTAGCCGCTGGGCGGCTGCCCGAGCCGGTCGACTTCCTCTCGCAGCGCCAGCAATTGCTGGCGGGCCTCTTTAAGAGTTTCCATTAATTTCGAGTTACGGGCCGCAAGTGAGTCGATACGAGCTTCGAGTTGATGCACATCGCGGGCAGACCGGGCGGTGCCGTGCGATTCCGCTGCATGCTCCAGCTGTTCGCGCAGCAACGCTGCCTCACGACGCAGCTGTTCCAGTTCGGCAGCATCGCCGCTGGACATGCTGGGATCACGGGGAGTACCGAATGCTTCAGAACGCTCTGAGTCACCCATGTTGCGCTCCTTTCCCGCCGCGAAATCACGCGGTGGATACTTCAACGCTACCGGCGATTGCCGTTAGATGTACGTAGTCAAATACCCACGAAAAGTTAAGATTTCTGTCCCGCTGGTAATCTCGGCCACTAATCGTGCTGATCGAAAGGGCCGCCGTGACCGCAAAATGCCTCGCCACAGGCCCGGCCGGCGTCGCCACCGTCGGCGCGGCAGCCGCGGGTGTGACTTCCATTGCACCTGTTGACCCAAGCTCAGAGCCGGCCCCGCCGCAGGGGCAGGCCCGGAAGCAGACCTAGCCGCACCGCCCGGCTGAACGACTGGATGCACCGACAACTGTCCGCAGCACTGACCGCCGCCACGGCCCTGGCGGCGTTCGGGTTCTCGGGCTGCTCACCGAGTCACCCCAAGGTTGCGTCGTCGGCAGTCGCCCCGGCGGTACCCGCCACGTCGAGTCCGGCCGCCGTTCCCCCGACTACTCCCCTGCCCGCACCCGAAGCCCTTACCGACGTGCTGAACCGGCTCGCCGATCCGAACGTTCCGGGCATCAACAAGGTGAACCTCGTCCAGGGCGCGACCGCCGAGGGCGCGGACACCCTGGACAAGTTCATCAACGCGCTCCGGGACAACGGCTACCTTCCCATGACCTTCACCGCGAAAGACATTGCATGGTCGGATAAGAATCCGTCCAATGTGACGGCCACCATCAGCGTCAACGCCGCTCAGGCCAACAAGGCCAACTTCACCTTCCCGATGGAGTTCACGCCCTCCCCGGGGGGTTGGCAGTTGTCCCGGCGAACCGCGGAAATGCTGTTGGCCCTGGGCAAGTCACCGGCAGCGACGACTCCGTCTCCAGCCCCGGCACCAGCACCAGCACCTAGCCAATCCCCACCCCGTTGACGCGCGGGATGTGGATCGGCTGGCTCGAATTCGACGTGTTGCTGGGCGACGTTCGATCACTCAAGCAGAAGCGGTCGGTGATTCGTCCCGTCGTCGCTGAGCTGCAACGCAAATTCAGCGTGTCCGCGGCTGAGACAGGAGCACACGAGCTGTATCGACGAGCGGGCATCGGCGTGGCCATGGTGTCCGGCGACCGTAGCCATGCGGTCGATGTACTGGATGCCGCCGAACATCTGGTAGCCGCCCATCCCGAGTTCGAGCTGCTGTCGGTACGACGCTCGCTGCTTCGCAGCGAAGATTGGCCCGGCAGCTAGCCGTCGCGTCCCACGCGTTTGCGGCCCAAAGGCGCCGGGGCGACGACGCCGGGAGCGAGCCGGCGCGTGGAAATCAAGAACGCGGTGTGCCCGCGCATCGAATGCTGCGGCCGAACGGCCAGGCCGACGACGTTCCAGCCGCGTTGCAGCGTCTCCCAGGCCCGTGGTTCGGTCCAGCATTGCGCGGCCCGCAGTGCCTCCACGGCCCGCGACAGCTGGGTGACGGTGGCCACGTAGATCATCAGCACACCGCCGGCCACGAGCAGCCGCGCCACCGTGTCCAGTACCTCCCACGGCGCGAGCATGTCCAGCACGGCCCGGTGGAAGGACCCGTCGGGCAGGTCGGACTCCGCGACGTCGCTCACGATGAGCTGCCAGTTCTCGGGTGGCTGGCCAGCGAACACCGATACGTTACGACGGGCGTGTTCGGCATGGTCGGCGCGCTGTTCGTAGGAGACCACCCGCCCCTCGGGCCCGACCGCACGCAGCAGCGAGCAGGTCAGCGCGCCCGACCCGGCTCCGGCCTCCAGCACGTGAGCGCCCGGGAAGATGTCGCCTTCATGCACGATCTGAGCGGCGTCTTTGGGGTAGATCACCTGGGGTCCGCGGGGCATCGACATCACGTAGTCGACCAGCAGTGGGCGCAGCACCAAGAAGAGGGCGCCATTGCTGGATTTGACGACGCTGCCCTCTTCCAGCCCGATGACCGCATCGTGTGCGATGGAGCCGCGATGGGTGTGGAACTCGGTGCCGGGCGTGAGCGACATTGTGTAGTGCCGACCCTTGGCGTCGGTGAGCTGGACGCGTTCGCCGACGGTGAACGGGCCGGTTGCGGACACGCGGTCTAGCGTGCCAGCCGACGCGCCGCGGCGGGTGCCCGGGGTTGTCGGCGCTGCGTCCTAGGCTGCGGGTCATGACTGACCTGCCGGGGGCATGCACGCCGCGGCCGGCGCTGTCACCGTCGCGGGCAGCGGACTTCAAGCAGTGCCCACTGCTGTATCGGTTCCGGGCGATCGACCGGTTGCCCGAGGCACCGTCGGCGGCGCAGTTGCGCGGATCGGTGGTACATGCCGCTCTGGAGCAGCTGTACGGGCTGCCCGCGGAACTGCGCGGCCCCGACACGGCAATGTCGCTCGTGGAATCCGCCTGGGAGCAGGTGATCACCGCCGAGCCCGACCTGGCCGACGGGCTGGATCCCGGACAGCGCAGCCAACTGTTGGCCGAGGCCCAGGCGTTGCTCTCCGGCTACTACCGGCTCGAAGACCCGACTCGCTTCGACCCGCAATGCTGCGAACAGCGCGTCGAAGTCGAACTCGCCGACGGCACGCTGCTGCGTGGATTCATCGACCGGATCGACGTCGCCGCCACCGGCGAGCTACGGGTGGTCGACTACAAGACCGGCAAGGCACCGCCGGCCGCGCGAGCCGCGGCCGAGTTCAAGGCGATGTTCCAGATGAAGTTCTACGCGGTGGCGCTGCTGCGTTCGCGGGGTGTGCTGCCCGCCCGGCTGCGGCTCATCTACCTGGCTGACGGCCAGGTGTTGGATTACTCGCCGGACCATGACGAGCTGCTGCGCTTCGAAAAGACGCTGATGGCAATCTGGCGTGCCATCCAATCTGCAGGCCAGACGGGCGATTTCCGTCCCAGCCCGTCGCGGTTGTGCGACTGGTGCGCCCACCAGCAACACTGCCCGACTTTCGGCGGAACGCCGCCGCCCTACCCCGGGTGGCCGGAACACGCACCCGCGCAGGATGTTTCGCAACCCACCGACGGCCTCGTGCACTCTTAGTCGAGTGGCGACATCTGCTGCAACATGGTGGGAATGAGCTCGCTGACGGTGGGATGGATGTGCATGGTCCGCGACAGCGTGGTGTAGGGCGCTTTGGCCGACATGACATCCAGAATGGCGTGAATGGCCTCGTCGCCACCGACCCCGAGGATGGCGGCGCCCAAGATCTCATCGGTGTCGGCATCCACGACGACTTTCATAAAGCCTTGCGTCTCACCCTTTTCCACTGCCCTGCCGACTCTGGTCATCGGCCGTTTACCCAGCAGCGCCCTGCGGCCCGACGCGCGGACCTGGCCGACGGTCATGCCGGCACGCCCGAGCGGCGGGTCGATGTAGAGCGCGTAGGTGGTGATGCGGTCGCTGACCCGTCGCGGATCGTCGTCGAGCAGATTGGCGGCGACAATCTCGAAATCGTTGTACGAGGTGTGGGTGAAGGCGCCCTTGCCGTTGCAGTCGCCCATCGCCCAGATGTGGTCGACGTTGGTCTTGAGCTGGTCGTCGACCACGATGTAGCCGCGGGCGTCGGTCTGGACACCGGCCGCCTCAAGACCCAGGTCGTCGGTGTTGGGTCGCCGCCCCACTGCCAGCAGCAGATGACTCCCGGCGATGGCGTCCGCACCGGCGCGGGGCGTGAGTTCGAAGCCCTTGCCGTGCTTGCTGATTCGCACGTCGTCGGCATCGACAACAATGTCGATTCCCTCGGCCGCCAAGATCTCTCTGACGGCAGCCGAGACGTCCTCGTCTTCGCGAGGCGCCAGCCGCGGGCCCCTCTCGACGACGGTCACCCGGGCCCCGAAACGCCGGTACATCTGCGCGAACTCCAGTGCGATGTAACTGCCGCCGATGATGACGAGGTGCGATGGCACCGTGTCGAGTTCGAGGATCGACACGTTGGTGAGGAACTCGACATCGGACAGCCCCGGGATGTCGGGCACCACCGCACGGCCACCGACGTTGAGGAAGATCCGGTCAGCGTGCAGGGCGTCGTCACCGACCCGCACCGTGTGCGGATCCTCGAAACGCGCGTGACCGCGCAAGACGGTGCAGCCGTCCATGCTGTCCAACCAGCTTTCGACACCCTCGCGGTCATTGAGCATGATCTCGTCTTTGCGTGCCTTGACTTTCGCCATGTCCACGCTGATCGGTCCGGTTCCGACACCGAATTCCGCGCCGCGACGCGCCAGATGCGCGGCGTGCGCGCTGGCCACCAGCGTCTTGGTCGGGATGCATCCGTTGTTCACACAGGTGCCGCCGACCAGTTTGCGCTCTACCATCGCGACGCGCTGCCCGGCCGCCGTCAATCGACCCGCCAGCGACGGGCCCGCCTGTCCGGCACCAACGATGATGGCGTCGAAATGCTCTGTCACAGATGAGCCGTCAGCACCAGAATCCCAAATCCACCCAGGATCGCGACCGCATCCTCGAGCAGCGCGATCGGCAGGTCTTTCTCGCCGATGGCGGTCATCAGCCGCCGGCGCGCATGATAGCCGCCCAGGGTGCCGAGCACCGCGCCGATCACACCGGCGCCCAGTGAGCTGAACGTGTAGTGCCATGCGGCACCGATGACCGCGCCCGCGAATGCGCCCATCACGATCCGGGCCGCGAAGGACGGCGCCGCGGTGCGGGGCGGGGTCTTGGGGAGTTTGTCGATGACCAGTTCGGCGACGGCAAGCACGGTCAGGATGACAACCGTGATGATATTGGCCACCCAGGAAGCCCAGGTGGAGTGCAGGGTGATCCAGCCCAGGAAGGCGGCCCAGGCGACGACGGCCGGAGCCGTCAGCGAACGCAACCCGGCGACCACACCGATCAATAAAGCCATCAGCAAGACAAGTGCATGTGTCACGGCGAACCTCCCGGGGAACGAATAGCCCGCAACGGCCCTAGGCGGACGCTAACACAGCCGCGGCCGCCTTGATCAGAACCGGCAGAACCGTATGTCCGAAGCCAGAATCGCTTTGGCGCCGATGGCGGCGAGCTCGTCCATGATCTCGTTGACGCCCCGACGGGGCACCAGCGCGCGGATGGCGACCCAGTCCGGGTCGGCGAGCGGAGCGATGGTCGGTGACTCCAGGCCCGGCGTGATCGACGTGGCTTTGTCCAATGCCGCGCGCGGGCAATCGTAATCGAGCATGAGGTATTGCTGCCCGAACACCACACCTTGTATCCGCGCCACCAGTTGCTCGCGCGCCGCACCGGCTTCGTCGTGGTCGTGGCTGTCGTGGTCGGTGCGTTCGATCAGCACCGCCTCGGAGTCACACAGCGGCTCACCGAAGGCCACCAGGTCGTGCAGGCTCAGGGTGCGCCCGGAGCCCACCACGTCGGCGATGGCATCGGCCACGCCGAGCTGCACCGAGATCTCCACTGCCCCGTCGAGCCTGATGACGGTCGCCTCGATGCCCCGGTCGGCCAGGTCTTGTCGGACCAGGTTCGGGTAGGCGGTGGCGATCCGTATTCCGGCCAGGTCGGCCGTCGTCCAGTTACGCCCGGCCGGGCCGGCATACCGGAAGCTGGACGACCCGAACCCCAGTGCCAGGCGCTCCCGAACCGGCGCAGCGGAGTCGAGCACCAAGTCCCGTCCGGTGATGCCGAAGTCGAGCTCTCCGGAACCGACATAAATGGCAATGTCTTTGGGCCGCAAGAAGAAAAACTCGACATGGTTGACGGGGTCGATGACCGTGAGGTCCTTGGGGTCGGTGCGGCGCCGGTAGCCGGCCTCCGCGAGGATTTCGGTGGCCGGCTCGCTCAGCGCACCTTTGTTGGGAACCGCGACCCGCAACATGCTCACAGCTTCCGATAGACGTCGTCGAGGGACAGTCCGCGCGCGATCATCAGCACCTGCGTCCAGTACAGCAACTGGCTGATCTCCTCGGCCAGCGCCTCGTCGGGTTCGTGTTCGGCGGCCAGCCACACCTCGCCGGCCTCCTCCAAGATCTTCTTGCCCAGCCCGTGTATCCCGCCGTCCAGCGCGGCGACCGTCGCGCTGCCGGCCGGCCGGGTACGGGCACGGTCGCCGAGTTCGGCGAATAGCTCCTCGAAGGTCTTCACGGCCAGCGATTGTGTCACGCGGCGCCGAGCAAAGTCACGGCGGTTTCCCCGGCGACCGGGCTAGACGTTGAAGTACTTGGCTTCCGGGTGGTGCAGAACGAAGGCGTCGGTCGACTGCTCGGGGTGCAGCTGCAGCTCCTCGGACAGCGTCACGCCGATGCGTTCGGGCTCCAGCAACTCCATCATCTTCGTCCGGTCGTCCAGGTTGGGGCATGCCCCGTAACCGAAGGCGAAGCGGGCGCCGCGGTAGCCGAGCTTGAAATAGTCTTCGACCGCCTCGGGGTCCTCGGCAGACATCGACCGCTCCCCGGAGAATTTGAGCTCCTCGCGGATACGCCGGTGCCAGTATTCGGCCAGCGCCTCGGTGAGCTGCACGCCGATACCGTGCACTTCGAGATAGTCGCGATAGGAATTGGACGCGAACAACTGGTCGGCGAAGTCAGCGATGGGTTGGCCCATCGTCACCAGCTGGAACGGCAGCACGTCAACCTGGCCCCGTTCGGCGGCCAAATCCCGCGACCGGATGAAATCGGCGATGCACAGGAATCGGCCTCGTTGCTGGCGCGGGAAGGTGAATCGATAACGCTCCAGCGCGTCGGGTTTCGGCTCAGCCAGCACGACCACGTCGTCGCCTTCGGACACCGCCGGGAAGTAGCCGTACACCACCGCGGCGTGCGCCAGGATGCCGTCGGTGGACAACCGGTCCAGCCAGTACCGCAGTCGCGGCCGGCCCTCGGTCTCCACCAAATCCTCGTACGCCGGTCCCTCGCTGCCGCGCACACCACGTAATCCCCACTGGCCCAGGAACAGTGCACGCTCGTCCAGTAGCGCGGTGTAGTCGGCCACCGCCAGACCCTTGACCACCCGAGAACCCCAGAACGGCGGAACCGGGACCTCGACATCGGCGGCCACATCGGAGCGTTCAGGCACCTCGACCGGCTCCTCGGCCGCCTTCCGCTGTTCCGCGATGCGCTTGGACCGCTCGTGGCGGGCCTTGCGCTCGGCTTCCTTCTTGCGGGCCGCTTCCCTCTCCCGGGCCTCCGGGCTGTCGGGGTCGGGCGCCTCGCCCCGCTTGGCGCTCATGATGGTGTCCATCAGCTTCAAACCCTCGAAAGCGTCTCGCGCATAGTGCACTTCGCCCTCGTACAGTTCGGCCAGGTCATTTTCCACATAGCTGCGGGTCAACGCCGCACCGCCGAGCAGCACCGGGAATTTTTCGGCCACGCCGCGGGTGTTCATCTCCGCGAGGTTTTCCTTCATCACCACGGTGGACTTCACCAGCAGGCCCGACATGCCGACCACGTCAGCGCTCTTGTCTTCGGCTACTTCGAGGATGTTGGCGATCGGCTGCTTGATGCCGATGTTGACCACCTCGTAGCCGTTGTTGCTCAAGATGATGTCGACGAGGTTCTTGCCGATGTCGTGCACGTCGCCCTTGACGGTGGCCAGCACGATCCGCCCTTTACCCGAGTCGTCGTCGGCCTTGTCCATGTGCGGTTCGAGGTAGGCCACCGCGGTTTTCATCACCTCGGCCGACTGCAGCACGAACGGCAGCTGCATCTGCCCGGAGCCGAACAGCTCACCGACCGTCTTCATGCCGGCCAGCAGGTTCTCGTTGATGATCGCCAGCGGCGGCTTTTCGATCATCGCCTCGTCGAGGTCGGCCTCCAGGCCGTTGCGCTCGCCGTCGACGATGCGCTGAGCCAGCCGCTCGAACAGCGGCAGCTTGGCCAGTTCGGCGGCGCGGGATTCCTTCGACGACGCCGCCGACACCCCTTCGAAGAGCCGCATCAGCTCCTGCAGCGGGTCGTACCCCTCGCGGCGGCGGTCGTAGACCAGGTCCAGCGCGACCTCACGCTGCTCTTCCTGGATCCGGTTGATCGGCAGGATCTTCGAGGCGTGCACGATCGCCGAATCCAGACCGGCTTCCTGACATTCGTGCAGGAACACCGAGTTGAGCACTTGGCGCGCAGCGGGATTGAGGCCGAACGAGATATTGGACAACCCGAGGGTGGTTTGCACAGCGGGGTGACGCTTCTTCAGCTGCCGAATCGCCTCGATGGTCTCGATGCCGTCTTTCCGGGACTCCTCCTGGCCCGTGGCGATGGTGAAGGTCAGACAGTCGATGAGGATGGAGGATTCGTCGACTCCCCAGTTGCCGGTGATGTCGTTGATCAGCCGCTCGGCGATCTCGACCTTCTTCTCGGCGGTGCGGGCCTGGCCCTCTTCGTCGATGGTCAGCGCCACCACCGCGGCGCCGTGCTCGGCGACCAACTCCATGGTCTTGTCAAACCGCGACTCCGGACCGTCGCCGTCTTCGTAGTTCACCGAGTTGATGGTGCAGCGTCCGCCCAGATGCTCCAAACCCGCTTGCAGCACCGGGGTTTCGGTGGAGTCCAGCATGATCGGCAGGGTCGACGCCGTCGCCAGCCGGCTGGCCAGCGCCGTCATGTCGGCCGCTCCGTCGCGGCCCACGTAGTCCACGCACAAGTCCAGCAGGTGCGCGCCGTCGCGGGTCTGATCCTTGGCGATGTCCAGGCACTGCTGGTAATCCTCGGCGATCATCGCCTCACGGAACGCCTTGGAGCCATTGGCGTTCGTTCGCTCCCCGATGACCAGAACCGAGGCTTCCTGCTTGAACGGGACGGCGGTGTACAGCGACGACACCGACGGCTCGTAGTCATGTGACGCGCGCCGCGCTGCTTGGTCCCGTCGTTGGACGGGGCGACCGCCGCCGCAACCTGGCTGATGTGTTCCGGGGTGGTGCCGCAGCAGCCACCGACCAGCGACAGCCCGAACTCGGCGATGAAGCCGGACAGCGCTTCGGCCAACTCGTCGGGCTGCAGCGGATATTCGGCGCCGTTGGGGCCCAGCACCGGCAGACCGGCGTTGGGCATCACCGACACCGGGATGCGGGTGTGTCTGGACAGGTACCGCAGGTGCTCGCTCATTTCGGCGGGACCCGTCGCACAGTTCAAACCGATCATGTCCACGCCGAGCGGCTCGACGGACGACAGCGCCGCGCCGATCTCGCTGCCCAGCAACATGGTGCCGGTGGTCTCCACTGTGACATGGGCGAAGACCGGAATGTGCCGGCCGGCCTGCGCCATCGCGCGCCGCGATCCCAGCACCGCGGCCTTCAGCTGCAGCAGGTCCTGGCAGGTTTCCACGAGGATGGCGTCGGCGCCCGCGTCTAACATCCCAAGTGCAGCCTCCGCATAGGCGTCGCGAATGAGGTGGTACTCGGTGTGACCCAGGGTCGGCAGCTTGGTGCCCGGCCCCATCGACCCCAGCACGTAGCGCTTGCGGTCGGGGGTGGTCAGCTCGTCGGCGACGCGGCGCGCGATCGCGGTGCCCCGTTGCGACAGGTCCCTGATCCTGTCGGCGATGTCGTAGTCGCCGAGGTTGGACATGTTGCAGCCGAAGGTGTTGGTCTCGACGGCATTGGCGCCGGCTTCGTAGTAAGCGCGGTGGATTGTCTCCAGCACGTCGGGACGCGTCTCGTTGAGAATCTCGTTGCAGCCTTCAAGGCCACTGAAATCGTCAAGCGTGAGATCCGCGGCCTGCAACTGGGTGCCCATCGCCCCATCGCCGACCACCACACGCTGCGCCAAGGTATCCAGGATGTCGGTGTCGTAGCGGTGTTCGTTGCGGCAGTCGCTCCACAAGGATAGTGGGTCTATGCAAACGTCCGAGTGATTGACAGGGCTCTTCCAGGCATCCGGAACGTCCGCACAGGCCGTCGGTCGAAAGCCGTACCCTGAATCTGTGACCCCGCCCGATGGCAACGCCGCGCTCCCCGAACTGCATGACACCGTCGTCGTAGCGGCGTTCGAGGGCTGGAACGACGCGGGCGACGCGGCCAGCGACGCGCTCGAGCACCTCGAGGCGATCTGGGAAGCCGATCCGATCCTGGAGATCGACGACGAGGCCTACTACGACTACCAGGTCAATCGCCCGGTCATCCGGCAAGTCGACGGCGTCACCCGGGAACTGGTGTGGCCGGCGATGCGGATCTCGCACTGCCGGCCACCGGGCAGCGAGCGCGACGTCGTGCTGATGCACGGGGTGGAGCCGAACATGCGCTGGCGCACATTCTGCGCCGAGTTGGTGGCCATCGCCGACAAGCTCAACGTCGACACCGTCGTGATCCTGGGAGCCTTGCTGGCCGACACCCCGCATACCCGTCCGGTACCGGTCTCGGGTGCGGCCTACTCCCCCGAGTCGGCGAAACGCTTCGGCCTCGAGGAAAGCCGCTACGAGGGCCCCACCGGCATCGCCGGGGTCTTCCAGGACGCTGAGTGGGCGCCGGGATCCCGGCGGTAACGTTCTGGGCGGCGGTGCCGCACTACGTGTCGCATCCGCCGAACCCGAAGGCGACGGTGGCGCTGCTGCGCCGCGTCGAAGACCGTCCTCGACATCGAGGTTCCGCTGGCTGACCTGCCGGCTCAAGCCGAGGATTGGGAGCAGGCGATCAGCGAGATGGCCGCCGAAGACGAGGACTTGGCCGAATACGTGGCGTCGCTGGAGCGGCGCGGCGACGCCGAGGTCGACATGAATGAAGACCTGGGCAAGATCGACGGCGACGCGCTGGCCGCCGAGTTCGAGCGTTCTCGCCGGCGCCGTCCGGGGTTCGGACGGTAACGGGTCAGGGCTTTTCCAGGCCTTGGTTGTAGGCACTGGTGGAGCGGCCCAGCGCGGCGACTTCCGCGTCCATTCGGGGCATTATTTCGGCAGCGGTTTTGCGCATCGGAAGTTCACCGACCGAGGTGGAAAGCACCGGCTTGAGCCAGCGGAACAGGCCCACCCAAGGCGGGCAGTAGATGCGATTCTCGCGGCCCTCGATGCCCTTGACGAAAGCGTCTGCGCATTTGTCGACGGTGGTGGTCTTGTTCAACGGCCACGGCAGCTTGCTGAGCAGTTCGCCAAATGAGGGCAGGTCGGCCTTGGTGTCGCGAACCAGGGCGGTGTCGATCCAGGACATGTGCGCCGAGCCGACACTGACCCCGTGGTGGGCCACCTCCAACCGCAGCGCGTTGGCGAGGATCTCGACGCCGGCCTTCGACGCGTTGTACGGCGCCAGCCCTGGGGCTGCGGCGTAGGCTGCCAGCGACGACACGATCAGCACGTAGCCACGGCGGTCGATCACCGTCGGCAACGTGGCCCGCACGGTGTGGAAGACGCCGAGCACGTTGACATCCAGCACCCGCTTGAACGCCTCCGGGTCGACCTGCAGCACCGACCCGTAGCTGGCGATTCCGGCGTTGGCCAGGACGACGTCGACGCCACCGAAGCGTTCGACGGCCTGGGCGGCGGCGGCCTGCATGGCGGGCAGATCACGCACGTCGGCGACCGCGGTCAGCACTTGGTCTTCACCGAGTTCGGCGGCCAGCGCGGCCAGCTCGGCTTCGTTGAGATCGGTAAGCACCAGTTTGGCGCCCTTGTTGCGCAGCCGACGGGCGACCTCGGCCCCGATTCCTGGGCACCACCGGTGATGAAGACGACTTTGCCGTGCAACGATGTCATGGCCGAAACGTACCGCCGCGGCGATTACAAATCCACCCCGAGTAGCGCATCGATCGCGGTTGCCACCAACTGCGGCGCTTCGGTGTCGTGGCCGCCATTGTCCACGCGTCGGTGGCCCAACCATCAAGTGCGGCAAACGCTTTGGGAGTATCGAGGTCGTCCGCCAGGTACTGGCGCACCCTGGCGATCACGTCGGCAGCGTCCGGGCCGGCGGGCAGCGCGGTGGCGGTGCGCCAGCGCTGCAGCCGGCCGGTCGCCTCGTCGAGCACTTGCTGGCTCCAAAACCGGTCCGCCCGGTAGTGCCCGGCCAGCAGGCCCAGCCGGATAGCCGCCGGCTCAACGCCTTGGGCGCGCAACGTCGACACCAACACCAGGTTGCCGCGGCTCTTGGACATCTTGTGCCCATCCCCACCCGATCATCCCGGCGTGCACATAGTGCCGGGCGAATCGCCGCTCGACCCGGACGCACTCGGCGTGCGCGGCGGTGAACTCGTGATGCGGGAGGTTCAGATACTGCCCCCGCCCCTGAATGTCCAGGCCGCTGCCGAGCCGGCTGAGCGCGATCGCCGCGCACTCGACATGCCAGCCGGGCCGGCCGGACCGAACGGCGACGGCCAACTCGGCTCCCCGGGGCGCGCGGCCCGCCACAGCAGGGCGTCGAGCTCGTCGGTCTTGCCGGGCCGGTGCGGGTCGCCGCCGCGCTGCTCGGACAGCCGCAGCATGGTGTCGCGGTCATAGCCGGACTCGTAGCCGAACTGCGGCGTGGCGTCCGCCCGGTAGTAGATGTCCGGGTATTCGCCGTCGATGACGTACGCCGCCCCCGACGCCAACATTTATCGACGAGTTCGACCACTTCGGGAATCACCTGGGTGGCTGCAACGTACTCGCGCGGCGGCAGTACCCGCAGCGCCGCCATGTCCGCACGGAACCGCGCCACCTCGCGCTCGCCGAGCTCACGCCAGTCGACGTTGTCGCGGGCGGCCCGCTCGAACAACGGATCGTCGACGTCGGTGACGTTCTGCACATAGTGCACCTCGTGACCGAGGTCCAGCCATTGGCGGTAGACCAGGTCAAACGGCAGGTAGGTCGCCGCGTGACCCAGATGGGTTGAGTCGTAGGGGGTGATCCCGCACACGTACATGGTGGCCTCAGTAACAGGACGAGCGTCGGGCCCAGAGCCGGCCGCTACCGGGCGCACCTGCCGGTCGGAGGTGTCGTGCTGCCGTAGTTCCGGGCCGCGTCCCGGCAACACCGGAACCGGTGGAAAAGCCCATGAACTGCATGCCAACGACTCTAAACGGCCTACATCACGGCCAGCCTAGAGGATGGCGTCGAGCAGAATCGGCGCAAGCTCGGCGCGAAACACATCACGAAGTCGGGCAGGTACGG